>DASREX010000001.1:0-8379 GCA_035651855.1 Candidatus Sulfotelmatobacter sp.
GGAACCACATCCCGGCGATGAACAGGAAATTCCAGCGATCGGTCTGACGCCGCTTCATCACGTCATCGATGGTGCGGTCCGGGCCAACCTTGCCGTAGTCCTTCCCGGTAACGTGATAGTTCTTATCGAACTTCTTCAGCAGATCCATCAACTTGAAGTGCGTCGGCGAATGGTAAGGATCGTAATTCTTCATCAGGCACAGCGCCATGCCGAGCCCAGTCAGGAACTTCCCGCGGGAGGCATCGTTCACCTTGGCAATGTCTTTCGCCAGCTGATCGCCGTGCAGGAATGCCGTGACCGGCACCGCCTCCTTGGTTTCCTTATCGATCATCACCGCCATGCCAGTCCCGCAATTGGGATGGCATCCGCAACTCAATTGACCCCAGTCATTCTTCGGGTCCTGAGCATGCATCAGGTCGGCCCAGTCGCTGAACGTTCCCATGAAGGAGATCGGGAACCAATCACGCGCCGGCTCGCCTAACCCGGTTTGATTCTTGACATCGTGCGCCAGGTGGCTCAGGGTGTAGCGCTGGGCCTGCCGCCGCTCGTCCGTCACAGCTTCATCGCGTCCGGTAAACGAAACCGGCTGGAAGCTCAGGAAGCTGATCGTCTTGGGATTATCAAGGGCAAATTTGATAATGCGTCCGACCTGCTCGTTGTTAATTCCATTCACGATGGTGATGACTGGAACGATCTCGCAGCCCGCCTTGTGCAGGTTCTCGATCGCCTTCAGCTTCACGTCGAACAGGTTGCCAACCATGCGGTGCGCGTTGGCCGCGTTGCCGATTCCGTCGAATTGAAGGTAGGCATAGCGCATGCCCGCTTCCACGGCCTGCTGCGCGAATTCAAAACTCTTGGCGAACTCAATCCCGTTCGTCGCAGCCTGCACCGAGTTGTAACCCACGTGACGTGCGTAGCGAACTGCATCGAGGAAGTAGGGCGACAGCGTCGGCTCGCCACCGGAGAACTGCACCGACATCTGGCGGCGCGGCTTGATGGTGATGGCGTTGTCGAGCATGGTTTTGATTTCTTCCCAGCTCAGTTCGTGCACGAAGCCAACCTGGTTGGCGTCCATGAAGCAGGGATCGCACATCATGTTGCAGCGGTTAGTCAGATCGATGGTGAGTACGGAACCGCGGCCATATTTCACGGTTGACGATCCGTGATGATGCAGGTGCTCGTCATTGTGGGCCACGATGTCGCGGCCGGGGAACACGTCCTCCAGGTGCTTGGAAAACTCGGTGTCAATCGACATCACGTCTTCGAAGTGACCGTGCTTGGGGCAATCCTTCACCCTCAGGATCTTGCCGTCGCGCTCGATGATCTGCGCCTTGATCTCCCCTACTTTCTCGTTCATCAAAACTTCGTGAGGCAAATGCCCGTCCAGAATCTGCTGCCGGATCTCCGGCACGCACTTGGGGCACAGGGAATCGGTTGTGCGCGGCCAGCCGAGCGGGGGTTTGGTCTTCTCGTACGACTTGAGCAGCGGTTTGTCAGACCACTTGGGAGTCGGCGAAGGGTTGGGATTGATCCGGTTCAGGCGATCGAACACCACCCAGGCCCCTTTGGCGGCGGTGACAACGGCTTTCTCCACGTACTTAATCGGCTTGCGCATGATAACTTTTGGCTCCTAGCTGCTAGCTTCCAGTCCATCGATTGACCAGTCGCTGCGTTTGACCGGGATTCGCCCGGGCGCCCGTCTCGTGCGCGATCTCTGCGCAAACGAGTAGGAATCCCGCCCATAGCGCGATCCCAACTACTACACGTTCCTGCCTTCGCTTCGGATGAACCTGGAAAGCATCATCCAAAAACTGCGGCCCCCTGGGACTTCCCTTCGCCCAAAGGCGGAGTTTGTACACTTTTTCCTAGGGTTGGTTCTGAAGCTATCGTATGGGAGGCTATAGGATTGCGCATCTAGATCCCAACGAACGGTGCAAAACGAGGGTTTAGTGGGGATTCAGGGGATTATACGGAGCTAAGTAGTTGAAAAATCGAAGGTAAAGGTGAATTACCAAGGCAGATATTCGGGAATGTAGTCGCGGACGCCTTTATCCGGCGAGCCTATGGCCTAACAGACCGATGCTTCCAGTCCGCGTGTACAGCGCGGGCAGGGGGTTTTATACAAGGGCGGTTAGACGCCTTAGCCGTCCGGCGGTCCATAGCAGGTGCGTGAACCCCACTCTTTTGCGAAGCACATCACCCCTCCCTGTGATTTAAATCACAGCCTTTTTGCAGCCCCGAAAGTACCCTGAAATTGTCTGTGGGAGCTGTTCAAAGCTGGTCGTAAGGGGGAAATCATGGTAGGTGCTGGGTCTACTGCAAATATGGGCCGTGTAGTCCATGACTTTTCGAAGAATCCATTGCTGGTTTACTGGGAGATGACCCAGGCCTGCGGGCTGGCCTGCAAACACTGCCGGGCGGAAGCCATGCCGACTGCCAATCCGCTGGAGCTTTCCACCGAGCAGAGCAAGCGCTTCCTGCAGCAACTGGTAGGTTTCGGCGATCCCCTGCCGCACCTGATCCTGACCGGAGGCGATCCGCTCAGCCGCAAGGATATTTATGAACTGATCGATTATGCCAACGGCTTGGGCCTGGAAGTTTCGATTACGCCCAGCGCCACTCCGGAGCTGACAAACGACGCCATCACGAAGCTGAAACAACACGGCATCCAGAGCCTGGGGCTGAGCCTGGACGGATCCTGCGCCGAAAAGCACGACACCATCCGCGCCGTGCCGGGAACGTTTGAACACACCATGGAAGCGGCGCGGCATTGTGGACGCCTTGGCCTGCCGATCCAGGTCAACACGCTGGTGGCTGAAGAAACCGCCGACGATCTGCCAGCGATCTACGAACTGCTCCGCACCAGTTTTCCCGTGATGCGCTGGAGCCTGTTCATGCTGATCTCGGTGGGACGGGGAAAGGCCTTGAACGAAGTCTCGCCGGAACGCGGCGAGCAGATCATGCGCTGGGTGTTCGAGCTCTCGCAGCACTCTCCGTTCATGGTAAAGACTACCGAAGCGCCGTCGTATCGGCGCATCGCCATCGAGAAAATGCGTTCTTCTGGAAGACCCACGCCGGAGATGAAGATGGCGTCGGTCTACAAGGGATTTCAGATTCGCGACGGGCACGGCATCGTCTTCGTGTCCAATCTGGGAGAAATTTATCCCTCGGGATTCCTGCCGCTGCGCTGCGGCAACGTGCGCGTCGATTCGCTGGTCGACATCTATCGCAACTCCGATATATTCCACTCGTTGCACTCTCCCGACAAGTTCCATGGGAAGTGCGGGGCCTGTGAATACAGCCATATCTGCGGCGGATCGCGCGCCCGGGCATTTGCTTATACCGGAGATGCGCTGGGCACCGACCCGTTCTGCCCATACGAACCCAAAGAGCAGGCAGTGACGGCCTAGCGCCGGAGTTCAGGTGGGTTTGGGGGACATCGCCTGCAGCTGGTTACGAGTAAAGCGCGATGGGCTGCACGACGCGTGTGATGGTGCCGCTGGGGCTGGGCTGATCCGGCTTCAGGCCGCAGCGCATGGACGCGAACAATCCGATCAATTGCCCCAGCATGACGTCCAGAACCGGACGGTAGTGATCAGTAAGGCCAGACGGTCCTACCGAGAGACAATAATCGGTGAACTGGGTGACGTCGGCGCCGTCGCCCGCGGTCAGGGCGATGCGTACCCTGCCCAGGCGCTTACGATCGACCTCGCGCAGCAGATCGATTTCGTAGCCTCTTCGCCTCGCATCGCTGGACAGGAAAGCCACAAATACAGTCTGGCTGTCCACGCTTGACATAGGCCCGTGGCGCAGGCCGAGCGGGGTCTCGGCCAATGTGGTGACCTTGCCTGAGGTCAACTCCACCACTTTGAGCGAGCATTCATCGGCAACGCCGCGCAACACGCCGGTTCCCACGAAAACGGCCCGGGTACAGCCTAGCGTGGTCATCTCTGCCGCGCTCTCGGCAGCCGGCGGCAGTAACTGCCGGCCGCATTCTGACAGTTGTGATACCACTTCTCCGAAACGCGCGAACTCATCCAGGTGTCCGACGCATTGGCCAGCAAGCAGCATATTGGTGAAGGAACTTGTCATGGCGAGGCCGCGGTCGTTCACCGCATCGTCGAGAACCAGCGCGAAAGCGCGGTCCGGATATTGCGCGCAAAGCTTCGCCATCGGACCCTGCGGATTGCAGGTGATCACCAGATGGCGGATCTCCCGGCGTTTCTGGAGCGCGCGCTCCAGAAGCGCGACGCCCTCGGGGCTTTCCCCGGAGCGCGAGAAGGAGATCCAGAAATATTCCCGGCCGGGGCGGTGGTATTCATCGAATTCGGTCAGCAGGGTCGTGCTGGGCACCGGCCATACCTCGCAGGCCCAGCGGCTGCGCAGAAGCGAAGCCAGAGCCCGGCCCGTATAATCCGAAGTTCCCGCGCCCACCAGATAGACCGTGGGAGAGGAAGTGTTCCCCCGGCCGATGCCGGCGCGCCGCAACACGTCCGCCAGCCCGTCTTGAACCGCGGCACAAACACCGTAGGTGGCTTTCCACGTATCCGGCTGCTGCCAGATCTCCCGGGGAGTATGCATGAGCCCGCGCTCGAGCTTCTCCTGCTCCGGTAACTCCAACAGCCTGCACAGCGGATTCGACACCGAAACTTCCTCCAATGGAAAAGACTCAGTAGTCTATTACAAGGCCGGTGAATTGAAAAGGTTTCGAAAGGAAAAGAAATCCTCTTCGCAACCATTCGTCAGTAACGATATCCCAGGCAGCGAGGTTCAAACCCGGCGCTGGGACCGCGCAACTAACCTTTATCCGGCGTGGGCTGGCTGGAGGGAGACAGGGAAATGAGCCGTGTTCGACTGAGTTCGCTTTTGCTGGCGATTGTTCTAACTTCATCATTCGCAGGAGTGGCTTGCAGCCAGCACCATTATTACCGGGTCTATGACCCCTATTACACCGACTATCACCAGTGGAACGACGACGAGAGCAACTATTACCGCCAATGGGCGAACGAAACCCGCCGCGATCCGCATCGCGATTTTCGCAAGCTGCGTCCGGAAGAGCAGAAGGACTACTGGACCTGGCGGCATAACCACGGAGATCGGGATCACGACAACGATCATCGTTAGGATTTGAGGCCGGGAGGTTTAGCGCCCGACCGCGGCCAGGACCTGATCGGTGGTCGTGAGCCGGGCTCCAAGGCTCTCCAGCTCGGCGATCGTGTGCTTGCCGTTGTCCTGTTGCAGTGTCTCAATCGCGTCCCGCACCACGGCGACGCGCCGGCCCCTTTGCAGAAGGCCTTTGGCGGCGAAGCTCACGCAGAATTCGGTCACGACTCCAAACACCACGAACTCCGCCTGGGTCCCGAGGCGCTGCACAAGTTCCTCGGCATGCCTGCTCTCGAAGATATTAAGCGTCTGCTTCTCCAGCAGGATCTGTTGATATTGCGACAAGTCCTGGGGTAATTTTGCCGCTGCGTCGTTGGGTACGCGCGCGACTTTATCAGTGAGAGCCTCCGGCACCAGTTCGGCTCCCTTCGTTCCCTTCACGCAATGCGGAGGAAAAGTCCTGAATTCCGGATCGTCGGGAGCATGAAAACATCCGTGAGACACGAGAAAGACGCGGCCCTGGCGCGCGGCATCGGTGAGGCGGCGGATATTCGGCAACAGTTTCTCCGCCCCGGGGACGTACAGATTCCCCCCGGGCAGCATGAAGTCACGCTGTACGTCGACTTCCCAAAAGATGAAATCCCGAGAAAGCATATTTCCCTTCCCTGAAAAGGCCGAGCCTACCATCATTGCTTCGGGAGTGACAAACGGGACGCTGCTCGTTGCTGGCGTCAGGTATCATTTGCCAGTTCAAGCAGTGTGAACGACAACACATGAGCCAAGACACTTCCCAGCAATCAGGGTCCAGCAAGCTGGTGATCCGAAACATTGGTCTGCTGCTGAGTGGAGACCTGGACCGCCCGATCCTCGACGCCGACACGCTGGTCGCGGTGAATGGCGTTATTCAGGCTGTGGGCAGGCAAAAGGATGTGGACGCCTCCGGAGCTACTCTCACTGTGGACGCGAAGAGTACGGCGTTAGCTCCGGGATTGATTGACAGCCATGTGCATCCCGTGTGCGGAGACTGGACACCGCGCCAGAACCAACTGGGCTGGATCGATAGCTGCCTGCACGGGGGTGTGACGACGATGGTCTCGGCGGGCGAGGTTCACACGCCGGGGCGTCCCAAGGACATTGTCGGCCTGAAAGCGATGGCCATCTTCGCCCAGCGGGCATTTCATGCATTCCGTCCCGGAGGAGTGCAGATTCACGCTGGCGCACCTGTGCTCGAACAAGGCATGGTCGAAGAGGACTTCAAGGAACTGGCGGCGGCGGGTGTGAAATTCCTGGGCGAAGTTGGACTGGGCAGTGTAAAGGACGGCACCACCGGAAAGCGCATGGTGGCGTGGGCGCGCAAATACGGCATCCAGAGCACGATTCACACGGGCGGCCCATCGATTCCCGGCTCCAGCCTGATCGATAAAGATATGGTGCTTGAGACCGATGCCGATGTGATCGGGCACGTGAACGGGGGTCACACCGCGCTTCCCGATGAACAGATCGAGGAATTGTGCGAACGCTCGCCGCGGGCTCTGGAAATTGTTCACAACGGAAACGAGCGCGCAGGATTGCTTGCCCTGCGCACGGCCAGGGAATTGCGGCAACTCCATCGCGTGATACTGGGCACGGATTCGCCTGCCGGTTCCGGAGTGCAGCCGCTGGGCATCTTGCGAATGATCTCCATGCTTTCTTCTCTGGGCGAGATTCCCGCGGAAACCGCGATCTGCCTGGCCACAGGCAACACCGCGAAGATGCGAGACCTGAACTGCGGCTTGATCGCTCCGGGCAGAGAAGCCAGCTTCGTCTTCCTCGACACCCCGCAGCAATCGTCAGGCAAGAATCTGCTGGACAGCATTCAGAAAGGCGACCTACCCGGAGTCGGCATGGTCATCACCGGCGGTGCAGTCAGCATCCAACGCAGCCGCAATACGCCGCCAGCTACGCGAGTGCCGGAAGTGGTGAAGTCATGAAGAAACATGCGGGAGAGACGGCGCAAATAGTAATGGTCTGCATCCTGCTCGCGCCTGCATCACTCGCGCAAGGCTCGATTCCGGACTGGTGCCGCGCCCTGCCGCGTCCCGAGTACAAGAATCTGGAACGCGTGCGCACCAGCGATCCATGGTTCGAAGTCTATAAACCTGCTGCGGACGTATTCGCGATTTATGAGCCCCATCAGGCGGAAGAGACGATTGCGTATTTGATTGTGGGCACCCGGCGGGCGCTGCTGTTCGATACCGGCATGGGCATCAGCGATATCAAGAAAGTCACGACGGAGCTTACGAAGCTGCCGATCGTGGTCTTGAACTCGCATACGCACGACGATCACGTGGGCGGCAACTGGGAGTTCGACACCGTCTACGGCATGGACACTGATTTCACCCGCGTAAATGCAAAGGGCTCGCGGGCAGATGCCCAGGCAGAAATCGGCCCGGATCAGATCTGCGGAAATCTTCCCGCGGGGTTCGATGCGAAGGGCTACTCGACTCGGCCCTGGAAGATCACGTCCTACATTCACGGTGGAGAAAAGATTGACCTGGGCGGCCGTACGATTGAGGTGATGGCGACTCCGGGCCATACGCCCGACGCCGTCTCGCTGCTGGATCGCGCCAACGGCCTGCTGTTCACCGGCGACACCTACTATCCGGCGCCGATCTGGCTTTTTCGACCGGAAACAGATCTTAATGCCTATGCCACTTCGATTCGGCGGCTAGCCGCCCTCGCCCCCAAGGTGAGGCTGGTGCTCGGAGCGCATAACGTCCCGGTAGCGCCGCCGTCAGTACTCACGAGGTTGGTCATTGCATTTGACGCGGTTCAGGCGGGAAAGGTCCCGGCAACCCCAGCCCAGGAAGGCAAGGTCCTGTACAAGGTGGATGGATTCTCGTTCCTGATGCGCGCCCCCTGATCGTGTCGTGCTCAACGCAAACCGTCATCCCCTTTGATCTGATCTTTGCTCAATCCGCCGACCCTAGGGAGGGGGCGGCCGCTGTCGGTGACCGCGACTGCAACCATGATCTCATTCGCGCGCGGAGCATCGTTCAGGCGCACCTCCATGGCATCAAAGTGGCTGCGCACGAAGGCGGCATCTTTGTGGCCGAGCGGGATGTCGATCACTACACCCAATCCGCCGCGCTTCTTGGATGACGGGATCAGAGCCGCGCCCTTTCCCAGCACCCGGCGCACCGGGGTGCCGAGTTTGGGATGCAGAATGGCGGCCGCGTGTTCGAGTTCTCCGTTCTCGCCGACTGCGGCGGCTTTGCCATAGCTCTCGGCCGAGGA
>DASREX010000002.1:0-3428 GCA_035651855.1 Candidatus Sulfotelmatobacter sp.
GACTTCGGAAAAGCGTTCAAAGACGCGGGTTTTAAGTTCCCCAAGGACGATGAGAGCTTCATCAAGATTCCCCCCGTCCTGCTGGGGGCCCAGGCCAACAAGGAACTGTTCCCGCATTCCATCTGGCCCGGCAGCATTCCCGGGCTGCCGCCCGTCGGCCTGCGGTACAACCAGTTCTTCCAGGTCGTCAGCGCCAACCGAAACAATTTCAACCTGCAGGATACGACCGGGAATCCGGCCAATCAGCCATTCATTCCGCGCACGGATTTTCAATCAGGGCTGTTCAGCATCTTTACTGCCGGAAACTTCGGCAGCGACATCGCCTTCTGGGTAGATGACGACATCAGCGTCAGTGGCGCCAACTCCAACGGAGGTCTCGGCGACGGCTATCTGAAGTTCGTGAATATCGGCAGGCTTCTAAAGCTGCCGACCGATGCCCTGAGCCTGCGCTTTGGGCAATTCGAGCTCGATCTGCCCTTCAGCCAGGCCCGCTCCTGGAACCTCAGCGGCTGGGACATCTACGCGCAACCCAACATCGGTGCCCCGGGCCAGAATGTGAATAATGGGTTCTCGCTGGATGCCGCGGCCCAGGGGGTCGAACTCAGTGGCGGCCACCAATACCGGGGCTATCACTACTCGCTGGCGATCGTGAACCAGAATACGGGTGGAACTCCGAGCCCGGGCAACAATGTCCCTGCCCAGGTTGCCTTTACCTCGGATTCCAACTTCAAAGACCTGTACGGGCGGTTCTCGTATCGTTTTAACCTGGAGCGGGATGCCGCGAGTCGCAAGGAAGTCCAGGCGGCTGGGCCCACCGGCCCGCGAGATCACACCTACCTGAGCCTCGGAACGTTGTACTTCTATGGGCGCTCGGTCCAGCGCTTTCAGGGCGTGACAACGAGCGACACTCCTGTCGTCATCACAGCTCGGGAGCCCTTCTACCGTGTGGGCGGGGATTTCAGCTTCAACTACCACACGTTCAACCTGTTCGGTCAGTTCCTGTATGGCCGGGACCAGAATCTGCTGCCCTTCGTGCCTGCTGGGCTGGTGTTGCCAACCGGGTTCACGGCCGGCAGCCCCGCCCACTTCAGTGGCGGGTTCCTGGAAGCCGACTACCTCGTCTACCCCTGGATGATGGCGATCATGCGCTGGGATCGGGTAAACTCCACGGCCGATTTCCTCAATGGAATCGGAGCGGATCAGAATGCCCCGGTCGCGCCCTTCCTCTCACCGGTGAGCTCGGTACGGAACCGCTTCACGCCGGGGATTCAGTTCCTGATCCACGCCAATATCAAGACGTCGTTTGAGTACCAGGTGCGTCCGAAGCAGATCGTCTACGCGCCGGGGACGAACACGGCGTTAACCAGCCCCTTCCGGACCAATTCTGCCGTGGCTGGAGTAGAGTTCGTGTACTGATTCATCGCGGGGCGGGTCGTGCCCGCCTCGCGCCCAATTTCAAAAGGAGACACGCAAACCATGGTACGCACTCTTTGGATCGCAGCAGTCGTAGCCGCCCTGACCCTGGCGGCCAGCGCCGGAACCATCAGTGGCAAGGTGTCGGGCGTTTCCGGCGAGTCGGTGGTCTACGTCGACGTCATTCCGGGCAAGACCTTTCCCGCTCCCTCCCAGCATCCGGTCATGGATCAGAAGGGACTCATGTTCACTCCGCACATCATGGTGGTGCAGGTGGGCACGACGGTGGACTTCCTGAACAGCGACTCGGTCGCGCACAACGTGTTCTGGACTTCGGTAGGCGGGAACAAGAAGCTCACTCACAATCTGGGCACGTGGCCCAAAGGCGAGAAGCGTTCCTTCAAGTTTGACAACCCGGGCGCGGTCCCCCTGCTCTGCAATGTTCATCCGGAGATGGCCGGCTACATCATCGTCTCGCCGACTCCTTATTTCGCCACCACCGACAAGTCGGGCGCGTACAAGATCGAAAACGTCCCCGACGGCAGCTACACGGTCACGGCCTGGCACGAGGGCGCCAAGGGCCAATCCAAGCCCATCACCGTCGCCGGCGACAGCAAAGCCGATTTCACCCTGAGTAAGTAGGGAGCGCGGGGAACGGCGGTTTGACCTCCTCTGCCGCTCCCCGTCTTTCTCTCATCCGGACTCGCGATCCGTTCAGAAGGTATCGTGACGGGGTTACTGGTTGATGCTGAAGCGCTTCAAAAACAAGAAAGTCGACGGGGATTGGCTCAATACCAATTTCTCCTGCATGATGGCCTGCCCCGCGCATACCAACGCCGGCCGTTACGTCGGGCTCATTGCGGAAGGACGCTTCGAAGAAGCATACCGGGTGGCGCGCGATCCCAATCCCCTCGCCTCCATCTGTGGCCGCGTCTGCGCGCATCCCTGCGAAACCGCCTGCCGTCGCGGAGAAATCGATCAGCCAATTTCCATCCGGGCGCTGAAGCGCTTTCTCACCGAAGCCTACGGCCCTGAGTCGAAACGCCCCATCGACGTCAACCGACGCCGGCAGCAACCGAGCTTGCCCTACAAGGTTGCCATCGTCGGGGGCGGTCCGGTGGGTTTGGCTGCGGCCCACGATCTTGCCCTGATGGGCTACTCGGTCACGATCTTCGAGGCTGCTCCCGTCGCGGGCGGCATGCTGTATCTGGGTATTCCCGAGTACCGCCTGCCGCGCGACGTGGTCGAAGCTCAGGTGCGCGAGATTCTCGAGACCGGCGACATCACCCTCAAGCTGAATCACGCTGCCGGGCGCGACTTCATGGTCTCTGATCTGCGCCGCCAGGGCTTCGATGCGGTGTTGGTCGCTGTGGGCGCTCATCGCAGTCGCGATTTGAGCATCCCCGGGGTCGATCTGGATGGCGTGCACAAGGGCATCGATTTCCTGCTGAATGTGAATCTCGGCTACAAGTTCACCATCGGTAAGAAGGTGGTCGTGATTGGTGGTGGCAACGTCGCCATGGACGTCGCCCGTTCGGCGGCGCGCGAAGTCGTGAAGCAGCATGCCGCGGGCGTCGAAGACGCAGAGCCGTCCGCCGAGAATGTGAGCGCCGTGGCCACGCGCGAGATGGTGGATGTCTCCCTGTCAGCTCTCCGCCTGGGGGCGCGCGAGGTCGACATTGTCTGCCTGGAGCGGCGCAACGAGATGCCCGCCGCCCTCGAGGAGATCGAAGAAGCTGAGGCTGAGGGCATCACCCTGTTACCCGGATTGGGTCCCAAGCGGATTCTGGGCAAAGACGGCCGGGTGGTGGGACTGGAAACGCTCAAGACCAAATGGGTCTTCGACGAGAACAAGCGCTTCAATCCAGCCTTCTATGAAGGCAGCGAGAGCATTCTCGAGTGCGACACCATCATCATGGCGATCGGCCAGGCGCCGCGGCTTGACTTCCTCAAGCCCGAGGACAAAGTCGAGATCTCTCCCCGTGGTTTGATCGCGGTGAATCCGCGCACCCTCA
>DASREX010000003.1:0-12190 GCA_035651855.1 Candidatus Sulfotelmatobacter sp.
CGTCGCGGCCATTTCAACCGAAACCGGCAAGGTGGACCGCTGGTATTCAACCGAGGTGAAGGGCCAGAAGTATGGCGGCACCGCGCCGATCGCGCTGGCGCAGTCTCCTGATGGCAAGCGGCTATTTGTGGCCGATGCCAACCTGAATGCGGTCGCCGTCTTCGACACGTCGGGTACGGGTGGCGATGCGAGCAGCGATCAGGCCGCGCTCGGCTTCATTCCGACGGAGTGGTATCCCAGCGCACTGATTGTCCATGGCGGCGACCTTCTCATCGCGACCGCCAAAGGCAAGGGAACGGGGGCCAACAGCGGACAGAACACGATCCCAAGCGGCCGCCGCCACCGCGAACATCCGTACATCCCCACGCTGCTCTACGGTTCGCTCTCAACCGTCAACTATCAGGATGCCGAGCGCAACCTCGGCAATCTCACCCGGCAGGTCGAAGAGAACAATCGATTGAACGCAGAAGCCTTGGAGATGCGCTTTGCGGGAGGCGGAAATCCGATCAAGCACGTGATCTACATCATTCGGGAAAACCGCACCTACGATCAGATGCTGGGTGACCTAGACCTTGGCAACGGCGATCGCTCGCTCACGCTTTACGGCGAAGACATTACGCCCAACCTTCACAAGCTCGCGCGGCAGTTTGGGGTGCTCGATAATTTCTACGACAGCGGGGAAGTCTCCGGTGACGGCCACGTCTGGTCGAACGCTGCCATCATCTCCGACTACACCGAAAAGACGTGGCCTATTGCCTATCGCGGCAAGGAGCGCACTTACGACTTCGACGGCACAATGGCCGACGAGATTGCCTACGACCGCGGAATCCCCGACCTCGACACGCCCGAGAGCGGCTATGTCTGGGCCAACGCCGCCCGTCGCGGTCTCTCCTACCGCAACTACGGCGAATTTGTTTTCGCCGAGTTCTGCGTGAAGGGAACGAGCGACCATCCTGCCGGGGAGGAGAATGCGCCGCCCGTACCTGGCGGGCCCTGCGATCCGCCGGTAATCCGAAAGGGAGAGCCGCTTCCGTTGCCTGCTTCTGGGGCGGAGCCGGTGCCCAGTCCTTATCCCTGGAACATTCCTAAAATCAGGTCGGCTACTCCTGCCATGGCCGAGTTGCGCGACCACACTGATCTTAAATACGTTCCGTTCAATGTCGAATATCCCGACCAGTTGCGCGCCGACGAGTTCCTGCGTGAATTTGATGGCTTTGTGCGCGCGCGCGGACAGGGAAGGGAACGGGAACTTCCCCAATTCATCGTCATGCATCTTCCGAATGACCACACCGGAGGCACGCGCCCGGGCCGGCCGACTCCCTCGGCCTCGGTGGCTGATAACGACCTGGCCCTTGGCCGGATCGTCGAAGCGGTTTCGCACAGCCCCTATTGGGAGGATACGGCGATCTTTGTTCTCGAGGACGACGCCCAGGACGGCGCTGATCATGTGGATGCGCACCGTTCCGTAGCTCTCGTGATCAGCAAGTACTCACCGGGATCTGCGGCCCATCCGCTGCTGGACCATGACTTTCATACGACGGTCAGCGTCGTGCGCACCATGGAGACCCTTCTGGGCCTGCCTGCAATGAATCTCAACGACGGCTACGCGCCCGTGATGGCCAGGGAATTCTCTGGCCCGGGCGATCAACCGCCCTATGTTGCCGACACGCGCAACCGCGATAACGGTCTCCTCTATCACACCAACAGTCCGAAGGCCCCGGGAGCGAAGAAGTCAGCGGGTATGGATTTCTCCCGGCCTGACGCTGCCGATGCACGCCGCCTCAACGCGATTCTCTGGCATGACCGGAAGGGGAGCACGCCAATGCCGGCCTCGCGCCACAGCGTCATTCCGGCATCATCCCGCGATCGCGACTGAGTTACACTGCGGAGCACACTGGGCCCCGCTGAGGTGTCACCCCATGCTGAAATCTTACTGGCAGCCTTCGATCTCCGCTTCCCGCCGATTCACCGCCCCTGCGTGCGCTCGAAAGGTGATGTCTCTGTTTCTGGCTTTCGTTCTGACAGTTCCCAGCGCTTTCGCCAACGTTGATCCCAAGCTTGGGCGCGTGACCACCAATCCTACCGCCGGAGACAACTACACCATCGAGCAGGAAGTCGAGTTCGGACAGAAAGCCGTTCCCCAGATTGAAAGGGAGCTCCCCCTGCTGCCGGTCAATCACCCGGTATCGAAGTACATCAATGCTCTCGGCCAGAGACTCGCAGCGAAGGCCCCGGGCTACAGATTCCCCTATACCTTTCGCGTCGTTCGACAAAAAGAAATCAACGCGTTTGCCGTTCCTGGCGGGCCGGTTTATGTGAACACCGGCACTATCGCCGCCGCCAACGAGGCGGAATTGGCGGGAGTCATGGGGCACGAGATCGCGCACATCGTCATGCGTCACTCGACCCGCCAAGCCTCGCGCCAGACCAAGGCCGCAATCCCCTTGGCAATTCTCAGCGGAGTCTTGGGAGCCAGTGTGGGCGGTTGGGCGGGGCAACTTGCCCAAATGGGAATCTCCATCGGGGCCGGATCGGTGTTCACCAAGTACTCGCGCGACTCCGAAACCGAGGCCGACATGGTAGGCGCCCAGATCATGTATGACGCCGGGTACGATCCCCGCGCCATGGTCTCGTTCTTCGAGACGCTCAAGTCGCAGCAGGGGCAGTCTTCCGGCCCCAGTTTTCTGGCTTCGCACCCCGACCCCGGCGACCGGGCTCGGAATGTGGGCAGCATTCTAGCGCGCTTTCCCGCGAAGCAGTACCAGACTGCCGACAGCCCGGAGTTTCTCGCCGCCAAGCAGTCTCTCGCCGGTCTAGGCGCCAATGAAGTCCAGTCGAGGCAAGAACTCGGCTTCGACTTCGGCCTCCGCCGCCTTTCTTCAGAACAGTTCGAACCCGGTGCCTTCACCACCTACGAGCGCGGGGGCTTTCGAGTTTCAATCCCGGGAAAATGGAAGATTTCGGGAAATCTGAGTTCTTCGGTCACCGTGTATCCGGAAGGCGGTGCTGATTTCCAGACCGTCAGCTACGGCGCCATCATCAGCGCGTTCACACCGTCGCGAGCTGGCAGGGACCTGGAGGAAGGCTTGCGCGAACTGATTCGTTTCATCCGAGACACCAACGCCAAACTTCGCGCGACCACCAACCTCATGAATCTGACGGTCGGAGGACGGGCCGCCAAAGCCATCGAAATGCTGGGAGAATCGGCGATTCGTGAGGACGGTCAACCCCTAGCCGAGCGTATCCGCCTAGTGGCCCTGCAGAGCAAGTCGAGCGCCGTACTCTACCTGGTTTTCGTGGCCCCCGATGCAGACTTTGACTCCTTACGCCCCACGTTTGATCGAATCCTAAGAAGCTTTACGCTGAACTAAAGTATCAGCGACAGCCTTGGCCATCTTGCGCACCAGCCGCAAGTTTAGGAAAGTACGGGTGTTTTCCGGAATCGTTCGAGATAACCCGGGCTTGCCTTTTCGCGTCCAATTCTTTGGGCTTTTCGATTTCCTGGTGGGCGTATACTTGCTTTAGCGTGGGGCCTGGCCCAGGGCAGGAGTCTTTCGATGATGAAGTTTCGCCTAACATGGGGAGCGGCCGTTCTCGCCGTTCTGTTCTTGTTGCCCTCAGCGTTTGCTCAGGCCGACAAGACGAGCACTGATCCGCAAGTCCCTCCTGCAACCGCAGAGCCCAAGCCCACGGTTGCTCCTGCCGACCCCAGCGCCCACTCTGGCCCGGACGCAAAAAACGGCCAGGACGCAAAAGCACCCTCCGATTCCGACTCGAAGGACGCAGCCTCCAAGTCGCCCGCTCCTTCCGTGGTCGAACAGCCGGATGACAGCAAGGTCAAACATGACGGCAGCAAGAACGACGTCAATGCCATCGGCAACCGCAAGGTTGGCGGACGTGGCCTGGGAGATTGGTATTCGCTGGAGGGTGAGATTCGCATGGGCAAGCAGTATGCCCAGGAAGTGGAGGCCACTTCCAAGCTCATTCGGGACCCGGTCATTAATGAATACGTAAACCGGATCGGACAGAACCTGGTGCGCAACTCGGATGCGCAGGTCCCCTTCACCATCAAGGTCATCGACTCTGACGAAGTCAATGCCTTCGCGCTGCCAGGCGGGTTCTTTTATGTCAATTCCGGATTGATCCTGGCAGCCGACGAGGAATCCGAACTGGCAGGTGTGATGGCGCACGAGATTGCCCATGTCGCTGCCCGTCATGCGACGCGCCAGCTTACACGCGCACAGTGGGCCAACATCGGCACCATCCCCTTGATCTTTGTGGGCGGCGGAATCGGTTATGCCATTCGCTCGGCGGCCGGTATTGGAATCCCCATGGGATTCCTCGCCTTCTCGCGCGGGTTCGAGTCCGAAGCTGATTATTTGGGACTGCAGTACATGTACAAGGCGGGATACGATCCCAACGCTTTCGTAAATTTCTTCGAAAAACTGCAGGCCCGCGAGAAAAAGAAGCCCGGCACTTTGGCCAAGGCCTTCTCGACCCACCCGCAGACTCCAGACCGCATCAGCAAGTCGCAAGAGGAGATCGCCAAGATACTTCCGGCCCGGCCGCAATACATCGTGACCACCTCCGAATTTAACGATGTGAAGGCGCGGCTTGCGAGCATCGAGAACCGCCGCAAGGTTGTCGATGAAAAGGGTGGCAACAAGCCCAGTTTGCGGCGCACTTCCACGTCCGACAAATCGGGAGACAAGAACGGAGACAAGGGTGACAACCAGGATGACGGCCGCCCCACCCTGCATCGGAGGGATGATTCGAACTAGGCTCGAAAAATCCAAGCCTGGAAAAGCAAAACCGGCAGCTCGCAGTCTGCCGGTTCTCGTTTGCTGATAATGCCGATTAGGCGGCTTCTTTAGTAGCCAGCGAACGCATGGCCGATCCGCTCTTCCCCGCTGGATCCACCACTCTCATCTCGTTCCAATCGTAGGGGAACTCCTTGCCGCAATCCAAACACACGACATACGTGCCCGTGAGTGCCGCCGCTTTCACCCGGCGCGCGTACGGGCGTACCGTGATCGGGAAGCTATAGTGGCTGTGCCAGCAGCCAAAGAGGGCATCTATGAGTTTAGTGACCATACCGTTTCACCTCCCCCAAAACCAACAAGTGACTAGTGCAATTCTTCCGCCAATCCGTATCACTGATTTAGATTCGGATGTCGTGCAAAAGGTTCGTTTCCTGGCGGGCTCCTGTGAATTCGTGCGCTTGCGAATGAAAACTGTTGCACAGAATGTGAGGATTTGAGGGGATGTGCCGGAAGGATGGAGTTTATAGCGTCTCCCGGGTTTTCTTGTGTTGCTGGCACTTCGACAGGATGGCCGAACGCAACCGGGTGCGCAGGTCATCGGGCAATTCGTAGAGCTCGGAGTTGCGGTAGATCTCGATGGTCTTTTTCGTGGTATCGCAAACCACGTAGCAATTGTGGCACCACGCCAGATGATCTTCCAGCTCCGACTTGGTTCGGTCGTCGAGCGCGCCGTCCAGGTAGTTGGTCAGCTCTTGCAGGAACTCAGAGCATTTCACTTTCGGCCATCTCCACTCTCTCGTTTCTTAAAGTACCGGCTAAGCCGCTCACGCAGTTGCAAGCGAGCTCGCAGGAGCCGGGACTTGACTGCAGGCACACTGAGCCCAAGGGCCTCAGCTGTTTCCTCAGTCGATAAACCTTCCACATCTCTCAACACAAAAACCGTCCGGAAACTCGGCGGCAGCCCCTGCACGGTGCGCGTCAGAATGTCCTTCAGCTCCCCCTGGTTGTAGAGCTGCTCCGGATTCGGACTCCAGTCCGCCACTTCGCGCGGCACCGAGTCTTCCTCGGTTTTGACGTCCTCATCCAGCGAAACCATGCGCTCAGGACGGCGACGGCGCAGCTTCATCAGCGCCTCATTCACCGCGATGCGCACCAGCCAGGTATAAAACTTCGACTGGCCTTGGAACTGGTCCAGGTTGCTGTATGCCTTCAGGAAGGCGTCCTGCACCACGTCTTCCGCATCCTCGCGGTTCTGCGTGATGTGCTGCGCGATCCGAAACACGTTCCGGTCGTAGCGTCGAACCAGGTCCTCGAACGCCGTAACGTCGCCCTGTTTGGCCGCCTGTACCAGCGCCAGCTCATCCCTAACGGGCTCACCTACTTTGGGTTGGATGGCGGTCATTCGGCGTCCGATGCAGTATTTCGCGCTGTCCCCAACACGAGAGATTGTTATTCTACTTGGTAACCGGCGCTCGTGACGAGTGATTTGGCGTATGCCCCTGCCGGGTTTTGCGCTACAGTCAGAGGAGATTGCGCCCGGCGGAACACGTCCTAAGGTACTTCGAGGCCTCTTGCAAGTGCCAGTATAATCAGGGGTTAACTACCAGCAGGTCGCCGGTTCGCGGCAGGGTTGGACTTGGGATGCCAGAGAAAAGCGAAATCGAAGCCATTATCGAGCGGGTTGTCACTCAAGTACTGCAAGGGCATCTGTCGCAGGTGCGCGAAGATTTGGTCCGCCGCGTTGTCGGCGAGTTGCCGGCAGGCGCCGGCGAGTCGGGCGCTGAGTCCACGGGTGCTGGCGCGGCCGAGCTGTTGCGCGCTGTTTCCGTCATTCACGCCGGCAATACCCAGAAGGAAATTCTGCGTGCCCTGCTGGACGGTGTTTCCCGTTACAGCGGGCGTACCGCGCTGTTCGTGATCAAGGGGGGCAGCTGCACCGGGTGGCAGGGCCGCGGTTTTGAAGACAACGATGCGGTGAAGGAATTCGCGCTCGACACTTCGCGCGGTTTACCGGAACGCGTTTTACAGGAGAAAGCGCCGTTCGCAGGCCAGATCATCGATATGGATCCTCGCTTTGTCGATCATTTCGGCGGTCCAGCCGATGAGCACATCATCATGTTGCCGTTGCTCCTGAAGGACAAGGTGGCTGCTTTGGTCTACGCAGACTCGGGTCTCGAACCGAACCGGCTCGACACGGCTGCCGTCGAGTTGCTGGTGATGTCCACCAGTGCCTGGCTCGAATTGATGTCGCTGCGCAAACAGGCGCCGCGCGACAGTGGCGCATATGCGGAGCCTGCTGCGCCTGCAGCGATGGCGCAGCCCGCCACCAGCTTCAATGATCCCTTTGCGTCGCACGCGCCGCGGCACAGCATGAGCGCATCCGCGGGGGTCGAAGCGGTTCCCCGGCACTCGGCTCAGGCGGAAGTGGTTTCCGCTGCCGCCGCCGCCGCAGGCGCGGGTTCCACCAGCCATGCCGCCCCCCCGCTTAGCGAGGAGGATGCCGAGGTCCACCGTAAGGCGCAGCGCTTCGCGCGCCTGCTGGTCGACGAAATCAAGCTTTACAATCAGGCGAAGGTGGCGGAAGGCCGCAAGAACAAGGACCTCTACGACCGCCTGAAGGAAGACATCGACAAGAGCCGCGCCACCTACAAAAAGCGCTACGGGAATACGGTCGCGGCCGACGTCGATTATCTGCAGGCTGAACTGGTGCGCAGTCTGGCAGAAGACGACATTTCGCTCATGGGCGCCAACTTCAGGCGATAATAGAAAGTGGTGCGGTACTCCCGAACATTCGGTTTCTGCTTGATGGCTGGATTACTGCTGGGCTCGCTTGGTTGGCCCACGCCCTTGCCTGCGCGGCCGGCGCAGGCTTCTGATTCGTCTTCCGCGAAGAAGGCATCCACGGCCAAGACCTCCCGAGGCAAGGCCACACCCGGCAAGAGCAAGCGCACGGTGGCCAAGCGGCACCATCGACTCTCCCCCCGTGTCCAGCGCATGCACCAGGCCTTTGTGGCCTCCGCAAGCCTGAAACCGATGGCGCAGCAACTCCTGCAGGAGCGCACGCCCGCAGCCTATGCGGGAGTGACGGCTTATGCCCAACGCCATGCCAGGGAAGATGCTGGCGCTCTGGCCTGGCTGGCCTTGGGATACGCGCACATTCTGGATCACGATTATGCGAAAGCCATCGATCCCCTGAACCGGGCGCGCGCCCACGCTGGCGATCTCGGGGATTACGTCGCCTACTATCTGGGCAGCTCGTACTTGCAGACTGGGCGCAGCGCAGAAGCGGCAGCCACTCTCGCCAACTTCGCCAAGTGCTACCCGGATTCCGTGCTCACCAAGGACGTTCACGTAGTTTATGCCGGGGCCTTGATTGCCGAAAGCC
Organism: Candidatus Sulfotelmatobacter sp.; assembly: GCA_035651855.1. GTDB lineage: Bacteria > Acidobacteriota > Terriglobia > Terriglobales > Acidobacteriaceae > Sulfotelmatobacter. The sequence goes on from DASREX010000003.1 coordinate 8,149, forward strand.
GTCCCGCGGACGCAGTCGCGCTGCTGGAGAAGGACCGCATCCCGCTGCGTGCGGACGTAGAACTGGGCCTGGGACGTGCCTACGCGGCAAGCGGCCAACCCACCAGGGCGGCTGCGGCATTGCGCAATGTCTACTACCGGATGCCCACCAGTTCCGAGGCGGACACCGCCGGACAGGAACTGCGCAAGCTTTCCGGAGTTCCGCCCGCGACCCTGGCCGATCGCCGGGCCCGGGCCGACCTGCTGGCGAAAGGGAAGCGTTACGCTGATGCCGCCAGCGAGTATCGCGATCTCCTCGACGAGGTGAGCGCTGACGAGCGTCCCGCGGTCCAACTCGCGCTGGCTGCCGCCCTGCAAAAGAGCGGACGGAATCGCGAAGCCAAGCAGCTTCTGGGGTCGATTCCCGATGCCACTCCCGAGGTTTCCGCACAGCGCCTGTTCCTGCTCGGAGAAGTCGCTCGAGCGACCGATGACGACGACGGCTTTCTGCGCTATCAGGCCCAGCTCCGCCAAACCAGTCCCGCCAGTCCCTGGCTCGAGCAGTCGCTGCTTGCCAGCGGCAACCTGTACCTGTTGAGGCGGGACTACGACAAAGCGATCGATTCGTACCGTGAACTGCAGCAGCGTTTCCCGAACGGAGGGCGTGCCTCCTATGCGCACTGGAAAGTTGCCTGGCTCAGCCTGCGCCAGGGACGCAACGAAGAGGCCAAGCAGGGATTCGATCAGCAGATCGCGCTGTATCCGAGTTCCGGCGAGATTCCCTCGGCGCTCTACTGGCGCGCTCGCCTTGCCGAGGAAGACAACGAACTAGCCAAGGCCTGCGCCTACTATCAGAAGCTCTCTGACCGCTTCCACAATTTCTACTACGCCGAACTCGCCCGCCAGCGGCTGAAAGTGCTCAAGCCTGCGACCGAGCCGATGCAATATGCGCTGCTGGACCGTATCCCGTCGCTCGATATGGGCGGCAAGATCACGCCCGCCGACCCGCCCGCTGACGACCTCCACGTGCAGAAGGCGCATTTGCTGGAGAATGGCGGCCTAGTGGATTTCGCGGTTCGCGAGGTGCAAGCTGCCGCCAGCGACCAGCAGGGCAACTGGGTGCTGGCCGAGACCGCACGGATCTATCAGGACAGTGGCCGCTATGACCGCGCCATCGAGGTAATAAAACGCGGAGTTCCGAACTACTTCGCCATCGATGTTCCTGAGCTGCCCCGTCCCTATTGGGAGGCCCTTTTCCCCAAGGCTTACTGGGGCGATCTCAAACGTTTCTCGAACCAGAACGCTCTCGATCCTTACCTGGTGGCTTCGCTGATCCGGCAGGAGTCGGAGTTCAATCCCAACGCCATCTCTCGCGCGAACGCTGTTGGGTTGATGCAGTTACTGCCGATTACGGGAAAGAAAGTCGCCAGGGAAGTGAAATTGCACCACTTCACGCCCAGCCAGCTCTACACTCCAGCCGTCAACCTGCAGCTGGGCACGCGCTACTTCAAGAGCATGGTCGACAGGTTCGGGTCCTTCGAGTACGCGCTGGCGGCCTACAATGCCGGGTCCGACCGCGTGCAGGACTGGCTGTCCCAGGGCAAGTATCGCGATCCGCAGGAGTTTGTGGAATCCATTCCCTTCACCGAGACCCGCGAATATGTGCAGGCAATCCTGCGCAACGCGAACGTGTATAAGCAGCTGTACGGAACCCCGTGAGGCCGGCGTCTCAGCCGTGAGACCTTACTTGCTGTTCTTTCACAAACAGAATCTCGTACACCAGCAACCCTGCGCCAATCACGATGGCGCTGTCGGCCACGTTAAAGGCCGGCCACTGATACTGTCCGACGTAGAACAGCAGAAAGTCGGTCACATGCCCCGCGGTCAGCCGGTCCCACAGGTTGCCCATCGCGCCGCCAAGGATCAGCGACAGCCCCACGCCCGTCACGCACAAGCTGGCGCTGTTCTTCCAGAGCAGGCGCGACACCACGAGCAGGGCAATCACCGAAAACAAGACCAGCAAAGCGATTTTCCAGGGGGAGGGGGAATCCGCAAACAAGCCAAAGGCGGCGCCCCGGTTCTCCAGGTGGGTGAGCCGGAAAAATCCGGGAATGATCTGAATGCCGTCATGCAGCGGAATTTTCCGCTCCACTGCCAGTTTGGCCGCGCGATCCAGAACGACCACACAAAAGGCGATCAGAAAATGGAGCGTGCGCATGGGGGATTCCTGACTCATGAAGACTACCTGCCGTCCCCCTCGATCTCGCGCAGTGCCGCGCTGCAGCGCTCGCACACCGTGGGGTAGTTCGGGTCCTCGCCCACGCGCGTGGAGTAGTTCCAGCAGCGTTCGCACTTCGTGCCATCCGCCTTGTTGACCGTCACTGCGACTGTTCCCGTCCCGTTGCCGGATGCCTTCCTCTCCAGGGACACCGCCGAGACGATGAACAGGTAGCGCAACTGGTCGCGATACGCTTCGAGTACGGAGTACACCGGTTCGGCAGCTGCTATTTTGACCTGGCCCTCCAGAGACTTTCCGATCAGCTTGCTGTTGCGCGCGATTTCCAGTTCCTTCAGCACCTGCTCGCGCACGCTGAGGAGTGTCGTCCAGTCCTGCGCCTGCTTCGTATCCTCTTCGACATTCTTCGCGCCGAGTATCTCCTCGCGGGTGGGGAACAGCGCGGTGTGTACGCTCTGTGGGCGAGCCGTGACCCTGGGCAGGTATCCCCATACCTCTTCGCAGGTGAAGCTCATGATAGGAGCCAGCAGCCGCACCATGGCCTCAAGAATCCGCCAGATCGCCGATTGGGCCGCCCGGCGGGCCGCAGACTTCGGCGCCGAAGTATACAGCCGGTCCTTCAGCACGTCGAAGTAGAACGCGCTCAGGTCGACCGCGCAGAAGTTCAGCGCGCGCTGGTAGATCTTGTGGAAGGCAAATTCGTCGTACCAGCGCATCACGTCGGCCGCCATCGCTGCCGTCTGGCGCAGCATGTACTGATCGATCGGTTGCAACCTGTCAAAAGGCACTGCATCGCGCGCCGGGTCGAAGTCGTACAGATTGCCCAGCGCGTAGCGGAACAGGTTGTTGCGGATCGTGCGATAGTTCTCCGCGATGCTCTGCATCAGCCGCTCGGAACCGACCACGTCTTCACGGAAGTCGACCGAGGCCACCCACAAGCGCACGATCTCGCCGCCCAGGCGGTTGGCAATGTCGACCGGGTCAACGTCGTTGCCGCGTGACTTCGACAACGCCTGGCCGCTCTCGTCCAAGGTCCAGCCTACGGTCGCAACATGCTTGTACGGAGCATGGTTCTCGGTGCCCACCGTACACAGCAGGGAAGAATGGAACCACCCGCGGTGCTGGTCTCCGCCCTCGAGATACAGGTCCGAGACGGGAGGATACTGGGGCTCGGCAGCTTTCAGCGCCAGGTAGCTGGATCCCGATTCGAACCACACATCCAGAATGTCCATCTCTTTCTTGAAGGCCGAGCCCTGGCAGTGCGCACACTTGGTTCCAGTCGGCAGCAGGGCATCGGCCTCCGTCGTATACCAGGCGTCGGCGCCGCCACGGGCAAACAATTGCTCCACACGGCGATTGATCGCCGGATCCAGCGCCGGCTTGCCGCATTTCGAGCACAGGAAAACAGCGATGGGCACGCCCCAGATGCGCTGTCGCGAGATGCACCAGTCCGGACGCGTGGCGATCATGTTTGCGATGCGGCCTTCGCCCCACGCCGGGTCCCATTTCACCTTGCTGATTTCTTCCAGGGCCCGCGAGCGCAGCGTCCCGCCCGCCATCTGCGATTCCATCGAAATGAACCACTGCTCGGTCGCCCGGAAGATGATGGGATTGTGGCAGCGCCAGCAGTGCGGGTAGGAGTGCTCGATCTTCTCCGTGTGCAGCAGCACGCCGCGCGTCTTGAGCAATTCGACGATCGCTGCGTTTGCTTCGAAGACCCGCATGCCGTCGTACTCGGGCAGCCCTTCGTGCAGAAGGCCTGCTTCATCCACGCGCGAGGTCGCATCCAGGCCATACTTCAACCCGGTCAGGAAGTCATCCGCGCCGT
>DASREX010000004.1:0-70565 GCA_035651855.1 Candidatus Sulfotelmatobacter sp.
AAGCACACCATCGCTGTGATGCAGACCGAAGAGGCGTTGGAGCGCGTGGCGTACGAGCAGGCCGAAGATCTCAGCCGCGACGGGGTGGTTTACTACGAGACACGGTTTGCGCCCCTGTTCCATACAAAGAAGGGATTGACGCATCAGCAGGTGGTCGCAGCCGTGCTCAAGGGAATGGCCCGAGGCCGGCAGGATTTCGGAGTGCAATCGGGCCTGATCATTTGCGCCATGCGCAGCATGAATGTATCGCTCGAGATGGCGGAACTGGCCGTGGATTTCCGGGCGCGGGGCGTTGTGGGATTCGACCTGGCAGGCGAAGAAGGCGGATTTCCTCCCAAGAAGCACGTCGACGCCTTTCATTACATCCAGCGCGAGAATTTCAATATCACGATTCACGCCGGGGAAGGCTTTGGAAAAGAATCCATCTGGCAGGCGATTCAGTATTGCGGGGCACACCGCATCGGTCACGGTACAAGGTTGATAGAGGACATCGCCGTGTCGGAGGGCAGAGCGGTGAAGTTGGGAGACCTCGCCCAGTATGTTCTGGACAAGCGCATCCCGCTCGAGATCTGCCTTCTCAGCAATGTACACACCGGGGCGGCTGCGAGTCTGGCGCAGCATCCTTTCAAAATTCTGTACCAGGAGAAATTCCGGGTCACCCTGAACACGGATAACCGCCTGATGAGTGACACCACTATGAGCAAGGAGTTCGAAGCGGCGGCGGGAACGTTCGGTCTCACCCTCGAGGACTTCGAAAAAATTACCATTAATGCCATGAAGAGCGCGTTCCTGCCTTACGGCCAGCGTTGCGACCTGATCTATAAGACGATCAAGCCGGGATACGCGCGCATTCGCCAGGGATTGACCTGATGGACCATGCAGCCGGCCAGGCGGGAAATCCATTCATGAGACGCGCCATTCAACTGTCTCTCGACAATGTGCAAACGGGACAGGGAGGGCCTTTCGGCGCGGTCATCGTGCGGAACTCGAGCATCATCGCAGAAGGCGTGAACCGGGTGACGGCAAGCAACGATCCTACCGCGCATGCGGAAATTATTGCGATTCGCCAGGCCTGCGCGAAGCTGCGTGTTTTCGACTTGGCGGATTGCGAGATATACACCTCCTGCGAGCCCTGCCCCATGTGCCTGGGAGCGATCTATTGGGCACGGCTGGCCCGCGTGTACTTCGGAAACCTGGCCTCCGACGCATCTAAGATTGGATTCGACGATTCGTCCATGTATCGCGAGATGGCCCGGCCCATCTCGCAGCGCTCCATTCCAACGATTCCGCTGATGCGCGAGCAGGCCCTGGCCGCATTTCGGGCGTGGGAAAAGGCGCCGAATAAGATTAAGTATTGAGCTTCCGCGGGCAGTGCTTTGAGCTACTTTTGCCGGCGGGCTTCCGCTTCAGCCAGCCAGCCTCTGCGCAGTTTTTCTTCAGGAACATTCGACAAATAGGGTTTCAGATCGAGGATGGGCGTGCCGTCGAGCATGTCTACGCCGCGAACATGGAGGCGGCATCCGTCGCGGCGGACTATTTCGACCACGGTCAAGGCAATCGGATTCGGCCGCAGCGGAGAGCGCGTCGCGAACACTCCGTGTGGACGATTGTCCGATGGAGGCGTGCCCAGCAGTTCAAATCCTTCCGAGCGATCGAAGACCCAGAGAACGTAGAGGTGGGAAAAGCCTTCGACATCTGTGAGCCCGGCTTCGAACTGCGGCAGGATCTCGAGAACCCCGTCGGCGTCGTGTTTTGCGCCGAGGCCCTTGGGGATCTGCTGCGTGTTGCTGTAAGGACTGCGAACGTATCCGATGGGTTGGGGAGTGAACATATGGGGAGTTTAATCGCATCCCAGGCACTTAGACATGCTCGTGGTCTGTGCTTCCGGTTCTAGGACATGTGGTGAGAACCTCTTTCAAACAGCTATTCTTCTATTCTTCATTTTTTCCGGATTCCTTCGGCAGCGGCTTCTCAATCGGCTTGCGGGGAAGCATCTGGTCCCGCATAGCCGCTTCATAGACAAAACTGGCCACGATGACCGAGATCTGTTTCAAATCCTCGGGCTGCAAGCGCTCATAGACGTCCATATTGGAGTGGTGAGTGCGCGTGTCGTATTCGACGGGATCCTGAATAAATTGAAATCCCGGAATCCCGGCTGCATCGAAGGACAGATGGTCCGTGCCGCCTGTGTTGCGCATGGTGAGAGTCGTCATGCCGAGGTCTTTGAAGGGCTTCATCCATTCTCCAAAAATCGGCGCCACGGCCTCATTCTCCTGCAAATAGACGCCGCGAATTTTTCCGGTGCCGTTGTCCACATTGAAATAGGCGGAAACTTTGGCTTGCTCCGGCTTGACCGTCACCGGACCGGCTTCGCGGCGCAGCAGGGTCGGCATGCCCTTCACGTCGGGATCTTCCATCGGCGGCCGCGCACCGAAATGCTTTTCCACATATTCCTGCGAGCCTAGCAAGCCCTGTTCTTCGCCGCTCCACAATCCGATGCGAATGGTGCGGCGCGGCCGGATGTCGAGAGCCTGCAAAATGCGAACCGCCTCCATCATGACAACGCTTCCCGCCCCATTGTCGGTGGCGCCGGTTCCGGCGTGCCAGGAATCGAGATGCGTCCCGAGCATGACGATCTCATCTTTCTTATCGCCGCCGGGAATCTCGGCAATGGTGTCGTACTGCATGGGATCGTCATCGTAGAAAGTGTTCGTGACATTCACTTCCAGGGACACTTCCTTCTTCTGATCGAGCAGGCGGGCGATGCGGTTCCAGTGCTCCGCAGCCATGGTGAGTTGCGGAACAGTTGTGGTCTCTCCGGGCTTGTAGGATCCGCCGGACTGCACGAAGACAGTGCCGCCACCCGCGCTTCCACGGCTATGATCAACGACCGCGAGAACTTTTTCATCCGCGAAAAACTGGTTGAGATCTTTCTGAAACTCGCGCCGGCGAAGGAGTTCCGACATGCGGAATGGCGGACGCTCTCCCGGGACCTGATATTCGCTGATCTTCGAAAGCTCCTCATCGCTAAGCCGCTTGGAAGGCGGGTCGACCATGGGCTTGATGTCCGCATCGGGACCGAAGATTACGATCATGCCCGCCAGCTTGCCCCGGTATTTATCGAAATCCTTCTTATCTTCGATATTGGCGCGGATGCATTTTCCCGTAACCACGCCGTTAGTGCCGGGAGTCCATGCCTTAGCGTAAACAATCAGCGGAACCAGGTCGGGCGCAAGCATGCGCGCATGGACGTACTGATTCGCCCAGCCGCGGCCAAAAGGCCCCCAGGCCTCGAGATGAGAGTTGACCAGGCCCATCTCTGTAAGCTTGTCGCGCGTCCATTCGTTGGCACGTTTCATGTTGGGGGACCCGGTCAGCCGCTCGCCGATCCCGTCCATCAGGCCGGACGCCAGTTCCATCACCCGGGAATTGCGGAAGCCCTCGTACCGGATGCGGGTAATCGCTTCCAGGTCAACTTTTTCCTGGGCCGATGCGGCGGAGACCACCAGCAGAATCAATACAACAGAGGGAAAAAGGCGGGCAGACCGCGTCATGCTTTTCGCTCCTTCGGGCAAATTAACCGGGGATTATACACGCCAGCCTGCGAGCGACGACCCGACGCCTGGGTAACGGTATCTCATCTTCACAGCAATCGTGGGACGGCCTCCCGGAAGCGGGAGGCAATTGGACTCTTCAGGGCTTCGGATCGCTGGCCGGAGCCACCGGTTCTTTCCGCTTTTCGTCAGTCTCGATGGAGTACAACATGTAGTGATCGAAGCTGTGCCGTCGATAGTAGTGATGTTTTCGGAAGTCGAAGTAAATATCCGCACTCTTGGGCAGCCACAGCGTGGTATTTTTCCTGGGAAACGGCACTGGACCGTATTCCACAATCTGATGCTCGCCCAGCAACTGGATTTCGGGCATGGGCCGGACCATCTCGGCTTCCATGCGGAGGATTTGGAATTTGTCGGCGCTGATCCACGCTCTGCCCTTTATCGGCACGGCATAGATCTGGTTGCTGATCTTGTACGCGTGCATGTGGTTGGGCCGGTCCGCGCGCTGTTGAAAGCGCAGCAGCCAACTGGCTTGCCCCTTCCAGTCCCCGAGACCTTCGCACCTGATGTCAAATTCATCGCGCTGGCGAGGATGAAATACCAGGGCGAGAGCGGCGAAGCCCTGGCTGGCAATATGGTCCGGGAAGCCCTCGGCTGTGAGTTTCTCGGACCGGTATTCATCGACGTTCAGAATTCCAGATGACAGCTCGGCGATGGATGCAACGTAGTTGTACTTACGCGTTTCCGAGCGAAGCGGAAGACCATACTCGTCCAGGGTCTGATGGAACAGATCTTCCACGGCGGCAAAGCGCTCGACATCGCGGACCAGTTCCTCGGCGCGCATGCCCGACTGCTCGATGACCTGCGCCTCCGGGCATGCAACTCCGGGCGCAGTGGCCGGTTTAATCTCATCGATGCCGGCGGGCTGCCAGGATTTTACGGAGAGCCCCGCGGCGGGAAGCGCAGCCAGCGGATCGACAGCCGAGATGTGAACCGCGGGGATGGACGGCGTATCCGCCGAGGCGATCAGGCGATGCTCTTTGACTTGCGTGATGAGGCTACGAACCTGCTCGGCGATTGGGGAACGAGGCGAGTCCTGCAGGAATGCGCTGAGAACCTGAACCGCTTCCTGGTCGCGGCCCAGCCCGATAAGGGACTCGCCCAACACTAATTGCGCAGAGGTGGCGGCGCCTCGTCCCTTTTTTATCGCCAGTTCGGCTTCGTCGCGGGCCTTGTCGTAACTTCTCTGGTGCAGATACGCATCCGCCAGCAGACTATGAGGAAGCCAAGGCTCGGAATCGACAAGCAGGGCCTGTTCCAGGACTGCTCGTGCTGCCGCATAGTCTTCGCGCTCGAGCTGGGTCCGGCCCAGGAGCGTGAGTGCCTGAGCATTGCGCGGACTGACGGCCGCAGCGTTTCCCAGGTAGGTTGCGGCGTTGGATAAATCTTTCTTCTGGTAATACAAGTAGCCCAGCAAAAAGGCGAGATCCGGGCTGCCGGGAGCCAGTTCGTAGGCTTCGCGCAGTTGCTTTTCCGCCTTCGAAAAGTTTCTCGACTTAAGCAGGGCAATGGCGCGCTTCGCATGTTTCCGCGCCTTGGCCGACATGATGGCATCCGCCACATCGAGATTCACCGCGGATGGATCTCGTTGCAGCACGATTTCGATTTCCAAGGGCCTCTGCGAATCCATGACTTGCAGGTCCTTATGTGCCGTGAGATAACCCACGGCACTGACTTCGATTTCGTAGCGGCCCAGGGCAACGTTGGTGAACACTCCCTTCGAATTATCGTCTGTCGTGGTCCAGGTAGAGGAATGATTCGTGGCATTGAAGAGGGTCAGCACAGCCTGGCGATCGAGGCGGGAACTGGCGCGCTCGGCAAAAGTGTGGAATACAAGAATGGCGGTGCCGGGCATGGTGCGGTAGGAGGTTATGGTCTCGGCGAGCCTGCCCGGCTCCGTGGTGGGATCAACCTTCCGCTGAGCCAGAGCTCCGCCAACCAGCCAGCAGATCAGAAATATCAAGCCCTGCAAGCGCTGCGCGGAGCGGGCCGCCATGATGCTTCGCGTCATCACAAAATCCGTGAGGGCAGTGTGGCACAGCACAGGGACGTGGTCAATCGCTGCGCGCCGCTTAACTACTGTGCGATGTTAGGTTTCGGAGCTGGCTCGGCACCGGGAGCGGGACTCCCTTCGGATTGGGCTTTGGCTGGACCCGGACCCTCTTCGATATCCTTCACGACGTACAAAACGATGAGCGAGATGCGGCGGTTGGCCGGATCCAGCGGAGCATCCGGCTTGCGCAGATGCTGGTCGGCGAAACCGCGAACCTGGGTTACCTGGTCGGGACGAATGCCATGCGATTGCATGACGCGGCGGGCGGCATTGGCACGGTCGGCGGAGAGTTCCCAGTTCCCGTAGGCTGCCGAAGGGGCGTAGGGCTGCGAATCGGTGTGGCCTTCGATCGAGAGCTTGTTAGGCAAGCTTCCCAATTCCTGCGCCAGGGCCGTGAGGAATTCCAGGCCATCGGATTTGAGCTGGGCGCTGCCGGTGTCGAAAAACGTGCCATTTGCGGATTCGGAGAGCTCGATCCGCAGCCCCTCGCTGGTCACGGTCATTTCGATGTGGCTCTTGAGATTTTCGAAATCCGCCATCTGCCTCATCGTGGTTTGCAATTCCTCTTTGAGCTTCGGCATATTGTCGCGGCTCAGGGTAAAGTTTTCTCCCGCGCCCATCATGTTGGTGCCGACTTTGCGCGAGTTCCCGGTCGGGTCCTTGAAATATCCGCCCACGGCTTCCTGCACCTGCTTGCTGCTGTTCATGAGCCAGAGCACGATGAACAGCGCCATCATGGCGGTAACGAAGTCCGCGTAGGCGACCTTCCATGCTCCTCCATGATGGCCCCCGTGGCCGCCGTTCTTTTTGACTACGACGATAGGGCGCTTGTTCTCCATAGTTCGGATTGAGCAGGCTTACGAGCCTGCGGTGGTGGCTGCGGCTGCGGAAGCCGATCCGCCGCCGCGGCAAGCCTGCTCCAGTTCCTGGAACGATGGCCGCACATGGCCCGGGATCGCCCGGCGCGCTACCTCCACCGCCATAATTGGCGCCGTTCCCTTAAGAAACGAAACCATCAAGACGCGCATCACGTACAGGAAGGCGTGCTCTTCTTCCGCGGCCTTGGTCATGTTTGCGGCCAGCGGTCCAACCAGGCCATAGCAAAGCAGGATGCCCAGAAACGTTCCGACGAGCGCGGCAGCGACTTTCTTGCCAATCTCTTCCGGAGGCCCTCCGAGCGCGCCCATGGTAATGACCACGCCGAGAACTGCCGCCACGATGCCCAAGCCGGGAAGCGAATCGGCCATGGTGGTAAGAGCGGCGGTCGGCTGGGTCGCGTCGTGGTGATGAACTTCCAGATCAAGATCGAGCATTTGGTCGAGATCGAACGCATCCACTCCGGTGATCGCCATGCGCAGCGAATCGCAGATGAAATCGCGCACGTGATGATTCCTGAGAAACGTTGGATTTTTGGAAAATACCGGGCTTTTTTCCGGATCTTCCACGTCGGATTCCAGCGCCATGAGGCCGTCCTTGCGGGCCTTGTTTAGCAGGTCATACATCATCTTTAATCCGTCAATGTAGGTCTGTTTGCCGAACCTGGATCCGCTAAACACGCCGCCAATGCCCGCGAGGATCTTCTTGATGATGTGCAGCGGATTGGCGACCAAAACCGTTCCCAGTCCCGCGCCTCCGATAATCAACAACTCTGCCGGCTGCAGCAGCACGCGAATGTTGCCATGTTCCATCAGGTATCCGGCTACGATGGAGCCGAACACCACGACGATGCCGATAATGGCAAACATTGCGACTTAACTCCCGGACAGACTTCCGGCTTCGCGCTGGCTGGGCGCGAGCGCCGTTTCGAGCGCCGCATGAGCCCGCTGTAACAGCGATGCAACCGTATCTCCGGAATGGGCCGTCACCCCTGCAATGGATACAGGCAAGAAGCGCCGTTCTCCCCACCACTCGATGCCTTCGCCTGCCAGCAAGTGGCGCAGACGCTCGCGGAGCGCGTTGATCTGTTGCTGGTCACATTCGTTCACCACCACCAGGAATTGCTCATCGCTCCACTGCCCGACTAGAGCGCTGGTCCAGAGAGCCTTCTCGAGGGTCCGCGCCAGGACGCGCATGAGCGAAGAGGCCGCTTCCGGCCCCAGGGCGGCGCGGAAATGAGGCAAGCCCTGAACCTGCGGGAGGAGAATACCGACGGACAGGTTGTTCTCGGCCAACGATGCCAGCGTCGCGCGCAGGTGGGATTGCACCACGGCCCGGCTCGCCACCCCGGTCTGGTGATCCAGGCAGTCCAGCGGCAGCGCATTCGCCCGGCTGCCCTCGTGACTCGCTGCCGGCTGGAGTTCTTCGAAAGTTTCGACCGCCCCGATGACCGAGCCGCGCTCGTTGTGAATCGGCCCCGCGCGGATCCGCACAGGAATCTCGTACCCGTTTCTATGATGGAGAACTCCCGTGGCTTCCGCGCCCCGCGAAGTTTTCATGGCCTGGGCCAGGGAGCACTCCTCGCTGCAGAATTCGCATCCAGGCTGGTCACAGTGCAACAAAGGCTCGGCGACGCAGCAATGTCCGATCGCCTCATGCCGCAGGTGCCCGGTTATGCGTTCCGCGCCCCGGCTCCAGAATCGGATTCTTTTCTGGGCATCGACCACGCACAAGCCGGTGGGCAGACTCTCCAGGATGCTGCGGCAGACCTCGGGATCATCAAACGGACCCATGTGATGTGCGCGGCGCGTCAGCGCGGCTATGACAATTCATCGGCCGATTTTCGCTACGACTTCACCCAACAGGCTCCAGGCGTCAGGGTGATGCCTGGCGAGCCGCTTACGTTTCAGCCCTTTAAGGCCTTGCACACGGGCGACAAGCCAGAGCCGAGGGGGGTTCTACTTTTCAGGTGAGAAGTTGGGAGAAGGCACCCAAGCAACCATGAACTGAACGGACTAGTTGGTGGAGATGGTGAAGTTGACGGTAATCTTGGCTTGAGTTTCGACCGGATCCGCGCCGATGTAGTGCGGTTTGAAATGCCACTGCTTCACCGCTTCCTGGGCCGCGCGCGCCAGAATGGGTGAGCCACTGACCACCTGGAGGTCCTGGATCAGGCCGTCGCGGCCGATGATCGCCAGCAGGATCACCGAGCCCTGGACTTTCATTTGGCGCGCCAGCATGGGATAGCCCGGAGTCACCGAATGGGTGACCAGATCACCGGCATCGGAGGACACTTCCACCCGCTCTGCGGCATTGCTGGTCAAGGTGGCGGGAAGCGGTTCCGGATCCGCGGGGGCGGGGGTCGCTCGCGAGGGCGACGAGCCGCGTTCCAGATCGATCCTTACTGTGTTGCTTCCCGGACGAAGCCTGCGGCTCGCATTCCCTCCGATCACTTCTACTTCCAATGGCGGCAGCACGGTTCTCGTCGCCGTAACTGCGGGAACATCTTCGGCCGGCCGGGTGTCGGGAGCAGCCTGCGGCACGGGTTGAGCCTTGCTGTGAGTCATCTTCGCGGGGAAAGATTCGTGCTTAATTGGGCCGGAGCGCGACTGCGCGATCGCAGGAGGGGTCTGCGGTACGTGCTCCTCGGCTTGCCGCTCCTCCGGAAACCAAAAATCGCGGTCGTGGTACAGGACGGATACCAGGGCTATGACCAACAGGCCAAGTGCGGTTACCATTAACCGCTGCTGTTTTCGCGAATGGGCAGCCGGCGAGGACTTCAGATCCAGAGAGCGGTCAGGAGTGGCTACGATCGGTTTCGAATCGTACATAGGAACCCGGGACACGTGGGCGAGACCGATAGGAATTATGCCCTGATCTGGCGCAAGAATACCAGCAAAAACCCGCGTTTTTGCAGGGCTTTTCGGTTTGGCTCGCCTCCTTTTATTGCCTCGTGGTAAGGTTTCGTAACTTCCGGGGTGTCTTTGAATCCTATGAGCCAGCACTTGGCAGACAGCACACATCATGGAACCCGATAAGCACGAACAAGTTACGAGCGAGGAAAGGCGGACCGCCACGCCTTTGGCCCCCCCTGAGGCGGGGACGGAGCAGCCGGAGGGGACCGTGCCGGCTGCGAAACGGCCGAGCCTGGATGTTAAGCAATTCGCGCGCCTGTCGCGCCGCGAACTGCTAAAGGTCGCGCCGGTCCTGGCTTTAGGGATCTTTGCCGTCCCGCGCGTGCAGGAATCCTTGTTGAAGAAGGGGCTGGGATTCAGCGATTGGGCGTCGGAAAGGCTTTTCCGCCGCGGCCATCTCGCGCCGACCTTCGCTGAGACAGAACTCACCCCGTTCGAGAAATTTCCCATCAATGATTACGATGTCGATGATCCGGGCGTGATCTTAAAGAGTTGGGCCCTCACGGTGAGCGGCGCGGTGCAGAAACCCGGGGAGTACCGGCTGGATCAGATTCAAGCCTTGCCCCGCTTTCGACAGAATACGCGTCACGTCTGTGTGGAGGGTTGGGACGTGATTGGCAGATTCGGCGGTGCGCGGCTTTCGGACTTCCTCAAGATGATCGAAGCCGATACTTCCGCGCGATACATCACAGTCAGTTGTTCCGATGACTATTACGAGTCGCTGGACATGGCGACTGCGCTGCATCCCCAGACGCTGCTTTGTTACGAAATGTACGATCGGCCGCTTACCCGTGAACACGGGGCGCCCCTGCGACTGAACGTCCCCACCAAGATCGGATACAAGCAGGCGAAATACCTGACCGGTCTGAAGGTCACGAATGTCCTGGATAAGGTCGGCTACTGGGAAGATCAGGGATACGCGTCGTTTTACAGCTTGTAAGTCTGGATTTTACCTATGAGCGGCACAATCGTTGAAATCGTCGTCGCGAAAGGTGACGAAACCGGGTCAGCCGGCCGCGCCGCTTACGAGCACCCGCTGGTGGTGCGCTGGTGCCACTGGATCAATGCGATATCCCTGTTCGTGATGGTGGGGAGCGGGTTGCAGATTTTCCGCGCGTTCCCCAGCTTCGGCGCCAAGATCCCGCAGAAAGATCTGCTGAACTGGCCAAAGGCATTCGCCATCGGCGGATGGCTGGGCGGGGCTTTGCAGTGGCATCTCACCTTCCTGTGGATTTATCTGGCAAGCGGCTTGGTCTACGTTGGATATCAGATTCTGAGCGGCAACTACCGGCAGGTCCTGTTCACGCGGCGCGATATTCCCGGGGTGTGGCCGATGGTGAGGCACTATTTTTTCTTCGGCAAAAAACCTGCGGCGACAGAAGCCTACAATCCGCTGCAGAAACACGCTTACACGACCATCATCGGGCTGGGCGTGCTGTCGGTGCTGACTGGGATCGCAATCTGGAAACCGGTGCAATTTTCGTGGCTAGCCTGGCTGATGGGCGGATTCCATTGGGCGCGCCTGTGGCACTTCCTGGTGATGTGGGCGATGCTGGCGTTCGTGTTCGGACACCTGGTCATGGTGGTGCTTCACGGCTGGAACAATTTCGTGTCCATGCTGACGGGTTGGAAGAAAGATCCGGAGTACTGACGCGGCGGGAGCGATGGCGGAAGCCAATGTGGTCTTGAATAACGCGATGGAGGGCACGAGCCGCGAGCAGGAGTTGATCGCCCGCGTGCAGGGTGGCGAGAACGAGTTTTTTTATGAACTCGTCCGCCCGTACGAGCGGCGGGTGTATGCGGCAGCGCTGGCCATTCTGCGCCATGAGGCCGATGCGGAAGAGGTCGCGCAGGAGGCTGTGCTGAAGGCGCTCCGCGGGATCCGGCAATTTCGCGCCGAAGCGCGCTTCAGCACCTGGCTCATTCAGATCACGGTCAACGAGGCGCTGATGCGGCGCCGGAGAGAGCGTAGCGGCATGATGGAAGGCATCGACGATCAACGCGACGAAGACGGCCAGTACACGCGAAGAGACTTCGCCGACTGGCGCGAGATTCCTTCCGAAGCGCTGGAACGCAAGGAGGTGCGGCAGAAGCTGGCACGAGCCCTGGCATCGCTCGACCGCAAGTATCGTGAAGTATTCGTGCTCAGGGACATGGAGCAGCTGAACATTCAGGAAACGGCCGAGGCCCTGGGCATCTCGGTCGCGTCGGTGAAGACGAGGCTGTTGCGGGCACGCCTGATGTTGCGCGACCTCCTGGCCGGAGGCTGGGAGCAGGGCTGGTTCAGCCGCCTGCCTTTTGAGAAAGGGACCAAGCCATGGTGAACGAGAAACCCGCGAATTGTGAACTCGTGTGGCGCGAAATTTCCAATTATCTCGAAGGCGAGGTCGACGCCGGCTTGCGCACCGCCATGGATGAGCATTTCCGGACGTGCGCACGATGCCGGTCGGTGCTGGAAGGAACGCGGAATGTAATGCAGCTCTACGGGGACGAGCGCATGATCGAAGCGCCGTCCGGATATGGGCGGAGACTGGAAAGAAGGCTGGCTCAGAACTTGCGAGGCCCGAGCCGGAGTTGGTCTGCGTGGTCGGCCTGGCTGGTTCCGCTCGCTGCCCTGCTGTTGATTACAGGTGGAGTCAGGATCGCGAGTTCGCGAACCGTGGCCCATCCTTTGCTCTCCGAACACGCCCAGCCGGCACACGGGATTCCTTCCGATCTGGTCGTCGTGGTCTCCGCCGATGCTAAAGAATTTCATGTACGGGGCTGCGAGTTCATTCACAACAAAGAGAAAGAGAGAACGTTGACCGCGAAAGAGGCCGTAGAGCAGGGGTATGTTCCGTGCGTGCGGTGCATGCGGAAATATTTGCAGACTGCGAGTGCGGGCCACACTGCTTTGGAGTTAGAGGCGGCTTCGCAACTCGACATTGAAGACGTGGGGCTTGGCGGCGGCGAGTGAAAGCTCTGTGGTAAACGCTGGCGATTCTTAAGTCAAAAACCCCACGTTGTCGCATACGGCGCGACAAGGGTGGGGCACCCTGGCGTGCTAGCAGGCCAACTGGTCGCGGCTCAGCTTCAGGCCGTTTAGATTGCCCAGGGCGGTGACCGCAACCGACTCGGTCTTGAAGAACTCGTTGGCCAGACGGATCAGATCTTCGGCAGTGACGGCTTCGATCCGCGCGATCAGTTCGTCGAGATCATAGAACCGGTCGAAATACATTTCCTGGCGGGCGAGGTTCGACATGCGGGAGGTGCTCGATTCCAGCGACAGCATCAGGCTTCCCTTGAGCTGCGCTTTGGAGCGGCGCAGTTCCTCTTCCGGCACGGATTCGCTCTTCAGCTTGCGGAATTCGCTGACCACCGATTGCACCACCTTCGACGCCGAGGCAAGCGAAGTTCCGGCGTAGACAGCCAGGCATCCGGTGTCCCGGTAGGGATTGAGGTCGCTGTAAATGGAGTAAGCCAGTCCCTGGCGCTCGCGAATATTCTGAAACAGCCGGGAGCTCATTCCGCCGCCCAGCAGAGTGTTGAGAATGTATCCGGCGTGGCGCTTCTCGTGAGCAATGGGATGAGCCGGAACGCCGATGCACAGTTGCACCTGCTCCAGCGCTTTCTTGTTGCGCAGCGTGATGCGCGAGACGATCTTGGGAGCCGAGGAGTGGAAGCCGTTGTTCATCGGCTTCATATGCTCGAAGTGGCGGGTTACGAGTTCCACGAAGCGGTCATGGTCCAGATTGCCGGCCGCGGAGACGATAATGTTGCCCGGCGCGAACCGGTGCGCATAGGCCTCGACCACGGCTTCCCGCGCAAAACGCTTTACGGTTTCCTTGGTGCCCAGGATCGGCTTGCCCAGGGGATGGTCTTTCCAGAAATTCTGCGTGAAGATCTCGTGAACGAGGTAGTCGGGGTTGTCCTCGTCCATTTTGATCTCTTCGATGATGACCCCCCGCTCGCGGGCGATGTCGGCGGCGTCAAAGACCGGGTTCAGCACAAGGTCGCTGAGAATGTCCAAGGCCGTGGGCACGTGTTCATCGAGCACCTTCACGTTGAAGCATATGCACTCCTTGGCGGTGAAGGCGTCCATATTGCCGCCGATGGAGTCGACCTGGCGCGCGATCTCCTCCGCGGTGCGGTGCCTGGTGCCTTTGAACACCATGTGCTCGATGAAGTGCGAGATCCCATTCCATTGTGCGTCTTCGTCGCGCGAGCCGGTTTGCAGCCACACCCCAATCGACGCCGAGCGGATGTGCTGCATCTGCTCCGTGATAATCGTCAGCCCGTTGGGCAGCTTTTGACGACGAATGTTGCGCACTTCTTGAACCATAATTAACGCTCCCGCCATCCCACCTGATGAGTAAACCCGATGAACCCGCGCGGAAGCCTGATCTATTCTGACATAGCGGGGTATGGCGTGCGAGAATAGTTAGTAGACTTAGAATCAGTGACTTACATTCCACCATGCGGAGTGGCCGATGGCGCCAGAGAACCTCTATCAGCAAAAGAGCCGAGCCCTAAGAGCATGAAACGATGACGCATCTTCCGCCGATCACGATCTTAGGAATGGACCGCGCCGAACTGGCTTCCCTGGTGGACAGCCTGGGCGAACCGGCATACCGCGCCAGCCAACTTGTGGATGCCATATACCGGCAGCGGGTTGACTCGATCGAGAAGATCTTAACCTTGCCAGTCGCGCTGCGAGCCAAGCTGGCCGAAAAAGGAATCTCGGCGGGGCTGCCCCGGATCCAGAACCGCTTCCTGTCCGTCGACGGGACGGTGCGCTACCTGATCGCCTTTGATGACGGCCAGACGGTAGAAACGGTCTGGATGCCTGAGGGCGATGGCGGAGAAATTGATGATGGAACAACAGAATCCATGGGTTCGCTGGAAAGTGGCGGGCGCGGGTGGAGCAGGGCGACCATCTGCGTCTCGAGTCAAGTGGGCTGCGCCGTAGATTGCCAGTTTTGCCTGACCGCGCTGCTCGGAGTAAAACGCAACCTGACCCCGGGCGAGATCGCCGGACAGGTCTTGGCCGTGCTGAACGATCAAAAGGTTTCGCCCCAGCACGACCGGATCAATCTCGTGTTCATGGGAATGGGCGAGCCCTTTTTGAACTACGACAATTTCATGAAAGCTGTGCGGCTGCTGGTGCAGGAAGTGGGCCTGGCAGAATCGCGAATGACGGTTTCGACGGCGGGGATTGTCCCCCGAATTCGTGAATTTGGGCAAGAAAAAATTCGTCCCCGGCTGGCGATATCGCTGAACGCTTCCAACAACGATCTGCGTACCCGGCTGATGCCGCTCAACCGGAAATGGACGCTGGAGATGCTGATGGCGGCGGCGCGCGAGTTTCCCCTGCGCGCTCGGGAGCGCGTCACCTTTGAATACGTGCTGCTGCGGGAGGTCAACGACTCGCCCGAGAACGCCCGGGAAGTAATCGAGTTGCTGCGGGGAATACGCGCGAGGGTGAACCTGATTGCATTCAACCCGGGACCGGGGATTGCGTTTCAAACTCCCGCGGACGAGAGGGTGGAGTCGTTCCAGCAGGTTCTGCGGGATGCCGGCATTCTGACGTTCGTGCGGCGTCCGCGGGGGCGGGACATCTTTGCGGCCTGCGGTCAACTCAAGCGAACGGTCGAGATTGCCACAGCACCGGCACCGTAGCTTCCTTCGTCTTGGCGGGGGCGGAGTCGGCGGCCGGCAGTTCCACGCGCAGCTGCAGTGATCCATCCGCGCGGGACTCGCAACAAATCTGGCCCCGGTGTTCCTGCAGGATGCCCTGGCACGCACTTAATGCCAGACTGGCTTCCGAATCTGCGAGGGGAGAACCGGTGGCGGCCGGAAGGGCTTCAGTCGCAATCTGCAACACGCAAACTCCGGCCCGGAGCTCGGTGCTGATGGTCACGACCCTGCCGCCCTGATCACTCAAAAAATGCAGGCAATTCGCCACGAGTTGCAGGCAGACCTGCAGTAGCTGGTTGGAGTCCCCCAGCACCTTGGGGAGGGCGGCATCGAACTGGGTGCGCACCTCAACCTGCAATCCCTCCCACTGCGGTTGAGCCAGCTTGACCGCGGTGCGCGCCAGCGTATTCAGATCCACAGGACCCTTGGGCACCGGGGTTTGGCGCGCAAAGCTGATCAGGCTGGCCACCAGCGACCGGGTGCGGCGGACATATTGCCCGATTTTCGTGGCGATGGGACGCTGCTCGCTATTGAGCGGCGTGTTCAACAGCAAGTCGGAGTATCCCAGCATGGCGGTGATCGGGTTATTCAGCTCATGCGCCGCGCCGCCGACCAACTGGCCGATGGAAGCCAGCTTTTCCGATTGCAGAATCTGCGCCTGCAGCTTTTTCAAATTTTCAAAAGCCGAACGCGAGTGACTGAGCAAGCGCAGCAGTTCACGATCGAGGAATTGCTGGCGGACGAAGACCATCGCTCCCAGGCAGAACGCGGCTATCAGGGTGAGGACGAGGCGGAACAGGCGGATTTTCGCCGGAATGTGGACGTCGTACATTGCCCAGGCCGCGAACAAAGGCAGCGAGAAAACCGCAATCATGCTGCAGCGGGCGATCCAGACTCCGTAGCTTGTGGAAGCTTGCGGCGCATCTGTTTCCGGCCACTGCGGCTTGGCGCCCAGGCCGATCCAGGTCAGGCTCGCCATCGCCGCGATGAGAGGAATATCGTAGAAGCTGCCGCTGTAATAGGTCCCCCGCGCGATGGCCCAATTGGCCACGGTGGAGGCCGCCGAGTAACAACCCGCCATGGCGAAAAGGCCGGCATAGAGCCTTCTCCATGCGCCCTTGCTGGTGGCGCAACAAACCAGGAGCCCGGCCAGGAAGACCAGCTTTTCCGCGTTATACACTCCATTCAGATTGCGGTTATAGGCCGCGACATCGGGCACAGCATACTGCCAGGGCATTACGATCAGGACATACAGATAAAACCACCAGATCAGCAGAAGGACGAAGTCGAGCCGCCCGACGCGCGCAGCATATTCGTCGCGAGGCACGTGCGGACGCAGCGCGATAGCCGCCATCAGCGGCACAAAATGCAGGAACAGAACGATGTCCCATGCGCACAGATCGGGAACGTCGCGCCGCAGCAGGATTTCGTAGCAAGTCCAGAAAATCTGGTAAAAGAGCCACAATGCCACGCCGCTCGCCACCAGCAGCCAGAACAGGCGCAACCTTCCCTTGGAAGCCAAGGCGGCGGGAACAAAGGCGGCGGCGCCGGAGGCCAGCAGCAGGCACTGGATGACGTCGCTCAGGGCGGTGAGAGCGAAGGAGCGGGGCATCAGCAGCGCCGAGGCAACCGCCGCAGCCAGTAATACGGCCACTGCCATCAGCCACACTTTGAACCCCTTGCCCACAGGACACTCCTCGGCACTGATTGTAGATGCGAATCGGGCTGGAGAATGGTTACTCTGGTAACCTGCTGACGAGCTATGATAAGGCTTCCGTAAACTGACTCAGCCCCTGGGTTTTGTCCGCCACTTGCTCCCCCGATCTTGTTATTCAATAATATGCGACGCAGCCGCCACAACGGTGGAGAACGCCATCCTTGAATCCTGACGTTGAGCGCTACCGAAAATCCTGGAGACTGCGAATGCCTCGCGATCCGGGGGAGACGCGACGGATCGAACGCTGGCTGGCCACGGCGCGCGTATTCCTGGCGGTGTCGACACTGGTGGCGATCCGCATGGATCCCACGGAGCTGGGGCATTCCTGGGCGGCGTATGGCCTGTTCGTCTTCTACATGGCGAACGGCATTCTGATCATGATGTTGCTGCGGCGTCGGCAGCAGTCGACCGCGGCGTTTCGCTTCCTGGTACACGCGGGCGACATCGTGTGGCCGGCGGTGATTTCGATTTTTGCCGAGGGTCCACGAACTCCATTCTTCCTTTTCTTCTTCTTTGTCCTGGCTGCGGCGGCCTACCGTTGGGGACTGTGGGAGACGCTGAGCACCGCCGCTGCCGAGGCTGCCCTGCTGTGGATTGAAAGTTTCATCGTGCTGCACGTCTGGCCCAGAGGTTCGGCACCCCTGAACTCCTTCACCGGCCTGCACATCAATGTCGCGGAATTTCAGCCGCAGCGCCTGTTCATGTTGTCGATTTACCTGATCGTGATGGGCCTGCTGCTGGGGTACCTCGCCGAGCAGCAGAAGCATCTGCGGGCGGAGAAAGCGGTACTGACAGGGATCCTGTCGCACATCCGGGTTGAAGCCGGGCTGACCGGCACGATGGAGCAGATCTTCGGGGAAATCATCGCGATGTATGGCGCTACGCGGCTCATGGTGGCCTCGCAGGAGATCCACAGCAAAAGGGTGTTCGTGGGGGAAATGAGCCAGGCAACAGGGAACGCGCGCGCAGAATTTCGCTGGCTGGAATCAGGTGCGCGAGATGCCAAAACGTATCTCGAAAACTATCCGGGGGAGGTGAGTTACGCCTCGTGGGACGAACAGCACGATGAGTGGAATCCGGTCGCCCTGGATCATTCCGGACATGCTGTCCCGGTGACAAATCTCGCCGCACTCTCCCAACTGCGGCAAGCGCAGCCGTTTACCTCGGTGGTGACGGTCGCATTTCTGCTCGGGACTGACTGGAGAGGCCGGGTTTTCATCTTCAATCCCTCATGGCGGGGCGAAAAGCAGGAGGAACTGCGATTCCTGCTGGACCTGGTACGCCAAGTGGGGCCCGCGATCTATAACGTGTACCTGCTGCACCGCCTGCGCCGCCGCGCGTCGGCCGCAGAGCGGGCACGCTTTGCGCGGGAGTTGCATGACGGCGCGGTGCAGTCCCTGATTGCGGTCGAGATGCAGGTGGACGTGTTGCGGCGCCAGGCCGAAGCCAACCGGCCGATTGATGGGGAGTTGGGGAGAATCCAGAGCTTGCTGCGGGAAGAAGTGCTGAAACTTCGCGAACTCATGCAGCAGATGAAAGCCATCGATGTCGATGCGCAGAAGCTGCTCCCGGTGTTGCGGGACACGGTGGAACGATTTCAGCGCGAGACCGGCATCAATGCTCGGTTCGTGACCGAACTGGAAGAGCTGGACATGCCGCAGCGCATCTGCCGCGAGCTCTTGCGCATTGTGCAGGAGGCTTTGGTGAATGTGCGCAAGCACAGCGGCGCCCGGAACGCGCTGATTCGGCTCGCCTCCAGTGCGGAGAAATGGAATCTGACCGTGGAGGATGACGGGAAAGGATTTCCATTTTCCGGCCGCTATAGCCAAGACCAGATGGAAGAAGCCGGGAAAGGGCCCATGATCATAAAAGAACGCGTACGATTGATCGGCGGCGAACTCGCTGTAGAATCAAACCCGGGACAGGGGAGTCGCCTGGAGATCACCGTACCAAAGAACGGGGATGTACCGCATGAATTTTAGAAAGCCACAACAAGTTCGCCTGGTCATCGCCGACGACCATCCGATTTTCCGCGACGGGTTAAGACGGCTGCTGGAAGCCGAGCCCGACCTCAAAGTGTTGGGCGAGGCGGCCGACGGCGCCGAGGCGGTAAAGCTGGTGCGCCAATTGAAACCCGACATCCTGTTGCTGGACCTGGCAATGCCTAAGCATCCTGGACTGGAGGCCCTGCGGGACTTGAGTCTCCCGGGGAACGCGACACCGGTTCGCGTGATTCTGCTGACCGCGGCGGCGGAGAAAAGCCAGATTGTGGAGGCCTTACAGCTGGGAGCTCGGGGAGTGGTGTTGAAAGACTCCGCAACTCAACTCTTGTTGAAGGCGATCCAGACGGTGATGGCGGGCGAATATTGGGTAGGCCGGGAAAGTGTTTCGAACCTGGTTCAGTATCTGCGCACCCTGATGCAGTCTTCCCATGACGAGGCGAAGCAAAGAAAGTTCGGGCTGACCCCGCGCGAACTGGAAATCGTTTCCGCGGTGGTCGCGGGCTATTCCAACAAAGAAATCGCCGAGTATTTTAAGATCAGCGAAGACACGGTGAAGCATCACCTGAGCAATATCTTCGACAAGCTTGGGGTCTCGACACGTCTGGAATTAGCGCTATTCGCGGTAAATCAGTCGCTTCCCTTAAAGAGTATCACCTAAACCCTAGACATATAGAGGACTTCGACGCCGGTGCCCGGGGTGGCACTTCGGTGCCATTGGCCGCCTGCGCGGCGATAGTTAAAATCGGAACTACGTAACACCTTGGGGCAAGTGTGGTTGTCTTATATCAGCTGGAGTAATTCCGCTCAGGCGGCCGTTAATCCAAGGATTTTCAGGAGTAAACAGGAGCCATCGTGGCACACCTTCTACAGCAACTTTGGAATGACGAACACGGCCAAGACATCGCGGAGTACGCGGTGATGCTGGCGGTCATTCTTGTCATTGTCGTGGGTACGATCCGGTTGATTGGATCGAACGCGAACAATGTCTTCTCACAAGTTGGCAGCGCGATTCAGTAAGCGGCGGCTCGGCATCCCTATCTCTCGCCGCATCCAAGGGGTCCAACTCCGGTTGAGACCTCGTGTGCCTCCTGTGCTGCCAGTAAATCTGTAATCCCTGTACAACCTACTTGGGCTGATTCTCCGCCGGCGCGGGGGTGGTCTGCGCCACCTTCTCGGCGCCTCCCGTGGATAGACGTGTCAGGTAGGGGAAAAACGGGGTGATCTCAAACTCGAGCTTTTCGCGCGCCGAGGTCAGAGCCACCGGCTTGGCCTTGGAGAGTTCCACCTGATCGCCCCAGGGATCGACTTTGATGCGGCCGCCGAGAGGCAAGGCAGCAATCTGATCCAGCCGCTTCGGATCCAGAGCAGGCGCGGTCGCCACCAGGTTGGCCAGACGGTTATTGCCCGCAAGTCCATTCCCCAGATGGGCACGAATCAATTGTTGCAGGCTTGGAGCCTTCTGCTGCAACGCCTTCATAAATAATCCGGCATTGCCCAGTTTTTCCTTGTACGGCGAATTCTTCAGCAATTCCAATGCTTTATTGTCGGCCGCCTCTTCGTCTGCCGGTCTCTGCTTGAAGTCAAGGCGCTGGAAGGACTGCTCATCGGGAAAGAACAGCTTGTCGTTGAAAGCCAGCTTGGTGTCGAAGGGGTGTCCGAGCACGATGTGGCTGAGTTCGTGGGCCAGAACCAGGGCCAGGGAAGCCTCATCGGGAAGCACATCCAGCAGGCCGCGGCTGACCACGATAGTGTGCCCGATAGTGAATGACTCCAGAGGAGAGGTCAGCAGCACCCGGCAGTGAAAATCGCTCTGCAAGTCGATATTGTTGGTGACCAGAAGATTAGTCACCACGGTGGACATGATCTTGTCCACTTCACCGGGAGGGGCGAGCAGCCCGATCTTCTGCAGCCGCTCAACCGCATTTTCCTCCGCCTGCTTCTCCCACATACGCTGCGCGATGACGGGGCTGGCGTCGGCAGCCGCGTCGCTCTGATCCTTCACAGACTGGGGCGAATCGACCAGAATCTGGGTAAACTCTTCGTTTTTGCCAAGTCCCTTCAGATCGTAGCCCCACAAGCGGGTCTGCGCCTTAAAGTGAAGGGTCTTGGTCAGCCCCGTCTTCAGGTTCGATTCTTCCGTGTAGACATAGGCAGGCAGCCAGAGCCCGGGGCGCATGTTGAGGCGCCAACTGTCGAAATGGAAGAAGAAATTCACCTTGGGCTGGGGATAATAGGTTCCGTTAAAGCGAACGATGTTGTAATCCTGATCCTCGACCCAGATTCTGCCCAGGAAGCGTACCGACTTCTCGCCCTCCCGCGGCTGGACATCGATCACCAGGCAGCGGAGTTCTCCCAGGAATTCACGGCGCACGAAGGTAAATTTGTAGTACTTCTTCTGAAAGTCGGTGTCGAGCAGCACCATCTGCGCGAAGCCCATCGGCAGGTAATGCAGCGAATAGAGCCCGGTCAGCTTGCTTAACATGCGGTGGCCGAAACCGGGCTGGCCGACGAAGGAAATGTCGTCGGGGCCGTCGGTCATATCGAGGCGGCCAAGAAAGTATTGATCTTTCACCGGCTCCGCGTGTTCATCGGCGTCATTCTTCAGATCCTGCAGGTAGGTTTCGACCATGGGATGCATGTGGCGCATCTGGGCGACGAAGTAATGTTCGCGCTGCACCACGCGGTCCATGACGTCGTTCAAGGTTGCGGCTGGCGGGGCTGTCTGCGGTTGCGCCTGCAAGTTCGAAACCGTGGCGGGCGACGCCGTATCGGTTGGGGCAAGCGGGGAGGAGGAATCCTGAGCCACAGCCCAAGCGCTGGTCAAGGCAAATACGAGCAAACCGGAACGCACGATACTCATGGCAACCTTCTGCAGCGGATCACGCTAGTTGGAAAATGATGTGAACGACGGCAGTCGAATCGGACGGCTGCCCATCTCTGAGTGCGGGCTTGAAGCGGATCTGTTCCGCCGCGCGCACGGCCGAGTCATCCAAACCGTGGCCCAGCCCGCGAACGATTCTCAAGACCCGTAGTTTGCCCGAAGCTTCGAATACGACCTCCAGAAGCACCTCGCCCTCGATCCGCTGGGCGCGAGCCTCCGGGGTGTAAGTGGGAACCGGCTTGGAGATGATTTCGGCCGGCACCATCCTGGCTGCAGTTTGTGCAGCAGGACGCGATTGCACGGTCGGAGGCGCAGGCACATCGGCGTTACCGAATCCCGCCTGGCGCACGGTGGCTTGCGCCGAGGAATGCGCGTTGCCGGTAGCCACACCGCTACCGAAGCCCGTGCTGGCCACCACTCCGCGAGCCCCGGTCGCACCGCCGGTTCCATTTCCGTAACCCGGCCCAGTCGGCATGTCAAATCCCCCCGCTTGCGCAATATTCACTGCGCGGGTCTGGGTGGTCCTTGCGGGTACGCCGTTGGGATCGCCGAATCCACCGGTTTGCACCTTCTCGGGGGCACGCACCGTCGTCTGCGGGGCAGAACTTCCCGTGGAAAACACGTTGGTTCTGACGATCTGCTTGGGGATCGCGGGAACCGGAGTTGGCACGGGTTCAAGTTTCTTCTCGGCGATCTTCACTTCCGGGGCCGGCGCCACTTCAACCCGGGGCTTGGGCTGAGGTTGAGGTGCCGGCAGGCGCAAGGCAGCGGTCGGCGGATCGAGTCTCGCCTGGTAAACCGGCCGGAGAAGTTGCCGCTGCGGCTGATGGTTTTCCGGAACCGGAGTAGGTACCAGTTCGATGGCGTGGTAGTCCTTCCTGGGGCCTTCGAGCACTTCCGGATGAAGAACCGGGATCCAGACCAGGATTCCGATAACCACAACCTGCACACCGTAGCTGAGCAGAAACTCGTGCCAGGGAGCCTTCCACTTCGGAAGTGAAGAAAACAATATCGATTCCTGAGAGTGCGGCAACGTCATAACCTAGGGTCTAGTTGCATCAACTCGAATCTACTGCTTCACAATCTGAACACCGGCTACGCGAAAAAGCTGCCCCTGTCCGGGAGGCGGGAGCCTGGGGTGACAGGGACCTGACTGAGTGTACTACTCTGTTTTTAAGGATGCACGGGAGAGGCCACTCCATTTGGCCCAAAACCCATAACAATCCTTTGCGCTGCAATGCCTTAGACTAGCTCAAGCTCGATGGTCATGTATTCCTTGCGTGGGTATGCAAAAAACTTACATCGTCGGATGAGAGATTTGCCCGTGGGGATGTCCGAGGTCGCACGTCGGCCGAGCGGACGAATGCGTCCGCCGCTACGTTTTTCTTTGCCACAAGGCCACTAGCAGTGGACTATCTTGGCGCTTTCAATGCCCCGCGTAGCATTGCGGGTATCAACAACCAGCTTCGCTTCCTGGACGATGCGGCGGTAGTCGTAATCGGAATGGTCGGTCACGATCACGACGCAATCGTAGTCACCCAGATTCGTCAGCTGGGCACATTTCATCTGCAGATCGTATTTCCGCCCCTTTCCGATGGAGGGGAAGTAAGGGTCGTGGTAGCTGACCTGAGCGCCCTCTTTCTGCAGCAGCTCGATGATGGTAAGGGAAGGCGATTCGCGCAGATCATCGATGTCTTTCTTATAGGCCACTCCCAACACCAGCACGCGGGAGCCGTTGACGGCCTTCTTGTGCGCGTTCAGCGCTCCGCTGACTGAAGTGAGAACGTGATAGGGCATGTTGGTGTTGATTTCTCCCGCCAACTCTATGAAACGAGTGCGAAAATCCCATTCCTTGGCCTTCCAGGAAAGATAGAAAGGGTCGACGGGGATGCAATGCCCACCCAGTCCCGGCCCGGGATAGAAGGGGTGAAAGCCGAAGGGCTTGGTGGAAGCAGCTTCGATCACCTCCCAGATGTCGATTCCCATGCGCAGGCACAGCAACTTGAGTTCATTCACCAGCGCGATATTCACGCAGCGATAGATATTTTCCAGCAGTTTCGTCATCTCCGCAGCAGCGGGGGAGGACACCGCTACGGTGCGGTTAAAGATGGAACCGTAAAAACAGCGGGCGATTTCCGCGGCCCGTGGATTGAGCCCACCCACAACTTTCGGGATGTCCCGACGCGCTACCGTGGTGTTGCCGGGATCTTCGCGTTCCGGAGAGAACGCCACCAGGAATTCATTCGCGCCCACGGCGGCCCCCCGGGCAGCCTTCAGCCCATGCTTGTTCTCTTTTTCGAGGATCGGAACCATGACCTCTTCGGTGGTGCCGGGATAGGTCGTGCTCTCCAGCACAACCAGTTGTCCGGCGCGAAGATGAGGGGCAATGGAGTGCGTCGTATTGGTGATGAAGCTGAGGTCCGGCTCGTGATACTCATTCAACGGAGTAGGGACGCAGATGATAATCGCGTCCATGGCGGAGATTTGCGAATAGTCGGAGGTTGCGGCAAAGCCGTTCGCCTGCGCTGCCTGAATCTCTTCCGGAGCAATGCGATAAATGTAAGATCCGCCCTTGGCCAGGGTATCTACCTTCCGGGCATCGATGTCGAAGCCCGTCACCCGGAATTTCTGTTCGCTATAAAGAAGCGCGAGCGGAAGCCCCACGTAGCCCATCCCAATGATGCCTACCCGGGCCTGGCGCTGTTCAATACTTTGCTTCAGTTGATCCAGAGAAGAGTCTGCGGCAGAGTAGGTGGTCATGAAAGAATCCGGTACAAATAGATGAGGATGGCGCAACCGTTGGCGTCCCAATTTTAGCACGCTAATGTAGTACAGCCGCGATTTACGGCTCGTGCTGACATCGGCGGGACTTCGATTCAGACCAGAGGAGAAACACTTGTTCAGCAAAAACCCGGGAGTCGGCCGGATTGTATTCCTGGCCTTGCTCGCAGGATTGCTCTCCTTCGCGGCTCTGGCGGGAAAGATCCTGGTCGTAAACGCACCTGAAGCTTCGGATCTGATCGTGGTTCTCGCCGGGGAGACGGATCGCCGCCCGGCGCTGGCGCTGGAGTTGCTGCATCAGGGCTATGCGCCGCGGATCCTGCTGGATGTTCCCGCGGCTGCCCGGATCTATAACACGTCCGCGCTGCAGGTCGCCGAAGGGTACGCCCGCAGTCTTCCCGAGGCGGCGCAGATCGGCATCTGCCCTATTCCGGGCCTGTCCACGCGGGAAGAGTCTCATGACGTTCTCCGGTGCCTTGCCCGTGAAAAGGCATCGAGGATTCTTATTGTCACTTCCGACTACCACACCCGCCGCGCCCGGGACATATTCCGGCACGAGATTCCGGGAAGGACCTTTTCCGTTGCCGGGGCGC
Organism: Candidatus Sulfotelmatobacter sp.; assembly: GCA_035651855.1. Classification (GTDB taxonomy): domain Bacteria; phylum Acidobacteriota; class Terriglobia; order Terriglobales; family Acidobacteriaceae; genus Sulfotelmatobacter. Next base: position 25,110 of record DASREX010000004.1, read on the forward strand.
AAGACAGTTCACGGTTCGGCACCCGCTGGTGGACTCACCGCCAGTGGGCCAAAACATGCCTGGACGAGTGGCTGCGCCTGTTGTGGTGGAGCGCGATCGAACGTTGGCGCAACTGAACTGCGGGCAGAGCCGGAATGCCCCCGCAGTTTTCCACCGGAAAGAAACTTTCGTACCGCAAAAATCATTGACCGGGAACATTCAGGAAGGTACGATTCCGACACATAGCATTTCATCTGAGCGGCGCACGTCATCTCCGGAGACGCGAGGGCGAAGACTGGCAATGATGCGGACCATGCAATCGAAGATCCTGTCAGGCATGCTGGCGGTGGTGTTTCCAGCCGCGCTGTTTGCGGCCGATACTCCGGGCGCCATGGTCTACAGCCACGGAACGGCGCTGGTAAACGGCAACAGCATTTCCCGCTCCAGCGCAATTTTCCTGGGAGACCTGGTGCAGACCCGCCCGGACTCGGTGGCTAATATCAGCGCCACGGGATCCAGCGTGATCGTTCTGAATGACTCGCTGGTCCAATATGAGGGCAGCCGGGTAAAGCTGGAACACGGAGGCTTGACGGTATCGACATCGAAGTTGATGTCGGCCCGGGCGGGGCTAGTGACGGTGTTGCCCGCGTCTGCCGCGCCGACTGAATTTGAATTGCGGGATGTGGATGGAACTGTCTACATCACCGCACGCAAGGGCGATCTGACGATCAGCGATGGCGGAGGCGTGGCATTGCTGGCGCAAGGCCAGCAGACTACCCGGGACGAAGGCGTATCGCAGGATGATCAGCAGACGCAGACCAGCAAGAAGAAACGAAGGAAGCCGGGCGCCGGTACTGCGCCCGGAGCATCCGGCGGAATCCTTAATTCTCCTATCGCCATCGGGGTCGGCGGAGGACTCATCATTGGCGGGACGATCTGGGTTCTGAGCAAGAACGACGATCCGGTCAGCCCGGTCAAGCCTGGCCCATAGTCACCTTCCCTGTTCGGCTTAGCACACTGTGAGGGACTCTTTCGTGAGTCTGCGCATCCCCATGGGAAGCAGAGCGCCATGGATTTGGCGGCACTTGCGGCGCAGTTGAAGCCTACCCTTTCAAAACCAAGTCTTAGCCTGAATCCGCGCCTCGCGAATCGCCGCGCCTGATCCGCGAATCCAATACTCATGCGGGTTCACAGCCGTCTGCTGATTTTCATTTGCATCGTTCAAGCGATTCTTTTCCTGGCACACATTGTTCTGTACGAGACCTGGACCTACCAGTTGCCCAGCGACGCGACTCCGGGAAAAGGAGGGGTGTGGGTGATTCTCGCGTTGCTCTCCGTCAGTTTCGTTTCTGCGTCGCTGCTCGCCTTCCGTTACTCGAACGCGGCGGTACGGATCTTCTATCGTGCGGCCGCCATTTGGATGGGGCTGCTCAGCTTTCTGTTCATCGCGGCGCTGGTCTCCTGGCTGGTGGTTGCGGTGGCGGGCGCAGCGGGTACCCACATCCATTTTCATCGCGTCGTGGAAGTGCTATTTGTGTGCGCCGCCGGGATGGGCGTCCTGGGAGTTTTCAACGCCAGTTGGACCCGGATCACCCGCGCCCGAGTACGGCTGGAAAATTTGCCGGACGCCTGGCGGGGGCGGAAGGCAGCCTTGATCAGCGATGTTCACCTGGGGCATGTGCGCAACGGAAACTTCCTGCGGCGCATGATAGCCAAAATCCTGCAAGAACAACCGGACGCCATCTTTATCGCCGGAGATCTTTATGACGGAACTGCTATCGATGCGAACCGGGCCGCGGCTCCCTTGTCACAATTGAGGGCGCCGCATGGCGTCTATTTCGTGGCGGGGAATCACGAGCAGTTCGGGGATGACAGCAAATATCTCAACGCCGTAGCTGCCGCCGGCGTGCGCGTGCTGCGCAATGAAAAGGTCGACCTCGACGGATTGCAGATCGTGGGTGTGCCCTACAACCAGGCTTCCAATAACGGCTCGCTGGAGTCCGTTCTGCGGCGTGTGCCTCTGGATCGCGACCGCGCCAGCATCCTGCTGACTCACGCTCCCGATCATCCGGAGGTGGCGGAGGCCGCCGGCTTCTCCCTGCAACTTTCCGGGCACACCCATCTGGGACAATTCATCCCGTGGAGTTGGTTCGCCCGGCGCATCTACAGGCAGTTTGTGTACGGCCTCAGCCGGATCGGGAAGATGCAGGTCTTCACGTCCAGTGGCGCTGGAACCTGGGGGCCTCCGCTGCGCCTCGGCTCCAATCCTGAAATCGTGGTGCTGCAGTTTGAGTAGGGCCTGTCGCGGTGAAAAAGTTAGGGGAGACTATGACGACGTCATGCCTCGCTGCGCTCGGCGGGCGGACGAATGCGTCCGCCCCTACATTGCTTGCACTGACACGCCACTAACGGCCGCCGAGAATAACTCGGGAATTTACCAGCGCAATCCGAAAGTGACTGGAACGAATGTCAGGTCGCTCCCGTGCGTGGTGAACATGCGGGAATAGCGCGCTTCCCCAAAGACCTTCAACGGGCTGTGGCCGAACGGAAATTGCAGTCCCGCACCCGCATTGAATCCCATTTTGTAAGTCGAAGCCGAATCGACGACCTGCTCGACGCCGACTGTCGCCGGAAAGCAGTATCCCCAGAACGGATCACAGTAAAACGAATTGATGAGCCCGGGCTGCGTCAGGCTGAGATTCCGGTAGTACACACCCGGCCCCGCCGAAGCATAGGGCTGAATGTGCCAGTGCGGAGAACCGTAAACCACTGGAGTGAAACTGAGAGACCAGATGGTGCTGTATCCGCCCGGCTCGCCGAACCTCGCCAGGGCTGCGCTGTTCAGATTCCAACGGTTGTAATTGAAATCCAGATCCAGGGCGACGTTGCGTGTGGCCCGGTAACCGCCGCGAAGGTCAATGTTCCAGCCGGTATTCACATTATTGGCCGCGCGGCCGGTTGGCTCAGTGAAGCCCGCGCCGACGCTGGCGTCGATATGAGAAAAGTTCTGGGATTCCTGAGCGAACGATGTTCCAGAGGCGCAAGCGCCAAGAAAAACGAGAAGAAGCAAGAAAGATTTAACTTTCATGACCGGACTCCGCCCTTATAGATGCCCAATTTTGTGCGGGAGTTTACAGAGCGGAGGCAGACCCGGCTTGAGCGGGAAGTGCTCCCGGGAGACACTCAGCATTGAGCTTGGAAGCGGAGAGGCCGGGGACAGGAACCTGGCTCTGCATCAGGGTGCTAAGGCGAGAGCCGCTGCGCGGGCTGCTCAGCGCTTAAATTTTGCTGTGGCGGGCTGCTTGCCGCGCCCGCGCAGGAACGAGATTCCCCGTTTCAGTTCGGCAGTGAGATCGGTATCTTCGGTGGCCACGTGTACCGGCTTCCCCGATTCCCGGCCCAGCCACTGATTCAACTCGTCCGCCGTAGTGGTGACGTAGCGCCCCTGCCGCCGCACGGGCATTCCCTCCGCCGCCCATCTCTGCACGACAGATGCGGGCTCTCCGAGGAAGGTTGAGATCTGCTGCCAGCCCTTCAGTTCTCCGGCGGCCGGCGCCGGCTCTCGTTTCCTGGCGTGTTTTGCCATCGCAGCTATTTGTGGCGCGTCTCCATCGAGGTCGGCACGGACGGCTTGCTTTCCTCCACATTATCGCGCCGCGACCCGGCGCAATTCCCGGTTCTTCAAGTGGGAACTCCCAGTTTCGGCAGCAGCCACTGGGTCAATACCAGATACGCAACCAGAAGGGCAACGGCCCAGCCCCATTCATGCATGATTCAAGTGCTCCTCGCCCTGAACCCCGAGCTGGCGGAGAAAAACCATCATGGGGCACCAGTTTGAAAATGCCGACTGAAACAAGTTTAGTCCTACAAACGCGGTAAAGAAATACCAGTACTCACTGACCCAATGTCCCAGGGCCAGCGACAACAGGACAAAGAATCCTGCAATCATCCGCAGCATACGTTCAATTGTCATTTGAGTTCCTCCTTTGGAAATTCAGACCGTCACCTCGCACTGCGGCGCCTCGCACTCCGCGATGTTCTCGGGAGAATGCGGATGCGCGGGTGGAAGGGCTCTCTTCTTTTGCGACAAATAATAGAGAACGGGCACAGCCATGCGGGAAAGCACCGTGGAAGCCACTTCCCCGGCCATCAGCGACAGCGCCAGCCCCTGGAAGATAGGGTCAAATAGAATCACGCTGGCTCCGACCACGACCGCGGCCGCGGTCAGCAGCATGGGGCGGAAACGCACCGCGCCCGCATCCACTACCGCGTCCTCCAGCGACATCCCCTGCGACCGCCGCAGTTCGATGAAATCCACAAGAATGATGGAATTCCGCACGATGATGCCCGCACCTGCGATAAATCCGATCATCGAAGTCGCGGTAAAGAAGGCGCCCATCAAGGCGTGCGCGGGGAGTATTCCCACCAGCGTCAGCGGGATCGGGGCCATGATCACCAGCGGTGTGATGAACGACCGGAACCAGCCCACCACCAGCACATAAATGAGCACCAGCACGGCCGCGAATGCCAGCCCGAGATCGCGGAACACCTCCACCGTGATGTGCCACTCACCATCCCACTTCATGGAGAAGCGGTCGGTGCGCTCCGGCATGGTCGTGCCCTTGTACTGGCGGAGGGTGTACCCCTCGGGCAATTGGATCTTATCGATGGCTTCGCTCATCTTCAGGATGGCGTAGACCGGGCTCTCCTCTCCGCCCGCCACATCGCCCGTGACGTATACGACGGGCCGCAGATTCTTGCGGTACACACTGGTGTCGATCGCCTTCTTCTCGACATCGGTAAGTTCCTGCAGCGCGACTTGAGCGCCGGACGGAGTGGATACTTTGAGGCTGGCGAGGTCCTCGACGGAGGAGCGATCCGCTCGCGCCAACCGCACTTCGATGGGCACATCTTCCCGCGACTTGGGATCATGCAGCAGGCCCGCATTGCCGCCTCCCAGCCCCACCTGAAGGGTGCGCGTCACATCGGCGGGCGAGATCCCGTGCAGCGCGGCCTTGTCGAGGTCCACTTTCAGATCGTATTTGACCTGCGGGTCCTCGACGTACCAGTCCACGTCCACCACGCCGGGCGTCTGCTGAAAGATCGTCTTGATGTTGGCTGCCAGCTCGATCTGGCCTTTGTAATCGGGTCCATAGATCTCGGCGACAAGGGTCTGCAGCACGGGCGGACCCGGCGGCACCTCGGCGACCTTGATGCGAGCCCCAAACTGCTCGGCGATCTTGTCCAGTCCGGGACGCAAGCGCCGCGCAATCTCATGGCTCTGCGCTTTGCGGTCGTGCCGCGACAGCAAGTTCACCTGGATATCAGCCTGGTTGGGCTGCGAGCGCAGGAAGTAGTGCCGCACCAGCCCGTTGAAGTTGTAGGGACCGGAAGTCCCCGCGTAGATCTGGTAATTGGTGACCTCAGGTTGCTCGCTCAAATGGCGGCCCAGCGCTTGCGCGACCCGCGTGGTCTGCGCCAGAGGCGTCCCATCCGGCATGTCGATGATCACCTGGAACTCACTCTTGTTGTCGAAGGGGAGCATCTTGACCCGCACCCACTTCAACGGAACAAAGGCCACGGCCGCCAGCAACAGGACGACAACGCCTCCCAGGAACATCCACCTGCGGCGGGCGTCGAGAATCAGGGGATTCATCATGCGGCGATAGAGCCGGGTAGTCCAGCCTTCGACCTCGTGATGAGAGGGCCCGCCGGGCGCCGCGTACTTGCTGAGCAACCGCAAGGCGGCCCAGGGAGAAACCACGAACGCCACGACCAGCGAAAACATCATGGCTGCCGAAGCGCCCACGGGAATGGGGCGCATGTACGGCCCCATTAATCCGCGCACAAAGGCCATGGGCAGGATCGCGCCAATGACGGCGAAGGTAGCGAGAATCGTGGGATTGCCAACTTCGTCCACCGCTTCCACAGCCACCTGGGTGAGCGGCCGCCCGCGATTTTCTGCCAGGCGGAAATGGCGGACGATGTTTTCCACCACGACAATGGCGTCGTCAACCAGGATGCCGATGGAAAAGATCAGCGCAAACAGCGTGACCCGGTTCAGCGTGTAACCGTAGAGATAGAAGACCGCCAGTGTGAGCGCTAAAGTCACCGGCACCGCCAGCAGAACCACGCCCGACTCCCGCCAGCCCAGCGCAAGCGCGATCAGCAAGGTCACGGACAGCGTGGCAATCAGCAGGTGCTTCAACAACTCATCGGACTTATCCTTCGCCGTCTCGCCGTAATTGCGCGTGACGCTGACCGTCAGGTCGCGCGGCAACATATACCCGCGCAGGTCTTTGATCTGCTCCAGCACCCGCTCCGAGATGATGGTCGCGTTCGTGCCTTTGCGCTTGGAGATCGTGAGCGTCACAGCGGGATATTCGCCAGCCGCGGCTTGCCCCGGCTGAGTGCGGCCGGGCCCGAATAAGACATAGTTGTCCGGCTCCGCGGGACCATCCTCCATTTTTTGCACCACGTCCCGCAGATAAACCGGCCGGCCGGCGTGTACTCCAATCACCACCTGACGAAGATCGTCCACGCGGGTGAAGAACACACCCGCCTGCACCTGGAATTCGCGATTGTCGCGCGAGAAGCTTCCCACCTGGGCCCGCGTGTTCGCCGTCTGTAACTGGGCCACCACCGCGCCTGGAGCCAGGCCATACCCTGCCAGGCGCTGGGTATCCAGCAGCACGCGGATCTGCCGCGGTTGTCCACCGATGATCCTGGTTTCGGAAACGCCTTCCAGCGGCTTGAGGGAGTTCTCCAATTCACCGGCGATCCGGCGCAACCGGAACGAGTCGTAATCCTTGCCCCAGAGAGTCAGGGCCATGATCGGCACATCATCAATCGAGCGCATTTTGATGATCGGCTGCGAGACTCCCGGGGGAATGCGATCCAAGTTCGAGTACAGCTTGTTGTAAGTCTGGACGATGGCATCCTCTTCCTTCGTCCCTACATAGAAGCGCACCACCAGCATGCTCACACCGGGATGGCTGATCGAGTAGATGTACTCGACGCCCGGCACTTCGCGCAGCAACCGCTCCATGGGGAGGCTCACGCGTTGCGCCACTTCGTCCGGCGATGCTCCGGGCATCTGCACGAACACGTCCAGCATGGGCACGACGATCTGGGGCTCTTCTTCGCGGGGAGTCTGAAGGATGCTGAAAGCCCCGAGCAGGAGCGCTCCCAGGATGACCAGCGGCGTCAGTTTGGAAGCGATGAACGCATTGGCGATGTTGCCCGCCAGGCGCAGAGCGGGCGTCCGCGGGGCCTGCGATTTGGAATGATCGTTGCCGGTCATCACTGCGCCTCGATCCGCTTTCCATCCAGTTCAAGATTGCCAGGCGTCGCCACCAGGCGATCGCCGCTCTCCAGTCCAGCCAGTACTTCAATGTCGTCCTTCACCGGCTTTCCCAGGGTGACATAATGCAGGGCCGCGACCCGGTTCTGGTCGAGCACGAATACCGCTTGCAGTTGCCCCCGCTCCACAATCGCACTCCGCGGGACCAGCACGGATTCCCTTTGCCCGCGGGCAAATTCAGCATGCCCGAACAGTCCCGACCGCAAGCGCGCGTCCGGCGGCAATTCCACCTTGACCAAGAAAGTGCGGCTGGCTGGATCCGCCGCTGGAACCACTTCGACCACCTTGCCCTTGAGTTCGCTGCCGGCCAAGGCATCGATCAGGACCGGCGCGGCTTGCCCGATTCGCACATAGGCCAGATCCGTTTCGTTAACCGAGGCTTCCAACCGATAACGGCCCACGGCTTCCACCGTGAACAGCGGCATACCCGGCGAGGCCAGCACTCCGGAATCGATCTTCTTTTCTGTCACCACTCCGTCGAAAGGGGCGCGAATGGTGGTGTAGCTGAGAGTGGTCTGGGCCTGCGCCAGGGCAGCCTTCGCCTGCGCCTGATCGGCGCGAGCCATGTCCCGCCGCGCCAGCGCGGCTTGCTGCCGCGCCTTGATCTCGTCGAATTCCTGAGGACTCACCGACTTTCTCTCGTACAGCGCCTGAAAGCGCTTCAAAGTCGATTCGGCCAGCGCCAGATCTGTCTCTGCCGCCGCCAACTGCTGGTGGCTGGCATTACCCGCCGCAATGGCACGGTCCAGCGCCGCCCGCGGCTGGCTCTCGTCGATGACCGCCAGCGTCTGCCCGCGCCGCACCCGCTCTCCTTCGTGAACCCGGATCTCGACGATATTCCCCATCATCTGGGCTGCGAGCACGGTCGTCTGCGCCGCGCGCACCGTTCCCACCGCTGAGAGCAGATCGGGAACATTCCTCTTCTGCACGTCGATCAGCGACACATGGCGCAGAACCTGTGGAGCCTGGGCATCCAGTGGGCGCTCACCCGAGCAGGCGCCCAACCCACCCAGCGAAGAAACTATGATCAGAAACGTGAAAGTACGATTCATGGCATCACCACCGCAGACTGCGGATTCAAAGCTCCACTCGCCAATTCGAGATTGGCATAGCTGGTATGGAAACGGCTCACCGCTTCCCAGTACTCGTTCTGGCTGCGGCGAGCGGCATCTTCGGCGCCCAGCAGGTCGGTTATCGTGATCAATCCGCTTTCGTAGCGGTCCTGGTTAATGCGCAAGCTGTCCTGCGCCTGCGCTATGGAAGCTCGCGCCACTTCAACCTGCTGACGGTTCGAGTCCACGTCGTAATATGCCTGGCGCACTTCCAGGCGCACGGCATCCGCTGCCATCTGCTTGATCGCGTTCACCTTTTCCTGCAGCGCCTTTTGACGCGAAATTTCCGCTCGCCGGGCGCCGCCTTCAAACAGATCGAACTTCACTTCGATCCCGCCGGCCCAGTTGTTTCCGCCTCCACCGGCGAGGAGGGTAGGATTGTCCAATTCCCATCCGGCGAAGGCGTTGACCTGCGGCCCGAAAGCGGACCTGGCGATTGCGACCGCTTGCTGTTGAGCCGCCCCTTCGGCGGCGATACGCTTCAAATCCGGCCGCTTCATTGAGGCCTGCGTCTCGAGGTCCGCCAAAACGGGCGCCGGCAAGGCTCGTTCAGACAGCTCCTGCGCCAACTGAAAATTGGCGTCCACGGGCACGCCCATCGCGGAATTCAACCGCGCCAGGGCCAGATCATGACCATTCCTGGCGCGGATGAGTTCCTGCTGGCGTGACGCCAACCGCACCTTCGCTGTCAGGAGGTCCGACTCGACCACCAGCCCGCTTTCAAATCGAGACTGGCTGCGCTCCACGATGGCACGCGCGGTCTTCTCCGTCTGCGCGGCGAGTTCGAGTTGCTTCGCGGACAACAAAACCTCGTTGTACGCGGCGATCACGTGGAACACGATCTCCTGCTCCGCGCGGTTAAGTTGCTGAGCCGCGGCCTCGTCCATGAGTTTGGCCTGACTGAGCCCGCGCCAACTGGCAAACGAATTGAACAGATTCCAGCGCCCCTCCAATCGCGTAGCGAAATTGCCGAAGGGCCGCGGCCGGTTCAGTTCGTTCAACGCGAAATTTGCCGCGGTAAAGCTCTGCTGCCGCAACCGGCTGCCGAACACGTACACCGGATCATTACCGCGCGTAGCGGTCTCCGAGAAACTCACATGGGGGAGGAGATACGACTGTGCCGCCTTAATCTGTGCCGAGGCGGCGTGCGCGTCCGCCAACGCCGCCTTACGCGCCGGATTTTTCTCCAGCGCGATCTTCACGGCCTGCTGCAGAGTGAGCGGAGACGAAGCCTGCTGTGCTTCGGTCCCGCCCAGCAATCCCAGCAGAATAAGTCCGAGCCCGACTACAATCCGGCGTTTCACCGTCCGGCTCCCACTGCTTCCGCGGGATGCATCCACGCCGTAGCCTCATTCACAATCTCGTACGTCGTATGAAAGGCGGCTGTCTTCTGCAGCATCGCACCCACGGAACAGTACTTCTCCTCCGAGAGGCGAATCGCTTCCTGCAGGGCTGACTCGTCAATGTCAATGCCGGTGATGATGTGATGGATGCGAACCGCGGTGAACACCTGCGGCGGGCGATCGGCCTGGTCGGCTTCGACCTTCACCTGATATCCGGTGACCTTCTGGTGATATTTCTGGCGGAGCACGGTGATGACATCAAACGCCGTACACCCCGCCAGCCCGGCTGCGACCAGTTCAATCGGCTTCGGGCCGGTGCCGCCCGCCGTGTCATCCAGCACCATGTGGTGCCCGCTTCCGGTCTGGCCCACAAATTGCCGTTGCTGTCTAAACGCCTGGGTGAGCTGAACTTGCGCGGAAATCATGATTGCCTCCTGCATCTACCGTTCAATAGAACATGAATAAATGCAGCCGTCAGTGATCTGTTACACACTATTTCGGGGGAAGCCTCAGAGCCTGCAGACGCGGGTGGGTTTCTCACCTTCTCGGTTTCCAATCGTCCAAACCACGGGAGGCGAATCCATGCACCGGAAACACTTGTGTCTGATGCTGTTGCTGGCGGGCGGGAGTTTGTTCGCTGAAGAGGATGCGATGTTTCGGGGAAACCCGCCGCATACCGGACAGTATGAAGCCGCGGGACTCTCCAAGCTCAGCGGAGTGAAGTGGAAGTTTCATACCGGGGGAATGGTCATCGGATCGCCGAGCGTGGCAGCCGGCGTGGTCTATGTGGGGAGCACGGATGGGAATCTGTATGCGGTGGATGCGGAATCGGGCGGGCTGAGATGGAAGTTTGCGGTGAAAAGCCGCATCCCATCCACCCCGGCGGTGGTGGGAGGAGCGGTTTATTTCGCGGCTTACGATGGCAATTTTTACGCTGTGGATGCGGCCAGCGGTGCGCTGAAGTGGAAGTTCCCGACAGGCGGCGAGCGGCGATTTGCGGGTAAGCATCTGCACGGCGCCCAGCCAATTGCGGAGACCATGCCTGATCCTTTTGATTGTTATCTTTCTTCGCCCGTGGTGTGGAACGGGGCAGTGTACTTCGGCAGCGGCGACGGCAACATTTATGCGCTGGACGCGGCATCTGGAGCCCTGCGCTGGAAGTTCAAGACCGGCGACGTGGTGCACGCCTCTCCCGCGATCGCCGATGGCACGGTCTTCATCGGAAGTTGGGACAGCTACTTCTATGCGCTGGATGCCGCGACGGGCACGGAGAAATGGCGATTCAAAACCGGTGAGGATCATGAGATTTACAACCAGGTGGGGATTCAGTCATCCGCCGCGGTGGCAAACGGCATGGTGTATTTCGGCTGCCGCGATTCGCATCTGTACGCGCTGGACGCCGCTACCGGGGAAAAACGCTGGGCATTCGACGGCAAGGGATCCTGGGTGGTTGGATCTCCGGCGGTGCGGGACGGGAAAGTATATTTCCCCACTTCCGATTCGAGTCTGCTGTACGAGGTGGACGCGAAATCGGGCACGGTGCTGAGGTCGACTTCCTTCCATCGCTGGTATCTGTATTCGTCCCCGGCCCTGGCCGGTGACATTCTGTACATCGGGTCGACGCAAGGCACTCTGGCTGCAGTCGGCTTGGCGGAGTTCAAACCCTTGTGGACGTATCAGACCGACGCCTCCAAACAGCACGGGGCGGAATATGTGAAGCCGGATGGGACTCCGAACGGGGAAGCGCTCTTCCACTCCGACTTTTACGACGACGTGGTGACCGGAGTTGAGAGGACAATGAGCATGGGGTCGATATTGTCCTCACCCGTGGCGGCGGGAGGCGTTGTGTATTTCACGAGCGCCGACGGAAATCTGTATGCCCTGATGTAAAGGGCGTCGTCCGAACCTGCCGGGTGATGGGATTTACAAACTTTTACAAAATTAGACGAAACTGTTCGCGCTTCGGGTGTTTAATTTCTTCACATACTCCTGAAAACAACAGGGTGAGTAAGGAGAAACGGTAGCCCACCGGATGCTGACCCGAGCACGCCCCAAGCAAGCTTCCGGTGGGTTTTTCTTTGCCCGTCCTCTGCCACTTCATTGAGTTCGACGGAAGGTCAACCCTAATGATGTAAAAGGGGTTATCAGTGGGAAATCGGGCTTCAGCGAATCCCCGGTTCTGCTTTAAGACCCGCCCGACATCCGTCGTTTCTTCCGTGCGGCCACGGCACCCACCCAGAACATGGGTAACTGGGACAGCGATTACCATTGCGTGCGGTGGCCTGCCGGGGGTCGATCTTCTTGGACTCCTTTACATTCGGTGATCCCATTGCAGAATAGTGGCTTACCGCCGGGAACCCGCAACGTCGTCACGGAGTCTATGTCTTGTAAGGTCCAGTCTCGGCTCACAGTGGCGGAGCTGGGCCGGCAAATAATTTCAGGGCGCGCAAGGGTGGAAAATCCTATAATCGTGGGGTCGCCGGTAGGGCGGGAGCAACCACCTTGGGTGATTTAGCGAGTGCGATAGGCATCCGGTCGCAAGAGGAGTCCGCGATCGTGGCGGAGCTGAAAGCCGGCTCGGAAGCGGCTTACGCCTGGTTAATTGGCGAGTTCCAGCAACCCGTATATGGGCTGGTGTACCGGGTGGTGAACGATCCGGCAGACGCGGCCGACACGACGCAAGAAGTATTCCTGAAAGTGTTTCGCGGGATGAAGCACTTTCACGGCGAGTCCAGCCTGAAGACGTGGATTTACCGCATTGCGCTGCACGAAGCGGCCAACCGGCGGCGCTGGTGGTTCCGGCACAAAGCGAAGGAGACTTCCATCGAGCCGGCGGAGGACGAAATGCCGGGCGCCGGGGAATACCAGATGCAGATGGCGCTCACCGATCATACCGATTCCCCGTTTGAGAACGTAGCCCATCACGAGGTGCAGGCGCGGGTCGAAGAAGAGTTGAGGAAAGTTCCAGAGCCGTATCGCACTACCCTGGTTTTGCGCGATCTGGAAGAGATGTCCTACGAAGAGATTGCCGAGGTGCTGGAGATCTCGCTGGGCACGGTGAAGTCGCGGCTGACTCGGGGCAGAGCGGCACTGCGGCAGAGATTAGCGCCTTATGTGCGGGAAGTGGAGGAACTGGGCTTGACCGCTCCGGAAGATGGGAATTCACGATCGCAGGTTGGAAGGGGTAGAAGGGCCGAGGTGATGCCATGAGTGGCACAGAGAGGATGGGCGGAGGTAGAAGGGCGGAATTAAGGTGCCCCGCGGCAAAGCAGCTGTTCTCGCCATATCTGGATGGAGTCGTCACGGGCGCGGAAATGCTCGCGTTGCAGGATCATTTGTCCGGCTGCCCGGGATGTCATCGGGAATATCAGGCGCTGCGGCGAACCCAGCAGTTGCTGGGAAGCGTAGGACGGCCGAAGGTTCCAGCGGATCTTGGCCTGAAACTGCGGCTGGCAATCTCGCGCGAAGCTGCCGAAGTACGGCGCGGCCGCTTTGCAGGGGTGCGGGTGCGGCTGGAGAATGCGTTTGCGGCATTCATGGTTCCGGCGACGGCCGGTTTCTTGAGCGCGTTCATTCTGTTTGGCGTTGCCATGATGTATTTCGTGGCTCCCTCTTCGCTCAAGGCAGACAACGACGTTCCGCTGGTGATGATGAATTCCGGTCCGGAGTTACAGCCGAGTTCCTTCGGCATGGCCATGAACGACATCGAGGATGACTCGCTGGTAATTGAGGCCTATGTCGATGCCAACGGACGGGTGCAGGATTACCGCATCCTGTCGGACTCGGAAACCTCGAAGCAGGTGCTGCCTGAGGTGAAGCGGATGCTGATCTTCACCACCTTCCGTCCGGCGTTATCCATGGGAAGACCCACGCCCAGCCGGGCAGTGCTGTCATTTGCCAAGATCAGCGTGAAGGGATAAATCAGGGCTGAGCTCTGAGCGGTGAGCTCTGAGCAATGAGCAATGAGAAAACAGAGGGCGGAACGCGATGCGTTCCGCCCCTTTTCATTTCCGATCAGATCAGTACCTACTGATTGCAGGTGCCGCTTACTTTGTGGACTTCAGTGACGGTCAGATGGCCGTGTTCCCCGCGCGCTTTGGTGGCGCCGGTATCGTGGGCCATGTCTTTGGCATCTTCCTTCATGTTGTGCATCTTTTCGTGAGACACAACGCCGCGGATTTCTACCGTCTGGTTGGCATGAGCTGCGAGATCGGCAGAGCTGTTCTTATCGTGGATCTCCCAAGTGCTTCCGTCAGTTCCGGTCAGAAGATACTCATCGCCGCCGCCCGATTTGGTGAGGCACCCGGTGATATTGCGCACCTGGCCCTTCGAACTGTTGCTGGTATCATCCTGGGCAGCTGCCCACGCCATCGTCAAACCCGCGAACAGTACACACAGCAGCAAACGACTCAACTTCTTTGTCATAGTGTTGCTCCTTTATAAGGCCCCAAGCACCGATTCCGGGGCAATAGACACATGCTTCGAGAAGATAGGGTGCGGATTCGGGCAGGGATGTTGCCGTATATAGAGTGAAGAGGCTGAGCAGGTTAGGGCCGGGCCGCGAGTTCGGGGTACGAATTCGGGGGTTGGGGGATCATTTTGAAAGGCGCCCGGACGAATGCGTCCTGACGCACGGCTTAGCTGGGGTGGATTACGTGGATTAGCAGGAAGGTGGCTGCAGCCACAAGGGCAGAAGCGGGAATGGTCAGGATCCAGGCCCAGACGATGCGTCCGGCAACGCCCCAGCGGACAGCGGAGAGGCGGTGGACTGCGCCCACGCCTACGATCGCTCCAGTGATGGTATGGGTGGTGCTCACGGGAATTCCCGCCAGCGCGGTGCCGAACAAGGTGATGGCTCCGGCGCTCTCGGCGCAGAACCCGCCAAGCGGCTTCAGCTTGGTGATTTTTTGTCCCATGGTATGGACGATGCGCCATCCCCCGAAGTAGGTGCCGGCCGCAATCGCGGCATGGGCGGCGAGGATGATGGGCCAGTGATACCGTCCCCAATTGGACAACATATCAGATTTGGACATGAAACCGGCGGTGTAGAGGGCGCCGGCAACGATACCCATGGTCTTCTGCGCGTCATTGCCGCCGTGCCCCAGGCTATAGGCCGCAGCCGAAAGCAGTTGCAATTTGCGAAACCATTTGTCCACGGTTTGAGGAGCCTTATTCTGCAGGATCCAGTGGGCGGCGATTAGAAAGATCAAGCCGAGGGCCATGCCCATGACGGGCGCGACCACGATGAAAATGAGCGTCTTGTACCAACCTTCGGGAATGATGACGGAGAAGATAGTGTTCCAGCCGGTATGGACAGCGGCGTGCATCATCGCGGCGCCGGCGTAACCGCCGATCAAGGCGTGGGAGGAAGAGGTCGGCAGGCCCCACCACCAGGTGAGCAAGTCCCAGACGATGGCGCCGAACAGGGCCGCCATGACGACGTACTGATCCACGTGATCGAGGCGGATCATGCCCTTCCCGATGGTTTTTGCGACCGCGGTGCCCAGAAAAAATGCCGCCAGGAAATTAAAGGCCGCCGCCCAAATGACGGCCAGCCTGGGCGATAAGACGCGGGTCGAAACCACCGTGGCGATGCTGTTGGCCGAGTCGTGAAAGCCGTTCAGAAAGTCGAAGATCAATGCGACCAGGATCGTGATCAGGACCAGCAGGAGGTCTTTATTCATGGCAAAAGTTTCAACTTTCGAGTTTCTGGTTTCGAGCCCGAAGTTCCAGATCCGGTAATTCTGGAGACCTGAAACTTGAAACTCGAAACTCCCAAAGTTTCAAGTTTCGAGTTTCTGGTTTCGAGCCCGAAGTTCAGATCCGGTAATTTTGGGAACCTGAAACTCGAAACTCGAAACTTTCTAGGTGCTCTTGAGGACAATGGCTTCGATGACGTTGGCTGCATCCTCCGCCTTGTCGGTGGCGTACTCGAGGACTTCGTACAGCTCTTTCAGCTTGATCAGTTGAATAGGATCTTTTTCATGCTCAAAAAGGTCGGCGATGGCCCGGCGGCTCACGTTGTCGGCCATGTCTTCCAGACGGTTGACCTCTTCGCAGTGCTTCATCACGTGGCCATTCTTTTCCAGCAAGGAAACCCCTCTCGCCAGTTCCTCGCACTGCAGGACGATGATGCCGGCGAGTTCGGCCGCAACGGGCGGCGGATTGTGGATCTTGTACATCACCAGGCGCAGGGCGGCGGAGTTGACGAAGTCGAGCACGTCGTCGAGGGAGGAGGCCAGCCGGTGGATGTCCTCGCGGTCAAACGGGGTAATAAATGTCTGATTCAGCTTGGTGATGATGGCGTAGGTAGCTTTATCACCGCGATGCTCGATGGCCTGCACCTGGTTGACCCGCATGGCCAGATCGGTGGGATCGGCGAGGATGGAACGAAGCAGCTTGGCTCCGTCGGTGAGATTGGTGGAAAGTTCAGCGAAAAGCTCGAAAAACTTGGTGTCACGGGGAATCAGGCGCATGGGTATATGTGCTCAGGTTACTGGGCGTTTCAGGTGCAAACGCCTTGCCAAGAGCAGAGTAATATCTCACGCGCAGTGGGCAGGAGGCAAACGGGCAGGACTAGCGCGGGTTCTTGTCGGAGATCAACAAAGAGGACCGGCGGGGGGTGCGCAGCCGAACCAGCCCCAGTACCAGGAAGACTGTGACGGATCCCAGGGCTACAGTGTGAAGGAATCGGAGAAAGATCTGACCAAAATCCATGCATGGATTATGGGCGGAGGAACACGGCCATGCGACATTACCGACAGGCTAATCCTTAGGTGCGCGGTATGGTTACTTCCTTCCTATGACTACAGAGGAAAAACCGGGAATTCTGCGCAATTTTCACTTTGTGTATGGCCATTGCGCTTTGGTGAACAGTGCGCCGTCGATCCAGATGGTTTGCCCGCTGATGAAAGAGGCTGCCGGGCTGGCGAGAAAAACCACGGCGGGCGCGATGTCGGCGGCCGTGCCCACACGGCCCAAGGGCGTGAGCTTCGACCAGGTTCCGGCGTAGTCGGGATCTTCCTCGCGGGTGCGCGGCGATTCGATGGCGCCGGGCGCGATGCAATTTACCCGGATGCCATACGGTCCCAATTCGACTGCCGCTTCTTTGGTGAACATCTCGATGCCGCCTTTGCTGGCGGTATACGCGACCAACGAAGGAAATGCGAGTTTGTTGCAGCCCGACCCGAGATTTACGATCGAGCCGCCGCCGTGGTCTTTCATGAAGCGCGCGGCTTGCTGAGTACACGAAAAGCAGCCCTTCAGGTTGGTGTCGACCACCAGGTCCCATTCTTCTTCGGTGACTTCCAGCAAGCGCTTCCAGGTTTGCACTCCGGCGTTGTTAACCAGGAGATCGATCCGGCCGAAAGCGGCGATCACTTTCTCAAACATGGCGGCGACCTGAGCGCTGGAGCGGATATCAGCCTGGATGGGAATCGACTGGGGCTGCAAGGAGCAAATCTCCGCCATGGTGGCTTCGACCACCGGAGCGGGATCCTGATAGTAATTTACCGCCACGCGGTATCCGTTGCGAGCTAACTCCAGCGCGATTTCTTTTCCGATACCACGACTGGCTCCCGTCACGAGAGCGGCCTGGGCTGGTTGCATGGTTCACCTGGCGGCTAAGAGAATGCCCGGGAGCGATGATACCGGATGTTACGCGGAAAAGTGGGAGCGCTTCGGCGGGGAAAATTCGTTGCCGTTTCGGGGACATGAGGCAAGAGCGAACCGACGAATCTGTAGAGACACCTTCTCCGTTGTCGGGAGTTCCCCGACAGGCAAACTGCCGTAACGGTGGTACGATGAAGCCCTTATCTTAGGCGAACGATCCTACCTGGTCCGCGGAGAGTTTCTATGAGAAACAACGGCAAGGGCACGGAGCGACCACAGTTTCTGAGTGGATGGAAAGATATTGCAAACTATCTCGGAAAGGGAGTTCGGACGGTGCAGCGCTACGAGCGGGAGATGGGGCTTCCGGTGCGCAGGCCTGCCGGCAGAGAGACCGGGTCCGTGGTCGCCACCAAAGTTGAGCTCGACGCCTGGATCCATGCCAGCCCCATGCGGAAGGAAGGATTTGGGTTACGCAGCCAGCCCTGGATCGACGCAACCGGCATGACAACATCGATCCGGGCCGGAGTGGCGGAAATGGTCCGCTTGCGGGAGCAGATGACCGCGCTGCGCAACGAAGTGCGAATCTCAGTGCAGCTTCTCCGCAATAGCCTCTATGGCTTGCAGGGTGACTTGCACAGTCACAAGTTGGGCGAAACGCCGGGCGCCATTCCTCTGCTGGAACCGGAACAGCGGACTAGCGGAGTGTTGAATCTGCCGCACACCGATTCCGGGCGTAAGGCCAGCTGACCGCAGTTTCATTTTCGATAATTTCTGGCAGGAGTAGTGCGCGGCGGGCGCTCCTTTGGGTCCGCCCGGACGAAGGCGTCCGGGGCTACGTGGGTCGTGAGGGCTGCGTGGGTTACTATTCTGCACGATGACCTTACGCGGCTGGGCGAACCAACCTCGGATGCTTCTGCTGTTGACGGCGGCATTGCTCGCGCTGGTGGTGCAGTCGGGCGAACTGGGGACAGCCGACACGATGCACCGGCTGCAGACCACCCACTGGCTGTGGACTTCCCAGCCCCAGGTTTTTCCCAACGAGTATCCCGCGTTCGGCCTGCACGGGCGTGACGGCCGCATCTATAGCTGGTACGGCATCGGGCAGTCGCTGCTGATGCTTCCTGCCGATCTGGCGGCGACCTGGATAGCACGCTGGAGTGCGTTTTCCGGATACCAGGACGATCCCGCGGTGCGCAGCATCATCGTAAGCTACAGCACCAACATCCTGGTGAATGTACTGACCGCGCTGATTGCCTTTCGTTTTCTGCGGCAACTGCGATTCGAGGTTCACGAGTCGACGTGGGGCGTGCTCGCCCTGCTCTTCTGCACAACGCACCTGCATTACACCCAGAACATGCAGGAGAACAACTACATCATGCTGCTCACGCTGGCGGGGCTTTCCTTCCAGTTCGAGTGGCTGCGAACCGGAAAGCGGCGAGCGTTGTGGATCGGATCGGCCGCCCTGGGCCTCAACCTCCTGACCCGAGTGACCACTGCGCTGGACATCGTCGCTGCAGGACTCTTCCTGCTGCTTGTGCTTTGGCACGAGCCCACCGGCCGCCGCGAACTGAAGCATCGGGCAGTCGCATATATCGCGATCGCGGCGCCCGTGTACCTTTTCTTCGGATTCCTGGAGCGCTCTTACAGTTACTACCGATTCGGATCCTGGACGCAGACTTACATTCCGATCTTCGCGCGGGAGTCGCGGATGCAGGATCCCAGCCTGCCGGCGAATTTTCCCTGGAGCACGCCCTTTCACGAAGGCGTCCTGGGAGCGTTGTTCAAGCCGGAAAAATCTATTTTCCTTTTCGATCCTCTCCTGATCCTCGCCCTGCTGCTGATTGTGCTGCTGTGGAAGCGGATGGGAGCCGAGGTCCGCGCCTGCGCCGTCGCCTCGATTCTGCTGGTATTGGAATATATCTGCTTCTACGCCCGCTATACCTACTGGGCGGGCGATTTCGCGTGGGGCGATCGATATGTATCGACAGCAGTGGAGATGGTTGCATTGCTCGCTATACCTCTGCTTCTGCGTTATCGGCCGGAACTGCCGGCATGGACTCGGGCAACAGCCATGGCTCTAATCGCGGCCAGCTTCGTCATACAGATCGCCTCCCTGATGTTCTGGCTACCTCTGGAGATCTACCAGATGGAAACGCTGGGACACCCGACATTCGTGATCGCGCTGCGCTTCAGGAACATCGTGGCGTTCGCCCTGGGAAAAATGAGTGCCTGGGGACTGGATACGGAAGCCATGCACGAGGACGCGTGGGATTACGTGCACATCACCACCTGGAATTTTCTGCCCTTCCTGCTGCGCCGGGTCGGTGCGGCACCGAGATGGGTGGTGGACATGGCGTTCGCGATCTGGGGAGCCGGGCTGGCCGGCCTAGCGGCGGTGCTGTTGAGGCTTAAGCGGACCCTGAGGACCCCGTAGCCCCGGACGCATTCGTCCGGGGCAGGGCTGCGCTGCTGGGGAAGCGCTGATTAAGATTCCAGAAGACACAAGGTCCCTCGACTGCGCAGAATTGCCGAAAACGGCAATTCTGCTTCGCTCGGGATGACAAGTAAGAGCTAATCAGAGATTCCCCAGGGCCTGTAGCGGAAACGATCAGTTCCCGGGGCGCATCATCCTGTGCGGGCACTCACTCGACGGTAACGGATTTTGCCAGGTTCCGCGGCTGGTCCACGTCACATCCACGGCGAACCGCAATGTGATACGCCAGCAGTTGCAGGGGAACAATCTCCAGGATCGGGGAAAGTTCCTCGGGCGCGGGCGGGATGTACAAGACGTGATCGGCGGACTCTTTGATTTCTTCGTCGCCTTCGGTAGCGAGCGCGATGACCACGCCGGATCGCGCTTTCACTTCCTTCAGATTGGAAATCGTCTTTTCGTAACGCAATAAGGAATCGGGGCTGTTGGAATCCCGGGTCGCAATGACGACCACTGGGAGGTTTTCGTCTATCAGGGCGTTGGGACCGTGCTTCATCTCGCCGGCAGGATAGCCCTCGGCGTGAATATAGGAAATCTCCTTCAGCTTGAGGGCGCCTTCGAGCGCGATGGGATAGTGAATGCCGCGGCCAAGGAAGAGGAAGTCATGAACTTTCTGGTAGCGCTTGGCGAGCTCGTCGCAGGCTTCATCCTGGGTGAGGAGAAACTCGAGCTTGCCGGGGATGCGGGTCAACTCCAGCATGGCCGAGCGCGCCTGCTCGGCTTTCATGATGCCGCGCACCTGCGCCAGGTACATGGCGAAGATGTAAAGCGCGGTCAACTGCCCGGTGAAAGCCTTGGTCGACGCCACACCAATCTCGGGTCCGGCGTGAGTGTAAATCGTGCCCGCAGCTTCGCGAGTGATCATCGATCCGACCACGTTGCAGATGGCCAGCGTCCTGGAGCCCTTGGCCTTGGCTTCGCGCTGGGCCGCGATCGTGTCAGCGGTTTCGCCGGACTGGGAAATCACCAGCGTAATGGTGTCAGGATCCACGATGGGATTCCGGTAGCGCCACTCGCTGGCATAGTCCACTTCCACGGGCACGCGCGCCAAAGATTCGATCATGAACTTCCCCGCCTGCCCGGCGTGCCAACTGGTGCCGCAGGCGATGATGTTGAACTTTTTCGCGGCGCGAAACTCCGCCTCGGTGATGTCCATCTGGTCCAGGAAAATGTGTCCCGTATCCTGCGAGACCCGACCCAGGGTGGTCTCCCGAACGGAGCTGGGCTGCTCGTAAATTTCCTTGAGCATGAAGTGCTTGAAGCCGCCCTTCTCCGCCTGGATGGGATCCCAGGTCACACGCTGGACCTGGCGGGAAACGGGGGTGCCGTCGAAATCAGTCAACTGGACGCCGCCAGGCGTGACCACAGCCATGTCGCCATCGGCGAGAAAGAAAATGTCGCGTGTGTGATGCAGGATGGCAGGCACATCGGAAGCGACGAAGTACTCGCCGTTCCCCAGGCCGATCACCGCCGGAGGACCGTTGCGGGCGGCCACAATCTTGTTGGGGTCATCCGTAGAAATCACGGCGAGCGCAAAGACTCCGGTTAACTGCTTGATTGCCTTGCGGACGGCATCTTCCAGAGGCAGGCGGTTATCGCCGGCGGGCGTGGCGCTAAATTTTTCGACCAGGTGCGCAATGACTTCGGTGTCGGTTTCAGTTGTAAACTTATGGCCTTCCTCGACCAGCTTTTTCTTGAGACCGAGATAATTCTCGACAATGCCGTTATGCACGACGACGATCTTGCCGGTGCAATCGCGATGAGGATGGGCGTTCTCTTCGGTGGGGCGGCCGTGCGTCGCCCAGCGCGTGTGGCCGATGCCGTAAGTGCCCTGAAGAGGTTTCTGGCGAATCGATTCTTCCAGGTTGCGCAGCTTGCCCTCGGCGCGCCTCAGCTGCAAACCGTCGCCGTTGCCGCAAACCGCAATTCCGGCCGAGTCGTAGCCGCGATACTCGAGCCGCCGCAGCCCCTCCAGAATCACCGGGACCACGCTCTTTTTACCTACATACCCCACAATGCCGCACATAGGGAAGCCTCAATGACTTTCTGAGCCGCCATCACTCGGCCAGGGAAAAGCGGAATTCTTCGATCACGGGATTGGTCAGAACTTCCCGGGCAATCCGTTCTACTTCCGATTGCGCCTCTTCGCGCGACAGCCCTTCTACCAGGTCAAGTTCAAAATACTTGCCCTGGCGGACGCCTTCCAGGCCCTTGTAACCCATCTTCTTGAGCGCGCTTTGGATGGTTTTGCCTTGGGGGTCGAGAACGGTCTTTTTGAGGGAGACGTAGACATAAGCGGTCATAGAGCGACATTATACGTGACGTTACCCAACATAAAGACCGTGTAGTTATGACCTTAGGCGCACAACTTAGGTGGGCCGGAGCAAAGCAAGCTAAAGACTGTTAAGCCTCTGGTCCAAATCGGCGAGGGCGTCCTGCAACATTTCGCGGTGGCGCGAATGCCGGGCATTTGCCAGTTGTTGCAGGATGCTTTGGCGGGACAGGCGAAGCCGTTCTTTCTCCCGCTGCCGGACGGCTTGTTCGGGGCTGAGTTTCACTCCCGGCTTCGAAGATTGGGCGCTCGCATCTGCCTGCTGAGCCTCCACTGACTTGCTTTCCCATCCGCGCGCCATGGATCGATTATCGCAGGTTACGGGAATTCCCACTACGGGCATTCATGCTTGATACAGCAACGAGAAAATCCTGTCTTTTGACTAACAGCCGAGTTATAATCCGACAGTTCCATCTGTTACTCTCGCCTTTTGACGGGGAGGCGAAGACGGAGTTTTTTGTGCGTCTGTTGCTGTCCTCCTCGGACGTGTGTCGTCGGCGGCACCTAAGTTCTTTGCGCAGGGCTCGGCGGCTGCCCTCAGCGAACCCCCTGATACAACTCCAGTTCGTTAAATCAAATTCCGCTTGGCAGAGAGCAGGGACTCTTTGTTCGCGGGAAGCTCTCCCGGCAAAGCGTCAAGGGAAGGGCTGGCGGAGGGCGCTCGATGCCCGATAGACTGCGCCCCGTAGGCGAAGATTCTGTCCCCCAGCAGGAGCCGCGAGTTTTCGGAGACCTTTCTGCCCTGTGCAGCGCCCCGGCTGCGGTCTGCATCCTGGACTCCGAACAGCGTTACTTCTGGCTCAATCATGAATTTGCCGGCCTGAATGGCCTCCCGGTCTCTGAGCTTTTGGGCAAGAGGGTGCGCGAAGTGGTCGGCGGCCTCGCCGAACAGATCGAACCTTATGTGGCAGAGGTGCTGTGCAGCGGGGAACCGATCCTGAACGTCGAGGTGTCCACTGAGCATCCGTTCAGAAAGACCCGGGTGCACTGGCAGATGCATTTCTTTGCCCTGCGGCAGCAGGAGGGCAAGTTCGGCCGGGTCGGCATCGTGATCAATGAACACACGAATGGAAAGGAAAAGAACCTCGAGGGAATAGTGGAGAGTCTGGGCGGCAAACTGCAGCAAGAGATGGGCCGGCTGCAGTCCTTGACGGAGATCAACGCTCTTCTCTCTTCCAACCGGGATGTGCCTCTGCTTTTCCCCTGGATTTCCGCCCACATCCGGCGAGTGATGCGGCAAGAAATGGCTAGTCTTGCCCTGCTCGACGCTGGAAACCGCACGCTGGTGGGCAAAGCACTCGACTTTCCGCTAAGCAGGGGGCTGCTCACGCAGAGTCCGGTGAGTTTGAAAGATAATCCAGCTGAGAAAGCTCTGGATTCAGGCGCCCCGGTGATCTTTTGCAAGCAAGAGTTGCAGGCTTTTGAGAGTCCGATTGCACTGAGCCTGCTGGCGGAAGGAATTCAGTCCCTGTGCTGCGTTCCCATCATGAGTCCAACGGGTCCCCTTGGACTGTTCATGGTAGGGAGCACGCGCAAGGATGCGTTTCAGCAGAACGACCTGGCGTTGCTGATCCAAGTGGCCAGCCAGCTGGCCTTGGCGATGGAGAATCACCTGGCCGCTTCCGAAATCAGGCATCTGAAGAAACGGCTGGGCGAAGAGCGTAAATTTCTGGAAGAGGAGGTCGAGCCGGACGGACCTTTCAGCGAGATTATAGGCGGCAGTCCTGCCCTGAGACAGGTGTTGCGGCAGGTGGGTACGGTTGCAAGCAGCGGGGCCACGGTGCTGATCCTGGGCGAAACTGGTACGGGCAAGGAGCTGATTGCCCGCGCCATTCACCGGTTGAGCCGGCGCAAAGACGCTCCCTTCATTAAAGTGAATTGCGCTGCCATTCCCACGGGATTATTGGAGAGCGAACTCTTCGGCCATGAAAAGGGAGCATTCACCGGAGCCATCAGCCGGAAGGTCGGACGTATGGAGCTAGCCGATGGGGGAACCCTGTTCCTGGACGAAGTTGGCGAAATTCCACTCGACCTGCAGCCGAAACTGCTTCGGGCATTGCAGGACCAGGAATTTGAACACCTGGGCAGCAATCACACAGTGAAGGTGAACGTGCGCCTGATCGCTGCCACCAACCGGAATCTGCCGGAAAGAGTGGCCTGTAATGAATTTCGCAGCGATTTGTATTACCGCCTGAGTGTATTCCCCATTACCGTGCCTCCGCTGCGCGAACGCAAAGAGGATATTCCGCTTCTGGTGCGGTACTTTGTACGGCAGTTTTCCCAGCGCATGGACCGCCATGTTGAATCGGTTCCTCAAAGCACCATGGACGCCCTGCTGCACTGGCAATGGCCCGGCAACGTGCGCGAACTGGAAAACCTGATGGAGCGGTCTGTAATTTTGAGTGAAGGCAG
The DNA here is from genome assembly GCA_035651855.1 of Candidatus Sulfotelmatobacter sp. Lineage (GTDB taxonomy): Bacteria > Acidobacteriota > Terriglobia > Terriglobales > Acidobacteriaceae > Sulfotelmatobacter. The sequence goes on from DASREX010000004.1 coordinate 49,753, forward strand.
CGTGCTAAGAGTTCCCTTGTCCGAACTTCGTCCTCCCGCTGAGACCAAAGGCTCCCCGGCCGTCGCCTCTGATGACAGTCTGCACCAGGCAGAGCGTCAGCACATCCTGCGAGTGCTACGTGAGGCACACGGCAAACTATCCGGTCCGAATGGCGCCGCAAAGCGTTTAGGACTGAAGCGTACTACTCTGCAATCCCAGATGCAGAGGCTGAAGATCTTTCACCACGACTACAGCGATTCCCAACCAGACTGAAAAGGCGTCAGACGAGTAATCGGCAAGCACGCCGAGGGCGCGGCAGGCTTGCCCCAACCCAGGTGCATTCCTGGCTGAATCTGTTCCAAACAGGGAACTTGCCGTAACGGTATCTGGCCCGTTTTGGCACATGGAATGCACAGGCCAAGGGTTCCATTCTGCCTCTGGCCGGCGACAGTCATTCTCCGGCCATGCAGAGACCAGGCTGGCTCGCAGGTCGTGCATGAAGCGGAAAGCTGGGGAGCGGGGTCGTTGAAGTGCTGCAGTTAAGACAAAATGAGGCATGCGGGAAAGTAGTTTCCAGCACCGCTGTCGCGCCTGGACGGAGTTGGCGCTGCCGTCCTTTCGCCGGACAGAGCAATCAGACTGGGCTTCCGTTATCGTCAGATTCCATTCCGGGAAATTCTGCCCCGCCCGTCCACTCCCTTCGCAGTGATCCACACCCCGCAACTGCTCGCCAGCCGGATGAACCGGATCCCTTTTACCTGTTTGCCTGCCAGGTGGAATGGGAGAAACGGGAAGAACCCAGCGCCGCGTGGGAACTGCTGGCCGCGGCACAGAGTTCAAACCCGGATACGCGGGCTCAGGCGCGGGCGCTGTTAGCCAGTTCGCGCAGCCTGAGCGGAATGGGTCTGGGCACGCCGCCAGAGTTCGGTTCCAGGAAACGGGTAGCGTCACGGGAGAGTGAAATGAAGGCACCTTATAACCTAGAGATTGTTGACAACTGCACAGAGTGCAGCCACATGAGTCCGGAGCATTTCTGCGCCGTTTCGGCCCCGGCATTGCACTCTCTGGATGCGATCAGTCATAAGAGCACTCTTCCTGCCGGCGCCATCTTGTTTGTGGAAGGCCAGCCGCCGCGGGGGCTGTTCATTATCTGCTCGGGCAGAGTGAACCTGTCGACGACCTCTCGTGAAGGAAAAATCCTGATTCTCAAAAGCGTGCAGGCGGGGGAAACGGCCGGCCTGAGCGCTACCGTTTCCGGCATGCCCTATGAGGTTACGGCCGAAACCGCAACTCCCTGCCAGTTGGGATTTGTGGAGAGAAAACATTTCAGGGAACTGATGGAATCCCACAGTGAAGTTGGAGTCCACACGGCCCAAACTTTGAGCCGCGAGTATCAGAGCGCCTATCGGGACATCCACGACCTGGTCCTTACCCGGTCTTCGGCAGGGAAACTGGCGCGATTGCTGCTGTCGTATGCCCCTCCCCAGGAAACAGAGGACGAAACGCGAATTTCAACGCCTATGACGCACGAGGAAATGGCGCAACGGATCGGCGCCTCGCGCGAGACGGTGACGCGGCTGTTGAGTCACTTACGCAAGAAGCGATTGATCAGGCTGGATGGGTCCAACCTGGTGATTCGCGATCGCAGTGGATTGGAAGCTTTGACAGCATAGCCCTCCCCCGTCGGAACGGCGAGGACCGCGATAGAAAGTTTCGCGGTCCTCTCGTTCCGAAAACAGGGACTCGTTAAGACACGGATGTACACGGGAACGCTGATCAGCGATTTAGTGTCAATTGCCGAACGGGTGCATCACTCAGCCCGAAGTCTGAGCGTGAATTCGGGCCACGCCATTCTGTTCAATACCGCCGAGAGTGGAGGGCGTTCAGAGCCCGAACAGTTCGCGCAGGCGCTTGGTTTGAGCACGACTGACGGGGATCTCGGTTTGCTTCTTGTCGTCCATCCGGAGCTGGTACGAACTTTTGAACCAGGGAACGACCTCACGAATACGGTTGATATTTACCAGATAGGAGCGATGGGCCCTCCAGAATAGATTGGCGTCGAGGCTGTCGAGGAGTTCCTCCAGGGTGCGGCAGTTCGACTGGCCCTCCATGCCCGCCGCGCCGGCAGTCACAACCGTAATTACGCCGTCTTCGATCCACGCATAGCAGATGTCTTTCTGGTCGACGAGGAACATGCGGCCCAGGGACTTCAGAAGAATCTTCGAGGCCGGCTGCTTATGTGACTCCAGCATCCTGACCAGGGTTTCGAACTTCTCGGCCGGAGCGTCATCGGCATCCTGCTGGGCACGGGCTTTTTGAATGGCTTGAGTGACGCGTTTTTTGTCGAAGGGCTTCAGCAGGTAGTCGACGGCATTCACTTCGAAGGCCTTCACCGCGTATTGGTCAAAGGCAGTGGCAAAGACAATTTTGGGCAATCGGATCTTTTTGTCGAGCAGCTTTTTGATGACGCCGAAGCCGTCGAGACCGGGCATCTGCACATCCAGAAAGACCAGGTCAGGATTGTGCTCCTTAATCAGATTGACAGCTTCGAGCCCGTTTTTTCCCTGGGCGACGACGTTCACGTCATCCGCCATCTTGAGCAGATAGGCGAGTTCGTCGCGAGCCAATTGCTCGTCATCGACGATCACCGCAGATAGGGACATCGTTGCTCCGAAGCGCTGGGAGATCCTGAAGGAAGTATAGTGGCACGATTTCCCGCGCGCAATCGGAGCAACTCGAACTGGAGGAGGCGTTCTGATTTTCTAACGCCTTTGCATCATGCCTCCCATGTCGAACTTGGTGTAGCCGGCGGGGATTTCGAACAGGCTGGCCGGCTGAGAGCCTTCCTGGATATTGCGCAACTCGCCTCCATCGCCGTTCTTGCCCTGCCACTTCACCGGAAATTGCAGCTTGGGGTCGATCCAGACCACGCCGCTTTCGCCCTTGGCGTTGGTTCCTTCGTATTTGACGGTGCTGCGTCCGTTGACGGTTTCTGCGCCTACCTTCCGGCAAGACCCGCCCTTATTCCGTTCTTGCGCCAGCCAGTCGGAGCAGGCGTTTTCCGCGTCATGAACCCGGAAGAAATCGTAGCTGTGGCGCTGGTTGGCCATTCTTTCCGGCATCTCCATGTACATATGCTGCTGGTCCATCAGCACGGTGTTGGTATGGGTGGCCAGATTCACGATGAAAGCGCCCCCTTCCCTGCCCCCGCGATCAGACTCGATTCGCAACTTTTCTTTACCAAAATAGATCTTTGCCGGAGGTGCATCGGCTCGTTTGTCATTCACGATGTCGGCGGAGAATTCCGCCTGGCTGAAGGCGAGGCTTGCCAGAAACAACACCACAACAAGGTTGCAAATTCTGATAAATCGAAACACAGGAGTCTCCTTGGTCAGCCGAGAAGTCGCTTTCACGGAAGCGGCAATTGGGGGAATGCGGCAGACAGCATAGCAGAAACTGGCACGGGCTACACCTGCGCCTGAGGTCCGGTTCGATGCCTCTCAAACCTGTGTGTCAGACCGCGTTCTCCAGAGCCAGAGCCATGCCCATGCCGCCGCTGACGCAGAGAGTTGCCACACCGCGCCGGGTGTTGCGCCGCAGCATTTCGTGCAGCAGGGTGACGGTAATGCGGGTTCCGGTGCAGCCGATGGGATGACCCAGCGCGATCGCGCCGCCGTTCACGTTGAGGCGGTCCCGATTGAAGTTCAGGAGTCGATCGCAGGCAAGAACCTGGGCGGCGAAGGCTTCGTTCAGCTCGACGAGGCCGAAATCGTGAAGCCGCAGATGATGCTTGTCTTCCAGCTTCTGCAATGCGGGAACGGGCCCGATGCCCATGGTTCGCGGATCAACTCCGGCGGCAGCCACGGCGGCGATTCGGGCCATCGGTTTCAGATTGTTCTGCTGGATGAAGTGTTCGCTGGCCACGACCATCGCCGCAGCACCGTCGGTGATCCCAGAAGAATTTCCCGCGGTGATGGTGCCGGTTTTGGAAAAGACGGGCGGAAGCTTTGCCAGCTTTTCCAGGCTGGCATCCGGGAAGGGATGCTCATCCCGGCTGAATGTCGCCGTTCCCTTCTTGCCTTGAATCGTGACTGGGACTATTTCCGCGTCCAGGCGTCCGGCGCTGATGGCGCGCGCGGCCCGGGTTTGCGAGGCGAGCGCGAATTCATCCTGCTCGTCGCGCCCTATCTTGTATTGCCCGGCTAACACCTCGGCGGTTTCACCCATCACCATCTGCGCGAGCGGGCAGAAAAAACCGTCGCGGTACATGCCATCGACCAGTTCCTGGTTGCCGAGCCGGTATCCCCAGCGCGCGCCGTCGAGATAATAAGGCAGGCGGGACATCGACTCGGTGCCGCCGGCGAGAATGCAATTCGCCTCGCCCAGCAGGATTGACTGGTAGGCCAGCGCGATCGCCTTCATGCCCGAGGCGCACGCCTTGTTGACGGTATAGGCAGGCACCTCTTGCGGGACGGCGCTGCGGATGGAAATCTGTCGCGCGGGATTTGGCCCGCCTCCCGCCTGCCGGGCATTCCCGAAAATCGTTTCCTCGATTTGTTCCGGACGGACTCCGGCACGCTCGATCGCCGCTTTTGCCGCAACCACTCCCAGGTCAGCGGCAGTGCATGAGACCAGGGACCCGCCGAATTTTCCAATGGGCGTCCGCACCGCCGAGAGAATATAGACCGCTTGCACGTGCTGCCTCCCCGAAATTCTGAGTTTAGCAGGGCGGCAAGGGCGAATGGGCCTGCCGGAAGACGGGACTTTCATCCGAGCTGAGTCTCCAGCTTTTTGCGGGCATCACCGCGGGTGAATCGTTAGGTCTTTGCGGGCGCGTTCGACCATCCGTCCGGCGAAGGCGGGAGCCTCTTTCTCCAAGTCGACTCCACCCAGGCGAACCGGCACGGCAGAGTTGTCGGGCAGGGCCTCGCCGTAGATGATCATCACTTCGCTGCGGCGGTCGGGCGTGGGCAGATGGAACATGCGAACGCGCGCCGCCCGCCTGGGAAAGGCCAGATTGTGTTCCGCCAGAAGGCGGGCAATTGCGGCTCCGTCGGACTTTGGATCTTCGCGCTGGCCAGCCGCATAATCCGGAAAACTCTTCACATCGTAGACAAATTTTAGGTCCGCGAAGCGCGTGGTGTGATCGGCGGGATAGTCATAGGTGTAGGTATTGGTGGCATAGAAGTGTTCGAACTGGACCCAGTAGAACCGCTCAACGGTGCCGTTTTTTGCGGACCTGGCAAACAAATGTTGTTCGGCGTCGGCGGTGCCATAGAGGTTCAGGCGCTGGCTGCCCACGTACCGGAACTCTTTGCCGAAGGTGAATTGGGCGGCGGGAAGTTCACTCGAAATAATGGTCTGGCCCTGGACGGGGCGGAGGGCCGCGCCGGGAGTTCCTTGCGCTGCCGCGAAGACCGGGGCGAAGCTCATGACTGCGGCGGTCACAAATCCAACCAGCTTGAACATTTGCGGTATCTCCGGTTAGCTTGAGAGTGGAGCGGGGTGGCCTGCGCGCATGCGGGCGCAGCTTGCCTTTCCAGCTAAGCTCCTGCATAATAATAGTTTGTCTTGACCTCACCGGACTCTTCCGGAAACAAGGATATACGTCTCGTGTTAATGATTCGTCTGGCGCGCATGGGTGCGCGCAAACAACCGCACTATCGCATTGTGGTCATTGAGAAAGCGCGCGCGCGCAACGGCCGTCCCGTGGAGATCGTAGGGACGTACAATCCCCGCACCAACCCGGCGACGGTGGAACTGAAGCGCGATCGCGTGGAATACTGGGTGTCGAAAGGCGCGCAGATGTCGGAGCGGGTGAACAAGTTGTTCTCGAAGACTCCGGCCCCGGCGACCGCCGGTTCGGCTGCCTAGAACGCCGTCGCGGCGCTCCTCGAATTACTTTCGTCCACAGCGAGAAATTTATGACTGAGTCCACCGGAGATGTGCGCGTGCTCGTCGAACTGGTTGCGAAACAGCTGGTCGACGCTCCCGATGAGGTCTTCGTCGAGACCTTCGACGATGGCATGATCGAACTGGAGGTTGCGGAGAGCGATGTAGGCAAAGTCATCGGCCGGCAGGGACGCACAGCCCGGGCCCTGCGCGCGCTGGTCAATGCCGCCGGGCACCGCGCACGCCGCCGATATACCCTCGAGATTATCGAGTAAAGCGTGCCGTCCCAAGGCAAGGACGAATTCATCACGCTGGCCCGCATAGTGAAGACGCAAGGGCGTCACGGTGAAGTCGCGGTTGAGGTGCACAGCGACATTCCGGATCGGTTTGCCGAGGGCATGAAGCTGTTGGCGCTCGGAAAATCCGGGGAGGCACGTGAGGAGTTGCGGGTTGAGAGCCTGTGGCCGCACAAGGAATTCCTGGTCCTGAAATTTCGCGGCGTGGATTCGATTTCGGACGCAGAAAAGCTGGTGGGCTCTGAGCTGCAGGTTCCGCGGGCGGAACGCGCCGCCCTGCAGCAGGGCTGGAATTACGTCAGCGACCTGGTGGGCTGCAGGGTCTTCGATCAGGACCGGGAACTGGGCAGCATTGAAGATGTGCAGTTCGGCACCGGCGAGGCGCCGCTGCTGGTGGTCAGCGACAGCGCCGGCAAAAAGTTCGATGTGCCATTTGCGGAGGCATATCTGAGTGCGGTGGACGTCGCGAGCCGGCAGGTGCGCATGAATCTTCCGGAAGGCATGCTGGAGATCAATGCCCCGATGACTCCGGACGAAAAGCAGCAACAGAAGAACCAGGGCAGGAAGCGGAGCTAGGGCATTTGTTCTTCCGCGCCTATGGTGGTGAAGATGGATCCCGCAGATGAAGGCCGACATCGTCACGATCTTTCCGGACTTCTTCCGCGGACCACTGGATCACGGCATCACTCGCCGGGCCGCGGAGATCGGCCTGGTGAAAATTGAGATCCACGATCTGCGGCAGTTCGCGCATGACCGGCACCGTACCGTGGATGACCGCCCTTTCGGCGGCGGCGAGGGCATGGTCCTGAAGCCGGAACCGCTCTTTGAATGTTTAGAGTCGCTAAAGCTGCCGTCGCGCGAGGAACGCCTGGCCGGGGGCGCGAAGCAGAGCGTGATTGTGCTATCGGCCCAGGGTCAAAGGTTCACGCAGAAAGTCGCGGCGGAATTGGCGGGGCTCGATCGTATCCTGCTGATCTGTGGCCGCTACGAAGGCGTAGATGAACGGGTCACGGACTTTCTCGCCGACCGGGAGATTTCTATCGGCGACTACGTGCTGAGCGGCGGCGAACTTGCGGCAGCCGTCGTTCTGGAAGCGGTGACGCGATTGCTGCCCGGCGCGTTGGGAAACGAAGCGTCGGCCAAGCAGGAGTCATTCACGGCTCACATGCCGGAGGATACGGACGGGCCGGATTCAACGTGCGGTTCGGGTGGGTTGCTCGATTACCCGCATTACACGCGTCCCGCCGAATTCCGCGGCATGGCGGTACCCGAAGTGCTGGTAAACGGCAATCATTTGCAGATCCGGCGCTGGCGGCGCGCGCAGGCTTTGAAGAAGACATTGCGCAATCGCCCGGACCTGCTGCAAGGCGCGGAACTGAGCAAGGAAGACAGAGAAATCTTGGCACAACTGCACAACAGTGCCGGAAAGATTCAGAATTGAGGATAACAACATGTCAAACCTGATCATCGAGAAACTGCTGGCAAAAACTCAGCGCACCGATCTCCCCGCATTCCGGCCGGGCGACACCGTACGCGTCCATGTGAAGATCAAGGAAGGCGACAAGGAGCGGGTGCAGGCCTTTGAGGGCGTGGTCATCAAGCGCGACAATGGACCGCAAGCCAGCTTCACCGTGCGCAAGATCAGCTTCGGCCAGGGAGTGGAGCGCATCTTCCCCATTCATTCCAAGGTGATTGACAAGGTGGATCTGGTGCGTTCGTCCAAGGTGCGCCGTGCCCGCCTGTTCTATTTGCGCGGACTGCGGGGGAAAGCCGCCCGCTTGCGGGACGTCGAGAAATCGGCTCACGCCTGAAGCATTGGGTGAGCGGCAACCGCCCGGTTGCCGCTTCGCTACTTCGGTCATTTGCGCGAATGGCGTTGCGGCCTCACTGAGTACACGATTTTCCCGATTCCCCGGCGTCCCACTTCTTCGGTAGCGTTTAGGGGTCAGATGATCACCGAACGCAGGCCCGGAACACGGGCTCCCATCTCCAGTTCATCTTCATGGCCAATCCGGTATTTCGCGATCGCATTCCTGATTCTGCTTTTCGCGTCACTGGCGGCACGGGCGCAGCAACCACCGAGACCGCAGCGTAAAGGCGACAAGACATCTGGTCCCTCAGTTCCCGCTACTCAAGAGGAAGTCACGCGCGGCAAGTATATTGTGGAGAATGTCGCCATGTGTCCGCAGTGCCACACCCCGCGGAACGGCGATGGCACGCTCGATCACGCGCATGAACTGGAAGGAGCTTCGGAATTCTTCCAGCCTCCTCATGCCGACGACAACTGGCCGCTGAAGGCGCCGCGAATCGGCGGCACTCTTCCCGCCAACGATCAGGACATGATCAAGCTGCTCACCACGGGGATTTGGACCGACGGCAAGCCGCTGCGCTTGCCGATGATGCCGTTCCGCATGAGTCAGGCCGATGCGAAGGCCGTATTGGCTTACCTGAAGTCCGTGAAGCAGCAGCACTAAACCTGCTCATTCAGACGTTTGCAGGATCTCCCGCGCTGCGCGAAATCCCGTCGCCAGCGCCGCGTGCACCGTGCCGTTATGACCCTCGGTGTCGGTCGCCTCTCCGGCAAAGAACAGTGCGTTCTCAAGGGGCGCGGCAATCGCCTCCTGAGCTCCATCTGCGCCGACTTTGCCATAGCTATATGCACCCAGCGAAAAAGGATCGCTCTGCCAGTCGTGAACATAAACGCGCTCCAGCAGGTTCTGAAGTTCCTTGATACCGGGTCCCAGCAAGGCACTGAGGGTTTGCAGGCTTCGCTCGGTCATAAATGATTCGCTCTGCCCAGACAGCCGCTCGGCGGAACGGAACGGCGCCCAGGCGGTGAGTACCGGACTCTTCTCCGGCATCGTGGTCCACCATGTTGGGAACCATTCGCTTTTCGAGAACAAGAACGCCATATGAGACAAATTTTTTCGGGAACGGGCTGAGGGCTTGATGCTCTCCCAGAAGCGCTCGCGAAATCGAAGAACAACCCGGATGACTTTTCCCATCTCCATGCGGTTGAGGGCGTCGCGTTTTTGTTCTGGGAGTTCCGGGATGAACCGAACCGCGCCCGCTTGCCCGGGCGGTGTCTTCAACAGTGAGAGTGGCACCGTTACCAACACTCGCGGAGCCTCCAGCAACAACGTGCCGCGGGCATCGCGGGCCGACACCTTTACATTCCCGGCGCGCCAGCTCACCGATTCCACCACGGTATCGGTGCAGACATCGACGCCGAAATGTGCGATCTGCTCCTGAAACGCATTCAGCAGGGTGGTGTATCCATCTCCCGGCCGGAAGGCGCGGTCTCCTTGAATCTTTTTTTCGGCCCGCATTTCCCGTACCAGCCAGTGAACTCCGACTTGCGCCGGATCGGCCGCATTGAACCCGGAGACATAACTGAGGGCGTGCTGCTGCGCCTCACGCTGGCGGTTTGTCTGAGGCTCCCCAAAGCGGCGACTCAAGAACGCAGAAAAGGATTCGTCGGGAACCGAGTCATCCATCTTCTCGAGAATGGAATCGACTTCCTCGAAAAAATCGCAAGAGGAAAGCTTGCCGTCGGAAATGCACCAGGAATCTCCGTGCACTTCTGTAATCTTTGCGCCGGCGTTCTCCAGAGGATCCCAGATCTCGCGGGCACGCCCGTGGATGAACTCCGCGCCTAATTCGATGGGGACATTGCAGGCTGGATCGTGAAGGGTGAAGACGCGCCCGCCGATCCGGCCACGCGCCTCCAGGAGGCACACCGAAAGACTGGCGCGGCCCAACTCGCGGGCCGCGGCCAGTCCTGCCATTCCGGCACCGATGATGATCACGTCTGGATCCCGCGCCATCCCGTTCCACTTACTTTCCACTTACTCTTTCATCAGAATGGCTAAGCCGCCAGAGACGTTTCCGCGGCGGCGGGCTCGAGCTTCACTTTGATCCATCCCGGCTGGCGCTTGTCGAAAGCCTTGTAGGCATCAATGACGGAGGTCAACGGTTCCACCTGCGTCAGGACTTCGGCAGGATCAAGCGCGCCGGTTCGCACCAATTCGATCAAGTGCGGCAGGTAACGCCGGTGATTGCAGTTGCCCATCATCAGGGTAAGATTCTTCTCCATCGCCATGCCGAGCGGAAACGTGTCCATCTCACCATAAACGCCGACGATCGAGATGGTCCCGGCCTTGGCGACGGCCTGCACCGACCAGTCGAGCACGATCGAGGGAGCATCGCCTGGCTCCCAATTGCCGTTCCTGGGTCGGGCATCCGGAGCCACCTTGTGCTTTTCCTTGGCGTGCTTTTTAGCCGCCGGCTTAGCCGCGGGCCCGCTGTGGGGCATGTTGGCATCCACGCCTACCGCGTCGATGACGCGATCCACGCCGATGCCATCGGTCAGATCCATGATGGCCTCGATGGGATCTTCCCGGTTGAAGTCGATGACTTCCGCTCCCTGGGCGCGCGCCATCTCCAGACGCCCGGGAATCGTATCTATGGCAATGATCCTTCCCGCCTCGAACAGCTTCGCGCAGGCAACGCAGAATTGCCCAACTGGTCCCGCTCCGAATACGGCAATCGTATTGCCGGGTTTAATCTGCGCATTGTCGGCCGCCATATAGGCAGTGGGAACGATGTCAGAAAGAAGAATGGCCTGGTCGTCATCCACCTCCTCCGGGAGTTTCACCAGTCCGATATTGGCGAAGGGAATGCGGGCCTTTTCTGCCTGGAGGCCGTTGAAAGAACCAGAGTCCTTGGGGCCACCGAAGAACGCCGTGCCTTTGCCGGCCGGATTCGCGTGGTCGCACTGCGCGTAATACCCCGCGCGGCAGTAGGAGCAATTCCCGCAACCGATTGTGGAGGGGATGACCACGCGATCTCCGGCGGAAAGGTTCCGCACATTCTTGCCAATCTCCTCTACGATGCCGACTCCTTCGTGACCGAGAATCGTTCCCTTCTCCATTCCCGATATCGTGCCGCGAATCATGTGCAAGTCGGTCCCGCAGATCGCGCTGGCCGTAAGGTTTACGATAGCGTCAGTCCGTTCTTTAATTTCGGGCTCGGCGACCTCTTCCAGCCGAATATCGCCAATTCCGTGGAATACAACTGCTTTCATGACATGCCTCTTCACTCTAGTGGAGTGCTGCAATTTGGATGCGCGAAGGATGATGAGGTTGTGAGGACAAATCGACGACGCAGGCAGGCGGCGTCTTGCTTCACGATGTAACCGAAGGGCGGGGCGTACCGATTTAAGTAAGCACCGCCCTGATGCCTTGCGGCGTCGCGGGCGACATTGTTCGCGCGCCTACGCCGCTTTCTTTCTGGGAACCTTCGCGCCCTTCTTTCGCGCCTCGGACAGCCCGATCGCGATTGCCTGCTTGCGGCTTTTCACTTTCCCGCCCTTGCCGCCCGGCCCCGACTTCAGAGTTCCACGCTTCTTGCGCCGCATGGCGCTCTCGACCGTCTTACCCGCGGATTTGCTGTAGCGCCGGCCCGATGATTTCTTTCGCCCAGACGATTTCTTTGTTCTCGCCATGAGTCCCTCCTGAAAATTAGAGGGAGATTCGCGGCACGAGGTTGTGAGTTTTTCAATCGGGAATACCCAAGCGGAGGCTAGGCGGCGCGCGAAACATTCCTGGTATTCAGAAGCTCAGCCACTTTCTTGAGATCACGCACGAACTCTACGCGCTGCTTCTCTCGCTGGCGGCTGTCGGGAGCACGCAAGATGGAGGATGGATGGGCCGTCGCCATCACGTGCGGCGCCAAACCGGATGGAATCAGTTTTCCCCGGTCGCGGGTCACGCGAAAATCTTTTCCCAGCAAGCCTTGCGCAGCGCTGGCTCCGAGACAAACGAGCACCTCCGGTTGCACCGCTTCCAGTTCGGCATCGAGCCATGGACGGCAGGCTTCAATTTCCGAATGACGCGGCTTTTTGTGAATCCGCCGCTTGCCGCGTTGGGCGGCTTCCCACTTGAAATGCTTCACTACATTGGTGACATACACCTGGGAGCGGTCGATCCCAACTTCGAGAAGAACTTCATCCAGCAGCTTGCCCGCGGGGCCGACGAAGGGATGGCCTTGCCGGTCCTCCGAATCTCCGGGCTGTTCGCCGACGAACATCACCCGCGCCGGGGAAGGTCCTTCGCCAAAGACGGTCTGGGTTGCGTTCTTCCACAAGTCACAGCCCTTGCACCCTGCGGCCGCCCGCTGCAGGTTGGGGATCGTGCGGCGCGCTGGCAGAAAGGGAGTAGCGGTCAGGAAGCCCTCACGCGATGCCTTGGTGCCGCGCCTGGATTTTTCTTCGGTGAATTTGGCAGCAGGACGCATATGCGGTAACCAAGGCGAGTCGAATTGACGAAATCAACGGCCGCGAACTATCGAGCGGTAGAAATCAAGTTGGTCCTCGTCATTTCGTTGCCGGACCAAAGGGCGGAGTTGGCGTACAAAACCGTTTCCCCAGCAAAGTATCCGCCGTGATTTGACGACCCATGAGCGCCCGGAACCCAAGCCGCCGGACCGCGCCCCTCGACCTCTGTTTCTGATGTGCGGATCAGCCGCCAAGACTCCTGCATTGAGCCACTTACGATGTATGACCCCTCCGAGTTTCGTGCTAGACTACGCAACCAAAGTGGGCGCGCGCATGGAATCGCAGACTCAGGCCACATCCAGGTACCGTTTCGGCCTCTTCGAAGTCGATGCAGGATCGGGGGAACTCCGCAGACAAGGCAGCCGGGTCCGGCTTCAGGAGCAGCCCTTCCAGATCTTGCTGGTCTTGCTGGAGCATGCGGGCGAGGTAGTCACGCGCGATGAGTTACGGGCGCGGCTCTGGGCTTCCGACACGTACGTTGAATTTGACGGCAGCCTCAATGCGGCCCTGAAAAAGCTGCGCTCAGCCCTGGGGGACTCCGCGGATAACCCGGTTTTTATCGAGACGATTCCGAAGCGTGGCTACCGCTTTGTCGCGCCGGTGTCGCGCCAGGAATCTGAACCCGGGGGCCCACAAACTCCCGGCCTCGTGCCGCAGAAGGAAGAACCGCTGGCTGCGCCGCCGGCGCCCTCCACATTCTGGAACGCCAGGCGCACGCGGACCCTGGTGTTCACGGTGGCATTCGTGACGCTGATTTCGGCGCTGGTTGTCTCTTACCGGGTGAGCCGATCTGGCGAGCGCAACAAAATTGCTTCTTCTGCGGCGCCCGTGAAACCGCGTACATCGGTCGCCGTGCTGGGATTTAATAATGCCTCCGAGCGCGCCGAAGACGCCTGGCTTTCGACCGCGGTCTCGGAGATGATCAGTACGGAACTCGCGGCCGGAGACCGGTTGCGTATCGTTTCCGGCGAGGATGTGGCTCACCTGCGCATGACCACGCCCTGGACGCGAACGGGGACGTTGGGCCAGGACACGACTTCACGGATTGGAGCTGCGCTGAGCGGCGATGCATTGGTCCTCGGCTCATACACGACCATCCCCAGCGGGAAAAGCCGCCAGCTGCGGCTCGATGTCCGCTTACAGGAAGCGGCGACCGGCAATACGCTCATCGAAGTGGCGGAAAGCGGAAAAGAAGAAGATCTTTTCCGCATGACCTCGCGGATCGGCGAAAAGCTGCGCCGCAGCCTGGGAATTTCCGAGGTCAGCCCGACCGAACAGGCAGGGACATTGGCCTCGTTACCGGTCAATCCGGAAGCGGCACGATTGTATGCGTTGGGACTGGAACGATTGCGGGACTACGATCCCTTGGCCGCCCAGGGATTATTGGAGGAGGCGGTCAAAGCGGACCCGAAGTTTCCGCTTTCTCATGCGTGGCTGGCGCGAGCCTGGGCGCAGCTCGGATTCGAACAGAAACACAAAGAGGAAGCCCGGCTCGCCTTCAACCTATCCGCGAACCTGCCCCAGACCGAGCGCATGCTGATCGAGGGTGATTACTACGAGAGCCTGGCGAAGCACGATGAGGCGGCGTCGGTTTATCGCGCCCTGTTTAACTTCTACCCCGATAGCATCGATTACGGGGTGCAGTTGGCGAACACTGAGATTCTTGCCGGGCACTCCAGCCGCGTGGCCGAGATCGTAAGCCGGCTGCGCAAGCTTCCCCCGCCGCTCTCGGACGATCCGCGAATCGACCTGACCGAAGGCAAGAGCCTCTCCAATCGTCCCGCACAACTGGCGCTCATCCGGCGCGCCCTCAGCAAGGCATCCGCCCAGGGAAAGAGACTGCTGTATGCGCAAGCCCGTAAGCTGGAGTGCATCAACCTGGTTTACAACGAGAAGCCAGAAGAGGCACTGGGCATATGTGAGGACGCCTACCAGATCTTCTGGGCGGCAGGAAACCGCCTCGAGGCCGCCGATTGCCTGCGGGTCGTCGGAGACTATCAGGGTACGCAAGGGCACATGGAGCAGGCGATCGCAACCTACCAACGCAGCCTGAACATGCTGCTCCAGCTTGGAGAACACGAAAAAACCGGGGCTGTACTCAACAACATGGCGGTCAATTACGCCAACGAGGGCAAGCTGGACCGAGCCGAGCAGCTATACCGGCAGGCCGAATCGCACTTCCAGCAGGCAGGCGATAAGGGGAATGAGAGCACGGCGATGAGCAATATCGCCGATATCATGTACCTGCGCGGTAATCTCGCGGCCGCGGCGAAGACTTACCAGCAGACCCTTGATATGGCAGCCTCCGACGATCCCGGGGCTGACGCCTATTCTGAATACCGCCTTGCGGATCTGGAACTGACGCAAGGGAAAGTTAAGAGCGCTCACGACCGGGCGCTTGCGGCAGTTCGCTCGGTGCGCCCCAATAACGGTGACTACACGATGCTGAGCGGCGCCCTCATCGTGCTGGGGGAAGCCATGCTGCAGGAGGGCGATTTCAAGGGAGCAAGACAAAGCTACGAAGAAGCTCTCCTGTTGCGGCAGAAGCGCGGCGAAGACAACTCGGTGGCGGAAAACAAGGTGTCACTGGCCGAACTCGCGCTGGAAGAGGGACATCCGGAAAAAAGCGAACCCCTGTTGCGCGAAGCCATTTCCGCTTTTGAAATTGAGAAAGCCGATCCCGACGCCAGCAGCGCCTACACGGTGCTCAGCCGAACGCTGCTGTTGATGGGCAAGGCGAGTGAGGCTGAAGAGGCGATTCGTCATGCCCTGGAATTGAACAGGAAGCTCACCGACCCGGGATTGCGCTTTCCCGCGGAAATTCAATATGCCCGCGTATTATCCGCGCAAGGTAAGTTCTCGTCGGCCAGAGCGCTGCTTCAAAGCGCGATCTCGAGTGCGCAGAAACTCGGCTATTACAGGCTGGAATGTGAAGCCAGGCTGGCGTTAGCAGAAACCGAGATGCAAACTGAGTCTGCGGCTGCGTTGCGCCAGGCCTCGACGCTGACCAGTGATGCCCACGCGCACGGACTGGAACTCATCGCGGCCAAGGCGGCACGACTGCAGAAGCATCCTTAGGGACTCCATCAGCGGCTGCATTAAATGCCGGATGCCAAAGCGGCGCCCGCCTCAGGCTAAGTTCCCGTCCCGCCGAGGTTCAGCGCCTGCGGGCTGCCGCCGCCATCGTCGCTGATGGAGACGCTCGCCGACCGCGCACCGGTTGCCGACGGTGTGAACGTCACCCCAATCGAACAACTCGCCCCCCCCGCGATGCTGGCGGGGCAGTTATTGACCTCAGAAAAGTCGCTCGAGTTCACCCCTGTAATTGCAATACTCGAAATATTTACGGCAACGCTGCCTTTGTTGCTCAGGGTGATCAGCTTGCGCAAGCTAGTGGTTCCCACCTGCTGATTGCCAAAGTTCAAGCCCGAGGGCGTGAATTGGACGTAGGTTCCGGTTCCGCTGAGCGCGACCGTCTGCGGGCTAAGCGGCGCGTTATCCGTAATGGAGATCGAGCCGGACAAAGTGCCGATGGTGGTTGGCTTGAACTTCACTGTCAGCGTGCACGATGCGCCCGGATTCACAGTGGCGCCGCAAGTGCTGGTCTGAGTAAAGGGGCCGGTGATGGTTCCCCTGGTGATCTTCAGAATCCCAAGCCCTGAATTGGTCAGAGTGATGCTTTGAGCAGGGCTGGTGGTGAACACAACTTGTGTGGGGAAAGTCAGGCTGGCAGGAGCCAGCGTGACTGCCGGAAGCACACCGGTTCCAGTCAGGGAAACTGTGTGCGGGCTGCCGGGAGCGTTATCGGAAATGCTGACGGCGGCGGTTCGCGCGCCGGTAGCCGTGGGTTTGAAAGTCACGGTGATGGTACAGCTGCCACTGGCTGCGACCGATGTGCCGCAGGTGTTGGCCTGGGCAAAATCGCTGCTGTTAGTTCCGCTCATAGCGATTGAGACGGAGAGCGCGATGTTTCCGGTATTGGTCAGCGTGACAGTTTGGGATGCGCTGACTATCCCCACGGTCTGGTTGCCGAAGCTCAGACTGTTCGAAGAAAACTGGGCAGTGGCGCCCTGCACCAACTGGCTTATTACGGACGAAACGCTAAGCGCGTAATTGGAATCTCCGTTGTAGGTGGCGCTGATACTGTGGGTGCCGACCGACAGCGCGGAGGTCGTCAATGTGGCTACAGCAGTGCCGTCAAGATTGGAGGTTCCCAGGTTCGCGGCGCCGTCAAAGAAAGTCACGTTTCCGGTCGGAGTGACCTTAAATCCCCGGGAATTGGTGGCAGCCGTGAAAGTCACCGCCTGCCCAAAGTTGGATGAACTTGGCGCGGAGGTGAGTTCCGTAGCGGTTGTCCCGAGGCTGGTATTGATGAGCACGGCGACGCCACCAGGGGATTGTCCGCAGACATTGCTGAAGCAGTTCGCGACCACGACATCCGGCTTGCTGTCGCCATTCAGATCCGCCACGGCCACGCCGAAAGGAGTATTGCCTCCCGGGGGAAAGGTGGTCACCGGCTGTAAGGTGCCGTCGCCATTGCCCAACAGCACTCCCACATTTCCGCCACCGCCATTACAGTTGCCACTTATGCTGGAACAGTTCACCACCACGACGTCGGCCCGGCCATCCCCGTCTGCGTCAGCAACCGCGAGCGACGCAGCTCCGAATTCACTTGCGGGGTAGGCAACGGCCGTCTGGAAGCTTCCATCGCCGTTCCCCATCAATACGCCCACATCGCCCTGATTGATCGTAATACTGGTGCTGCTGTTAGCGAGAATCAGGTCCGGCTTGGAGTCCCCGTTAATATCTGCGATTACGACCCAGTCAGGATAGATTCCACCCGCGTCGTAGGCGACGGGCGTCTGGAAGGTGCCGTTGCCATTACCCAACAGAACGCCGACGGTGCTGGTGGCGCAGATGCTGTCCGCGCACTGGTTGCCCACCACAATGTCGGGCTTGCCGTCTCCATTCACGTCCCCAACAGCCATGCCAAAGGCAATCAAGCCGCCGGTTGAGGCGAAAGGAATCTCCGGCTGGAAAGTTCCATCGCCATTGCCCAACAGCACGCCGCCACACCCGCCACTCGAGCAATCGCCGGCAACGATGAGATCAAGCTTGCCGTCTGTGTTGACATCGGCGATGGCCAGCCCGATGGCGCCAAAACCCCCTCCGCCCAGGCTGATTGTGACCACCGGCTGGAACGTACCGTCGCCGTTGCCGAACAGCACGCCTGCATTGCCGCCCGCCCCGATGCAGTGGTTATTCAGAGCATAGCCGCAATTTGCCACCGCGATGTCCAGCTTGCCGTCCCCGTTGAGGTCAGCGATCGCAACAAAATCGGCGTACACGCCACCCGAACCGTAAGCGACTCCTGCGCTGAAGGTTCCATCACCTCTCCCGAGCAGCACTCCGACCGAACTCCCGGGACACGGAACGATCTTGCTGATGCACCAGTTCGCCACCACGATGTCGGGCTTGCCATCGCCGTTCACATCCGCGATGGCGAGCGAATTTGGCCCATTTCCGCCCGAACTGTACCTCACCGGCAGGGCAAAATTCAGCGTCGAGGCTTCCGCTTGATGCGCAAGAAGAAGGACGGCCAGGCAGGAACAGAAGTACAGCAGGGCGCTACGGCGCATTGCATCTCCGGAGATTTGAACTTTAGCGAACCAGTGGGAACAGGATAGGGGAGATTCCGCTATTTTACACGAAGCAAGCTCACGAGCAATGCTAAGGAGGACCGTCCCGGAGTGTCAATGAGGCGTTCGTAATGGCTCGGTAGTAATCGCGCGGTAACCGAGTCGCAGGGAATGGGCCGAGCGAAGAATCGTGTATTCCAACCAAGGCGTGATCGCGGAGGGACTGGCGGGACTCATGCAGTTGTTCTGGAAGGCGACAAGCTTCTGCGCATCTTCGCCGATGATTTAAAAGAATCCTGCCGGGACTACGATTACGTGGCTCGAATGGGAGGCGATGAGTTCGTCATAATCACTCCTGGCATGAAGCCTGTAGTTAACGACAAAATCTCGCGATTGAATCAGGTTGCTATCCGAGCAGGACGTCGCGTCTGCGAAAAAGACATGCTTTCCCTCACTTTTGTCCCGATGATGATTTTGACGGAGAACGTCTGCCGGCTGAAGCGGACCGAATTTCACAAGTATTTGGGTTCAAAACAACCCACATCCTCGCCGTCCCGGCACTTCCCGCCGGAGATACCCAGCGGGAGTACCGAGGTTATTAGCGATTAGTTCAAGTCTTTGGAGACAATCGCAGTCAGCGGTATTCCGCCGCCCGGTGCGTCGAGGGCGACGGCGGTCCGAATCTGGCCTGCGCTCAAGTCGAGGCTGCCGCTGTCCAGAGCTACTGTCTTGGTCCCGGTTGGAGTGAAATATACCTCGTAACTTCCAGCCGCAACAGCCAAGTAGTCGGATGCAGCTTTGAATGGAACGTTGGTCAGTGTGGGGCTGATGCTGGTGATATCGGTGCCGGGTGCCTCGACGTAAATATCGACAGGGCCGGCCGTAGGCGAGGCATGCACCAACCGCAGCTTGATCTGTCCCGAAGCGGGCGGCGTGCTGTCGTCAGTCAGGACCAACGGCGAGATGCTGGCCACTTTGTCTACGGCAAGCACCGTGTAGTACTTGTTGCGAGACAGACTCACCGTGGCGTTGATCACGTCCTGCGAGGTGCCGGTAGCGCGTACCTCAAGTTTGCGAGAGCCGGCGCCGACGGTCAGATAATTAGAAGCGGTCTGGTAAGCGACGTTTGTCAGGACGGCCTTGCCGTCGACAAATACGTCAACGTTGGGTGCATCCGGGGAGGCGTGTACAACCCGGAGTTGCGCATGGCCATTGTCGCCGCAGCCGGCTGTGAAAATCGTAGCGCCTGCGACCATCGTGGTCATGGCTAGCAGAAGAAAACGTCGAAAGCATGACATCATGAAGCTCCTTTTTTGAGTTTTGTCCCCGGGAGGGGTGTAACAAGGTATTCGCCCGTTACCGAGTTGGCTTCGGCACAGATCGAAGAATGCGGTGGAAACATTCGGTCTCCAGCCGTGGTGCTGAAAGCTGCACGAACACTACTGGGCAGAGGCACTGAGTCGATCACGTGGATGACACAGTTGCTGCGCTTGACTACGATCTTGCTGACGTTAGCGCCCGCCGCCTTAGTTTCCGATTAAGAAAATCTATTTTCCGATTGAGATAAACAACGCCCTGACGAAGGTTATTTTCACAAGGGGCAAAACTGATGTCTCAGAGGTCGTGAGAGTAAAAGAGCGCTACCCGATGAATTTCAACTGCTCCAGCTACTGCACGGGCTGATCGGATGTAAACGTCCTACTTGGACACTGACATTTTGCCCCAAGTGGGGGAGAGTACCCGTTGGTGCCATCAAGCCTTTCGCAGTGGAGCAATGGTTGAAGACGCTTCCAGTGGCAAGAATGATGAGAGGAAGCATTCACAATCTGATGCGTCTTCTCTTCAGTTCAGCAATGCGATGGGGACTGATGGACATTCAGGCGAACCCAATGAAACTGGTACGTGTCAGGGGCGTGAGCAAACGGGAGAAGGAACCTCGTGTGCTCTCGTTACCGGAATGCCCCCGCCTGTTAGACGAATTCGGTGAACCTTACCGGACGATGGTTGCCATTGGCATCGCGACAGGTCTTCGTTGCAGCGAACTGTTTGCGCTGAAATAGTGCGATTTCAATTGGGCGAACTCAACTATGTTCGTGAGGCGTGCCGTCGTTGATGGCGTGGTGGATGAAGTGAAGACTAAGTACTCGAAAGCTGGCCTCCATCTCCATCCGTCGCTAGCCGAGATGCTACTTCGGTGGAAAGCGCGATCCAAGTTCCAAAGGAGGAGGATTGGGGGGGGTTCCAGTTGGCGCACTCGCGGTGAGAGACCTTTTCGGGCGACTTCTGTGCTGGAGAATCTCATCAAGCCAGCGGCTCAACGTGCTGGTTTGGGACTAATAGGTTGGCACACGTTTCAGCGCACGTTTTCCACTCGGTTGCGGTTCAACGGAGAAGACATCAAAGTGCAGCAGGAACTCATGCGCCATGCTGACATCAGAAAAACGATGAATCTCTAGACACAGGCCGACTCGGACCAGAAAAAGCAAGCACACGGCAAGATCATGGAGATGGTTCTCGCTGATGAGTCTACAACTCGCTCCCTCAAGGCTCGGGAACATGCTGAAAGCAAGAGGGGGAAATGGTGGGCGCTATAGGATTCGAACCTATGACTTCCACCGTGTGAAGATGGCACTCTACCGCTGAGTTAAGCGCCCTGCTGAAGACCCTCG
>DASREX010000005.1:0-19399 GCA_035651855.1 Candidatus Sulfotelmatobacter sp.
TTCCTATTGCCATCACCTGTTGCGGGTCATAGCCGAGGGGCTGGTGCATCAACTGTGCGAACCCTTTCACCGACGAGCCCGCAGCCGCGAGCAACAGCAATGTCAGGGCCACCTGGGCAGCGATCAATATGCTATGTGCCCTGCGTCCGCGGACGCTGCCGGCGACCCGTCGCGCGCCAGACTGCATGATCTCGCCGATGTGCGTATGCGAGAGCTGCAGAGCCGGCCAAAGCCCGAACAGCACACCGGTTGCCAGCGCTACCGTGACGCTGAAAAAGAGGACCGGCAGATTGATACCAATCACGGCCTCGGAGGCGAAGGTCGATTGGGGCAGCAGAGTGCGAATCAGCGCCAGCGCACCATAAGAAGTTAGAACGCCCAGCACCGCACCGATGGCCGCTAGAAGGAGGGACTCGGTCAGCAATTGACGAATGATGCGGACGCGGCCCGCGCCGATTGCGGTTCTCACAGCCAATTCATGCTGCCGGGCCGTGCCCCTCGCCAGCAGCAGAATCGAGACGTTTCCGCATCCGATCACGAGCAGCAACATGACCGCGCCAAAGAGCAAGTACAGTGTTCCGCCCATGGAGCCGACCACCCAGTCGTTCAGCCCGAGCGCATGGACGCGGAAGACGTCGGGAAAATCTTGCGGCATGTAGGCGGCGAACTGTTCCACGAGCGGCTGCAACGCGGCATCGGCCGTCTTACGGCTGACGCCGGGCCGGAGGAGCAGATAGACGATCACGGTGCGCCCCGGATCTCGCATCAGCTTTAGCGGGAGATAGACGTCGGCGTCGCCCCATGTGAATCGCGGCGCCGCCACTCCTACGATCTCGAAGTTCCGGTGATCAAGTTGCAGGGTGCGACCCACCACGTCCGGGTTGGACAAGTAATGTTTCCGCCAAAATCTGTAGGAAAGAACTGCGACCGGCCGCGGCTCCTGGCCGTCTACGGCGTCGGAGGCCCAGAGTCCGCGTCCGAGCGCGGGGGGCACGCCGAGATCCTGAAAACCATTCGAGATCAGGCTCGCGGTGTTCACGCTCTCCGGAAGATCCTGGCCCGTGAGCGTCAGCGACTGGTAGTCCATCGCCAGAACACTCTCCACGACCGGGGATTGCCGCAAGGTCTGAATTTCCGCGCCGTTCAGAAAGACGGGATCCCCGGAACCGGCTACGCTCTGCGTCGTGAGTCGCACGATTCGATCCGCGGCGGGGTAGGGATAAGGATTCATCAGCACGGCGTAGATCACGCTGAATACAGCTGTGGCTGCCCCAATCCCGAGCCCCAGGGAGATTACCGCGGTCAGGTTGAATCCGGCACTTCTGATAAGTTGCCGCGCGGAATAGCGGAGGTCCTGGAGCAAACTGTGCATGCCAGCTCCTGGCGGAGACGTTACTTTTTTGAGACCTGGAGAAAAGTCGGCAACGTGATCAACGCCCAAATTTCACACCGTTGCATTCTACGACGGCGGGAACTTGGTGAGTATCGGAGGCGATTCTCTCCGGAGCGGGTACTGGCAAACTGAACATTGTTTGAGACGAGCTTAAAGCCGCACAAGCGTTCCGCCAGAAAAGAGTCACGCGCCGTAGAACGAACTGCACCCGGGCTTTGGACGTTGCGGAATTCCGCCAATTTACGTGGTAAAATGCCGCCGCGTGAGTGACACAGCGCTGGCACTCCATCGGACGCGCCGCATTGTCTACCTGTCCGGAACGCTCGGCATCCCACCCGTTCTGGCAATGGCGCTGAGAAAAATTGGACGTCGTCAGATTCCGCGGAAAGAGGAGAGATTCCAGTGAGAATACCTTCGAGCCGACGAATAGCCTGCTTTCTAGGGTTGGTTTTTGCATTGGAACTGGGCATTACCCGCACCGCCTGGGGGCAGGTCGAGTCCGGGACGATCAACGGAACGGTGGTCGACAGCAGCGGGGCCGTGATCTCCGGAGCGCGCGTGACCGTCACCAGCAACGCTACCGCTCAGGTCCGGAGCACCGTGACGAATAGCAGCGGTGAGTACTCGGTGCCATTTCTCCCTCCGGCGACATACGACATAGAAGTCTCGAAAGACGGCTTTGCGACGGCCTTGCAGCGCGGCCTGGTTCTGCAGGTGAACCAGACTCTTGGAATCAAGTTCACGCTCAAGCCTGGATCGGTGCAGCAGAGTCTTGAGGTGACCGGGCAATCTCCGGTGTTGCAGACGGAAACGGCGACGCTCGGCAACGTGGTGAACGGCCAGCAAGTCCAGACGCTTCCACTGAACGGGCGGAACTTCATGGATTTGGCGAGCCTGACTGCCGGCACCACGCCTGCCGAGCCGGGTTCACGGAATGGGGCCGAGGGCGGCTTCTCCTCGAACGGCAACCGCAGCTATGACAACAACATCATGCTGGACGGGGTTGATAACAACAGCCTCTCCCCCGACCTGCGCAATGGAACGGACTTCATGGTCAGCCCGCCGCCGGATGCGATCCAGGAGTTCAACGTGGAAACCAATGGCTATGGGCCGGAGTTCGGGCGCGGCGGCGGCGCGGCGGTGAACATCGCTATTAAATCGGGAGCCAACGATTTCCACGGAAATGTGTGGGAGTACTTGCGGAACGAGAAATTTGATGCCCGCAATTACTTCGATACGACCCAGGCGAAGAAGCCCTCCTACAAGCAGAACCAGTTCGGGTTTACGTTCGGAGGCCCGATCATCAAGAACCGCACTTTCTTCTTTGGGGACTACCAGGGAACGCGCATCCGCAATGCAGAAACCTTTGTATCGCCCGTGCCCAGCATGCTGGAAAGAACCGGCGATTTCAGCGACGGTTTTCTGCGGGCGCCGGTCGATCCCGCCACCGGAAACCCGATTACGCCGAGCGATGCCAACATCGATCCGCTGGCCCTGCAACTGGCGCAACTGTATCCGGTTCCGAACATTCAAGGCATCGCCGGGGTACAACCAGCGGAGTTTGTCTACAATCCCGTGCAAGCCATCAACACCGATCAGTTCGACATTCGCGTCGACCATTCGTTCAGCCAGTCCATGCCGGCGTTTGTCCGCGTGAGCTACTCGAAGAACCATTTGAACAATCCCGGCCAATTGCCCGGCCTGGCGCTAGGTTCGCCGGGGACGCTACAGGGCAACACCATGCAGAACAACGCCCTTGGCGTCGCCATCGGGCTCACGCGAATCTTCAGCCCGACGGTCGCCAACGAGCTGCGCGTCGGTTATGCGCGTCTGGATATTACGCAGCTGCCTTTCTTCGGCACCGTCAACACCAATGAAACGTATGGCATTCCGGGAATTCCGTTTGTGTCGGGCCTGACCGGCGGCCTGCCTGTGCTCACTTTCAGCGACGTGCAACAACTCGGAGCAGAAGGTTGCGTGCCCACGATGGAAATCACCAACGTGTACACCTACCGCGACGTTTTCAGCATGAGTCACGCCAAGCACAAAATGACCATGGGGTTTGAGGGCCGGCCGGGCGAGTTCACTATCTTTCAACCTTGTGATGGCCGGGGTCACTGGAACTATGGAGGGAGCTTCAGCGGCTCAGGATTTGGGGACTTTCTGCTGCAGCTTCCGGACTCGGCGGACATCGCCACACTGCATAACATCGATTACAAGCGGTCGAATTACGGCGTCTTCTTCGGCGATAACTGGCATGCGACCAACCGCCTGAACCTGAACCTTGGCCTGCGGTGGGAGTACCACAGTCCCGTCTGGGAGAGAAACAATCAGCAGGCAGTTTTGGGATTTGACGGCAACTACTACCTGGCCAGCCAGGCCGCGGTGCCGGCCAACTTCATTTTCCCTGTGAAACAAAGTCCGTGGGGCAAGTACCTGAATGAGCCACATCGCAAAGACTTTGCGCCTCGCATCGGCTTGGCTTACGAAGTTAACAAAGCGACCATCCTGCGGGGCTCCTACGGGATTTTCTGGCAGGCGGAAGAAATCGGCACCTACAGCAATCCCAGTCCGGGCTTTAGCCCTCCTTACTACATCCTTGCGGTCTTTAATTCGCTGGCCGGCCCGATCGTGAACCCTACGGTCAACAAGCTGACGAATGGTTTTCCAGCGAATGCCATCACCTCCGGCTTCGACCCGACCAGTGTGGGATACACGCGGCTGCAATCCAATTTTGCGGACGGGTATGTGCAGGAGTGGAACCTGACGTTGCAGCGCCAGATCGGGTCCAGTTCCAGCCTGGAGATCGCGTATATGGGCAGTAAGGGCACGCATCTGATCAATGGCGCTACCGGCAATCAGGCCACGCCAAGTCCCAACCCCACGGCGGACATCCAGGCGCGGCGGCCGATTCCGAGTTTGTTCGCCGAGACATTCGATATCTTCTCGAATGCCTATTCCAACTACCACGGCCTCGGGATCACCTTCCGCCGGAACTTTTCGCGCGGGTTCAGCGCCAATGTGGCGTACACGTGGAGTCACGCCCTGGATATCGCTTCCAGTTCGAATCTGGGGAGTGGAAATAACGGCTATTACCGCTCGGAAGACCATCTCAACTGGGAGTACGGAAACGCTGATACCGATCAGCGGCACCGCATCACGGCCTACTACGCATGGCAACTCCCCTTTGGCAAGGGCCGGGCTTTGGCATCGAATGCCTCCGGAGTACTGAACCAGGTCATCGGCGGCTGGACGACCTTGGGAATCTGGAGTTGGCACACCGGGAATTACTTTACGCCGGTCATTGACATCGATTATTCCAACTCGGGCGCGCCACAAGCTCGGCCCGACCTCATCTGTAACCCAAACCACAACGCTCCCCACACCACGTCCAATTGGGTCAATGACAGCTGCTTTGCCTTGCCTGCCCAGGGGACTTACGGCAACGCGGGGCGCAACATTCTTCTCGGTCCGGGCTACTTCAACACCAATCTTTCCCTGATGAAAGACTTCCATTTCACGGAGTCGCGGTATCTGCAATTCCGGGTCGAGTTTTTCAACACCTTTAATCATCCAAACTTTACCGGAATCAGCGGCCTGACGGCCTTTGCGCCGCCCGAGGTCATTCCCGGGCAGACGCAGACCGGGACGCTCGATCTCTCGCAGATGGGCACGATCCTGAGTGCGTTTGCGCCGCGACAAGTGCAGTTCGCGTTGAAGTTCTACTTTTGAGGCGTGAGGCATGGAGAATGCAACTTCATCTGAGGAGCAGCCTGCCCGTCTGCCTCTTCGCGGCAGTTATCATTCTGGCCGCGATTGAGGGGCAGGGGCCACAGGCATCGGCGCAAGCTGATGCCAGAATGGTGGGCCCCTGGCTGCAGCGCCGCCTGCAAAGCGAGGCGGTGGTAGCTGAGCAGTTGCGTCGTTTCATGCTGGGGCGGGTTCCGCCGCTGCGCCTCCCTACGGATGCGGCCCAGTGGACTGCGGAAACGGAGCGGCGTAGGGCACACGAACTGGAGATCGTTTATCACGGGTGGCCGCAGGACTGGATCGACGCGCCGCCGAAATTTGAGGAAGTAGGAACACTGGAAGGCCGCGGTTACCGGATTCGCAAGCTGCGCTACGAGGTGGTACCCGGCATGTATTCGGCGGCTCTGTTATATGAGCCTGAACACTTCACAGGGAAACTGCCGGCGGTCCTGAACCTGCACGGCCACGGGTCCGGCGGAAAAGCCGTCGAGCATAAGCAGAAACGCTGCATTAATCAGGCGCGGCGCGGCATGCTGGCGCTCAGTTTGGAATGGTTCGGATTTGGCGAGTTGGATTCTCCTGAAAACGACCACAGCTTTGTCGGCCATCTGGACATGGTTGGCGCGAACGGTCTGGGATTGTTTTATCTCCAGATGCGCCGCGGCCTGGATTACTTGTATAACGATCCCCGGGTCGATCGCTCGCGGATCGCCGTCACGGGCTTATCGGGCGGTGGATGGCAGACCATCGTCCTCAGTTCGCTCGATCCGCGAGTCTCTGCGGCCATTCCGGTTGCAGGCTTTTGCTCGCTGACTACGGCCATCGAACATCCCGAGTATGCGGGCGACGACGCCGAGCAAAACGCCACAGATTTCCGCCAGGCCACCGATTACGCGCAACTCGTGGCTATGCGCGCGCCCCGGCCCACTCTCCTTATCTACAACGCCGAGGACGACTGCTGCTTTCGCGCCGGCGTGGTCAAACAAGGCGTCTATTTCGACATTCTGCCTTTCTTCAAGCTTTTCGGCCAGGAACAGAACTTTCGCTGGCATGAGAACTACCTGCCGGGTACGCACAACTACCAGCGTGACAACCGGGAAGCGCTCTACGGTTTCTTGAACTCCGCATTCGGACTCAATGCCTCGCCGGCGGAAGAGGCAGACACCGATGGAGAGGTCCGAAGCTACGACGATCTGGTGGTGGGCCTGCCCAAGGACAACCTGACGATTCTGGGTCTGGCACGAAGGCTTGGCAAGTCCAATCACAAAGCCGCTGATGCGGCCAGCCCCGCCATCAAGAAACGGGAACTGCTTCGCAACGTCACCCGGTACCAGCCGGTCAAGGTCGAGCATGCCGCGGTCATTGACAGCCTTGCGGCCAAAGGCGTCGAGAGTTATGCCTATCGCTTCGAGTTCAACAACGGGTTGAGTGCGACCGGGGTACTATTCCGCTCGTCGTCCACCGCGGATGATGCGGCCGCAGCGATCCTGATCTCCGATGAAGGCATGAAGGCAACGAAGGATGAGATTGCCAACCTCGCCTCCAGCGGCAAGCGGGTCCTGGCGCTGGAACCGCTCTTCTTTGGCCAGAACATTCCGGGGACGGGCGATTTGGGAGTTGCTTCTTATTCCCAGATGCTTAATGGAATTGGCGAACGCGCACTCGGCCTGGAGGCGGCGCAAGTGGCTGCCGTAGCGGAATGGCTGAACAGCGGATTGCAGCATGGCAGCGCAACTCCCGGCGCGGCGCCGGCTGCCAGAAGCGCGCGCCGTCCGGTGGCGGTGCTCACCTCAGGCCCGCGGTCGCAAGCGGTGGCGTTGACTTCTGCGGCGCTTGAACCACAGTTGTTTGCCTCGGTCGACGCGCGGCATTCGATCCCAAGCCTGGAGTATGTTCTGGAGCACCCGCTCAAGTACGGGGAAGTGCCGGAATTGATGTGTCTCGACTTATTCCGCGATTTCGACTTCGATGTGCTTGCAGCCCTCGCCGCCCCGGCAAAGGTTCAGCTCAATGCGCCTGATGCGGCGCCGATAACCTGGTAATGTATCGGGGAAGCCGCAATTGCCAGTGCCGCGATAGCCCCGAAGCGTAGAACTGGAAAACATCCTTTAGCCTTCGACCGGGTGGTCCTGAATCATCTCCGCCGCGGCATTCCAGTACTGCTTCCTGCCCGACCAGTAGGCTTCCGTCGACATGATGCAGGCCACGGAATGGGCGAAACCTTCGTCAACCGTGCAATGAGGCTGCTTGCGAGAGCGCATGCATTCGAACCAGTTGGCCGTGTGCTCCAGCGTCATGTCTCCCATGCCCGTGGGGGGCAGCTTCGTTTCACCAGGCAGGAGAACGTCATGAGAGCTCCGCGATTTGTCGATATCCGGATTGTCCTCGTGATTCCCCTTCTCTTCGACCAGGCTGTAGCGAGGACTGCCTTCCCCGCCATGGTTGATGAGGGTGGCCTTCTTGCCCATGTAGCGGGTGAACGATGGGGCATCGTTTCCAAAACTCGTGGAATAACTCACCAGAAATCCTTTGGGATATTCCAATAAGGCGTGAAAGGTATCGGCATTTTCCCGGCCGTCGTGCCAGGCGAAAATGCCGCCATGGGCCACCACGGATCGGGGAAAGTTCTCTTCCATGAACCAATGTACGAGATCGGTAGCGTGGCTCATCCACTGGTCCGGGATGCCGCTGGAGAAATCCTTGTACAGGCGGAATTCGCAATACACTTGCGGATCAAAGGGGCGATAGGGCTTCGTCATGAGCCATTTGCGCCAATCCGTATCCTGCTCCCGGATCTGCTTGGATTCCGGACGCCCGCGCCACCTGGGCCCGTGATAATTCCAGACGATTTCCACCTTGGTGACGTCTCCAAGAGCGCCGGTCTGCACCAGGTCGTGAGCCGCACGCGGGTAAGGCTCGCTGCGATGCTGTGTGCCTACCTGCACAATGCGGTTGTGCCGCTTGACCGCATCACGGGCCGCCTTCGCCTCCTCAAGCACGTTTCCCATCGGCTTCTCAACGTAGGCATCTTTGCCCGCTTCCGCAGCCATGCGCAAAATGGGCGAGTGCGAGTGTTCCGGAGTGGAAATGACGACCGCATCGATATCGTTTTGCGCCAGCACATCTTCCAGATACTGGTAGCTGCGCGGCGCACGGCCATATTGGCGCGTGTTTTCCTGGACGGCTTTTTCGCGGCGCACGTTCCACAGATCGCAAACGGCGGTCACCTCTACGTTATGGGTGGTCTTATGTTGAGCGATAATCCAGGCCAGTTCCTGGCCCCGGTTTCCCGGGCCAATATGTGCCAGGGAGATGCGATCGTTGGCTCCGAGAATTCTTGCGTAGGAGGCCGCGTTGGGCATAACCGCGGCGCCGATTAGAGCTGCTGATCCAGTCAGGAAAGTCCTGCGATCCGTTTTTGTCTCTGAATTGCTCATATTCCCTCAGCATCATGCGCCGGGACCTATATTAGACCGAGCCAATGTAGAAACCTGTACTTGCCGGCTGTCAGCGGCGTCGACAGAAACCGCCAGTGCCACGGGTTCTCAGGTTCCAAGGTACAGGTCCGGCGGCGATCATCCTACTCGTGTCGCTAATAATGTCAACCGACTAGCCGTCCCATGGTTTCGGGGATCGTACCAAGTTTGCACTCTTTCCCTGAAGCCCGTTGCGTCCGGCAAAAACACACTGGGCTGCCGCACTTCTGACGGGGGTCTGGGATGAGAAGGCGCTTGACTTCCCAATGCTTTCATAATATTACGATTAGTTCCGTTTTTTGACGTTTTAATTCTACGACTGGATTCAATGACCACATTTTCGCGTACTCCGCAAGAATCGCCCCGGAACCCGCAGCGCGGAGATCCGGGCAGCCGGCTACGTGAGATTTTGCGTGGCAACCGCCTGAACGGGAAAGGCGGGATCTACGCGGTGTGCTCCGCCCATCCCGCGGTGATAGAAGCCGCGGTCCAGCAGTCGTCAGAGGATGGCTCGGTCCTGCTGGTGGAGTCGACTTCAAGCCAGGTCAACCAGTTCGGGGGCTACACGGGCCTGACATCCAGCCAGTTCGCGCAGTTGGTCCATTCCGCAGCCCGAAGCGCGGGCCTGCCGGCGGAGCGAGTTTTGTTCGGCGCAGATCACAGTGGACCCTTCCCGTGGCGAAATGAAGCGTCGGTTTCCGCGGTGAGCAAAGCCCGCACCCTGGTGCGGGATTGTGTGCTTGCGGGATACCAGAAGATCCATCTGGACGCGAGCATGCCCTGCGCCGACGACGGCAAGGGAGTCACGGAGCGAACGGTAGCCGAGCGGGCCGTCATGTTGTGCCAGGCTGCAGAGGAAGCGCACCGCGAATTGCCGCCGGGCTCTGAACAACTCAGTTATGTAATAGGAACCGAGGTTCCCGCGCCGGGCGGGGAATCGGTCGACGCGCACTCTCCCGCAGTGACCAAAGCCGAGGAGGCGCGCCGAACGCTGGAAACTTTCCGGGCCGCGTTTGCAGAACGGGGACTGTCGTCCGCCTGGGAACGAGTGATCGCGTTAGTGGTTCAACCGGGAGTCGATTTCGGATCCAGCTCAATCTTCGGCTACGATCGCGCCAAGGCGCAGTCGTTGTCTGCCGCACTGTCTGAATACCCTGAAATCGTCTTCGAAGCACATTCCACGGACTATCAATCTCCACAAGCCTTAGCGCAGATGGTCGAGGACCATTTCGCGATCCTGAAGGTAGGTCCCTGGTTGACCTTTGCCTTCCGGGAGGCGGTGTTGGCTCTAGGCGCCATTGAGCGCGAGTTGTTTTCCACCAGGCCGGAGCGACAAGTCTCGCGAGTGCGCGAAGCCCTGGAAGCGGCAATGTTGCGCGACCCCACCTACTGGCGCGCTTACTACAGTGGCGAGGCAGACGAAGTGCGCCGCGATCTCATCTACGGCTACAGCGACCGGTGCCGATACTATTGGCACCAGCGGGCGGTTCAGGACGAAATCACCCGCATGTTCGACAATCTTAGGGGAACACCGATCCCTCTTACCCTGGTGAGCCAGTATCTGCCCCTGGAATATGAAGCCATTCGGAGCGGAGAACTGCAGCCTGCTCCTGCCCGGATGATTCAATATCACATTCGACGAGTTCTACGCGTTTACGCTGATGCGTGTTCCGCAAAGCAGCCTGCTTAACCGGAAATTTTGGCAGATCAGAAAGGTGTCCTATGTCTCCGATTGGAAAAGCCGTCACCAGCGCTCGCGACAGGTATGGAGAGCTGAGAGCTACAACGGTCTCAGCCCTTTGGGCGACGATCTTTAAGCTGGCCATTGTGTTCTCACCCTGGCTGCCTGCTGGTGCGGCGGACGCCTCCACGAAGACGCCCCAGATTCAGGGTGAACATCTGAGAATTGAATTTGACCGCACCCTGCACAGCCGCGTGGTTGCCCCCTTCGGCGGCAAAGAGACGGCGATAGGGCCATTTGTTGCCAGTGAGAGAGTGGCAATTGACGGCAAGATATGGAGCGAGTTCCCACTGGCCTCCCAAAAGAACGAGCGGGTCAGCGATGCTTTCGGTGCAGGAGAGCGGCTGGTAGTGGCGGGAAAATCCGGGCCGCTCACCAAAGAAGTCTCGGTCACGATCTACGATGAATTCCCGACGATGGCGCTCTTTGATGTTCGTTACACCAATGCTGGCTCGTCCAAGCTTGCCGTCAAAGGCTGGACCAACAACGCCTACACGCTGAACGCACAGCGCGATGGCCGCATGCCCGCCTTCTGGTCTTACCAGAGCGGTTCCTACGAGAAACGCCCCGACTGGCTTGTACCTTTGCATGCCAACTTCCGGCAGGAAAACTTTCTTGGTATGAACGCCAGCGACTACGGCGGGGGCACGCCGGTGGTTGACGTCTGGCGCCGCGATGTCGGCGCGGCTGTGGGACACGTCGACCCGCGGCCAAGGCTGGTTTCGCTGCCTGTGTCGATGCCGGATTCCGCCCATGCCAGGATCGCCGTGAACTATCAACATGCCGGAACGCTGGAACCCGGTGAGACTCTCTCGACCCTGCGCACTTTCGTGGCGGTCCACCAGGGAGACTACTTCCGCACCCTGGTTGACTACCGGCGGTTCATGATGAAGCGGCAAGGCTTCCAGGCGCCCCCGCCGCCGGACAGCGCGTTCGGTCCGATCTGGTGCGCGTGGGGCTACGGACGAACCATGCAGCCCAAACAGCTGCTCGATACGCTGCCCACGGTCAAGCGCATGGGCTTTGTCTGGGTCACCCTTGACGATGGCTGGCAAAACAACGTCGGCGATTGGGCGCTCGACCCCAGGAAATATCCGCGTGGCGACGCGGATATGAAGGCCCTGGTTGACCAGATTCACGCCGAGGGTTTTCGGGCACAGCTCTGGTGGTCACCGCTCAGCGCGGTGCCGAGTTCACAATTGCTGAAGGATCATCCCGACTATGAATTGCGCAATCGCGATGGTTCTGCGCGGAAGATTTCCTGGTGGGATTCCCACTACCTATGTCCGGCGGACCATCGGGTTGTGGAGTACCACAAGGCCCTGGTCAGGAAGATTCTGGTGGATTGGGGCTTTGATGGTTTGAAGCTGGACGGCCAGCATATGAACGGAGTGCCGGCCTGTTACAACCCCGCTCACCATCACCAACGGCCGGAAGAATCCGTGGAGGCCCTGCCGGATTTCTTCCGCGAGATTTTCGCAACCGCACAAACCGTGAAGCCCGGGGCCTTAGTGGAGTTCTGCCCTTGCGGCACCGCGTATTCCTTCTTCACTACGCTGCACTTCAATATGTCCGTTGCCTCCGACCCCGGCAGTTCGTTCCAGGTGCGCTCCAAGGGGAAAACGTTAAAGGCTCTGATGGGAGACTCGATCCCGTACTTCGGCGATCACGTTGAATTGAGCGACGGGGGAGACGACTTTGCGTCCACAGTTGGCGTGGGCGGGGTTGTGGGAACGCAGTTTGTGCTTCCCGCGCTGGCGGAGAAACCTAGCAAGTCTGATCTGACGGCGTCGCGGGAAAAGGAATTTGAAACCTGGCTGCGCATCTATCGGGAAAAGATGCTTTCGCAGGGCCAGTATCTGGGACAACTCTACGACATCGGCTTTGATGTGCCCGAGACGCACGTCATCCGCAAGCAGCAGACTCTGTACTACGCATTTTATGCCAGGCATTGGAAAGGCCCGGTGGAGCTTCGAGGACTGGAAGCCCGAACCTATGATGTCGTGGACTACGTCAATGGAACCAGGCTTGGAACAGTATCGGGAGACAACGCCCGCCTGACGGTCGAGTTCGATAAACATCTGCTATTGGAAGCGCGGCCGCAATGAAGCGCGCGGCGGGGCAACACCCTGCCCGGGGAGTAGGCGATGAAGAAAGTACGGTTTGGCGCAGTCCTGCTGCTTCTGTGCGGAATGGGGTCGGCTTCGACCGCGTCATTCACGCAGCCCCGGCTGGCAATCTTTCTCAGTAAAACCAGCTACCACCACACATGGGAAACGAGTCAACTGGCCGGACACGGCTGGGTCGGCATCGCTACCCTGGCAGGGATTCCCTATGACACGCTGTTTGTGGAAGAGATGCCAGGCAATGGAGAACTGTCCAGGTACTCAACCCTGGTGTTCGCCCAGGCGACGCAGGTGGATGATGGGGCGTACGCGCAGTTGCTGCTTCGCTTGCGCGCGTACCTTGCGGGCAGCCACAGTGTGATCGTCGACGGGCCACTCGCCACCAGAGACGAAAATGACAAAGAGCGCGATCACCACGCTCTCGATGATCTGCTCGGACTGGAATACAAAGGACTGCAGGGCGGAACCGAATACCGCATTCGCGTGACCTCCAATGATCATTATGTGACGCGGGGATTCGAGGTGTCGCAGTTCCTGACGCCTGTGCTCGCGTCCGCCACGAATGTGCTGCAGCCTGAATCGGGCGGAGCGGTATTGCTGGTTTCAACCGATGGCGGGCAGAGTTTTCCCTACCTTTCCTGCATGACGCTCGGGAGCAGCCGTGTGGTCCTGGTGAGTGACTTCGGAACATCGGCCGGCGCGGGAACCTTCTTCCGCAATGATCCGCCGCAGGTCGCTTATGCGAACCAACTGTGGAACGCGCTGATCGCGGCGGTTCAATGGGCTGCCTATGGCGATGTGGACGTGCCGTTCCCTGCGCCGCAGATCTCCAACGCGAACCTGACGGCGGTTGTGCGCTTCGATGGAGATAACAGCGGCGACCTCAACTACCAACTCAAAACTCTGCATTTCCTTACCGGCGTAGCACAGGATACCGGAGTCGTCCCGCTCTACACCTGGGTATCCAGTTTCGTAAAGAAGGCGGGGTGGGACAAACTCGCGCCGCTAGGCAAGCGTCTCGAGGATCTCGGGGGCGAGATCGGAACGCACAGCAAGTTCCACGAAATCGATCGCAAGATGACTCCCGATCGCTGGCGCGAGGAACTCGATGGGTCGGTCGAGGAAATCGAGCAGAACATGCGGGCGCAGGGTGTTGCTATACGGAAAATTCAGTCGATGATCAATCCCGGCGACACCATCCCGATGGAGGATTACGGCGAGGTAGCCGGACGCTTCTCGTTCTACATGACGCATGGTTTGGAGCAGAGCGTCCCGCTTGCTTTTGGCAACATGACCTGGTTTACGCGCGCAAACAAGGATTTTGTCGTGCTGGAGAATTCCCCTCACCCCGACTACCAGTGGTTCTATGACCCCACGTGGAGCTATACGACGGCTCAAATTACCGCCAACGAAGAAGCCATCTTCGATCACATGTTTCACGATGTCGGGCGCGGCGTCATCTTCAACGAGATGTGGCACGACTACTCGATCTCCTCGGCCCCTGTCCATGAAGGCAAGGACAAGCGCATCACCAATGAGAACAACTTTCCGTTCTACGAAGCCATGAAAACGAAGTTCGGGACGCTTCCGGTCTACTGCCCCGAGCCGCAGGAACTTGCCCAGAAACTTCGCGCGCTGGCGCAATGGAATTATTCATGGAAGGCCTCGGGCGACGCGATCGAGATGACACTGGACCTGTCGAGCCTGCACCGGAAGGATACGGCGGAATCGCTGGGCGGCATGGGAGTCCGCGTCGAGAACACGCGTAAATTCATCCAGTCGGTGGTGATCGATGGACGCGCGCATCCTGCCTTTGGTGACCGGCTGCTGATTCTGCCGAATCTTTCCCCGGAAAAGAAGCACACCATCACGATCAAGCTGGGTACCCAACCGGCAACCGCAGCGCATCTGGTCTATGTTTCGAAGCTGATAAGTGATGCCGCACCTACGCCGGCGGGGCTGGTTTTCAATGTGAAGGCGAAATCAAAAGCCAGATTCGCTGTTGCAGCCGGCGGCCCGGCGGTCGTGCTGAATGCCGACTGGCAGGAGTGGGATGACAGCAAGGGCCAAATCAAAGGGTTCGTGCGCTCGGACCGCCGCGTGGAGCTGGTAAAGGTATCGGCCGCGGGATTTCTTGTGAGGCGCGCGGACGTGCAGATACTCGCGGTGAAAGAGACGCCGGGCACGCTGACGTTGCAGTTCGCGGCCTCTGGTCAGGAAAGGCCGCAGGTCACCCTGCAATCGGACCGGCCGCTGCGGCGAGCGACATTCGGCGGCCAGGATCTGAAAATAGGAAGCATGGGACGGACGTA
Organism: Candidatus Sulfotelmatobacter sp.; assembly: GCA_035651855.1. Classification (GTDB taxonomy): domain Bacteria; phylum Acidobacteriota; class Terriglobia; order Terriglobales; family Acidobacteriaceae; genus Sulfotelmatobacter. The sequence goes on from DASREX010000005.1 coordinate 14,799, forward strand.
CGAGTTGGAACTTCCGTCCTTCACCAAAGAATCGGAACTGATCCTTCATTTTCTGGAACCGAATCGTTGAGTCAAGGCTGGAGCGCGTTGCTGCCGGGGAGGAGTTGGGATCGTGCCGCAGCGAGATGAAGTTTCCGTTGTGCCCTCCGGCGGGGAGTTCAGTGTTTCCGTGAAACTGGAGTGGCCTACTCTACCCACGAGCAGGCGGAGCCGGGAGTATTGTCGCAGTAGAGCACACGCCAGGACTTCGGCTTGTGGGTCGCCGTCCAGGCGCCTCCCTGGATGAAGTAAGGTTTGGCCCAGACCTCGCTATCGATGGTGCGCGGCGCGATAACAGTCACCTGAACAGCGCTTCCGGCCGGAGCCCCGCGGCGGGGATCCATGATATGCGAGTAACGGCGCCCGCCCACACGGAATGATTTCTCGTAAGCGCCCGAGGTGGAGAGAGACAGGTCTTTGAGGAACACCTGGGCTGCATTCTTCCGGTGGTCCCAGGGGTCGGCAATGCGGATGGGCCACCCGAGAGGCTCTTCCGGAGGATTGCCAAGGCCGAAAATGCTGCTGCCGGATGCGGCCACGAGCGCATTGCGAATACCTCGCGCGCGCAGGATCTCCACCATGCGATCGACCGCATATCCCTTGCCCATTCCGCCGGGGTCGATCTCTACCCCAGGGCGATCGAAGCGCACCGTTCGCTTCCCTGGGTCCAGTAGCACGTGCCGGTATCCGACCAGTTCGAGCGCCTGCTGGATCTGCTCGGGAGATGGAACGTGGCGGCCTCCGCCGGAAAAACCCCAGGCGCGCATCAGCGCGCCCACGGTCACATCGAAGGCACCGTCACTGGCGCGGCTGTAATCCAGGCAATCTGACAGGAGTTGGAACGACTCCGCGGAGACGATGACCGGACCCTCTGCCGCTTGGCGATTGACGCGGCTCCACTCGCTCGCGGGCTGGTAATTCGACAACAAGGCGTCCAGGCGATGCGCCTCTTCAAATGCTGCGTCGATCGCCTGGTTTATGGATGCCCGATCGGAGCCGTAAGCGACGACGGAAAACGTCGCTCCCATGGCTTCTGTGCTTCTCTCCACCTGCAGCGGTCCAGCCGCCTGCAGCAGCAGAACCGCTGTGAACAGGACGAGAACCACACGCATCAAGACCGCTCCTTGGGGATCTGGTTCTTCCAAAAGGCTTCGTAGTCGAACATGGCTTGCTTGATGGGCACACCGCGTACATCGATCTGGTTCAGATCTGCGGAGCCCAGTCCCGCGGCCTCGGCCAGAACCATCATATTGTCGGCGTACTGGAACATTTCATCGCCGGGTTGCAGTTGCTCGGGAGGATGCGACTTGGGATCCTTGAACACGCGATAGGGCGCCTCATGGCGGCCCGCGCGCGGGTTGTAGCCCATGGCCGCCGCAGCCACCGCGTCGGTATTCACGCAGTTCCTGCCGGCGACGAGTACTCCCGGATGACAGGGCTTCGAGCCGAGGACCCATGGGCCCTCGCCGCCGACCATGGAGACGATGCCGTCGGCGATGGCGAGGTCTACCGGGCGCGCACCCAGAATATCGACCAGAACTCGCGGCAGGCGCCAGCCTTCGTAGCGGTTTGACTTGGGATCGAGTTCGACGGGTGCGCCCGAAGGCGCCTGCGCCTGCCCGTAGTGGAACACGGTTTCCCGGTTGCCGTAGAGGCCCAGCGGCGTGATGCCGAACAGGTTTTTGATGCAGATGGTAAGGCCCATTTCTTCGTGGTTCTTCATCTTGCCCATGCTCACGAAGAAATCGCAGTCTTCATAAGCATGGTTCATCTGGAAAGCGGGGAAAACGTACGGTTTGCTCTGGACCTTCAACAGCGAGTACTGCTTGCCCTGGCCAAGCGCGTTGGTGTTCTCGAATTCGACCAAGGGCGCGGCATTGCGGATAGCGTTGACGTCCCAGCCGCCGGAGAGCAATTTGTCTTCAAGTTTGTAGTCGCGTCTGCGGCTCTCGCAACTTTCGAGGATGCGGACGCGCTTTGCGCCGATTGCACCGAAGGCCGCAACGGCCGCGCCGACCACGCGGGGGTGCACCCAATGCGTGTCGCCCGACGTGTATCCCGGGAACCGTCCGCCGCCGGTCAGATTGACTTTGATGCCGACCGTCTTTCCCCTGACCTGCTTCTCGATCCCGCCGATCTGATCGAACATCTCGCGGAATCGCGCGGTCAGGTCCTCGTCGTAACTGCGAACCTTGGCCACCGACACGGGTTCTGCCGGACTGCGCGGTACAGCCCGCGCTCCTTCTGCAGACCGCACTGCCATTGCACCTACAGCAAGACCAGAAAGTGCCATCCAATCGCGCCGCGTCAGACCTTGTTTCATTGTGTTGTCTCCTCTTCCTGCATCGAAACCGCACTCCATAACAAAAGCTTCGGAATCGTCACTTCCGTGCTGCCATCGGCCTGCCGCAGCGGCAGATCCAGGGCCGCGCCGTCGGGGCTTTCCAGGCGAGCCGACCGGAATCTCCCGGCCACGCGAAGCGTGATCGCCTCCACCGGATGGTCGAAATAGTTGACTAGCTGCACGAGCAGAGGTTGTCCGGGAGCGCCTCCACTTGCCGACGTGATCACTGACGGCACGTTGAACGGGACCACGCCCATCTCTTCATCGGAGAGCAGTTCCCGCAGATCGCGCGCCACCGACTCGGGGTCCGGATCCCGGTAGACGATCACGCGGCCTTTGCCGGCAGGGATCTCGGCAAACGGCTCTGTCTTCGGAGCGCCGCCCCAGGATGGAGCGGCGATCACCAACCCCCCATTCTCAGCGAACTCCTGCAGCAGGCTGCGCTCCGCCGCAGAGGGCGGGTCGAGTTCCAGGGCAACGATCGCGCGAAACTTCGCCACTGCAGCGGCGTTCAGCCCGGACCGCCTTACCAGCTGGTACGGCACCTGACGGCGCGCCGCGAGCTGCAGGTACTCTTCGGTGAGGTCGGGTTTCGTGCTCGCTGGATCGAGCAGGATGCCGACATTCCCGTAGGGCGCAAGCGCGCGCCAGGCGGCGTGGTCTTCCGCGAATTTCATGTAGGTCGAGAGACGGCGCCAGGTCTCGAGCGCCGCAGCATCACGGGCGCGCAGTTGGGCGCGAAGAGCATCATCGAGGGTAACGATCCAACGGCCGCCCGCTGCGGCAGCATCCGCGACATCTCGCGCGTAATCGACCGCCGAGGTGTTCTCGCGCCGGCTGCTGATCCACACCGGACGCGAAGGCGAGGTAAGGTCGAACGACCGCGCGAGCCAAAGATTCGACTCGATCCAGGGCTGGCTGGAGGGGGCGCCGCGGATACCCAATTCGGAGAGATTACGGCCGCTTGCAGCCACGCCCGCGACGGCGATGATGGTCGCAGCTTTCCATCGCCATGCCGCCGCGTCCTTCGAGATCTCGATGATCACCATAGAGCCGGCGGCTTTGCCCAGGGCGGCAGAAAAGTCCGGGGTGAAGTCGCCTTCGAGTACAAGGCCATCGAGCCCGGCACGGACGGCGTCCGCGGCCATTTTCGACGCATCCCCTGGCGCATAAACGAGGCCGAGCACGGCCAGGCCGCGCTTATGCGCCGCCTCCGTATAGATCTTCACGAGCCGATGCTGCTCCGCCTCGACGGCCGCCTCGGCGGGCGCGCTCCAGGTCACCAGCAGGCAGTTGGCGGCAGAGCCCTCAAGCAGATTGAGCGTGCCCGGTTCGTACCAACGGGCAAGGGCGTCGCGCACGACAGCATCGGCCGGGAGCGTTTTGGCGCGGGTCCGCCAGGCAACTTCCAATGGGCCGCCGGTCCAGCGAAGCGGAACCCATGCCTCCGGCACCGCGACAGCCGAGCCGGCGAGGGCGGACGACAGCAAAAAAAACGCCACCAGACCGGGGGCCCAACCGATGGTCGGCGCACACGAAGAGATCGAAGCTAAGGTATGGCGGAGCGCCAATGCGAAGTCGCCGTGCAACCATGCATGCACGCGGCGCCTCCACGCCGATCGGATCATCAGGTGGCGCGCAGCAGGTTTGCCGTGGATAACAAAGTCCGACCGCGGCATGGCGATGGTTCTCCCGGAAGCCAATGCTCAGACACATCATCTGTACGCGACCGTGTCAAGACAGTCTGTGACTGGAATCACGAGTCGGCCGTTTCGCTTGCGATGACCGAATCCCGTTAGTTGTGCCGCGGAATCAGAGGTGCACAGGGCCGGGAGTATCACCGGCGGAAAGGTGCTTAGCGCTGGCGCGGAGTTGGGAAACTCTCACTCGCCGGAATTGCGAGCGCTCGCACAATCGAGACCATCGAAGCACTACACTCCATTCGTCCGCGAACTTCGTGACCGAGTCAGGCGGATCCTGGAAAGCAGTTCGGGGCTGGAAGATTTCCCTGAAGCCCCAGGGCAGGATGCCAAGCGAGCGGTGCTAAAGCCGAATTAGAATCTTCTTCACGAGGCTCCCGGCACAGAGAAGGTCAATGAGTGTAATGGTGATTTTTCGCCAATCATGCCCCGTTCCCGCTACAAACCCGAGTTCCTGAATAAGGCTCTGGATGGTTCTAAGGCGTGACGTGAGTCACTGACAATATTTAATCTGACGC
>DASREX010000006.1:0-23848 GCA_035651855.1 Candidatus Sulfotelmatobacter sp.
GGCGCAGACAGGGTTACGGAGGTAACGGGCAGAAACTTAGTTGAATCAACCGCTTATTGAAGCGGGGACGAAAAGGGCACCGCGATACAATATCGATACGAACTGTATAAAGGCATCTGGCCCCCGCCAGGTTTCCAGTGACTTGCTGGAGGATCAATTCTGTGTGGAGCTTCGCCGTTCCTGCAGATAGCGCCGCAACGCATCCTTCCACTCCGGCATTTCGATGCCATACTCGTGCAAACTCGCTGCCGACAGGACCGAGTACGCCGGACGGGGCGCGGGGCGGGCCATCTGCGCGCTGCTGACCGGTCTCACTTGAGTTGCCAGCCCGGCGCTTGTCACGATCTCCCGGGCAAAGTCGTACCAGGTACAGTCCCCGGCGTTCGACGCATGCACGATACCGCGGGCATTGTTGGCGCACAATTGCGCCAGCGCCCCTGCCAGATCCATGGTGTAAGTCGGGCATCCACGCTGATCGCTCACGACATCGAGCACCGGGCGATCCTCCGCGAGCTTCAGAATCGTGTCCGGAAAACACTTGCCGCCGGCACCAAATAGCCAGGAGGTTCGCACAATACAACAGTCAGGCAAGATTTCCAGCAGGCGCACTTCTGCCTCGGCCTTCGAACGTCCATAAACGCTCTGCGGCTTTCGCGGCTCGTCCACTTCGTAGGGCGCAGTCTTTCGGCCATCGAAGACATAGTCGGAGCTGAGAAACAGCAGCCTCGCCCCGGCCCGCTTGGCCGCTTCCGCCACATGGACCGCCCCATCACGATTGACCGCGAAAGCCAAGCCGGAGTTCTTCTCGCAGCCATCAACGTCGGTGTAAGCCGCCGCCAGGACGATCCAGTCCGGCCCGTTTCTTCCGACCGCCTCCCGGACACGATGGGCATCGCGAATATCCAACTCGCGCGAGCCCGTCCCAACCAGCTCGGCACTTTTCCACTGGCGCATCAGAGCCTTCCCCAGCAGCCCGGTCGCGCCAATAATCATCACTTTCATGACTGTGGATTCCGCAACTATTCGAAGGTCTCGGCGTCTCGCAGTGGGACGCCCCGCTGATCTTTCGCGGATACGAGAGGATCGCCTTCCAGTTCCCAGTTGATATTCAAATCCGGATCGTTCCATGCCAAGGTGCGCTCGCATTGCGGCGCATAGAATCCGGTCGACTTATACAGCACATGAGCGTTGTCGGACAGTACCCGAAATCCGTGCGCGCATCCCGCAGGTATCCAGAGCATGCGCTTATTGTCTCCGGACAGGCGCACCGCTTCCCACTTGCCGAAGGTCGCAGAGCTGCGGCGCAGGTCGACCGCCACATCCAGAATCTCGCCGTGCGGTACGCGAACCAGTTTCCCTTGCACCTCATTCAGCTGATAATGCAGGCCTCGCAAAACGTTCCGCGTCGAAAACGAATGATTATCCTGCACAAAACGCTCTGCAATCCCAAGGTCGGCGAACGTCCTTTCGTTGTAACTTTCCAGGAAAAATCCGCGCTCATCATGGAACACGCGCGGTTCCAATACGAATACTTCGGCGAGCGAAGTAGGGATTTTCTTCAAAGAGTCCATAGCGTCGGCCGGAACGCTCTTCAGAACACGCGATCGCTCAACATCTGGTGCAAATACACGCCGTAGCTGCTGTTCTTCATCGCGCCGGCAATCTTCTCCACGTCTGCGGCACTGATATATCCATAGCGGTAGGCAATTTCTTCCGGGCAAGCCACCATCAATCCTTGCCGCTTCTCGATTGCCTGGATGTACAGTGCCGCCTCCATCAGCGACTCGTGTGTGCCCGTGTCGAGCCAGGCCATGCCGCGCCCCATCACCATCACTTCCAGTTGGCCCCGCTTCAGATACTCTCGATTAACATCCGTGATCTCGAGTTCGCCGCGCGCGCTCGGCTTCAACGATCTCGCGATCTCCACAACTTCATGATCATAAAAATAGAGTCCCGTGACCGCATACCTCGATTTCGGCTGCTTCGGCTTTTCCTCGATGCTCAGCGCTCGTCCGTCTTTGTCGAACTCGACCACGCCATAACGCTCCGGATCGTGCACCGGATACGCAAAGACACGCGCTCCCCGGGATTTCTCTGCCGATTCGCGCAGATCTTTCGCCAGATCATGCCCATAAAAAATGTTATCCCCCAGCACCAATGCGCACGGGCTTCCTTTGAGAAACTCTTCCCCGAGCAGGAAGGCCTGCGCGATGCCCTCCGGCCTCAGTTGCTCCTGGTAGCTCAGATGAATTCCGAACTGGCTTCCATCCCGCAGCACGAGTTCGAACCGGGGCAGATCCTCGGGCGTCGAAATGATCAGGATCTCGCGGATTCCCGCCAGCATCAGGGTACACAGAGGGTAGTAAATCATCGGCTTGTTGTAGACCGGCAACAGGCTCTTTCCAATCACCGTCGTCACCGGATAAAGGCGCGTGCCCGACCCGCCTGCCAGGATGATGCCCTTGTATCGGAAATTCTGGTTCATTCGGTTCTCGGTCACTAGACAGAATAGTGAGATGCAATCCACTCGCGATAACTGCCGCTGGTGACGTCTTTGACCCAGGCGTCGTTTTCCAGATACCAGCGGACCGTCTTCCGCAGGCCGGTCTCGAAGGTCTCTCGGGGTTTCCAGCCCAGTTCGCGCTCGATCTTTCGCGCATCAATGGCATAGCGCCGGTCGTGCCCGGGGCGGTCCTTTACAAATGTCATCAATTCTCGCCGGGGAATTCCGCCGCGTGGAGACATCTCATCCAGCAGATCGCAAATCGCCTGCACGATGGCAAGGTTGGGCTTCTCATTGCCGCCGCCAATATTGTAGGTTTCTCCTGGCCTGCCGCCAGCGAGCACGATCGCGATGGCCTCGCAGTGATCTTCCACATAGAGCCAGTCACGGACGTTCTGCCCATCGCCGTAGATCGGCAGCGGCTTTCCGTCGCGAGCATTGATGATCATCAGGGGCATCAGTTTCTCGGGAAACTGGAACGGACCGTAATTGTTGGAGCAGTTCGTGGTTAAAGTGGGCAGGCCGTAAGTGTGGTGATACGCCCGCACCAGGTGATCCGATCCCGCTTTGGACGCGGCGTAGGGGCTATTGGGCGCGTAGGGACTGGTCTCGGCAAAGGGAGGATCATGCGGCCTCAGCGATCCGTAAACTTCGTCGGTGGAGACGTGCAGGAAGCGAAAGCGGCCGCGATCGCCTTCCGCAAGCGCATCCCAGTAAGCGCGCACTTCTTCCAGCAGAGCAAATGTTCCATCGATATTGGTGCGGATGAAATCGTCAGGCCCGCGGATGGAGCGGTCTACGTGGCTTTCCGCGGCAAAATGCACAACAGCACGCGGCTGGTGCGCGTCCAGAGTTTTTCGCAGAAGCGAACGGTCGAGGATGTCGCCATGCACGAAATGGTAGCGCTTGCTGCCGGCAATGCTCTCCAGGTTACGTGGATTCCCCGCATAAGTGAGCTTGTCGAAGTTAAGGATAGAGACGGCGGCGTCGCGCATGCGTTGCAGAATAAAATTCGATCCGATGAAGCCCGCTCCTCCGGTGACGAGAATCAGATCGCGCATGCGTGGTGTTGGCCGCCTCCAGGGCGCATGAAATTCACAGCGCCCTCGGCGAAGCCCTTGATTGTAATTAAAAAAGCCGGGCTTGGCCCGTCCTATAGCGAATTATTCGTCTAGTCAGCAAGCCGGCGCGCGGCAGGCATGGTGGTTTTCTCCGCATCCCGGAGCGTTGGCGGGCCTGTGAATCGGCGATTTGCAGGCTCCGGATAATTACCCTGCCAGGCGTTCTACCGGCTGCGGCTCAGCACTATTTTCTGCCCGGGCAATTGGTCTCTTCGAAGCAGGTTCTGGCAGGCTGAATCCCAGCAGGTTGAAGTAGACCCTTTCGATTTCCGCGGCGATCTTGTCCCAGTGGTACTGTTCTTCGATGCGGGTTCGGGCCGCTCTTCCTGCAGCCTCCCGAATTGCGGGGTTGGCTATCAAGAACCGCAGACGGTCCGCCAGGTCAGCTGCATTACCGCACTCGAATGTAAACCCCGCGCCTTCCACCGCTTCACGGTTCTCCTCCACGTCGCTGGTCAGCACGCACAGTCCCGCTCCCATCGCATCCAACAAAGCCAGCGATAATCCTTCCATTTCTGACGGAAGCACGAACAGCATTGCATTGGTAAGCAACTCGTCCAGATCTTCGCCCGCAACCCAGCCAGGCATCCGGATTCGCTCACTGGCGTGCGCCAGCACTCCACGAGCGTAGGCATCGCCGTGACTCGCACCGCCCGCCATGACCAGTGTCACGTCGCTCTGAATTTGTTCGAAGGCTTCGATGAGCAGGTGGCAACCCTTTTCGGGCGAGAATCTTCCCAGAAACAGCAGATAGCGGCCGGGCCGCAGCCCCCATTCGAGAATCTTCCGCGGCTCAATCCTGTCGCGGACAACTCCGCCATTAGGCACATAGATGGCTTCTATGCCGCGGTGCTCGCGATAATGCCGCTCCAGTGCGCGGGAAACGACCATTGTCCGGTTCGGAAATCGCGCCGATGCACGCTCGCCGGCCCGGAGCACCGCCGCTGCCACTTTTCCCCATTTCCCACGTTGCCAGTCCAATCCTTGCACGGTGACCGCGCTTCTTGTCCCGCACAGTCTGGGAATGAAAGAGAACAATGCCGGACCGAGGGCATGGTAATGCACTACGTCGTAACCGCTGGTCAGGGCGTGCCCTGTGCTCAGCAAAGTGTGGATCAGCGTCTCCAGATGTTTCGAGCGGACGGTCGGCAATCGGACCAAACGCATGCCGTTGTACTCGGCCAGCGCCGGCGTGAAATGGTTGCGGCAGTAGACTGTGATCTCGTGCCCCTTCTTTGCCAACCGCTGTCCGACTTCCTCATAGTAGGACTCGATCCCGCTGTACTTCGAGATCACTCCCCGCCCTCCGATGAAGGCCAGCCGTAATACGGGGCTTGCGCCCTGGGATAGTTGTTCCTCTCCCCTTTCTGGAGCTTGCGGAAGCCGCTGCCGGAGGCGATTTGTGCTCCGGGATATCAGGTCCTCATAGATCTCCACCAGCTTGGAATAATGCCCTTCGGGAGAATGGCGGTCGCGAACGAGTTCCCAACCCGCACGCCCCATGCGCGCGGCTAAAGCCGGATCTGCGCGCAATCTTTGAATTGCCTGGGCGCATTGCTCCACATCGCCGTAACGGTACAAGAGCCCGGTCTCACCGTCGCGCACGAATTCACGGCGGGATCCCAAGTCTGTTGCGATCACCGCGCGTCCCTCGGCATAGGACTCTAGAATGCTCTTGCCGAGCGTCTCGTACGCGTGGGAGGGGAATACAGTGAAGCGCGATTGCCGGATCAACCCATCGCGCGCTTCGGCGCTGACCCTACCCAGGAACTCAACCTTCGCCGGCCCCAACGTGGCGGCGATCCGCTGCAACTCGGCCCTTTGCGGGCCGTCTCCTGCAACCAGCAAGCTCAGTCCGGGTACTTGCTGCATGGCCCGCAGCAAGTCATCCACGCCCTTCTCTGGGGAGAGCCGGCCGCAGTACAGGACGGGGCCGGCCTGCGACACGGGAGAGTCGCTGATGTCGTGCGCCTGCTGGAAGTGCGGCAACTCGCGAAAGCGGTCGCCGTCCCATCCATGCTCCACAAACTTGTCGCGCACAAACCTGCTGGGCGCAAGAAAAAGATCGACGCAATGCCGGTAAGTCTTCATCCAGCGATGTGCGTAGGCCTCTGCCGTGAGCGCCATCCGCGCACCCCTGCCCGCGTAACAGCCGGAACCCAGCGCGTGCCAGAATGCCCCTCCTTTGCACGCCTCACAAGCCTCTCCCTGCGAAACCAGGTTGTAGCTGGGGCAGAGCAATTTGAAATCGTTCAAGTGATACAACACCGGAATCCCACGGGCCTTCAGCTCCCACAAGATGGAAGGCGTCAGATGGTGATAGATATTGCGGACATGGGCGACATCGGGGCGAAATTCCGAGATCATAGCGCGCATCTTCCTTCGCGCCTCCCGGGAATAGATCAGGCGCGGCACCTGTCGCACCCGCCGCCACCAGGGTGACCCCGCTTTGAAGTCGATGCCGGAGACAAAATGACGGTCATATGGAGTCGGCTCGCCCTTTTCCCCAGCCATCGAAAACAGAGCGACCTCGTGCCCGTGAGCGCGCATGAGTTCCATCAGCTCAAACAGGTAGACCTCGGTCCCGCTGAACGGGAAGTTATATTTGCTGCAAAATAAGATTCGCATCGGGCCTGCTCTTGTGGGAGCTGGAAGCTCGCTGAATAAATACATCGCCGAATTTTTCGAGATTCCTGGCGCGGTCGAAGTTCCGCCGAATCTGCTCGATCGCGTCGCGCTGCATCCGTTCCAAAAAGGAGGGAGCCTCGGAACCATCGCAAGGGGTATCAGGCTGATGACAGAGCCTGGAAGATCTCTTCAGGCAATCCACGAGCTGGAGATGGGCGACAAAATCCGAAACTGACCCGGGCTGGTACAAGAATCCTGTAAGCCCCGGGATCACCAGTTCGGGAATCCCGGTTATGGCGGGCGCGACAACGATCTTGCCTCGCGCCATCGCCTCCATCAGCACCAGCGGAATGCCTTCACTCCGGCTGGTCAGCACGACGGCGTCCGCGGCGTCGTACAACGGATCAAGGTATTTCCGGGCCCTATGGCCCAGGAGCGTAACCTGATTCTGGAGGCCTGACTGCAGGATCAGGCGCTGCAATGTCCGCCGCTCGGGGCCCTCGCCGACAATGCGGCAGCTGAATTCAAGCCGTTGGACGCGTAACTGCGCGCAAGCGCGCAACAGGAACGCATGATCCTTGACGGCATGGAGCCGTCCCACCGCCAGCAGGTTCAGCGAATCGCATTTGTTGGCGGAAGTCTCCAAGACCTTGCGCTCCACTACTTCGACCCCCAGCCGCGCCACGATGATCTTCTGGGGATCTACATGCGGGAATTTTTTCAGGATGTAATTACGGTTGTATTCCGAGATCGTCAGGCAGAATTTGCAATGCGCGAGCTTTACGTCGAGGTAGCTCCCATTCAGCAGCAAGTCCGAGCCGTGCAACGTCACGCTGAATTCCGCATCCAGCAGCCGCGCTGCAGTCATGGCAATCCAGGACGCAAAGTATCCGTGATGTACATGGATGTGATCGACGGCACAATCGCGTAGCCTCACCGCGTAGCATGCGCCCAGCCAGGTGTGAACAAGAGCCTTCAGGCGCTGCCAGGGACTCTCTCTTCCCGAGAGAACTATTCGCGCCAGCAGCGGAGCAATTCGTTTGCTTCCTGTTACACACAGCCAAAGCCCGGGCATCAGCAGCCCGGCGGCCGCGCGCTTCAGAACGACATCCGCCATCTCGGCCTCACCGGGGGATCGCACACTTCCGGTTATCACGCCAATCCCCCGCCTTCGCAGCTCGGCAATTTCTTCCCCGACATAAGGCTCCACCGGCGAGGGAAACTGGTTAGCGAGATACGCGACCGTCAACACGCGCACACCTCGGCCCGGCGGCGCTGTGCCGCCAGCATGCCCGCCATCGTGAACAGCAATGCATTCACGAATTGGTAGCTCATCACCACCACCGCGGCATTGATCCAGTACACGGCCAGCATGATGGGCCACAGGCGATGAAAATGCTGGTTGAGGAAACCATCCTCTTCGCCGCGTGGAACCGCGCCGCGCCCCAGCCTCCACAGTTCCCAGGTGAGCCAGGCATACAACCCGAACCCCAGGATCCCCTGCTCGGCCAGCAACTCCAGGTAAGTGTTGTGCGGGTACAGGACTTTGTCTTCGCCGTACTCCATCACATGGCGAGGCAGTTCGTCCGGCATCTGGTGAAATCCCCAGCCGGTGAGTGGGCGCTGCAAGAACATCTCCCACCCACCGGCATAGACCGCCTGGCGAAACTCGACTGCCTTGTTCTCTCTGAGCCGCTCCGCGATTGCGCATCCCAATTGATCGGAACTCAACACCAGCATCAGCGCCGCTGCAGCCGCGACTGATGCACCCAGATACATGCGGCGGCGTGATTGCCGCGAAACTAAGGTGAGCGCCAGCAAGGTGCCGGCAAACGAAAGCCAGACGGCGCGCGTCATGGAGGCAAGGATCGCGAGCGGCATCGCAGCCAGGAGCAAGGCAGTCCCGATGCCGGAGGTCCTGGCGCGCCGATAACTGTGGAGGGCCAGCAAGCCCAGCAAATTCAGCGACACGCCGTTCGCCACGGCCTGCAGCAGCGGTCCGCGGGCGCGCTCCGCATGTGCCCCGAGGTTGGGGTCGAGAATGAATCGGGGAAAGATCAGCGCGTGTACTCCGAGGAGAAATGCGATGGAGGTAAACGCCAGGTAACCTAAGACAACCAGGCTGAATATTTCGAATTGCCGCAGCCGTTTTTCATCCGTAAATACCAGTCCGGCCAGGTGGAACATGGCGAACGGCACGATGAACTTTGACGCCAGCAGGCTCCAGGTCTCCTGATCAAACCGCTGCCCTGCAACGCTGGCCAGCGTCACCAACACCAGCCCGAGCATGGGCCAACTCGCGCGTTCGAAAACGAACAGCTTCTGTCGCAATACCACTGCCCGGGCTGCGACTCCGGCCACCAGCAATCCGAACGCAATGCGGTCGATTTGATAAAACCGCACGTCGGGATGCCGCAGCAGCATTGCGGTGAGCGCCGCCAGGTACAAAAAGCAGGGAGCGGAGAGCAACAGTTGCGCGGGGCGCAGCAAGCCCTTGAGCGGCCATAGAGGCAGCCCTATGCCCCATCGAGGCTGGGCCAGCGCTTGCGGGGGCAGCGCCGTCATCACTCCCCGCTTCCCTGCACCACTGCCCTCAAGGTTTTCAGCAGAATGCGCGCATCCAGACCCAAACTCCACGTCCGGATGTATTCCCGATCCAGTTCCATCCCGCGGCGAAACGAGGGATCGCGCCGCGCCGTAACCTGCCACAGCCCGGTTATGCCCGGCGTGACGTCGAGCCGGGCCATATCAGAAATTTCGTATGCAGCGACATCGTCCAGCGGGTGCGGCCGCGGACCGACCAGGCTCATCTCCCCGCGTACGACGTTCCACAGTTGCGGCAACTCATCGACGCTGTAGCGCCGCAGGTAGCGCCCCACTCGCGTAATCCGGGGATCGCCTGAGATTTTGAAGAAAGGCCCGGCCCGTTCATTGCTCCGGCGCAAATGGGTCTTAAAGTGATCCGCATTGCTCACCATCGTACGGAATTTGAAACAGCGGAAAAACCTACCTTTCCGGCCGGCCCGCGGCGCGCAGTAGAAAACAGGCCCGGGAGAATCCCATTTGATCATTGCCGCCATAATCGCCAGCACCGGCGACAAGACGACCAACGCAGCACTGGCCACGACCGCATCCAACAGCCGCTTTACGCACAGCGCGAAGGCAGGCAGTCGCTCGGCGTGCACGCAGAGGAGGGGCAGGGTTCCGACCCGCTTGATCTCTTCATCGACGGGGTCGCACCCGTACAACTCCGGAACGATCTCCACATCCAACCGCAGGCGCCGTGCGTCAGCCAAGACTCGGCGGGTAAAACCGCTGTCCCGAGGGGCTGCCAGAATCACCTCGTCCACGAATTCCTTGCGCGCGATTCGCGCCAAGTCGGACACTTGCCCGATCACTCCATCGCCCAACGGGACCTGGTCATCGAGAAAACCGCAAAGCAAGCGATCGGGAACCGCTTGCCCGGCAATCGAAGCGGCGAGTATTCGTCCCGTAGGGCCGGCCCCAATAATCAGGACCCTCAATGCCTGCGTGCGTGCGGGGTTCTGGTACGCCCCCAACCAGCGTCTCGCCTCCCACAAAGCGCCAAGGTGCAATCCGCCCGCAAGACAAATCAGCCCGCTTATTGTCCACGGGGCGCCCTGCAGGCTATAAGCGACGCACAAAAGCGAGGTTGCCCAGATCACGGATTTCGCCAGGATCTCCGAGACCTTTCGGCGGTCGGATTGGACAAGTTGCAGCCCCTCGGTGTGCGCGATCAGGGTAATAAGAGCGGCGTGCAGGAGCGCCACACCCAGCAAGGCGATCGGCGCTCCCGCAGCGTAACCGAAGGACCACACCTGGGGAAATTGTTCGCGCAGAGGGACTAGAACGGCGCCAACAATCAGCCAATTCAAACAAACCAGCGCCCAGTCCGTTGTCGTGCACCGCAGCCAGTTCCATCCCACGCGAGATTGCAGCGGGCGAGGCTGCAAACATGCAATTCTCCCGGCGGGCGGCGCCTCTTGAACTGCGCCGGGGCTTGTTGCCGAGCCCAGCGGCCTTATGGATTGCGGTCTCTTTCTCGTGCGCCTGTCAAAGACTGACTCTGAACCGGGGATCAAACGTCCCCACTCGGCGGCATCCATCTTCTCTTCAGCCGGCTTGAGAGCGGCGGCGGACACTTCATCTCCCTTATAGCTCGAACCTGCGGAGGCCTGATCGGGCTATCACCTCACAAAAACTTGTAGAGCTTCTCCGGGATCGGGAACTCGCGATCGCTCAAGACGATACCCAAGAGCCGGACCTGTGCCTGTTGCAATGCCTGCTTGAGTTGGAGAGCGGTAGCCCTCCGTGAATGCCTGGCCGATAGAACCAGCACTATGCCGTCCGCAAACCCAGCCATCTCGATGGCGGCGGCGGATTGCGCGGCTGCCGGGCCAGCCACGATGGAAAAATCAAATTCCGTCCTTATCGCCGCCAGGTACGTGTACAAGAAAGCAGGATCCGCATCGTGTGCCGAGTGCTCCGCTCCCGGCAAGGACCACAAATTGACCGCTCGCTGGAACGCGACCTGTTTCAGCCGGCCGATATAGCCTTGGATCTGCCCACCCACGCTCTCACCGACCAAAGCCACATCGCCCAACCGTTCGTGCGCCAGGCTTTGCCCTACGCGGCGGCATATATCGCCGACATCGATTTCGTTGCCGACCGCGCTGAACACCACCTGTCGAACCGGAGGAACCGCTCTCACAGAAAACACCTGACGGACCAATCCACAAATCTGCTCATGGGCAAAGGTGCCGGCATTCCACGCAGCAATGCTCTGCGCCGGCGTGACCTTTGCCGGCACGAGTTGCCGCGCGGTTTCCCGCGGATCCTTGACCGCGGCGCTCAGGCTCGCTGACATTTGTTTTCCTTATGCCGCCAGATTCCCGGGCTCACATCTTGGCAATGAAGCCAACACCGGAGCATTCAGATACGCCACCACGTCTTCCGGATCGCGAAAAGCGGGATCAAGGTGCTCTGCTGCAAAGGCAGCTCCCATCCCGGCTACCCCCGCTGCCACGAATCCCATGGCTAGCACGCTCAAGGGCGACGATACGGGCAGCGCCGGAGCTACTGGCTGCTCCACCAGCGTCACGTTGACGATTCCGCGCGCATCGAGAGCGTCATTCATTCGCGCCTCCTCCCTCTTCTTCACGTACAAGAGGTAATTCTCCTGCGCTGTCTTGCGCGCGCTGAGCAGATCCTCCTGCGTAATGGCGTCTGCGCCCAGTTTGTCCGCGAGCTTTCTACAGGCAGCCTGCTGGATCGCGGTCGCTGCCTGGCGCGCTTCCAGCCCGCTCAATTGCACTTGCGCCCGCTGCAGTTCGCCTTTGGCCCACTCGTAGTTCGCGTCCTTATCGGTGGTCTCGGCATTAACGGGCGAAGAGTTCTCATCGGCAATTGTCTTTTCAGCCTGTGCAATCTGGTGCTCGATCTCCTGCACCAGGCGGTGACCCGGCTCGAACTTAGTCAGCAGCTGAGTACGCCGGAGTTGCAGGTCCAGCAGGGTCGCCTTGAGGGACCTGAGCAGTTCGGGATTGTCCGCCTTACGAACCTGCGTAATGGTCCGCTCGGGAAGATTGTCCAGTTGTTGCGTGAGTTCCTTGACGCGCTGCCGGGTCTCAGCAATCTCAATTCCTGTCAGCCTGCTTCCGGCTTCCAGTTCAGTCAATTTCTGCAGAGCCAGGTCGCGCTGCTGTGCCGCCACCACAACTCCGTGCGACTCGCTGAAAAGCAGTAACCGGTCGCCGGACTCCTCCAGTTGCCGCCTTGACTCCGCAGCCTGCTGCTCGAAGAAGGTCAGTTCTCCCTGCGGCCGATGCACCGCGGTGTGCTTCTCCAGGTAGGCGCCCGCCAGAGAGCGCAGTACCTTCGCCGCGCTTGCTGGATCACCTGCACCATAGCGGATCGTAATCAGGTTCGTCTTCTTGATGGGCTGAATCGTGATCCTCCCAGCCAATCTCCGTGCCGCCCGCTCGACACGCTGGGGGCGGCCCTCGCGCAAGCGCAAGAAATGGAACCAATCGCGCCCGCCCGCCCCCGTCTGTTCCACCACCTGCCGCAGGACTTCTTGATCCCGCAGCAATTCCACCTCCGAGTTCAGTTCCTCTTCCGTCACCCCCGTCCGGGTCAGATCCAGGGGCGCATTCACCGCGGCACTCACCGGGGCGTCCGCTCTTCCCCGCCGCACCAGGACTTTCATGTTTGCCTGATAAGTGGTCCCGGCGATCGCGTAAAACACTGCCGCGGCCAACACCAGGCCCGCCACCCAGACGAAGACCCTTCGCCTGCGAAACAGCACCATGGCGACATCGCGCATGGTTGGACTTTGCTGGCTCTGCCTGCGAATTGAGTCTTCGTCTGGCATCCGAGTAGGAGACAACGACCTAGAACTGGGAACCGTTCATATACATGCTCACGGCGGGTTTGCTGAGGAAGCGGGAGATTTTCGAAATCGTGTTCTGGGGTACGAACACCAGGTCCCCAGTCTGAAGATGAGTATCCTCGGCGAGCCGGCTCTGTTTGAGCATCCTCTTCAAATTAACCAGGCGGGTCTCCACCAGGTCCTCATTCACTCTCCGAAAGACGACCACTTGCGAGTGCCTGGCCTGATGGGTAAGGCCGCCAGCGATCTGCACCGCTTCCGCCACCGTCGTGTCCGAGCGCAATTCGTACTTGCCCGGCTTGCCAACCTCCCCGCCGACGATGAAGTAGGGCCGCTCGAACTCCTTGAGCGCTACCGCCGCCTGAGGATCGTGCAGGTATCCGGAGTAGGCCTGGTGAACCGCCGCACTGAACTCCTGAACGTTCAACCCCTGGGCGCGCACCAGGCCGGCATCCTTCAGCATCACGTACCCGTCCGGCTGCACGGTCAGGACCTGGTTGAACTCCGGCGCCACCGTGAAAGTTAGTTCCAGCACGTCACTGGGGCGTAACCGGTAGAGCGGGTGGCGCACCCCTCCGAGTAAAGGGTTTCCCAGGCCATCCGCTCCTCCGGGGTTTGCGGCCGTTGTGCTGCTGCCTTCCGCTTCGGCTCCGGTTAAGCCGGAGCGGGAAGCTTGGTCTGCGCTTCCATCTGCCCTGTTACCTTGCGCAACTGCGGCCGAACCACACCCAATCACCAGGAACACCAACGCAATCCACCGATCTGTGCAGCGGCGTCTCATCGTTCCTCACCGTGCCTTGACGCCTTTCCTCTCTGGCAGTTCTACTGCGCACCTTAGGCCGGATTCTCGCCAGCAACAAGCCGTGAAAAGTACTGTCCACCAAAGAAGGAAGCCGTTCCTTGTTCGGGAAAACCGGGTAATCCCAGTGAAATCGCCCCTCGGCAGAAGGTCGATTGTTGTTTGAGTATTCCTTGCAGCCGGAGCCGCTGCCAGACGATGCGCCTGGAGTACCATCCACAAAAGTGGACTTGCATGTTCACGCCATCACAGGTATCGACGCCGGATCTTCCCCGTGTCTCACGGCTGGAAATCCGCTTCTAAATGCGATCTCCTCGCAGCGCACGGATTAGTTCTCGAGGCATCACAACCTAGTCGCCGCCCGCCTGACCCCCAAGTTGCACCAAGCGTCCCGCCGGGTTTCCACAACCTAAACCTCATTGTGCCCAGGTTTTCATAACGAAAGGCAATTTCCCATTTTGAAAAGATGCGCATAGTTTTTGTGACATCTTCCCTTGTGCATCGAGATTTGCCCTTCCTACAATCACGATGTCGCCGCATCCATGCGCCGGAAGCGGTTGACAGCACAGTTGCCTGCTATGCCAGTGCTCGCCACTTCCGATGCCATCTGCGTTCTCGTGGCCGATTCCAATCGCATGCAGGCGCAACTGCTCACCGCAGCTTTGCGGCGCCACCCGGAGTTCCACATCTCGGCCTGCGCGATGAATTCCGTCGCGATCCTGCAAGCTGTGGCAGCGCGCTCGCCGAAAGTCGCCCTGTTATCGTTCAGCCCCTCGGCGGACCTGGCGGAAGCGCTCGCTGCCCTCCGGCGCTTTCACCACTCTTATCCGCAGATTGCCAAGATTCTTCTGGTCGAATCCTGCAGCCGGAATCTGGTG
The DNA here is from genome assembly GCA_035651855.1 of Candidatus Sulfotelmatobacter sp. Lineage (GTDB taxonomy): Bacteria > Acidobacteriota > Terriglobia > Terriglobales > Acidobacteriaceae > Sulfotelmatobacter. The sequence continues at coordinate 14,342 of DASREX010000006.1, forward strand.
ATCGACGCCTTTCGCGCCGGCGCGCGCGGACTCTTCACCATCACCGATTCGAACCTCCGGGTGCTCTGCAGATGTATCACTCGGGTCGCGGCCGGACAGATCTGGGCCAACACCGAGCAACTCAACTACGTCCTGGATCTGCTCACGGAAGTTCCATCATTGCGGGTGATCAACTCCGCCGGAGTTCCCCTCCTAACCCCACGGGAGGAGCAGGTCGTAGCCCTTGTGGCCGAGGGTCTGAGCAATCGCCAGGTGGCGGAAGAACTTAATCTCAGCGAACACACGATTAAGAAATATCTGTTCCGCATCTTTGAGAAGCTCGGCATCTCCACTCGCGTGGAACTAGTTCTCTATGCCATGAATAACGGGGATTCCCGGCGGGCAGAGTGGGTGACGGGCGGATCCCGGATCCTGCCGCGCGCCTGAACGGGAAATTTGAAAAGCTGCGAAGTGCCTTGTATAACTTGGGACGAACTCTTTGCCTGAGCTCGCTCCCAATCCGGCTCCGCCGCCGAAAGCCCGCCGCTGGAGCATCATTGCCGCCGGTTTGCTGCTGCTCGCGCTTGCCCTGGTCGTCCTTTACACCAGCAATGCGGCATTCTCCAGCCCTTTGGCCCTGGTGGTGGTCGCCGCGATCGGCTTTGGCGCTCTGCTGCTGCAATCCCGCCTGCGCAAGGACTCGACTCTGCCCGTCCACCCGCCCCTGTGGCTGAATGCCGTTGCGCTGCTGTTCGCAGTGGCGGCGCTAGTCGCCGATTTCTTACACCTCAGTGCCGCCATCATGATGATGGCAGCGATGCTTGCGGTACTCTGCTTCGCGGTCAGCGGAATCGTCGTGCTGCGTGCACTGAGGAGGCGATGAAGACCGCGCCGCCCGGGATGCAGTCGAGCGCAAAGCCTTCGGTTCGCCGCTGGAGCAAGGCTTCCCTTTAGCGGACTTTTCTCCAACTCATTAGCGCTTGAACTCCACTGCCACGGTGGTCTCCACCACGGCGGGTTCCCCGTTCAGGCGGTAGGGTTCAAACTTCCACCACCGCAGCGCATCCATGGCAGCCTGCGCCAGAATGTCGGGGCCATTGAGCGCATGCATTGCTACCACCGAACCATCCCGGCCCACTACAACATTCACGGCAATGACCCCCTGCAGATGCTGATTGCGAGCCTCCCGCGGGTATACCGGCTCAACCCGGTGGATGAGCAATTTCTGCATGACTTCCGCCGAGACCTGGGCCTGCGGCTTTTCCACGGAAGCCGTCTGCGGAAGTTCCGATCCGGATTCGAGCTCCTGCCAGGAGCGATTCCATTCCCACCAGCCACCGGCTGCGCCAACCAGGATGAGCACTCCTACCATCAACCAGACTCTTCCCCACCTTTTCGGCTTCGCTCGCAGGGGTCCTCCGCCGCCCAGGGGCAACTTGCCGCGCTGTTGTGCCTTGCCCGCTGCTTCCACTGTCAGGTTGAGCGTATCGGCCTCCGCGTCTTTACCCTCCAGTTCCTGCCTGATGCCCTTCGCCCACACGCGAATCGCGTTGCGCTGCTCCGCCGACATTGCCATGAATTCAAGCCCGTACCGCAGCTTGTCCTGGTAGCGGACTGTGGCCCGGGTGCGCAGGGGCTCGGCTGTATCCGAAAACCGCACTTCCAGGCCTACCGAGTCGCCCGGCTTCAACTCTCCGGCCAGGATCGCGGCGATCCCACGTTCGCAAACATCCAGCGCGCGGCCGGGTACTGTGTCTGGAATTCCCGACCGGAGCACGGTTACATCCAAGGGCGCGAGCATGCGAAAGCGCGGTACACGCCGGCGCGACGGTCCCGACCACCCTCCGATTTGTATTCCTGCTCCCACTCGATTTCATTGTCGGGACGGCTGCCCATTGTGGGCGCCCGCTGCCGTGAGCGCCGTCGCATGGCGAAGCCCAGCGGCTAACGCCTCAACTCAACGACCTCACTTCCCCTCGCGAACAGTACAACGCTCGCCATCCCGATGAACAACCCATGCTCCACTACGCCTGGCATTTCGCTCAGTTGCCGCGACAGAGCGTCCGCATCCCGGATCTCCCCAAAGCTGCAGTCCAGAATGTGGTTGTTCTCGTCGGTCAGGTAAGGACTTCCATCCGTATTGCGTCGAAGCTGAACTCGCGCCCCCAAAGCCTCAATCCGCCTGACCACGAGGGCCTGCGCAAACCGGATTACCTCTACCGGCAAGGGAAACCGTCCGAGCCTCTGCACTTGCTTCGACGCATCGGCTACGACGACCATCTGCCGGGTCGCCGACGCCACAATCTTTTCCCGCAGCAGCGCCCCGCCGCCACCCTTAATCAATCGCAGCTGCGGATCCACCTCGTCAGCTCCGTCGACAGTGACGTCAATCTCCTGGCAGTCGTCTAATGTGACCAGCGGTATGCCCAGACTGATCGCCAATTCCCGCGATCGATCCGATGTCGGAATACCCCGAATCCGCAAACCATCCTTCACTCGTTCGCCAAGCAGCTTGATAAAATACGCCGCGGTCGACCCGGTGCCGAGGCCAACCACTTGCCCGTCCCTCACGAATTGCAGGCTGGCCCGCGCCGCCGCTTCCTTCTCCCGATCATTCGCCATAATTCTTGTGTAAGGACGGGCGTCGCACGTCCCACCGGAACCTCATGCGTCTTTGCAGCCTCTCGTCCGGAGAAGAGCGGCGTCAGCCTGACGAAGGACCGGAGCGTTCAGCCCGGCTCATCCTACGCTCTTCTCGATATAAATCAGATATCCCGCCAGTACCAATCCAAACAGGACGGTCAGCGCAGTCACAAGGTCCAGCACAACCCCGGCTGGTTCAAACCTGCCCTGTTCCAGGCGATCACGTGTCTTCCGGTAACGAAACAAACCCGCCACGACCAGCAGTACTCCCAGCACGATCGAACTCGCACCCATCCACACTGAAATCCCGCTCCGTTGCACCGGATGCCCCTGCAATGCGCTCAACTGCCGCAGTGCAATCGAGAATCGGCCAATGGCGAATCCGAACACCACGATGGCCGCACCGGTTCGCACCCAGGCGAGAAATGTCCGCTCATTGGCAAGATGATCTCTTGCCCGATTGGGATTGGCGGGATAGCTGAAATCAGGGCTGTCGGTCACGGGTGTCGCCTGCCGCCAGCATTATTCCACAGCTTTCGACGACCGGGGCTCCCGCTCCCGCGAGATTTTCCGATCAACTCCGCCGCACAGGCACTTTTGATGCTGTTTGTAGCGGACACCAGCCGCGTCACAGGCCCACGTGCAATGCGACGGTTACGTACTCAGAAGCCAACCGTTACCGGCAACTCACAGACCAGGATTACACTCGAGAGAATAAATGAAATCTCCTGGGCTGCTATTCGCCGTGTCGGCTGGTTCCGCTCTGGCGTACCTCTTGTCGCGTCCAATTACGGCAGGTGATTGGCCGGTGATCTTAAAGGTTCTAAGCATTCTGCTTCTGGCTCTGCTTGGCTTTCGTGTACATACCTTGCTGGGAATGGCGTTAGCAATTTCCTCGTCCGGAGACTTTCTTTTGGGCGTCCGCCGGCTCGGGTCTCGGCATGAAGAATCGCTCTTCCTCCTCGGCCTGAGTTCGTTTCTCATTGCTCATCTGGTCTATATCGCGCTGTTCGGCAGATACCGGGCAGCACGTTGGTGGAATCTCAGCCCGATGCGGCTCTTGGGCATAATCGCGATCCTGATCGCGCTGAGTTCCGTGCTGGCAAGCGTATGGCACTCGCTCGGCTCCATGCTCATCCCGGTTGTAATTTATTCGCTGGTTCTATCCTGCATGGGCATCAGCGCGATTTTCGCCGATTTAAAGACTCCGTGGGCCGCGCTCGGCGCCCTCCTGTTCATTGTCTCCGACGCGATGATTGCCATCAGCAAGTTCCGCAGCGCCTTTCCCGGAAGCGAGCAATTCATCTGGATCAGCTACTACTCCGCCCAGTGTCTGATTCTGCGCGGCCTCGCTTGCGAGGAGTCGCAAACTTTCCGCCATTGACGGAAAATAGCTACGTACGAAATCATCGAGCAGAAGCTGAGGTCGCGAATCGCCGGAGCCGACACGATGAAAAAGCCCGCTCTGCGAGTCACAAAATGGCTGGGAGATATCCCGGTGGAAGCGCATTGTACGGCATGCCCTAACCTCGTTTTCAGAGCACAGGGTTCTGGCCATCGTCCTGAGCGGGCGGAGTACCAGAGATCCCTGCAGGCGCAATTCGACGGGCATTGCAAGGCGGAACACGCGCTTACCCAAGATGGAGAGGGTGCACGCTAGCGTCAGGGATGATACTTGCGACGGGCTCTTGCCCGATTTCAGGAGACAAGTGACGAGGATTTGGGAGCGGCTCTACCTCGGCAGTCTCAAAGACGCACAGCAACTGGCGCGCTCCAACCCGCAGGGCATCACCACGGTCATTTCGCTCTGCCGGGAACAGACGGCGCACCGAGCGGCGAAGATCACCTACATCCAGATCCCAATCCCGGATTTGCGCCCGATCTCCCCGCAAAAGTTCGAGGACATAATGTTCGCGATGGCGATTGGAGTCCGGAGAGGGAAGCTGCTGGTGCATTGTCTCGCGGGCATGAGCCGCTCGCCCATTCTGATTGCCGCATGGCTACACCGCTGCGGCTATGCGGGAATCGACACCGCTCTAGCCCAGATTGCCAAGCTGAGGGACATCGCTCCTTCTGACGTATTACTGAGAAGCGTAAAGGAGCTGGTAACCAAATGAGATGCTGTTCGTGATTATCACGCGACTCGAACCGGCGCAAGGACGGGACGATGCATACTCAGGCCGAGCCCGATTTGACCTACGCCCAATCCGCCCTCGTCCATTAGACTAGCCGGGGAGAATGAACATGACAAAGGCCCTGCAGTCCGCTCTGGAAAAGAGCGCCCTCGCCGTCTTTCTCGCAGCCACAGTCTTGTCCTTCAATCGCAATGCCTCCGCCCAAACCGACTACAAGCCATCCCCGGAAAACCTGCAGGCCCGCCGCGAATTCCAGGACATGAAGTTCGGCATGTTCATCCATTGGGGCGTTTATAGCGTGCTGGGAGACGGCGAATGGGTCTTCCACAACCGCAAGCTCAAGATCGATGAGTACAACCGCCTGCCGATGTTCTTCGATCCCGAGAAGTTCGACGCCCGCACCTGGGTTTCGCTGGCCAAATCCGCCGGCATGAAATACATCACCATCACTTCGCGCCATCATGACGGCTTCGCCATGTTCGATTCCAAGGTGTCGGACTGGAACATCGTGCAGCGTACTCCTTACAAAAAGGATCCGCTCAAGATGCTTGCCGACGAATGCCACCGCCAGGGCATCAAGCTCTTCTTCTATTACTCGCAACTGGACTGGCACAATCCCGACTACTATCCGCGCGGTGCCACTAATTGGGACAACGGCCGTCCCGGCCAGGGCGACTGGAACGCCTACCTCGACACCTACATGGACGGGCAGCTGACGGAACTCCTCACCAATTACGGTCCCATCGGCGGTATCTGGTTCGATGGCATGTGGGACAAGCCGAACGCGGACTGGCACCTCGACAAGACCTACGCGCTCATTCACAAACTCCAGCCAGCGGCACTCATTATTCCGAACCACCATCAGACGCCACGTCCGGGGGAAGATGTTCAGACCTTTGAGCGCGATCTCCCCGGCCAGAATACTGCCGGCTTCAACACCGAATACGTGAGCACTCAACTTCCCCTGGAGAGTTCGGACACGCTGAACGACAACTGGGGATTCAACATCGGCGACAGCAAGTACAAGAGCGCCGCCGAAGTGGAACGCCGCCTGGTGCGCGCCGCCGGAAATGATTCCAACCTGCTGATGAACATTGGCCCCTACCCCAGCGGCGAAATTGATCCTCAGTTCGTCACCCGGCTGCAAGCAGTCGGCCAATGGATGTCAAAGTACGGAGAGTCAATTTACGGAACCCGGGGCGGGCCAATTCCTGCCGGCGATTGGGGAGTCACGACCCGGAAGGAAGACAAAATCTACGTGCATGTCCTCAACTGGAGCGCCCCCCTGTTGGCTCTGCCGCCAATCCCCAACAAAGTCGCCGCCGCCCGGTCGCTGATCGATGGAGCGGTCATAGAATTCACGCAAAAAGGGGATGGCCTGATCCTGAAAGTTCCGCCGGCCAAGAACGAAGAAGCGGATCGCGTGATCGTGCTGACCGTGGCGCGCTGAAGCATTCTGGGGAAATCGCGATTCTCCCCGCAGCCATTGAAGCCAGACGGCGTGACGCATCCGACTCACTCCGTCTAGAATGTCAGGGCAACTTTATTTCTAATTTGGCAAGGAGAACTTCATGCAACGCAAGGCGAGCGCGGTCTGGAAGGGTGGCTTGAAGGATGGCAAGGGTACGATGTCAGCTCCGGGCGGGGTGTTAAACAATACTCAATATTCGTTTACTACGCGCTTCGAGAATGCTCCCGGGACCAATCCCGAAGAGCTCATTGCGGCGGCCCACGCGGGCTGCTTTTCCATGGCGCTGTCCGCACAGCTCGGTGGGGCAAATCTGACCCCGGAGAACATCTCGACCACCGTGACTTTGTCCTTTGAGAAGCTGGACTCCGGGTGGACCATTACGCAGAGCCATATCGATGTGGTCGGCAAAGTCCCGGGCGCCGATGCCGCGACTTTCCAGAAATATGCGGAAGCGGCGGAAAAAGGATGCCCCGTCTCCAAGGTGTTAAATGCCAAGATCACGATGAATGCGAAGTTGGAATAACGGGCGGTGTGCCTGTAAAATAGGAATGCAGGTCTTCCTGATACGGTAGCTTCCCAGCTGCCGGAATAAGTAAGTCCACTTGCCATCGTGGCGGAATTGGCAGACGCGCATGGTTCAGGTCCATGTACCGGCAACGGTGTGGGGGTTCGAGTCCCTTCGATGGCACCAACTCAGTAACCGCAGGCGCTAGCACGCAATCCGCAAGGGTTGTTCGCTGCTCCATGTCGTTTTCGATCCTCTCAGAAAACCCGGGGACTGCTTCGTGACACTGCACTGAAACGTTTCCGCCGTACGCCGGATTGCCGCGCATCCGCCGCCGTGTAACTGAGCGGTTATCGTTCGCTCGGCCCACTCTCTTGGTTACCCCACTATGCCTATGCAGAAGCCCCAAAATGGGGCACAATGCACTGCGGGGCGGGAGTAGAGGCGTGAAGATTTCGCAAAAGGGACTGTACGCTCTCCAGGCGATGATGACGCTGGCGCGGCGTCACGAGCAAGGCGCCATCAAGATCCGCGACATTGCCGCGGAGAGCGATTTGCCTGAGAAGTTTCTGGAACTTATTCTGCTGGAATTGAAAAACGCGCGCATCGTAGACAGCGTGCGTGGAGCTCGCGGCGGATATCAATTGCGGCGCGACCCATCCGAGATTCCCCTGAGCGACATTATCCGCCTGGTCGATGGCCCCCTCGCCCCCATGGGCGATGCCGAGCAGTTACGTGGGTTGATCGTAAAGGACGAGGATCATCGCGCCTTGTATGAAGTCTTTCTGGCGGTGCGTGACGCCGCAGCCAAGATTCTGGAGAACACGACGGTCGCCGATCTGGTGGCAGGAAGCCGGGCTAAGAAAGGCAGCCATGCAAAACCTGCCGCCGCACTGGCCAAGAAGCGCTGAATCCCGCACTACCATCGCACCTCTAAGCCCCCCTTACAGCCTTCACCTTAGGCGTTTCACGGTATTCAACCTCCGGTCACATTCGGCTTATTTTAAGCAGGCTCAATGTCCTGGCTCTTGGACCTCAACATTTGTGGATGAAAAACTGAACATTCTGCTGGTGGACGATCAGCCCTCCAAGCTAATCACTTACGAAGCTGCACTGAACGAACTCGGCGAAAACTTGATCAAAGCACATTCCGGGATGGAAGCCCTGGAACAGTTGCTGAAGAACGATATCGCTCTCGTGCTGATGGACGTGTGCATGCCGGGAATGGACGGGTTTGAAACCGCGGAGATGATTCATCAACATCCGCGATTCGAAAGCATCCCGATCGTTTTCGTGTCCGGGATTTGCGTGACCGATCTGGACCGGCTCAAGGGATATCAACATGGAGCCGTGGATTACCTTCCCGTACCCGCGCCTCCCGAATTGCTGCGGGCCAAAGTAAAAACCCTGGCCGAGTTGCACCGTAAGACGCGGCAACTGGAATCGCTGAATGCCAAGATCACGATGCTGCAAGAAGAGGAAAGGCGCCGGATCGCCCGCGAACTGCACGACAGTGTCGGCCAACTGCTCGCTGCCATCGCCATGAACCATGCGGTAATTGCGCCGGAGTCTCACAAACTGAGCGGGGATGGGGCCAGATGCCTGGCCGAGAATGCCGTGATGGTCGAAGAGGTGAGCAAGCAAATCCGTACCATCTCTTACCTGCTGCATCCGCCCCTGTTGGATGAGGCGGGGCTATCATCCGCAGTCCGGTGTTACGTGGAAGGCTTCTCGAAACGCAGCAAGATCGCCGTGAACCTGCAGATTTCGCCCGAGCTCGGACGTTTGCCCCACGAGATCGAGATTTCCGTCTTCCGCCTGGTCCAGGAATGCCTGACCAATATCCACCGCCACTCCGGCAGTCTTACGGCGACTATTCGACTAATTCGCGAACAAGCGTACCTGACCGTCGAGATCACTGATGCAGGCAAGGGTATTTCTGTGGAACCTTCCGCTCAGGCTGGCGTCGGCTTTCTCGGGATGCGGGAACGGCTGCGGCGTTTAGGCGGAACGTTGGATATTCGGTCCACTAACCCCGGAGCGAGGGTCATGGCCGTAATTCCCGTGCCGCGAAGCGACCTCATGGGCGACGTCCACGTGCCCCCTACACCCTGTATTTCCAAAGCTCCTGCGAATTAGAATTCCATCGCAGCCCGCCTGACGCAGAGGCGACGGCTGCGTCCGGCGCGGTAATTGCCTGATTTTCACAGGGCTTGGCCCCGCCTTCGCAGGAGTTGAATATTCATGGCGGTGAATGGATGATGCGCAAAGCCGCGTTGCACGCCGCGTTTGAGCGAAATCCCGCGGGCGGGCTGCACCATTTCCGGTCACGCGCTTGTGGACGCCGTGCACTCGCTTGAAAACACGTGTACTTACCGGCGCGTATTTTTCGTTGACTGGAAGAATAGAAGGAGTACAACAGGATCGTTCTTTGACAGCTTCTTAAGTTTTTCCGGTTGGTGCGGCGTCCGGGGCTCAAGCGAAGTCACCTTCTGAGTCGCAAGATTGAGAAGGAGGGCAAGCAAGGGTCTATAGCAAAGCGCTGGTCGAGGAGAACGGAGAAGAAATGTTGAAGGCAGGATAGAGTTCCGAGGCGTAAGGTAGGTTTATCCGGTTGGCGGTGAGCCCGGAGCCCAAGCTGACGATCGCGCGTTGCGCCCCGCAAGGGAAGCAGCGAAAGCAGGTCGAGCAAGGGTCAAACGCGAGCTACTGGCCGAGACGAATGGACCTTACATCACCTCGGAACTCTCTTTGTTTTTCCTGTAGCCCGCTTT
>DASREX010000007.1:0-7298 GCA_035651855.1 Candidatus Sulfotelmatobacter sp.
GGCGGCGTTCACCGACCGGCAGGAAGCCAGCAGGTTGAGTAACAGGGCTTGAGTCTCCTCGGGATAATCGCGCTGGTAGGGCGGGGGCAGAAGGCTGGGTCGGAACGAGCCGCCGCGGGTGCGGGGCACGTCAATCTGCAACGGGATGAAGCCCATCTTCAAGGAGCGTGCGTAAGTGCCGTTGCCTTTATCGGCGGGGGGGTGCTGGCCAGATAAGCCTGCCGTTCGGCTTGGCCGAGGCTGTTAAGGACAAGGCCGAGCAGTTTGCGCAAGCTGAAGTTATCGAGTCCGGCGGCGAGGGCCTGGGCGATCTCGGAGGGCATGGATGGCGCAGAGGAGCTGGGTGCTAAACTGGGATTCGGATCTGTAGGCATCGGTTCTCCTATGACGTTTGTCTACTCTGACCGACCAGAAGTAGTTGTTAAGTTTTGACTTCCGCCAGCACGAAGTTGGGGAAGTCTTCGAACACCCAGTTGTTTTTGAGTGTCGTGTAAACGATGCCGAGGAACTTTCGGGCCAGGGCGATGATGGCTTTGCCCGTCCCGCGGCGAGCGCGAATGCCTTCGTAATAGCGGTTGAGGTAGGGACTATAGCGCTTGGCGATCAAGGCGCATTGCACCAAGGTAGTCCGCCCCAGCTTCGTTCCGCGTTTCGTAATGCGACCCCGGTGTTCGGTCTCGTTCGAGTTCTGCACGCGGGGAACGATGCCGAAGTAGGACGCCAGCTTCCCCTCTTCCGGGAAATCTTTCACGTCGCCGATCACCGAAAGCAGCACGCCGGCCCCGAGCGCTCCGATCCCCTTGATGCTGGTCAGGTTGGTGTAGCCGGGCAGTTTTCGGGCAGCTTCTTCGATGACCTCTTCGAGCCGGCGAATGTTCCGATTCAAACTCCGAATCTCCTCCACGATGATCTCCAGCTCGACCTGCGCCAGCCCTTCCAGCCCATCATGCCCCAGCACGCGCTCAAGTCCCTTTTCGCTGGGGAGGTCTTCTTTCTCCAGCTCGATCCCTCGCGCCGACAGCAGATTATTGACCTTGTTCTTCAAGGCGGTGCGCAGCTTCACCAGCCGGTCGCGCGTCTGCGTGAGGCTGGCCACTTCCGCTTGCGGCTGCTCCTTCATTCTTACTTCCGGCAGCAGCCCCTTGGCCAAATACAGCGCCAGGTTGCGGGCATCGTTCAGATCGGTCTTCTTCACCGAATGACTGATCACCCGGAATTGGTTCGGGTCTACCACCACCACCCGCTCGACATGCGGCGCGACGGCCTCATAAAACAGCCGCGTGTTCCCCGTCACTTCCACCGCTCCCTCATCCGTGGGCCGCAGCCTCTTCGCAAACTCCGGCAACTGCTGCAGGTTCCACTCACTCAGATAATTCCTTCCACTGGCTAACCGCACGCAGCAGGTGAACCTCCTGCGGTGCAGATCGATTCCGATGTAACGTTTCTCTCTCATCTCTCCTTCCGTGAAAAGGGACAACCGAGTCAAGCGATCGAGGATCGGGGGACTGGCCATCCTTCCATTCGGGCTCGATTCCGGCCCATGTTGTCGGCTCAGCGAACGCGCCCTATCTCCTGACGGTCTCTGGTTAGGACCAGCGAGAGTATGCGGGCTGCGTCCATCCCTCTCGCCGTCGAAGGGCTTTTCGGTTTCTCCGCTTGCCCAGCTTCCGCGTCAGGTCCGCCTAATGCCGCTCGGTGCGGTCAGGCCGTGGCCCAGCGCAGTCGCCGGGGGTCGTACGACGTTCCGTCTCGCAGGAGATAGAACGCCAAACTCAACATCCTCCGTGCTAGAGCTACCAGCGCGGTCCTCAAGCCGCGCCGGTAGGCGACGCGATGAAACCAGCGTTGCAAGGGCCGCGCGGCCGGTTGTCGGCATCGCGTCAAGGCGTGCGCCGCCTGAATCCAGACGGCGCGCACTTCGCTCCGCCCTTGCCGCGTAATCCTTCCTTGCTCTTCTCGTTCTCCGCTGGCGCGCACCGTGGGCACAATCCCAAAGTAGCCGGTCATCTGCTTGGCGCTCGCGAACCGCTCCACCTGATCCACCGCTGCCACCAGCGTCAGACGGATCTTCCCCGCAGTAATGAGGGGAAGATCCGCCAGAATTACCTGTCAACATCTTGAGCGTGACGCCTATCTCTACATTCGGCAGTCCACACCGCGCCAGGTTCTGGAGAATACGGAAAGCACGCAACGCCAGTATGCCTTGCGCGACCGTGCCCTGGCACTGGGCTGGCCTCTGGAACGAATCCACATCCTCGACACTGATCTCGGCAAGTCCGGCTCCCACGCGGTTGGCCGGGACGGATTTCAGAAGCTGGTCTGTGAAGTTGCCCTCAGCAAGGCCGGATGGGTGATGGGACTGGAGGTATCCCGCTTGGCCCGGAACTCTGCCGATTGGCACCGGTTAATCGAGCTGTGTTCTCTGGCCGGCACACTCATTCTGGATGAGGATGGAATTTACGACCCGGCGAATTTTAATGACAGGCTTCTGCTCGGTTTGAAAGGGACTTTCTCGGAGGCTGAACTTCATTTCCTTCAGGCAAGAATGCGAGGGGGGATGATCAACAAGGCTCGACGTGGCGAACTGGAGATGCCTCCGCCTGTGGGTCTGGTCTACCGGGACGATGGCGTTATGATTTTCGATCCGGACGTTGAGGTGCAGGCGACGATGCGCCTGGTCTTTGAGACTTTCGACCAGACCGGATCGGCCATGCAGACGGTGAAGAGGTTTCATGAGCAAGGTCTCCTGTTTCCTCGCCGTATCCGCAAGGGGCTGAATAAGGGGGAGCTGCATTGGGTGCGGCCGGAGCACTCTCGAATCCTCCCGGTGTTGCATAATCCTCGCTACGCTGGGGCGTTCGTCTACGGTCGCGTGCGCAGCCGCCGTCTGCCGGACGGCAGACATAGCACGAGGAAGGTTCCGCGATCGGAGTGGCAGTTTGTAATCCCCGGGGTACACGTTGGCTACATCAGTTGGCAGCAGTTTGAGGCTAATCAGACGCGCCTTGCCGAAAACGCTCTGGGGTTCGGAGGAGGACGCAAGAGTGGTCCGGCCCGCGAGGGGCCAGCGCTGCTTCAAGGACGTGTCCTATGCGGCATCTGCGGAGAGCGAATGGGCGTCCATTACAACCTTGCCGATCACCAACTCGTTCCGACCTATGTCTGCCAGGAAGCGTCGGTGCGGAGGGGGGAGAAAGTCTGCCAGCGCGTGCCCGGCGGTGTCGTTGATCGGGCGGTCAGTGACTTGCTGCTGGAACTGATGCAGCCGGTGACCTTGGAGGTGGCGCTGGCCGTTCAGCAGGAAGTGGAGGCCTGGATTGCCGAAATCGATGCGTTGTGGCGAATACATGTTGAGCGTGCACAATATGAGGCTGAACTCGCCCGCCGCCGCTACATGAAGGTCGATCCCGACAATCGCCTGGTCGCCGAGAGCTTGGAAGCGGAATGGAACGACAAACTTCGTTCTCTCGCCGAGGCGCAGCAACAGTATGAGCAGCAGACGCAGAAGCAACGCCTGCTGGTTGATTCGCAGGCGCGCGCAACTGCTCTCGTTGGCGGACGACTTCCCACGCGTCTGGAATGATCCTTCGGTTGAGCCTCGAGAACGGAAGCGGATTCTTCGGCTCCTCATCGAAGACGTGACCTTAATCAACGGAGAGAAGATTCAGGTTCATGTACGTCTCCGCGGCGGGGCCACGCGGAGTCTCGCCCTGACCAAGCCCCTGCCGATCGCGCAGATTCGGAAGACGAAGAAGGAAATCGTCGCCGAGATTGACTCCCTGCTGGATCATTACTGCGATCGCGAGGTTGCGGAGGTTCTGAATCGACAGGGCCGAAGGACTTGGCAAGATCAACCCTTCAATCTCAAAAAGATCGCTCATATCCGGGAGGCTTTTAGACTGAAGAGCCGATACAGCCGGCTGCGATCCCAGGGGTTGCTCACGGCCAAAGAGATGAGCAAACGCCACGGTGTAAGTTGCACAACGATCCACGCTTGGGGAAGGCAAGGTCTGTTGCGAAAATACCGCTACGATAATGTCCAGCGCTGTTTATACGAACCCCTGGAGGAGAGTACGATTCTTAAGGGGCACGGGGGCCGATGTGCCAAGCAGCGCCTACTTTCGCCGTTGTACGACCGGAATGAGGTGCAGTATGAAACATAAGTCTTGTCCCGGGGTTTGTAGGGCCGCGCCGGTAGCACACCGACGCCGTAGTGCATGGCCAGCTCATGATAAGTGCGGTTCAGGTCAGGCTCGTAGCGGCAGGCGCGGCGAACGCCGCTCTTCGTATTGTCGGGAACCACCAGCCTGGGACAACCCCCCAGGAATTCGAAGGTGCGGAGGTGAGCGCCGAGCCAGTCTTCCAAGCCCTGGCTCCAGGTGGCTTCGGCATAGGTGTAGTTGCTGGCGCCCAGGACGGCAACGAAGATCGAGGCCTGACGTGCGGGTCCACCCTGAGGGTCGTGGACAGCGATGGTGTCCCCGGCATAATCCACGAAGAGCTTTTCGCCGGCCTTATGCTCCTGGCGCAGCACCACGTCCAGACGGCGGCGCCAGCGACGGTAGAGCTCGCAGAAGCGGCTGTAGCCATAGCCATCGGGGTGGTCTTGGCGGTATTCCTCCCACAGCAATTGCAGCGTCAGGTGACGGTGGGATTGCAGTTCCTGGTGAAGGTGCGCAAAGTCCGGCGTGGGCCGGCGGGTTTCGTAGCGGCGCAGGGGATGCCCGAACAGCGCCTCTTCCCGCCGGGCCTCGTCCCAGCTTTCTGGCAGCGGCCAGCTGACCCCCCGCCTCCCGAGCGCGTTTCAGGCAATTTGAAACGCTCCCTTGAGAGATCGAACAACTGCGAGCGATCTGATCCTGGCTTAGGCCCAATTCGAACCGGAGCCGCAGCACTTCTTTGATTTTCCGCATGGACAGTTTTTCCGTCGGCAATGTAGGTTCCTCCTCTTTCCAGAGGAACCTCACTGCCCGTGGGGTTGTCCAGCGTCGCTTGCCTGAACCCGGTCGGCTGGGGTGAATCCTGACGGCTCTCCCGGCACGCCCGTCGAGAACCGACCCGCCCCAAACCGGAAAGGCTATTGCTCACCCCGGAATGATTGTTACGATCCCCGGAATGCAGAGGATTTTTAGCTGAGCGGGCGGGGCGCGAAGTTGCAGAAACAACTGCTTGTGGTACCTGCCCGGTCAGCTAAAAATTGATTGGACTAAACCGCGGGCCAACGACAAGGCTATGGGGATTGAACGCTCGGGGTGGAGCCGAGGGAGGTAGCAATCGACGGGCTGCGCGGGCGCCGTCGGCATCAATGCGGACTGGTCGTGAAGTAGCGACCCTGAGGTATGCATGGCGTAAGGGGCCGAAGAGAAGACCCATGCGCCGATCGTCGTTCTTTTTTCCGGCAAGCAAGGGGCCGCCGTTGGCTTGGAGGAAACAAGCAGCTAACAAAGGGAGCGGATTGGAAGTCAGCCAGTTCATGGTGGGGTGGAGGGTGGCGCCCGATTGAAGGTAGGAAGAACGGCAATCACGACCATTTGTCCGTGGTGGCAGACGGGGCAGTCACGCAGAGAATCGCCGGTCAGCTTTTCGTAGACATCCCGGTAGTCGGGTTTGTCGAGTGCTGGGGCGACAGCAGCCATCGTCAGAACGACGCCCTGCAGTTGTCGGCAGAGGGCGAGCTTGGCTTGGCGATGACGATGGCCCAGAAAACCGTAGTGACGAATGCGCTGAAAACCGTCCGGCAGGACATGCAGCAGAAAGCGGCGAATGAATTCATCGGCCGCCAGAGTCATGGTTTTTTGCTGGTCGTGATGGCGGTAATCTTTCCAGCAAAAGCTGACCTTGCCGTGATCGATGTTGCGCAGGCGATTGTTGGAAATAGCGACGCGATGGGTATAGCGGCCCAGGTAGTTCAGAACCTGTTCGGGCCCGCCAAAGGGTGGTTTGGCGTAAATCACCCACTCGGTTTGGCGAAGCGGAGTCAGGTACGTGGTGAACTCTTTCGGGTCACGAAGCCGCTCCAGGGAGGAAAAGAACTGGAGCTTGCCGGCGTCATAGGCGGTCTGCAAGTATTCGAAAAACAGACGCCGGAAAAGACGCGAGAGCACTCGGACCGGCAGGAAAAAGCCAGGAGGGCAGGCGATCCACCGCTTCCCGTCGGGACGGATGCCGCCGCCTGGCACCACGCAGTGCAGATGGGGATGGAAAAGCAAGTTTTGTCCCCAGGTGTGAAGGATGGCGAGGAAGCCGATCTCGGCCCCCAGGTGTTTGGGATCAGCGGCGATGGCGCGCAAGGTTTCGGCCGTCGCGCGAAAGAGAATGCCGTAAACCGCCTCCTTGTTCTGATAGGCGATAGCGGCGATCTCTTTCGGCACGGTGAAGACGGCGTGGAAATACTCGACCGGCAGCAGTTCGGATTGGCGGTCTTTAAGCCAGCGGGCGCGGGCAAGGGACTGACATTTTGGACAGTGCCGATTTCGGCAGGAGTTGTAGGCGGGGCGTTGGTGGCCACAGGAGTCACACTGCTCCAAGTGGCCGCCCAGAGCGGCAGTGCGGCAGAGTTCGATGGCGCTCATGACGCGCCGCTGTCCGCGCGAGAGCGACCCTGCGTGTTCCTGCCGGTACGCCGCACCATAGCGGCGGAAGACATCGGCCACTTCGAGCTTCGGACGGTCCATCCGCCCGCCGACCTCAGCGATCTCGAGGGGAAACGGGCTTGGATTCAGCGGCGGTCGGCTGGGGGAGCAGATCCAAGGGGCTGGAAGTTGAACAGACCTTGTTGGTGGCGATGCGAAGATAGCGTGCCGTCGTGGCCAGGCTACGATGGCCCAGCAGCAACTGGATGCGGCGCACGTCGACGCCGTGCTCCAACAGATGAACAGCGAAGGCGTGCCTCAGAGAATGCGGGGTGATGGGTTTGGAAATGCCGCTTCGCAGGTGCGCCTTGCAGCAGGCCTGATCGACGGCATCCTTGCTGAGATGGCGGCTGGGAGGGTCGCCCGGAAAGAGCCAGGGGCGGGGTCTTTCCGCGCGCCACCAGTGGCGGAGTCTCTCCAGCAGCCTGGGGGAGAGCATGACATAGCGGTCCTTCTGCCCCTTACCCTGCTCGATGCGGATCACCATGCGCTGGCTGTCGATATCGGTTGGTTTCAGGCGGATGACCTCGGACGGATCTTCCCCCGCAGTAATGAGGGGAAGTTATTGTGTCGGCGCGAGTTAGGGGAATTCTAGAGCCAAGATGTAGTCATGTTGTTTGAATATTTATCTTGACATGTTCAATTGTGTGCGATATACAGAAGTCA
>DASREX010000008.1:0-10128 GCA_035651855.1 Candidatus Sulfotelmatobacter sp.
TGGGACAATGCAGTAATAATGAAGCCAACCGGGGCGGAATGGAGTCCAATAGGGATTGAGTGCCGCCGCCAAAGCTGACGCGAACAAGTTCAAGATGGAGCGGCTGAGGGCCGTCTGGCCGGAGGTCTGGAATCTGATGCGGCCGCGGCGGCGGTTGCTGGCGGTCGGCTTCGTCTTGATGGTGTGCAACAAGCTCGCCGGGTTCGTCCTGCCTTATTCTTCGAAATTCCTGATCGACAATGTAGTGACCAGACACCAGACGGGATTGCTGCGCCCGCTGGTAGTGGCGGTGTTGACTGCGACGCTGGTTCAGGGGGTGACGTCGTTTTCGCTGACGCAACTGCTGTCGAAGGCAGCGCAACGGCTGATCGCGGACCTGCGGCAGCAGGTACAGGCGCATGTGTCGCGGCTGCCGGTGAACTTCTACGACACCAACAAGACGGGCGCGCTGGTCTCGCGAATTATGACGGATGTGGAGGGCGTGCGAAATCTTCTGGGCACGGGACTGGTGGACTTTGTGGGCGGCATCGTGGCTGCGGGCATCGCGCTTGTCCTGCTGCTGCGGATCAGCGTACCCCTGACGCTGATTGCGGTCGGATCGCTGGCGTGTTTCGCTTTCTTCCTGAACAAGGCATTTGCCACCATTCGCCCGATTTTCCGCGAGCGGGGAAAGATCAACGCCGAAGTCACCGGACGCCTGACCGAGTCGCTGGGAGGAGTGCGCGTGATCAAGGGCTATCACGCGGAAGAGCGGGAGGAGAAGGTTTTCGCGGGAGGAGTGCGGCGGCTGCTGGAGAACGTGATGCGCACGCTGACGGCAACGTCGCTGATGAGCCTGTCGGCCAGCGTGCTGCTCGGCGGCGTCGGAGCGGCGACGATGTATATCGGCGGGCGGCAGATGCTGGCGCACACTCTGACTCCCGGCAGCTATTTCTCCTACAACTTTCTACTGGTTTTCCTGGTGGCTCCGATCATGCAGGTGGTCTCCATCGGAACCCAACTGACCGAAGCTCTGGCCGGACTGGAGCGCACGCAGGAAGTTATGCGGGAACGGCCCGAGGACCAGGATCCGAAACGGGTTGTGGAACTGCGCGACATTGTGGGCACGGTCGAATTCGAGAACGTGAATTTCAGCTATGACGGCAGCCAGGAGGTGCTGCACGACGTGTCGTTCCGCTCGGAACCGGGCACGGTGACGGCGCTGGTGGGCTCGTCGGGATCGGGGAAATCGACCACCATTGGCCTGATTTGCGCGTTTTACGTGCCGGCCCAGGGAACGATCCGGGTGGATGGCGTGGACTTGAGTACGGTGCGGCTGGATTCTTACCGGACACGGCTGGGAGTGGTGCTGCAGGAATCGTTTCTGTTCGATGGAAGCATCCGCGAGAACGTGGCTTTCTCCAGGCCCGAAGCGAGCGAAGAAGAGATCATGCGGGCGTGCCGGATCGCGCGGGTGGATGAGTTTGCGGAATCCTTCGCCGAGCAGTACGACACGGTGGTGGGCGAGCGCGGGGTAAAGTTGTCCGGCGGGCAACGGCAACGCATTTCGATTGCGCGCGCGATCCTGGCCGAGCCGCGCATCCTGATTCTGGACGAGGCAACGTCCAGCCTCGACTCAGAATCGGAACAGATGATCCAGCATGGTCTTTCCTATCTCATGCAGGGGCGCACGACGTTCGTGATCGCGCACCGGCTGTCGACGATCCGCCGCGCCGATCAGATCATGGTGATGGAGCAGGGAAGAATCATGGAGCGCGGGACGCATGCGAAACTTTATGCGGCGCGCGGGCGATACTACGATCTGTATACCCGCCAGCACGGCGTCGAGAACAACCTGTTCCTGGCTCCGGGCGAGGGAGATGCCGTGATGGCGAATGGGGACGGCGCCGAAGCGAAGAATGGCGATGTGAAGGCGGCTGACGCGCTGAAAGTGCTGCGGGGAGAGATGCGATAGCGATGGCGACCTTTCCGGTAGTTTCTGTGCCTGTCACGGCGGCGATCCGCAGCGAAAATCTTTGCCGCCATTACCGCATGGGCGACGCCCTGATCCGGGCGGTGGACGGAGTCTCGCTGGCCGTGCGAGCCGGGGAATTCGTGGCCCTGCTGGGCAGTTCGGGTTCGGGTAAGTCCTCGATGCTGAACCTGATTGCCGGACTGGATCGTCCCACCTCGGGAAGCGTGACCGTGCAGGGCCGCGATCTGGCCAAGCTTTCGCGGGAAGATCTGGCGAAGTACCGGCTGCATGTAGTGGGCATGGTATTCCAATCGTTCAATCTGATTGCCAGCATGACGCTGGCCGAGAACGTGGAGTTGCCCCTGCGCTTTGCCGAAGTCGACCGCGGCCGCCGCGATGCCCTGGCGCGCGAGGCCCTGGAACGCGTAGGCCTGCGCGAGCGAATGCACCACCGGCCGAGCGAGCTATCCGGCGGCGAGCAGCAGAGGGCGGCGCTGGCTCGCGCCCTGATCAACCGTCCGCAGCTGTTGCTTGCTGACGAACCTACCGGCAATCTCGACAGCCGCACCGGGACGGAGATCATGAACCTGGTCCAGTCCTTCAATCAGGAACTGGGCATGACAGTGGTGATGGTGACCCATGAGCGGGCGCTGGCGGAGCGCTATGCGCAGCGCATGATTTTCCTGGCGGACGGAAAGCTGGTCGACGATCAGGCCAACTCTGCCGCGGTTCTGCACTCGGGTGTGCAGGGAGGGCATGCGTGAAGATTCCCGACCTGGCTGAACTTGCGCTGCGCAACCTGCGGGAGTCGCTGCTGCGGAATTCGCTCACCACGGTTGGCATCTCGGTGGGCGTGGCGTCGCTGGTGGCCATGCTTTCCCTGGGCATTGGACTGCAGCAACTGGCCTCGCGGCGGCTGATGAAATCCGGATTGTTCGATACGGTCGTGGTCACCTCGCGCCGGGAGATGCGCGGGATGGGGCGGGAGGAGGAGCGGAACGGGCCGGCGCCGGGCGAGAGCCGCGTATTAGATGAGGCGGCGCGGGCAGAAATTGAGAAGCTGCCCAACGTCAGCGAAGCCAATCCCGACATTCGCTTTGCCACGGAATTGCGCTACGAAGACAAACCGCACATGACCATCGTTTCGGCCTTGCCGTCGTCGGCGAAATCCAACGACGCCTTTGAAGGGATGCAGGGGGAATTTTTCTCTTCGGACACGGCTGCCGAGGCGATCCTGCAAAAATCGTTCGCGGAAGAATTGCTGGGGAAGACTCCGCCTCTGGGAGCGCCCGAGCCGAGCGTTGCGGAACTTGCCAGGCCGCTGCTGGGGAAGGACCTGACAATGATTTATGCGCAGCGGGCTTCCAGTCCCGGACCGGTGGCGGCCGCGCCTGGCAGCGGGAAAGGGGCAGCGGACGAAGTCACGGGCGCTTCTTATTCGGTGGTGTCCCGCGAGCAGAAGCTGAAAATCGTGGGCGTCTCCGACCTTGATCCGGAGAGCATGCGCGGGCCTACGAGGGCCAAAGTATTCCTGCCTTTGAAACTGGCCCAGAGCCTGCACGTCATGCAGCCTGCCGACCTGCGGGAGATCTCGCGGACCAGCGATCAGCCGGTGTACTCGTCGATCAGCGTGCGGGTGAAGAATCCGTCGCAGGTGCAAGGCGTGGAAGATGCCATCAAGAAAATGGGATTCACGGCATTTTCGATCCTCGATGCCAGCCGGGGCTTGCGGCAATTTTTTGCCGTGCTGTACGCCTTTCTGGGGATCTTTGGCAGCCTGGCGTTGATGGTCGCCTCGATCGGGATCGTGAATACGCTGGTCATGGCGATTCTGGAGCGGCGCCGCGAGATCGGAATCATGAAGGCGATCGGCGCCAGCGATGGGGACGTGAAGAAACTGTTCTTTGCCGAAGCCGGGGCTATGGGCATCCTGGGGGGCATGGCAGGGGTGGGGTGGGGCTGGGCAATCGGCCAGGTCATCAACGTAGGGACGAATGTCTATCTGAAACGCCAATCGCTTCCTCCGGAACATTTCTGGGCGGTGCCCTGGTGGCTGGTGGGAGGCGCAATCGCTTTTGCTTTCGTGGTCAGCCTGGTTTCGGGGCTGTATCCCGCGGGGCGGGCCGCCCGGCTCGATCCGGTACAGGCGCTGCGTTACGAATAACCGGTGATGACTTCGTCGGTAAACCGTTGGGCCGTTCTCGTCTTGCTCATGGTTCTGTCGAGCCAGGCCCCGGCGCAAAGCCGGATGGATTGCAGCGCGCTGCAGAGCCGGATCCTGAAGCAGGTCGTGCATTACTGCGTGTACCTGCCGTCGGGATACGACGCGGCGGCGAAGGAAGGTGCGCGGCGGTATCCGGTGCTTTATTTTCTGCACGGGTTAGGCGACAACGAACGGACATTGTTCAACAGCGGAGGATGGACGCTATTGGACGATTTGCGCAAGCGGCATGAGATGGGTGATTTCCTGATCGTAGCGCCGGAGGGGCGCCGGAGTTTCTACATCAATTCCGCGGATGGATCGGTGCGGTACAGCGATTTTTTTCTGCAGGAGTTCATGGCGCATATCGAAGGCAAGTATCGCATTCGCCGAGGCCCCGCGGGACGGGCCATCAGCGGCATTTCCATGGGAGGATACGGAGCGTTGCGGTTCGCCTTCGCGCATCCGGATCTTTTTTCGGCGGCAAGCGCCCAGAGCGCAGCGCTGATCACGGAGACTCCCCGGCAGCTGGACGCGGCCGGTAGAACGGGCGCGCCCCTGACCGGCGTGCTGGACCCGGTATTCGGAAAGCCGATCCAGGTGGCGCACTGGACTGCGAATAATCCCTTCCTGCTGGCAAGAAGGAACAGGGCGGCGTTGCGGGAGCTGGCCATTTACTTCAACTGCGGCCAGCAAGACAATTACGGATTTGAGCAGGGCGCAGCGGCACTGCACAAGCAGCTTTCAGAAGAGGGCGTGAAGCATGAATACCACGCGTATCCAGGCGACCACAGCGTCAGCTACTTTCTGTCGCACTTCGCCGAGGTGATGAAATTCCATTCGAAAGCGTTCGGGTTGCTGTCTGAGCGCTGAGTTGCGGGAGGCTGGTAAACTAAGAGCACGCGTGCGGGAGCACGTGACCCGTCCTTGCTGTATTCTGCAGCACCCGGAGAGGTGGCCGAGTGGTTGATGGCTCCGGTCTTGAAAACCGGCGTACCCGAAAGGGTACCGGGGGTTCGAATCCCTCCCTCTCCGCCAGCACACAATCTATACGATATTAAATATTCGGCT
Organism: Candidatus Sulfotelmatobacter sp.; assembly: GCA_035651855.1. GTDB lineage: Bacteria > Acidobacteriota > Terriglobia > Terriglobales > Acidobacteriaceae > Sulfotelmatobacter. The sequence goes on from DASREX010000008.1 coordinate 5,226, forward strand.
ACGGTTTGCCTCCTCCGCTGCCGCGCTTGTCACGCACGCATCAGGTATGAGAGATATGAAGGACATGGAATGCAGGGAGGCACGGGTTTTTTCCATCGAAGCGCTGCGTGAATTCAGCACTCGCGTGTTTCTCCATGTCGGGGTGAGCGAGAAGGATGCGGCACAGGCAGCCGATGTGCTGGTCTGTGCCGACCTGCGGGGCATAGATTCGCACGGCGTCGCCCGTCTGCATACGTATTTCGAACTGCTCAACGAAGGGCGAATTAATCCCAGACCCCAACCGAAGGTGGTCCGCTCGACTCCCAGCACGGCTACTGTCGATGGGGACAATGGCCTTGGCTTGGTCATCGGTCCGCACTCGAATCGCATCGCCATGGACCTTGCCGGAAAATCCGGGACGGGCTGGGTCAGTGTGTGTAACACAAACCATTTCGGGATTGCCGGCTACTACGTTCTTAAAGCGGTTGAGAAAGACCTGATCGGCCTGGCGATGACAAATTCCACCAAGCTGGTGGCCCCGTTATGGGGCGCAGAGCCCATGCTTGGCACAAATCCTATCGCCATCGCTTTTCCCGGAAAACAAGAACCGCCGATCGTGATCGACATGGCGACCAGTGCGGTCGCTCTGGGGAAGATTGAAATGGCTCTTCGCAAAGGAAGTCCTATTCCTGCCGGCTGGGGCATGGATAGCCGCGGTGCGGTCACTACAAACCCCGAGGACATCGTGCGAGGCGGAACGCTCCTGCCGCTCGGCTCTGACCGGGAGCATGGAGGACATAAGGGTTACTGCCTGGGCATCATGGTCGACATATTGAGTTGTGTCCTGAGTGGAGCAAACTGGGGGCCTTTCGCAATACCTTTCGCTCTTCGAAATGAAATCCCAACACGCAGTGTGGGCAAGGGCATCGGGCATTTTTTTGGTGCAATGCGAATCGATGCCTTTATTGAGGCTGACGAGTTCAAGGCGCAGGTCGACGAGTATATTCGCGTCTTTCGCGCCACGAAGCCGGCACCCGGCACTAACGGGCCGCTGATTCCGGGCGATCCCGAGCGGCAGGCGGGACAGGTACGACGGGAGAAAGGAGTCTCGTTGACCCCACCGGTAGTGGAAGACCTGCTCGATATTGCTGCAAGAACCGGTATACGATTTGCGGAAGGATAACCCTCAAACCATACTTGTGAGCGGTTGACGAGCAAACGGTCATGATGTACCTCGCCGCAGCGGGTTCCCGAATTCTGAGTCGGTTATGTGAGAAGCGATTACGCCCACTGGGAATTGGCGGCAGACTGGGAGTTTTCGTTTGGCTGTCCTGGGCACAAGGGTGGGGAACTCGGTTAGCCTCGCGAACGACTTGCTGCATGCCTGGTGCCCGTGCTTGCTGCATGCATGTGTGGTACCCGCCCTTCGCAAAGGATGCGAATGACGGGGCACCCCTTTCGGTGGGGTCTAAAACCTGGGTGGGGGTCTAAAACCCGGGACTTCCTATCCCGCTATTCACAACTGCAGTGGGCTTGAACCCCGCTCCCTTGGCGGCCCCGGCATCCCTCGCCTGAATTGCAGTTCACGGCAGCATCCTGCCGGATTGTCGCATCTCAGGATCATTCCAAGAAGAAAGGTTGTACCTGTTATGGCTGAAACCCCTCGCACACAGTTTGAAACTGCTGGGCACGGCCGGCCCCGGTCCTGGACTCCCCAGCAATGGGGCGCTTTGATCGGCGGAGGCGCATTGGCAATTTACGGAATCACGCGACGGTCGCCCCTGGGCATCGCGCTGGCGGCAGGAGGCGGAACGCTCGCCCTGCTCGGCGCCAGGCGGAAACCGTCCGAGAACAACACGGCAACCACCAGCCTTCTCATCAACACCACACCGCAGGAAGCTTACCGGTTCTGGCGGGACTTCCAGAATCTGCCGCGGTTTATGAACCGGCTGCAAAATGTCACGGTGCTGGACAACCGCCGGTCCCGATGGACGGCTGCCGGTCCCGGCGGAAAGCCGGTCACATGGGAAGCGGAAATTACCGAGGAGCGCGAGAACGAAATGATTGCATGGCGCTCCCTGCCGGGCTCCGACATCGAGGTCGATGGCCGCGTGGAGTTCCAGCAGGCTCCCGCCGGCCGCGGAACCCTGATCAAGGTGCGTCTGCAATTCGCTCCGCCCTTCGGCACGAGCGGGACAATAGCGAAGTTCCTGAACAAAGGAGCCAGCTTCGTCCTGCGCCAGGATATGCGGCGGCTGGAGGCGCTGATGGAAGCGGGAGAAATTCCCACTACCGCGGGCCAACCTCACGGGCGCCGGGACCTGGTCACGGGCCTAATGAGAGCGGCCGATCCCACCCGGCCGCTTCCCCGGGGAACGAACCTTACGGACGCATTGGCAGCGGGAAGGAGGAGCGCATGAAAGCGGTTTGTTATATGGGCGTACACAAGATGAAGGTGGAGACGGTACCGGATCCCACCATTCTTAATCCGCGTGACGCAATCGTAAAGATCACCAGCACCTGCATCTGTGGTTCTGACCTTCATCTTTATAACGGCCTCATCCCTACCATGGAACAAGGCGACATCATGGGACACGAATTCATGGGCGAAGTCGTGGAAGTGGGAGCGGGGATCAAGAGCGACAAGCTGAAGGTGGGCGATCGGGTGGTGGTTCCGTTCACCATCGCCTGTGGCAATTGCTTTTTCTGCAAGCGGCAACTGTGGGCTTGCTGCAACAACTCAAACCCGAACTACTGGATTGCGGAACAGATGATGGGGTACTCGCCCTCGGGCTTGTTCGGATACACCCACATGCTGGGAGGATACGCCGGCGGGCAGGCACAGTATGCGCGGGTGCCGTTTGCCGACGTCGGCCCCATCAAAGTTCCGGAAGGGATCCCGGACGAAAAATTGGTCTTCCTTTCCGACATTTATCCGACCGGGTACTTCGGCGCGGTCAACGCCGATATCGAACCGGGCGATACGGTCGCGGTGTGGGGATGCGGTCCGGTGGCGCAGTTCGCCATCCGTTCGGCCTTCATGCTGGGAGCGGAGCGGGTGATCGCGATCGACCGCTTCGATTACCGGCTGCGTATGGCGGAAGCAGGCGGAGCCGAAACCATCAACTACGAAGAAGTCGATGATGTAGTGCAGACGCTCAAGGAAATGACGGGGAACATCGGACCGGACCGTTGCATCGACGCAGTCGGCATGGAAGCGCACGATCACGGTGTGATGTACATGATCGATAAGGCCAAGCAAATGGCGCGGCTCGAAACCGACCGGCCAATCGCCCTGCGCCAGGCCATTCAGGCTTGCCGTAAGGGCGGAACCGTTTCTGTACCGGGCGTCTACGCGGGATTCGACGACAAGATCCCGATGGGCGCGTTCATGAACAAAGGGCTGACCATGAAGACCGGGCAGACGCCCATGATGCGCTACATGAAACCACTGCTGGAAAAGGTGGAGAGCGGGGAATTCGATCCCAGCTTTGTGATGAGCCATCGCGTGCCCATTTATCAGGCGCCGCAGATGTATAAAACCTTCTGCGATAAGCAGGACAACTGCACGAAGGTCGTTATGGATCCGTGGGCGGACGGCGCAATGGCCGCTTAACCGTATTCACGGGAACCGCCCGAGCCGTTGGGGCCAATCTGCTGGGTTGGCCCCATTTTCTTTGCTTCAGGAGGCACAGCGGCTTGCGCTAAGATGTGTCGCCGTCAATTCCGATCGTCAATTCTGACTGGAGCTTGCCATGGAACCCAATGGACGACGCGCATTCTTCCGCGATGCGGCCGGACTGGCTGCGCTGAGCCTGACATCTTGCACGTCGGTCTTCGGGCGAACCCGCAAGCTGAAGATCTCCGCCGCGCTGGCGGGCGCAGGCGCCAATCTTCCCGACCGCCTGCCGCCGGACTGGTACCGCCGGAAGATCGCGCAGATCCAGCAGGAGATGGCGAAGCGCAAGCTCGACGCCCTTGTCCTGCTGCAGGCTCCGAACGTGATCTATGCGACGGGATACTTCCATCTTTCGACCGAGAGGCCGCTGGCTGCGCTGGTTCCAAAATCCGGCGATCCCGTGCTGTTTGTGCCCGGGCTCGAATCAGACCAGGTGAAGCTCTGGTGGGTGAAGGATTTTGAGTCCTACTTTGATTATCCAGGTCCCGTGAACCGCATCCGCTGGATCTTTGAGCGGATTACGAATCGCGGTTTCGGTAAATCACGGATCGGGATTGAAGAGCCTGCTCCAAGCCGCCTGCAGCAGATGAAGCTGGGAGCGCCCCATGCGGAATTGGTGGAAGCGGGGGATTTGATCGAGCACATGCGCTGGGTCAAAGACGAAGATGAGATCAACGTGATGCGACGCGGCATGTACTTTAACGATTATGCCATTCAGGCAGGGCGGGAATTTGTGCAGTCCCATGGCTCGGTCACTGAAGACCAGATTCTGAAAGCGGCGGCGGACGCGGTAGCCGACAAGATGGACGTCGAATTGAGAGAAGTCGTGGGTGTCACGATCGATCCGCCCTTTGGCGGGCTGGTGCCGTTTGGCAAGCGCTCCGCGTTTCCTCATGCGGTGCCCAGCAAGGACCGGTTGAAGAAGGGCGACGCCCTGATTCTCAGCAATACCTGCCAGGTGGGAGGCTACGCGGTGGAGTGCGAGCGGTCGTTTATCGTGGGACAGCCCAGCGATTACGCCAAGAGGCTCTACGATGCCATGCTGGCCGCGCATGATGCGGGGGTCGAGAATCTGAAAGAGGGAGCGGTGGCCGAGGATGTCGACAAGAAAAGCCTGGACCAGATCCGCAAAGCGGGATTCGAGAAATTCCTGAAGCACCGGACCGGGCACGGCATCGGGTTGGATGGGCACGAGTCACCATGGATCGCCGAAGGCGACAAGACCGTCCTGCAGCAGGGCATGAC
>DASREX010000009.1:0-50588 GCA_035651855.1 Candidatus Sulfotelmatobacter sp.
CATGTAACCCAGCCCCAGAATCAGTAGCGCCAGTACCACCCCGATATATCCGCGATAAGAGGACGACGCCACCGGTTCATAGTTCCAATCATCGTTTCCACCAGCATCGGTCTCACGATACGCCTGGAATAGGGATAATTCGTGCCTGGGTGCGCTGGAGTCGCCAAAGGAGTACGGTGCGTCAACGCGCGGTTCAGTGTGGCGGTCGGAATTGTCGTTCGCTTCATGCTGGGCGAAACCCTCGGCGGAGCTCTTTGCCTCCGCCAAGGCGACCCCTCCGCACATGCCGCAAAAGCGGTTGGTAGCCGGATTGTCATAGCCGCAATTCTCGCAGCGGACCAGGGGAGGTTGCGCGGCCAGTTCGGAGGCGAGATGAGCTTCCCGCCGGGACTTATCGGCCTCAAGCTCGCGTAACAAATCCAGGACGGCCTGCTCGCGGTTTTCCGGCGGACTGGTGAAATATACTTCGGCCCACCGACCCATATTCTCCGCCAGGAGAGGATTAATCAGAGGATTCAGCTCTGCCGGCGGCAGGGTGTGTGACTCAGAAGTCTGTTCGCTTGGACGAGGCAAAAAGTCTCTCCGACGCAGACGCGTCCCGCATTCTGACAAGTAGGCGCTAGCAGGTAAGATTGCACTCCCATGCCTTCTGGTTGTCAATTCTAAACTGTCTGAAATGAGAGGCACAGCTCGACTCAGTTACAGGGTTTCCGGTAGGCGGGTGCGAACTCGTCCAGTTGCGCGTCGCGTTGCGAGGTGAATTTCCCTTTGGGAGTCTTGCCATACATGTCCGCACCGGGACAGTAGTAAAGGCCGGTGTTCACATCGACCCATACCGCGGTGGCGGGATTACCCTTGTCCTCGGGTGGCGGCGGCGCTTCGGCCAACCCGAGTGAGATCAGCATCCGCTCAGATAACGATAGCTCTGGAGCGGCCGGTTTATGAATAGCGGGTGCCGTGGTTGGAGCGCTGGGCGAAGTGACCGCGCGGCTGCTCGAAAGACCCCAGCGAATAACGCAAACGACCAGAACAATGGCAATCCCCAGGTAGATATCCCCACGGTGCTGATCCCAAAATTTTCCCAGCCATCCCCGACGATTTCCCTGGGACACCTGTTCCAGGAAGTCGCGAGCCGAGAGCGCGGAACTCCAGTCGGGAGGAGCGGCGGCCTCAGGTTTCACCGCATCCTGGTCGGCGCTGTCTTCTGTCGCGAGCGCGTTACCGGGTTCGGGGCGCTGCCAATCGTCTGCCTCTTCCAGGCCGCTACCGGGCGCCTGCTGCAATGCCCGCACATTGATCGGGGCTTCAGACTCGAGAATTGAGGAATCAATGGTGCGGTCCTGCGATTCAAGGAGGGCGGAGTTTGCGCCTGTTCCCTTCGTGCCCTCGCTCGCCTGCTTCATCTGCCAGAGAGACGCCACCTTGCTTTGCATTGTGGAGTCCGGGCGCTCGTGGCTGCGCGCTGCTCCGCATTCTCCGCAGAACTGCTCCTCGCCAACCAGTTCATTGCCGCACTTGTAACAGCGAGTCGACGCGGCCAAGGTTTCCAATTCGGCTGGAGCACTGGTTGCAGAAGCGACTTGCGGCTCGTTGCGCTCGAGAGCCTGTGTGACGATGCCGGCCATCAATTGACAGGTCTGAACGTCTTCATCACGGAAAGCGCCGGGATCGGAATAATAGAGTTCGAGGCCCCCAGCAGTATCGCCGTGCTGAAACACCGGGACAGCGATGAACGAGCCAATGCCCAGGCGAAGGCATTCCTTGGCATCGACCAACTCAGAGAGAACATCGGGGCAGCGACGGACGTCCCCGGTGCGCAGGCAGGGAAAGCAGAAAGCTTTGTCGAGGGGAACGATCAAGCCCGCCGAAACCGGAGTGATGCCGGAGGCGGCGCGATAGCAGATATGTTTTCCATTGGAGATGCCAATGGCCGCGCCGGCGGCCCCGCCGATCTGGATGAGTTGCTCGGCAACTGTCGCTAGAGCCTGATCCAGCTTGAGCTGGCGAGCTTCTATCTGGTGTTGGACATCTGCGATTCGCGCCAGGGTTGTGCTGTAGCCGGCACCCTGGATCGCAGTGGCGGTTCCGTTCCCTGGCGCCGTTGCGGGTTCGGCTGCACCGGGGAACTTCTGCATGCTGTTCAGTTGGCTGGGGCCTGCAGCTGCCGCAGCCCCGTGGTCCCGCTCTTGTCCGTTGCGGGACAGTCCAAGCTCTGCCTCCAGAGCGCGGATTTCGTGGCTATGCTCCTGCAGCACGAATGCAGCTTCGAGCAACTTCGCCAGAGTGTGCTCGTCGAATTGCGGTTTATCTTTCTGCTCGGACACGGTTGCGCTTTCCACCCCAGGCCGTCCTCATAGGGCGCTCCGTTTTCGACGGAAGCCGCCTGTTTTATTGCAAGCCCTGCGCGAACACTCATACCCAAAGGCGCGTAATTGGGGAGGTTGTCAAGGGGGATCGGACGCCTTATACCGCAGGACTGCGGGACTTCGAACTGTGAATAGTGTACCCCTGAATTCGCCGGCTTGTGAACTACGTTGTTGCACTTTTGCGGGCAATCCGGTGGGGGACTCCCTGATGGTAACCAGCATTTAGTAATCAAAATCGCGGCTTAGTCCGCGGCTGCGGGCGCTGAGGGAGAGACTTTGCCGCTCATGTAGAAGTACACCGCCGGGGTGATCACCAGGGAAAGGATCATGGAGATCAGGACGCCCCCGATTACCGCGATGGCGAGCGGTTGCAGCATCTGTGAACCGGCGCCGAGTGCGAAAGCCAGCGGAAGCATGCCCGCGACAGTGGCCAGAGCAGTCATTACGATGGGGCGCAACCGGCGCCTGGCAGCCTGCAGCATTGCCGATTCAGTAGACAGGCCCAGAGTCCGCATCTTCTGATCGGCATCGAGCAACAGGATGCCGTTCTTTGCCACAATACCGATCACCATGATCATCCCCATAAAGGACGAGATGTTGAAGGTCGTGCGCGTGACCAGCAGGGCAATGAAAACTCCCGAGGTGGAGAGCAGGGCTGAGGCAAGAATGGCCACAGGAGCCGCAAAAGTTCCGAACTCGAACAGCAGAACGATGAACAGCAAAAGCACGGCGAGGACGAGCACGATAGACAGGTCGTGAAAATTGCGGCGCTGTTCCTCGAATTGACCGCCATATTCGACCCGGATGCTGGAAGGGATGTGTAAACCGGCGATGGCTTTCTGCACGGCCGCCATGCCGCTGCCCAGGCCACGGCCCTCGAGCCGGGCGGTAATGGCGACGTCGCGCTGCAGATTTTCGCGCCGAATCTCGGTTTGACCCGGAGTTTCCAGCAGCGTAGCAAGCGATCCCAAGGTCGCGGTGTGTCCCGTGCTGCTGACCAGCAGGGTGTCGCGCATGGCTTCCAGCGAGGCGCGATTTTGGGCGGGAAAGCGTACCCGCAGGGTGTAGGCGCGATCGTTTACCACCACCGGAGTAGGAGAGGGCTCGCCCTCCAGAATTGCCGCGGCATCGAGGGCAACTTCTTCCGCGGTGAACCCCGCTCTGGCAGCCACACTGGGATCGACCTGGAAGGTCACGGTCGGACCGCTGATGGTGTTTTCGATCCCGTTCAGGATGTCGACAACGCCGTCGACCTTGCCAGCGGCCTCGGCCACCTTCGGCGCCCATTGCTCAAGTAAGCTGGGGTCCTGAGAAAAGAGCTTGATCTGCACCGGTTCCGGAGCCGAGGTGAGATCCCCAATCATGTCCTGCAGCACCTGCACGAACTCGAAACGCATGGCGGGCTCTTCGCGCGCGATCTGGGCGCGCAGGTCCGAGACAATGTCTTCCATGCTTCGGCTTCGTTTTGGCTTTAACTTGGCCAGAATGTCACCTCGATTGGCCTCGGTTACGGCTGCCAGACCGAGTTCCAGTCCGGTCCGGCGCGAGGTGCTTTCAATCTCGGGAACCTCGCGCAGCATTTGTTCTACGTGTCCGACAATGCGGTTGGTTTCCGTCAACGAACTGCCCGCAGGCGTCCAGTAATCGAGAACGAATCCGCCTTCGTCCATTTCGGGCAGCAGGTCGGTGTCCGTAAACATGAAGCAGGCGATGGCGACCACGATCAGGGCGGCGCTGAAAACTACGAGCAGAAGGGGCCGTTCGAGGGCGCGGCGCAACCAGCGCTCGTGGAAGGTCACCACCCGCAGAAAGAAACCTCTGAGGTGTTTCTCTTCGGCTGCAAGTAGCTTGTTCGCGTCCACGCTCTCGCCGCGGTCCGCTGGCTGGTCTGGCGCGCCTTCGAATCCCGTATCGCCGTCCTCGCCTTTATCGTTCTTTCTCTTAATAAAGTACTGGCTGAGGTTGGGGGTCCAGGTGAGCGCCAGGGCCAGAGATGTGGCGAGGGAGACCGTCATGGTCACGGCCAGCGCGCGGAAAAAAACTCCGTACACTCCGTTGATGACAATCAGGGGAATGAAGACAACTACCGGTGTGACGGTCGATCCGACTAACGGGATCGTGATTTCTTTGAGAGCGCTGCGGATTGCCTGCAATCGCGATTGCCCGAGGTCGCGGTGAAGCACGATGTTTTCCACCACGACGATGGCGTCATCGATGACCAGACCGACTGCCGCCGCGAGGCCGCCCAGGGTCATCAGGTTGAAAGTCTCTCCCATGAGCTTGAGGGCGATAAACGTGACCAGCACGGTGACGGGAATGACCAGCCCGGCCACCAGGGAGGTGCCCCAGTCGCGCAAGAAGACCACCAGGATGATGGAGGCCAGAATCAAGCCGATCAGGATGGCGTCGCGCACGCTCTTGATCGAGTCGCTCACGATGATGGACTGGTCATAGAAGGGCTCGATGCGGATGCCGGGCGGGAGTGTCTTGCGGATGCGCTCGATTTCGTCGTGAACTTCCCGAGCGATCTCTACGGTATTGCCGTCCGGCTGGCGATTGATGTTCAGCAGAACCGCGGGTTTGCCATTTGCGGTGACGACCGTGTATACGGGTTTCACGCTGGGCGCCACGCTCGCGATATCGCCGATGCGGACCGGAATTCCGGCAGGCGTGTTCTTGATCACCGCATTGGCGATCTGTTCCGGCGTGCGAACCTGCCCATTGACCAACCCGAGGTAGAGTTGATGATTCCGTTCCAGCAGGCCCGGGGAGTCAATGAGATTGGTACGCCGGACGGCTTCGAGAATGTCGGTGACGGTGACCCCGGCGGCCAACAGCTTCGCCGGATCGGGCACGATCTGGAACTCAGGTTCCTGGCCTCCCTGCACGATCACCGTGGAAACACCGTCCAGGCGATTGAGGCGAGGCTTCATTTCGTAGGTGGCCATTTCCCACAGCCTGCTCTGCGGCATGGTGTCGGAAGTCAGGCTGTAGCCAATGATGGGAAAGGCGGCGAAGGTGAGCCGGTGAGCCTCAATCTTGGCGGTGGCGGGAATTTCGCTCTGCACCCGGGAAATGGCGGAGTTGACGTACTGCAGCGTCTGGAACATGTCGATGTCCCAGCGGAAATAGAGATCAACTTCGGCTGAGCCGCGGCTGGTTGTCGAGCGCACGGTGAGCAGGCCGGGCACGCTATTGACCGCTTCTTCAATGGGACGGGTGACCGTGACCATCATCTGGTCGATGGGCATCACGCCATTGTCCACGCCGATCAGGACGCGAGGAAAATCCGTTGCGGGAAACACGGCTACGGGGATGGTGAAGGCAAGGTAGGCTCCCAGCAGCCCAAGCGTCAGAATCAGGAAGATCACCGGGCGCGAGTGTTGGGCAATCCAGTACTGGCTGGAGCGGCCAGGGGCGGGCGAGTTCACGCGCAGGCTCCCGGGCGGCTATTTGTCATCGGATCCCTCGCGAGAAGGTTTCGAGTCGCCGGCCGCGGGCTTCGCGTTTTCGCCCTCGGCAGGGGATTCGGGTGCCTCGGTCTTGATTTTTGTATTGTCGGGAAGCCCATAAGCGCCGTTGGCGATGACCTTGTCATTCTGGGCTACGCCTTCGATGATCTGGAGATTATCGCCCTCGCGGATACCAAGTTTCACGGCCTTCTGATGAGCGCGTCCATCCGAGCCTGCCAGCATGACGCTGGTTGTTCCGTCAGCAGCCGTCAGCACCGAACTCGCCGGAACCACCAGTGCGTCCTTGACGGTTTGCGCAGTAAGGGAGAGTTGAACACTGCTTCCGGGTTTTAACTGGTTTCCGGGATTCTTAGCCTCAAACCAGACTTCCACCGTGGTGCTGTTGGGATCCAGGGCGGGACTGACCACGGTGACCTTGCCCTCGATCGGCTTCTCGACTCCGGGAACAGTCATGGTGCCCTTATCTCCCGCCTTGAGCGCGGCCGCCTCGCTCTGTGGAATGTGAGCCTTGGCGATCACCGAGGACAGATCCATCACGGTAAGCAGGGGCGTACCGGCCGTGGCCATTTCCCCTGGATAGAGGGGGCGGTCGGTGATGATCCCGCTCATGGGGCTGCGGATTTCGGAATAGCTGAGCTGGGCCTCCGCTCCCATGTATTTGCCCTTGGCGGACTGGAGTTGACCGGCGGCGGCCTTCAACTCCTGCTGCTTGCCGATGGCCAGCAGCGCGTCCCGATGCTTCTTGGCAATGGCGTACTGGTTTCGCGCCTGGGTGACGTCCACGCGCGACTGATCAAGTTCCTTGCGGGGCAGGGCCCCCTGCTCAAACAATTGCTGCCGGCTCTGGAAGACCTTTTCCTGCGCGTCCAGGGCCTGCTCCGCCTGCTGCAGGTCGGCCTCGGATTTCTGAATTTCTTCGGGAAGGCTGGCGCCGGTCGTGGTTTCATAGGTCGCCTGGGCCTGCTCGTAAGCACCCTTGGTGTCCTGGGCCGCGGCCGAGAGGTCGCGGTTTTCCAGTACTGCCAGCAGTTGTCCCTCGCGGACGGGGCTGCCGCGCCTGACCAAAAATTTCCGGACCGGGGCGCTGATCTTGGGCACGATGGCGGCCTGCTGTCTGGCAAACAGAATTGCCTGCGCGTTGACCGTGTGCTGAATAGTTTCCTTTTCGACGGGAGCGACCTGGACCGTCACCGTGGGTTCAGTATCGCCCTTCTCCGACGAGCAACCGGGAATGCTGAGCAGAATCGCGAGTGTCGCAAGCGCGATTCCGGCATGGTGCCAGCGGTATGACTGAAGCCGCAGTTCTTGCAAGGGTGAGCTTTCGTTCACGATCATTGGCTAGAACGTCCCGGTTAGAGTCTGCAAGTTCGCCAGGGCAACCCGGTAACGTGACTGGCCATCGTCGTACGCGTTGCGCGCCAGTGTCAGTGTGTTCTGCGCATCGACCACTTCCAGCACGGTCGATTCTCCCGCCTGGTAGCGCAGGGTAGTGAGCCGCAGGCTGTCCGCAGCCATTTCCGCGGAACTGGCCAGGGACTCCATTTCCGAGCGGGCAGTCTCGGCCTCGCTGTAGAACTGGCGCAGGCGGCTGAGCAACTGCCGTTGAGCGAAGTTCAACTCGACATGGGCCTGATCGCGACGGAGTTCGGCTTGCTTCAGCTTGCTGCGATCTGCTCCCCAACTGAAGATGGGAATCTGCAAGGTCGCAACCGTCGAATATCCGAGGTTGCGTACGCCGTCGGTCGACACGGCGAAGTGGCTGGCGTCAATGCCGTAGAAGTAATCCAGGCTCAGTGAGGGCAATAAACCTCCCCAGGCCGCTGTGACCTCGTGGTTGGCGGCGCGATAAGCCGCCAGGGCCGCGCCCAGATCAGGATTATTCTTCTGTCCGGCGGCGGCGACCTCGGCGAAGGGCGGCAGCGGTTCGGGATTTTGCAGGTCGTCGACCACGGTGAAATTCTGGTTGAAGGCGGGAAACAGAATAACTGCGAGATCGAGCCGGCTGCGCTCCATGGCAAGTTGCGACTCCTGCAGGTCACGCTGCTGCTGCTGGGCCTGCAGGCGAGCCTTGATCACGTCGGCGTGGGCGACTTCGCCTCCACTTTCGAGCTTCTGACTGATATCCAGGAATCGGGCGGCTTCGGAGGCGGCCCTCTGCTCGTTGGCGTATTTGCGCTGGGCTACGAGCAGGCCGTAATACGCCTGCGTTACGGTTACAACCAGGCCGCGGGCTGCGATTTCTGCCCGCGCGCGGGCTTGCGCCGCAGCCGCCGCCGAACGCCGGTAATCCGCGAGATTGGTCAGCGAGAGACTCTCGTGGATATTTGCCTGGCTGACGTACTCATGGACAGAATTGTTGGCAATAAAACGGAACGGCGGGCACCCTACCACAGTAGTCTGGCAGTTCGCCGATAGCGGGCCGGTACCCTGGGTGTAGATGTAGGAGGTGTTGTAATTCACATCGGGAAGCAGGGCCGCGCGAGCCTGCACCCGGTCCTCGCGTGCCAGGCGCATCTCGGTTACGGCCGCCCGGTACTCCGGAGCATTCTGCCGGGCGCGCTGCAGCGCATCCTGCAGGGTAATGGTGAGGGGCGGATTCGAATCCTCCGCAGTCAGGGTGAGTTGTGCAAAAGCTGGTGCTGTGGCGGCGAAGGCCAAAATGGGAAATAGGCGGCGAAGGGTCGAGCCGATACGGGAGTACAGCGCAGAATTCTGAGGGAGTTTCACCGGGCACCTCCGCTCCGGATTCGCCAAGCACCCGAAAAGACTCCGCAAAACAGAGCATTTGCAGGACTCCCGGGAATCTTCCATGGACGGGAGCCAGCCCCCACGGAGGCGCAGTAAAGGCATTGCGTCGGCGTTGGATTTGGATGCAAAGGCCATGGCGAATCGTTGTTACGGACCGCTTTGGAACTGGCACAGGCTACCACGGATCGTCTGAAGGCCACCTGAAAACCACGGTTCCAACCCCCAAGTGTCCCCCCTTGTTGTACTTAGGTCAGGGGCCGGAGGAGGGCGAAGAATTGGAGAAAGGGTTGCATAGGAAAATAGGGAACAATTCAGCTAGTGGGAGGCTTCAAGTGATTGAAATGGAACAAGTCAAAGTTACCCCTCGTGACCGGCAAGTCTTGAACCTGCTGGTGCAAGGTTGCAGCAACAAGGAAATTGCGGGTCAACTGCAAATCAGCCCGCGCACTGTAAAACAGCATCTGCGAACGTTGTTTCTCCGGGCCGGGATCCGGGAAGGGCGCAAGCGCGTGAAGCTGGCGATTGCGATGTTCAACCGCAGCGAGGCCCGGTCATGACCCCGCGCGAGTGCCTGACACCGAAAGAGATCCAGATTGCGGTTCTGGTCTGGGAGGGGCTCACCAACCGCGAGATCAGCAGGATCGTAGGCACCACGGAGCAGGTGATCAAGAACCATCTGCGGAGCACCTTCGACAAAGTGGGGGTGTGGAGCCGGCTGGAACTCGCGATGTACGTGGCCAGCCACGGGGGAAAGAAGTGGGCAGAGGGCCCGAGCCTGGGGGCAGAGACGGTGCAGGCGGTAGGCGCGGATTAGGCCCCCGAACCGCGCGACGGTAACCAAGGAGCATTGCAATTCGGCGGGTGCAGTAAGCGAAGAATCATCCAGGCTTGCCCGGCCCAATGGCCAATTTTCTGCAAAAGCTTTCATGGGTGCGAGGGACAGGCAGCTTCTGGCATGCAATGTTTGTCTAAATAAAGGATTTTGTATCAGGCACGTGCGGCCCGGTAATTGCAGTAACCTGCTGTTTGGCAGGCTCGGCAGCGCAGAGCCCGCTTCGCGTCCCAAGGCGCACCTGCAAATGGCATACATAGAAACTTTTTGGATGGCTTGCGATTCCGCGGAACAGTTACGCGCCGAGTACGGTCCCTTCCACACCCGGTCCGAGGCTGAGAACGAGGCAAGAAAACTCGGTTTCGGGTACCTGCTGCGCTATGAGCATGTGCTGGGCGCAAACGAGGAAATTGAAGAAGTGCGCTGCATTTTCGTGGAGCTGCCCGGAGCCAATCCCGTGGGCACCGAGCGGCTGACTGTGACCCTGCACACGCGTTGCGCCACGTGCGGGGAGTCAGCGACGCATGACCAGGGGTGGCAGGCGGAGGTTTGGGCCGACATCCACGAATTCGAGCACACGCGCCACCGGGTGAGGCTCTTCGAGCACGCACGGGGCCGAGGCCTGAAAGAAATCTGCGACTGGCGCGTAGCGGGCCGCTGAGCCGGCTAGCTTTTGCTCGACAGGGCGCTGGCTGCGGCTCGATCCAGCATCCAAAGCAGCTTCCCATCCTTCGGCTGAACCAACTTTGCCGGATAATGCTCACCCGGAACATTTTCTTCCAGCACCAATCGAAGCACTGCGGCTTTATCGGTTCCGCTGACCAGAAAAGCCACGCAACGGGCTGCGTTCAATACTGGCAGGGTCAGCGAAAGCCGGCTCGTGCCCAGCTTTTCGACCCAATTGGCCACGGCAAGGCGAGATTTTTCCTGGAGCGCGGCGGTGCCGGGAAAAAGCGACGCTGTGTGTCCATCGGGGCCCATCCCAAGCAGAATGAGGTCGAAGCGCGGAAAGTCATCGGGCGCGAGTTGAAAGAACTTGCGGAGAGTTTTCTCATACGAGTCCGCGGCAGCTGCGGCATCAGGATTTTCGGCGGGGAACCGGAACACATTGCCGGGAGGAACCGGGACTTTCGATAACATGGCCTCATTGGCCATGCGGTAGTTGCTGTCGTGATCCGTGGGAGGCACGTGCCGTTCGTCTCCCCAAAAAAAATACATCTTGTCCCAGGGAAGAGTGTTACGCGCATTGGTGGACAACAGGTTGTAAAGGCTTTGGGGAGTGGATCCACCGGACAACGCAATGGTAAAGCGCCCGCGATGATCGACGGCCTCCCCGGCAGTACGTATGACCTCTTCGGCAGCGGCGGCAAACAACTCCTGCGGGGTAGTGAGGACCCGGATTTCGGCAGAATGAATCACGGAGAACTCAACTCCGGCTGGCTCGCACGGCGGCGCAACGCGCCGCTCCCAACAGACCGGCCTTTTCATTGGTGACTACGTGCACCGGCATGGATTCGACCAGGCTTTGCATACGCCCTTTTTCCAGGAAGGCCCGCATGAAGGCGGGAGCCTGCAGTTTTGGCAGGATTTTAGGAGAAATTCCGCCCGCCAAAAAGATCCCGCCCGTGGACAGCACCTTGAGCGCCAGGTTGGACGCCTCGGCGCCGTACACTGCGATCCACAAATCCAAGGCTTTCTCGGCCAGCGAATCGGTTTGCTTCAGTGCGGCCTGGGAGATGGCGGCGGCCGGATCGCCTCCGCGCATGGCTAAAGCAAGCGGCTCGGATTCCTTTCCGCCTTCGGTTTCGCGCAGAAACTCGTAAACGCTGACCAGTCCCGGACCGGACAGAATGCGTTCGTAGCTGACATGGCCAAAGCGCAGGCTGAGAAAGCGCAGCAACTCGATCTGAAGATCGCCTTGCGGCGCGAAATCGGTATGGCCACCCTCACAGGCGAAGACCAGATGGCGGCTTCCGTCCCAGAACAAGCCGGCTTCCCCCAGGCCTGTGCCTGGGGCAATGACCGCCTGATTGCCCACAACCGTTCCGCTGCCCGGGTTGAGAACCACAAGGTCGCCTTTCGACAAGGCTCCAATCCCCCAGGCGCTGGCCTCGAGATCGTTGATGAGCAAGGTGGATGGAAGATGAATCTGCTTGGCCAGGCGGGATTGCTCGATCACCCAGGGCAGGTTGGAAGTTTCCACGCGGCCGTTGCGGACTGGTCCTGCAATTCCGAAACAGGCGGCTTCGGGACGGGACGAGGAATCGTCCAAAAAGCGGCAGACGATTTCTCCCAATTCGCTATGCTCGCGGCTGGGAAAAACGCGCTCGGAAACCAGCTTGAAGTGCCCGTTCTGGGGTTCAAAATAAGCCAGCCTGGCATTGGTTCCACCAATATCGCCAGCCAGAATCATTTTTCGAAATTCCTCCACCGGCGGCCATCGCGCTCCAGCAGTTCTTCCGCTTCTTTGGGTCCCCAGGTGCCCGAGGCGTAGTTGGGGAAGTTGCGCGGCGGAAGCGCGTGCCAGAGATCGAGCACCGGGTTCACGACCGACCATCCCGCCTCGACCATATCGGCCCGCTGAAACAGGGTCTGGTCACCGATCATGCAATCGTGCAGCAGGCGCTCATATCCGGTGCTGGGCTGCTTGCCAAAATATTCCTGGTACTCGAAATTCATATCCACTGTGCCCAGCCGCATCACCGGGCCGGGAACCTTGGCCGCGAACTGCAGCGAAATGCCTTCCTCCGGCTGAATGTGCAGGACCAGCTGGTTCGGCATCAGGTGTTCGACCGGCGTATCGCGGAAGAGCACGAATGGCGCACGTCGGAACTGTATCACGATATGGGTATTGCGCACCGGCATGCGCTTGCCGGTGCGCAGGTAGAAAGGAACGTCAGCCCATCGCCAGTTGTCGATGGAGAGCTTCATGGCGACGAAGGTCTCGGTCCGGGAGTCAGGCGGAACGTCTTCTTCGGAGCGATACGCGCCCACGCGTTTTCCATCCTCGGTGCCGTCGCCGTACTGGCCGCGCACGGTGCGACTCAGGACTTCTTCATCGGACATGGGCTGGATGGCGTGCAGAATCTTGGCTTGCTCGTCGCGGACCGCATTGGCGTCGAAGGAGATGGGCGGTTCCATGGCGGTGAGGCTGATGAGCTGCATGATGTGATTAGGCACCATGTCGCGCAGGGTTCCGGCGTGGTCGAAGTAGCTGCCCCGGCCTTCAACACCGACTGTCTCCGCCACCGAAATCTGCACGTGATCGATGTAGCGGCGGTTCCAGACGGGCTCGAAAATTCCGTTGGCGAAACGGAATGCCATGATGTTCTGAACCGTCTCTTTGCCCAGGTAATGGTCGATGCGGTAGATCTGCTTCTCGTCGGCGACCTTCAGCAATTCGCGGTTCAGGGCCTTGGCGGACTCGAGATCGTGACCGAAGGGCTTCTCGATCACGACCCGCCGCCAGTGGCCATTGCTCTGGTCCATCAGGCCGTTGGCGGCTAATTTTTCGACAATCGGTCCGAAAAAGTTGGGCGCAACCGCCATGTAGAAAAAGAAATTCTGGTGGGTGGAATGTTCCCGATCGAGCTTGGTGAGGGAATCCTTGATTTTTCCGTACAACCCGTCATCATTGAAGTCCCCGGCCAGGTAGTAGAAGCGGCCCGAAAACCAGTCCCAGAGATCGTTATCGACGCACTCGCCGCAATAGGCTTTCACGTCGTCATAGACCCGCTTGCGGAACTCTTCATCGGAGAACTGGGCGCGGGCGACGCCCAGCACAGCGAACTCTTTGGAGAGCAATCCGGCGCGGGCAAGATTGTAGAGCGCCGGGATGAGCATCCGCCCCGTCAGGTCTCCGGCGGCCCCGAAGATGACCATGACACAGGGGTCGCCCTGCTTGCCGATTCGTGGTGGCACCGCCGCTGCTTTGGGTTCTTCCGTTGTTTGAGCCATCCGGACTCCTAAAAAATTAAGCCGTTTTCTTCTTCTGTGAAGGGTCGGACTCCACGTGTCCGCCGAACTTCTGGCGCATTGCTGACAGCATCTTTTCGGCAAAGGTGTGCTGCTGGCGGGAGCGGAAGCGCACATAGAGCGCGGCAGTCAGCACGTCGGCCGGCACCGCTTCCTCCACCGCAGCCTGAATCGTCCAGCGGCCTTCGCCAGAGTCTTGT
This sequence comes from Candidatus Sulfotelmatobacter sp., assembly GCA_035651855.1. Taxonomy (GTDB): domain Bacteria; phylum Acidobacteriota; class Terriglobia; order Terriglobales; family Acidobacteriaceae; genus Sulfotelmatobacter. The sequence continues at coordinate 13,595 of DASREX010000009.1, forward strand.
ACGTAACCCTCGTATTCCGAGAGGGTGGGATTCTCCGTCAGAGCCATGGCGGTGAGGTCGAGCAGCCAGGAACTGACAACGCTGCCACGACGCCATACTTCGGCGATATCGGGCAGATTCAGATCGTAACGGATGTCTTCGGGGAGTTCCTTGCTGGTTGCGTTCTTGAAAATGTCGAAGCCTTCCGCGTAGGCCTGCATGATGCCGTACTCGATGCCGTTATGCACCATCTTCACGAAATGACCGGCGCCGGAAGGGCCGCAATGGATGTAACCATCTTCGGCGGTTCCGCCAAGTTTCTCGCGACCGGGCGTGCGGGGAATTCCACCCTTGCCGGGCGCCAAGGTCCGAAAGATCGGGTCCAGGCGCTGAACCGCTTCCTCAGGGCCGCCGATCATCATGCAGTAGCCGCGCTCCAATCCCCAAACGCCGCCGCTGGTGCCGACATCGATGTAGTGAATGCCTTTGCCCTTGAGCTCTTTCGAGCGGCGCACATCATCTTTGAAATAGGAATTCCCGCCATCAATGATGGCGTCGCCCGATTGCAGATGCTGCGCCAGTTTCTGGACAGTGGCTTCGGTGGGACCTCCGGCGGGCACCATAATCCACACCGCGCGAGGGGGCGTGAGTTTGGCGACGAGATCCTCAAGCGAAGACGATCCGGTGGCTCCCTCTGTCCCCAATTGCCTGACCGCGTCGGGACTGAGATCGGAAACCACCAGCGAGTGTCCGCCGCGCATAAGCCGCCGAGTCATATTCGCTCCCATGCGGCCGAGGCCAACCATTCCTAATTGCATTTCTAGCTCCTTGCCATGGCGCAAATTGCCGAGTTTTGACGTTGGTGGTTGAACGGAACCCCGGACCGCGAAGAGGATCAGGATTTGGTTCAACGATCAACAGATCCTTCAAACCGCGGCCCGCAGGGCAGCCTGCAGAGCGGCCAGCCCGGCTTTGAGGTTGCTGCCCAGATGCACGCGCAAAGCCCGCCTGCCGCGTTCCGCGAGAACCTGAAAGTCGCCGCGAGCCTGCGCGGCTTTGACCACCCCGAACGTGTATTTCTGGCCGGGTACAGGCAGTTGAACCGAATCGTCGCAGGTGATCTGCAGGAATACTCCCGTATTGGGTCCACCCTTGTAGGCCTGGCCGGTCGAATGCAGGAAGCGGGGACCGAAGCCGAGGCAGGTGGCCACGCGCATTTTGTCGCGGATTGCGTGCCGAATGGCCTGCAAATCGCGTTCATGCTCAGCATTCATCTGAATGTAGCCGAGAAGGGCGAAGTAATCGCCGGGTTTGATTCGCGAGAGATGAGCCTTGAGATATCCGGCCAAAGATTTGCCCGGGGCTACCTTCGCCAGTTCTGCCGCGTTCCTTTCATCGGTGAACAGCTTGACGCCGCTATCCTCGAGAACCGGGGTTTCCGCCGGCAAAGTGCCAGTCTTCTCGTATTCCGAGGTGAGCGTGCGGGTGGCAATCTTGCTGGCCTCGACATCCGGCTGGTTGAAGGGGTTGATTCCGATGACGGCTCCGGCGACGGCAGTCGCGATCTCCCAGCGGAAAAACTCCGCGCCTAATTCGTATGTGTCCGCCATGGTGATGCGCACGACCGGGTGGCCAGCCTTTTCGAGTGCGGCGACTTTTTCCTCCTGATCCGCATCGACCCCGGTCTCCAGGCGCACGTAGGCGAAGACCCGATCCTGGGCGTAGGTCTGCGGGGAGGCCAGATATTCGCGGTCCACCGGGATGATGCCCTTGCCGAGCTTGCCGGTAGACTCGGCGACAAGCTGCTCCAGCCATGCTCCCAAGTCGGAAATTGCCGGAGAAGTGATGATGGTGAGCTTGTCGCGGCCGGCATTCGCGGCGGCTCCGAGAATAATTCCGAGGGTGGCTCCGGGATTCTCTTCCACGGAGGCGCCGGCGCCGCAGGCGCGAACCATCTCCGCGGCGCGGGCCAGGAACTTTTTCGTGTCCAGCCCCATGACCGCGGCGGGGACCATGCCGAAGTTGGACAACGCCGAGTAACGGCCGCCAATGGACGGCCGGCCGAAGAAGATGTGCAGGAACCGGTCTCCCTCCGCGACCTGCTGCATCTTCGACCCCGGGTCAGTAATTGCGATGAAATGGCTGCCCGCCTTGTTCGCTCCCAGCGCCTGTTTGGCACGCTCGAAGAAATACTGCTTGAAGATATTCGGTTCGAGAGTGCTGCCGGATTTGCTGGATACGATGAAGAGCGTCGTGGCGATGTCGATCTGATGTTCGAAGGCCTTGACCTGGGCGGGATCAGTGGAGTCGAGGACGTGCAGGACGGGAAAGTGCGGGATGTGGCCGAAAGTCATGCGCAGTACTTCGGGACAAAGGCTGGATCCGCCCATCCCGAGCAAGAGCACGTGCTCGAACCCGCGCGCCTGAACTTCCTTCGCAAATTTCTGCAGCTGCTCCTGCTGCGCGCTCTGTTCTTCGACGATGTCGAGCCATCCCAACCAGTTGCCCTCGTCGCTGCCCGTCCACAAACTCGAATCGCGATCCCACAGGCGTTTCATCTTCCCGCCCGATTGCCAGCCGGCGATGGTGCTCTTCACAGCGGCGGCGAGGCTTTCGGGCAGGGAAGTCTTCAGTCGGCTCACAGGCTTTCCTCACTATGCTTTGGACTGCGTGTTCTTCTCGACAGCCGCGAGCAGCTTATCGAAGGCGTCGGCAAATAATTTGACTCCATCGTCAGTGAGCTTGTCGGTGACTTCTTTGATGGAAATGCCGGCACGCGCCAGGTCGTCCATCACTTTCTGCGCGGCGGGAACGTCTTCGGTCAGGCTGTTGCGCAGGCGGCCGTGGTCGCGGAAGGCGTCCACGGTGGCGGGCGGCATGGTGTTCACGGTATCGGGCCCGATCAGTTCTTCGACGTAGATCACATCGCGGTAATTCGGATTCTTGGTGCTGGTGCTGGCCCACAGGACACGCTGGGTCTGTGCGCCCTTTGCTGCCAGAGCTTCCCAGCGAGGCCCGCTGAAGATGCGCTGGTAACGCTGATACGTGAGCTTGCCGTTGGCGATGGCGACTTTGCCAAGGAGGCTGGTCAGCAGCGCCTGTTGGCTGGCATCGCTGGTCTTCTTCAGACGATCGTTCAGCATCGCGTCCACCAGGGTGTCGATGCGGCTGATGAAGAAGCTGGCCACGCCTGCCATCTTCCTAAGGTTCCCTCCGTGTTTCGCGAGATCCTCGAGTCCGGCGATGTAGGACTCAGCTACCTTTTCGTAAACTTCCTGCGCGAAGAGCAGGGTCACGTTTATGTTGATGCCCTCGCCGATCAGCTGCCGGATGGCAGGAATCCCTTCCGCCGTGCCCGGGACTTTAATCATCACGTTCTCGCGGTTGACGGCTTTCCAGAGGCGCCGCGCCTCGTCCATAGTCTCCTGGGTCTTGCGGGCGAGATAGGGAGAGACTTCCAGACTGACGTAGCCGTCGTGAAAATTGGATTGGTCGTAGACAGGGCGGAGCGTGTCGGCGGCATCCTGGATATCGCGAATGGCGATCTGCTCGAAGCGGCCGGTAGCGTCCAGATCCCGGCGCGAGGCGAGCGACTTCAGCATGTCATCATAGAGAGAGCTGTCGGCGATGGCTTTTTCGAAGATCGAGGGATTCGAAGTCATCCCACGCAAGCCATCGTTGGCGATCATCTGTTTCAGCTTCCCGCTCGTGAAGAGATCACGCCGGATGTAGTCAAGCCACATCGCCTGGCCGTAATCCAATAATTGCTGCAACGGATTTTTAGCGGCTTTCGATTTTTCCAGAACCCCTGTGGGCTGCATAGAGCCTCCTTAACTGTTGGATGCGCGGGCGGAGTAAAGGGAGCCACCGAGCGCGCGGAATCATCGGCCAAGCGCTGCGTGCGCTTCGGCGACAACTTTGTCCACGGTGAATCCGAAATACTTCAGAAGATCTTTGAGCGGCGCGGAAGCGCCGAAGCGGTGCATGCCGATGTTGCGGCCCTGGCTGCCGGTATAACGCTGCCACCCGAAGGTTGCCGCCATTTCCACGGAAACTCGCGCGGTAACGCCGGCGGGCAGCACGCTCTCTTGATATGCCGCGTCCTGCTTGTCGAAGAGTTCCCAGGAAGGCATGCTGACAACCCGGGCGTTGATGCCTTCCGCCTTGAGCCTCTCGTAGGCGTCGACGCAGAGCGAGAGTTCGCTGCCGGTAGCCATCAGGATCACCTCCGGCTTGCCTCCTGGTGCATCGGCCAAAACGTAGGCTCCTTTGGCCAGGCCGGAAGCCGGGGCGTATCTGGAGCGGTCGAGAGTCGGCAGGGCTTGGCGCGTCAGCACCAGGGTGGCCGGTGAATGCTGCAGTTGCAGGATCACCTTCCAGGCTTCTATGACTTCATTGGCATCGCCCGGGCGGAGCACGATCATATTGGGCATCGCCCGCAACGACGCAAGCTGTTCAATGGGTTGGTGCGTGGGGCCGTCTTCTCCGACGCCGATCGAATCGTGGGTGAAGATGAAGATAGATGGAATCTGCATGAGCGCCGCCAGTCGCATGCTGGCACGCATGTAATCACTGAAATTGAAGAATGTGGCCCCAAATGCGCGGATGCTGGAGAGCGTCATTCCGTTTACGCTCGCACCCATGACGTGCTCTCGAACCCCGAAGTGCAGATTGCGCCCGGCGTAGCTTCCCGCCTGGAAATCTCCCGCTCCCTCAAACTTGAGCGTGGTCTTATTCGAGGTTGCGAGGTCGGCGGAGCCTCCTATGAGCCACGGAATATTCTTCGCCAGGGCGTTGAGGACTTTACCGGAACTCTCGCGAGTGGCCACCCCTTTGGGGTCAGCAGGGAAGGTGGGAAGATTCTTGTCCCAGCCCTGCGGCAGTTCATGATGCTGCATGTGGCTCAGGCGTTCGGACAATTCAGGAAATTGCTTGGAATAATCCGAGAAGAGCCTCGACCACTGCCCGCGCAATTCGCCGCCGCGCTTACCGATGGTGTCGCGGAAATGTTCGCGCACGCCGTCTGGCACCAGGAACTTCGCATCTTCCGGCCAGCCATAGAATTTCTTCACCAGGCGCACTTCTTCTTCACCGAGCGGTTCGCCGTGGGAGGAGTTGGAATCCTGCTTATGGGGCGATCCGTAGCCGATGTGGCTGTCAACGACGATGAGAGTGGGACGGTCGGTGGTCTTGTGGAAGATATCGAAGGCTCGCGCGATCATTTCCAGATCATTGGCATCGGCCACGCGGGTGACATTCCAGCCATACCCGATAAATCTAGTGGCTACGTCTTCACTGAAAGACCAGTTTGCAGGTCCATCCAGTGTGACGGAATTGTGATCGTACATCCAGCACAAGTTGGAGAGTTTCAAATGGCCGGCTAGAGAAGCGGCCTCACCGCCAATGCCCTCCATCAGATCGCCATCCGAGCATATTGCGTACACGTTAAAGTCGAAGATCTCGAAGCCCGGCCGATTGAAGTTTGCTGCCTGCCATTTGCCGGCAATGGCCATCCCGACGCTGTTCCCGATGCCCTGGCCCAAGGGTCCGGTCGTGACTTCGACCCCGGTGGTCACGTGTGATTCGGGATGACCGGGGGTACGGCTGCCGAGTTGCCGGAAATGCTTGATGTCGTCGAGCGATACGGAGAGATCTTTGGTAAGTTTTCCGTTGTCATCGACCTTTCGCACCTCAGCCAGGTGAAGCATGGCATACAACAGCATGGAGGCATGCCCATTGGAGAGAATGAAGCGGTCCCTATTAAGCCAGGTGGGATCGGCCGGGTCATAACGCAGGAATTGTTCCCAGAGACAATAGGCGAGCGGGGCCAATCCCATGGGAGCGCCGGGATGTCCTGAGTTGGCCTGTTGTACCGCATCAATGGCCAGAGTCCGGATGGTGTTGATGCACAGCGTGTCCAGTTGCTTCCCCGTTACCAAGACTTGATCACTGGCTACCATGCGACGCTGCTCCTTAAGATCCGAGATTCATGCCATATGGGATGGCGCACAGACGATTAGAGTTTGCGGATTCGGAAACGGCTCACTAAGCAGAGAGTGTATCAATTTCCGGCGGGGTGTGATGAAAGCCAGGGGAAAAGGGCGGAAATAGGCGGGACTCTACTTGAGCATCTGGATATAGCTATTCTCGTTATTCGACGCCCGGGTAGTCTCTTGCACAAATTTCAGGAATTGACGAAGGTTGTCTCGCTCGCCGTTACTCATACCGGCAAATCGGATTCGAACCCCCGTGGTGGGCCCGCTGCGCGTGACCACGCCCGTAAGGGCAAAGCCTTTGACCCAAATCTTGCCGTTGGGAAGCCATAGTCCGATTTCAACTTCCGCGCCGGATTTTACCGGGTTCGCGGTTTCGACCAGGCAGCCGCCGGCGCTGGTGTTCGAGAGATTGCCCCAGATTGGCGAAGCCGTACCGTCCACTCGCAGTTCGACGGCTACAAAGCATTTGATGCGGGGATGACGCCTGCGATCACTGCTCCAATTCGTGCTGAAGACATCTGGTTCGAAGGGAGGTGGAGTGGAAACCGCCGCGGGGAGCGGCTGCGCCTGTTCTTTTGCAGGGGGCGCACTATTGGAAGGCTGCGAAGGAGCTGACTTTATTTCGCGCATGGCGGCCAGCAGGGCTTCCTCGCGCTTGTGGGCCGGGGCTTCACGATAGACCTGCAAGAGTTTGCCCACCTGCTTCACAAGATCGGGGTCAGACAGTATGTGGGTCCAGTCAGTGGCGCTCGCCGCGCTCATTCGTCTTTCCTTTGTAATGGCTGTGCTCTGCCTAGCTTGAGCCCAGGGTCACCAGGGTTCAAGATGACCTAAGTCACCACCCGGCCCACCCCCCGGGAATCTGCGGGGGAATGCCAGGGAAATCAGAGCTTCTGTGGTGATTCAATTACTGGCCGTCAAACATCACTTGGACAGTTTGAGTGGTTTCGCTCTGGGCAGTCTCGAATTTCCATTTGGCGACGGCGTCCATGGCGGAATCGACAAGCACGGGATTGCCCCCCAAAATCCGGGTTGTCTTGACGCTGCCGTTGGGCCGCACGACAGCCTCGATCCGCACTACGCCATGAATGTGCATCCTCTTCGCTAATTCAGGATAGACCGCAGGAACGCGGCTCGTTACCTTGCGATCGGAGGATGTGGGGCCGGTCTGGGCACAGCAGAGGCTGCCAATGAATACCATCAAAATGACGACGAAAGCGGTGACACTCCTCCTCATGATCCCGCGGCTCCTGACTCGCTGTTGAGAATAACCATGGCCGATGGATCGGGCAATGCACCGAAGACATTGAACCTTAGGCGGTTAATCATCATTGCCAGGAAAAATCCGGGGACTTGCAGCAACAGCCGGCCCCGATATGTGACACTAAATGGGATTGGCGGCGCCGATCGTTTGCATCGTAAAGTATAGAAAATGAATCGAATCTGCCGGGTTATGCTATAGGACGGAAAGAGAAAGTTTGGCTGCTGGCTGCCGTTCTGCCGCCGAACTCCCGCAATCAAGCATGCAAGGCTCATCGAGAAAGCTCCTGACTGCAGTTGTTGGTCTGTTCTTGTGCTGGCCAGATCCGCATTCCCTGGCGCAATCAGCCACCCAGAGCACAATGCCCGCCAGCGTATCTCTACCGGGTTCTCAGAGTCCGTTTGAGGGCAGCGCGCCGGAAGGAAATGCGACCTCCGAGGTTTTGCAGATTGACTTTAGAGATGCCATTGATCGCGGGCTGCGTAACAATCTTGGGCTGCTCCTGGCGACCGACCAGGCGCAGGCCGCTCGTGGCGAGCGCTGGAAACAGCTGGCCGAATTGCTGCCCAACGTGGGAGCGCGCGCCCAGGAAGCAGTTCAGACTGAGAGTCTGGCAGCCCTGGGATTGAAGCCGAGCGTGTTCCATACTGCCCTGCCACGCGTGCTGGGCCCATTCAATTACTTCGATCTGCGCGCGAGTCTCTCGCAAACTTTATTCAGCATGAAGGCGTGGCAGAACGAGCGTGCGGCCACCGAGCGGATGAAGGTAGCGCAGTTCAATCTAAAGGACGCCCGTGAACTGGTGGTGCTGGCGGTGGGAAATTCCTACCTGCAAACGATAGCCGCGGCCGCCCGGGTCGAGACCGCGGAGGCGCAAGTCAAGAGTGCCCAGGCTTTGTATGAGAAAGCCGCAGACCAGCAGCGAGCGGGACTGACTCCCGCCCTGGATGCGTTGCGTTCCCAGGTAGAGCTGCAAAGCCGGCAGCAACAGCTGATCCTGGCGCGAAACCAGTTGGCCAAGTCGAATTTGAGCGTGGCGCGGATTATCGGTCTGCCGCTTGGGCAACCGTTTGTGCTTACCGAAAGAGCCCCCTACCAGGGGTTGACTCCACTTCCGCTGGAAACTTATCTCCAGCACGCATACAAAGAACGCGCAGACTATCAGGGAGCCTTGGCGCAGGTCCGTTCTGCGGAACTGGCAAAGAAGGGAGCGCAGGCCGGACGTTATCCCTCGATCGATCTGGATGCAAACTACGGCGACATCGGTGTGACGCCCGCTCATTCTAACGGCACGTGGCAGGTGATTGGAGGGGTCAACATTCCAATCTTCGCGGGCAACCGAGTGCATGCTGACGTTCTCGAAGCGGATGCCCAGCTGAAGCAGGCGCGTTCTCGATTGGGTGACTTGCGCGGCAGAATCGACTATGAAGTGCGGGCCGCTCTTCTCGATCTAAACGCAGCGGCGGAGGAAGTTGAGGTGGCGCGCAGTTCAGTTGACCTGGCGGAGCAGGCCCTAGTGCAATCGCAGGACCGATTTGCCGCGGGAGTGGCGGATAACCTTGAGGTGGTTCAGGCGCAGGAAGCGGTAGCGGCGGCGCACGAAAATTATATTCAGAGCCTATACGCTCATAATCTGTCGAAAGTGGAACTCGCGTACGCGATCGGCGACGCTGAGCAAGGCGTGAAACGTTATTTGAAAGGCAATCAATAGGTATGGAGCCTACAACCCAGAGTCCTCCCGGCTCAGCGCAGGAACCTGCGGCGGCGGGTCCGGAACGCAGCACCCATGCGTTGCCGGCGACGGAGCGGGACTACCGCACACGCCCTTCCCGCACGCAGAGTTCCGGCTTCCGCATCGTGGTCGCGATTGCCATCATTGTTCTGCTGGTCATCGGCTCCTTCGCCTATCGCTACTTCACCAGCTACGAGTCCACTGATGACGCGCAGGTGGATGGCCACATCAATTCCATCAGCACCCGGATCTCAGGTCATGTAATCAAGCTCAACGTGCAAGATAACCAGTACGTGACCGCCGGAACGGTATTGCTGGAGATTGATCCGGCGGATTACCAGCTTGCCTACCAGCGGGCACAGGCCGACTACGCCGATGCCCGGGCGGCGGCACTCGCTGCGGGAGTCAGCGTTCCCATCGCGTCGATCAGCACCAGCAGCCAGGTTTCTGCCACGGAGGCGGATGTCAACAGCGCGCGCGCCGGCATTGAGGTTGCATTGCAGCAGTTCCAGGCTGCCAAAGCGCAATTGCAGCAAGCCGAGGCGAATGACGTGAAGGCGCAGAACGACCTGGGACGCTACAAGCAGCTGGTTACGAAGCAGGAGATATCTCAGCAGCAGTACGATCAAGCGGTGGCTGCTGCGGCGGCCAGTTCCGCCGGGGTCGAGGCAGCGCGGGCGACGGTCGATGCCGCCCAGCAGCAGGTCACGCAGGCGCAGGGAAAGCTCGTGCAGGCGCAGGCGAACTGGGCCAACGCGAGAACCGCGCCCAAGCAGATGCAGATCACGCGGGCTCGCGCCGCTTCGGCGGCAGCCGAGGTCCAGAGAATGAAGGCTAACCTCGACCAGGCTCAACTGAATCTGCAGTACACCAAGGTGGTAGCGCCGGTCAATGGTATCGTCAGCAACCGGACGGTGGAAGTAGGCCAGAATGTTGCTCCCGGCCAGGAACTCATGAAAATCATCAATCTCGATGACATCTGGATCACGGCGAACTTTAAAGAAACGCAGTTGCGGGAAATGAAGCCGGGCCAGCATGTCACGATCGATGTAGACGCTAATGGCAGGAAGTACAGCGGCAAGGTCGACAGCGTAGCGGGCGCCAGCGGGGCCCGCTTCAGCCTGCTGCCTCCGGAGAACGCTACCGGTAACTACGTGAAGGTGGTGCAGCGTATTCCGGTGAAGATCGTGCTTGATCCAGGATCGAATAATGACCACCAGTTGCGTCCGGGCATGTCCGTGACGCCCAAGGTTCAGATTCGCTGATGAGCGCCGCGAGCGTAACTCTGGATCAGGCCGGCGCCGAGCGGCCTGCGATCAATCCGTGGATCATCGCTCTCGCCGTTACCCTGGCGACGTTCATGGAGGTGCTCGATACCTCGATCGCCAACGTGGCGCTCCCCCACATCGCGGGCAGCCTGTCGGCGGGGCAGGATGAGAGCACCTGGGTTCTGACCTCTTACCTGGTTTCCAATGCGATTGTTCTTCCTCTGAGCGGCTGGCTCTCATCCATCGTGGGGCGCAAAAATTTTTACATGGGCTGCGTGGCCCTGTTTACGATCAGTTCCTTTCTCTGCGGCCTTGCCCCGAATCTGGCGGTTCTGATCATCTGCCGGGTGCTGCAAGGAGCCGGCGGGGGCGGCTTGCAGCCCAGCGAGCAAGCGATTCTTGCCGACACCTTCCCTCCGGCAAAGCGCGGCATGGCGTTTGCAGTTTACGGGGTGGCGGTGGTGACGGCGCCGGCCATCGGCCCTACCCTGGGGGGATGGATCACCGACAACTTCAGTTGGCGCTGGATTTTCTTCATCAATATCCCGGTTGGCATCCTGTCCCTACTGCTTACTTCGCGGCTCATTCAGGACCCACCGTATTTTCGCCGGCGCAAGATCCGCGAAACTCACATCGATTACGTCGGCCTGGGATTCGTTGCTCTCGGCCTGGGAACACTGCAGGTCGTTCTTGACAAGGGCCAGCGCGAAGACTGGTTTGAATCTCACTTCATAGCTTTCCTGGCGGCGGTTTCGGCGTTATCGCTGATCTTCCTGGTTTACTGGGAGTGGAAGCACAAAGATCCCATTGTCGATCTGCATCTTTTCCGGGATCGAACCTTCGGCATCTCGAACCTGCTGATGTTTATGTTGGGATTTGCTTTGCTGGGCAGTACGCTGCTGCTACCGCTGTTTATGCAAACCATGCTGGGATATACGGCGCAGCGCTCCGGTTTTGCTCTGATGCCGGGCGGATTCATGATCATGCTGCTGCTGCCGCTGGTCGGCTTTCTGCTCTCGCGGTACCCGCCGCGATGGTTGCTGGTATTTGGCCTGGTGGTGCTTTCGGCGTCCCTGTTCCACATGACGCGATTCGACCTGCAGATTGATTTCAAAACGGTGGCGGTTGCCCGCCTGATTCAAGCGGTCGGGATGGCTTTTCTCTTTGTCCCCATTAACACGGCCGCCTATGCTTCCCTACCGAGGGAGAAGAACAACGCCGCCTCGGGCCTGATGAATCTGGCGCGCAATATCGGCGGCAGCGTGGGCATCTCGGTGGTGACCACGATGCTCGACCGGCGCGCGCAGGCGCACTTCACCCATCTGGCAGAAAACCTCAGCCTGTCAAATCCGGCCTTGCAGCGGATGCTCGGTGGGGCATCCCTGGCCATGAAAGCCCATGGCAATAGCGCTGCGGGAGCAACCCAGCAGGCCTATGCCCTCCTCCAAGCTACCGTACAACGCCAGGCGACCATGCTCTCGTACATCGACTGCTTCTGGTTTCTGGGAGTGGCGATCATGCTGATGATTCCGGCAGCGTTTCTGATCAAAAAAACCAAGCCCGGCGGGGGAATGGCGGTACACTAACAAGCCATGTTTCGCCTCATCACCATCGAGCGCGAGTATGGGTCCGGTGCTGCCGCCATTGCCGCTACGCTGGCCCGGCAGTTGGGCTGGAAGCTTTGGGACCACCTGCTAACAGAAGAGATCGCGCGCATCGCCCAGGTCGATCCCTCGGCGGTAATTCGTTGCGACGAGCGCATGGACAGCCGCCTTCATCGCCTGGCCAAAGTTTTCTGGCGTGGCAGTTACGAGCGCAGCACCCCGCTTGGCAGCCAGATCTTCGACACCGACCGCATGGTCACGATGATGCAGGACATCTTGAACGCAATTGCCCAGGAAGGAAATGCGGTGGTGGTGGGCCGGGGCGCGCCGTATTTCCTGCGGGAGAACCCGGACGCATTCCACGTTTTCTTGTACGCTCCGCGAGCCGAGAAGATTCGCCGCACTATTGCCGACGGGCATTCTCAACAGGAAGCCGAGGAACTGGTCGATTCGGTGGATCGCGAGCGCATGGCCTACGTGAAGCATTACTTCAATGCCGACTGGCCCACCCGCTCCCTCTACCACATGATGCTCAACACAGCAGTCGGGAACGAAGCGGTGGTGAAGACCATTCTGGAAACGATGCGCCGGGTCGAGGGCAAGCCTAAAGCGACGGATTACGAGAATCCGAGCACGCATGCCGTGCCCCGTTAGAGAAACTCTTATTTCTGATTCGCAGATTCCGGAATATGCGGCCGCACCGGACGGTGCGGAGCAGGGCAACAATCTTCGGCGCAAACGTCCTGTCGCGGTCCTAGAGATCCCAGAGCACGGCGCTCTGCATTGTTGGTTCGTTCCAGGATGAGCTCCCGAATCATCGCGATGAACTTGGGATGGACCCCGACGGTTTTTGCGCGCGCCATGGGGAGATCTATGGAATCACACAGCTGCCGCGCCTCGATGTCGAGGTCGTATAGCACCTCCATGTGATCGGATATAAAGCTGATGGGCGCGAGTACGACCGCGCTTGCCAGATCCCGTTGCTTCACCTCGCGCAGATAATCCAGAATGTCGGGCTCCAACCAGGGCTGCCCGGGGGCTCCGCTACGGCTTTGGTAAACCAAAGCATGGTTAGAAATCTCCAGGCGCGAGGACACAAGTGTGCGCACTTCGTCCAGCTGGCGGACGTAATCCGAGGTGCTTGCCATGGAGAGAGGAATACTATGCGCGACATAAACGATCTGTGTTTTGTGCCTTGATCCCGCGGGGATCTCCCGTAGAGCGTCGCGCAGCCTGTCTTCTGTAGCTTCGATAAAGCCAGGGTGGTTGAAGAACACGCGGATCTTGTCCGCCATGGGAGCGCCGTCGCCGATTTCGCGCTGCGCGCGGGCGATGTCCTCCCGGTACTGCCTGCATCCGGAGTAGGAGCTGTACGCGGAAGTGACAAAAGCTAGCGCGCGCCGAATTCCCTCGCGCTTCATCTGCCGAAGAGTGTCGGCGAGCATGGGATGCCAGTTGCGATTCCCCCAATAAACGGGCAGATTCGGCCCACGCTGCTCCAGTTCCCGCTTGAGTGCCGCAATCAGTTCGCGCGTCTGCTGGTTGATGGGGCTTTTCCCGTCAAAGTGGTAGTAGTGCTCGGCAACGGCGAGCATTCGCTCGCGCGGGATATTTTTGCCGCGCAACACATTTTCCAGGAAGGGAATTACTTCCTCCCGCGACTCGGGACCGCCGAAGGAAACAACCAGGATTGCATCGTAATGGGCTTGATCGGGCGCCAAGGTTCTCCAGTTGCAGTTCTATTTCTCTGTCGTGTTCTCAATCGAGGTGGACGCCATCGCGACCTGCATCCGCGGCGGCGCCAAGGTTAAGGGTCGATCCAGCGATACCTCAATTTCGGTAAATCGCGGAAGTATGACGTCTCGCCCATGGCGAGTTGCCATGTAGAGGCCGGTTGCGCAGGTGGAAGCAATTCTTGCTGCGCCGGCGGTAGAGACATCGGTCGCTGTCGAAATCAGCGCTTCCAGCAGCAACTGCGCGCCGTCATCGACTCCCTTCGCGATTCCGGCTGAAACTCCGAGATTGATGGCCATCCACGCTTTGCCGGGATGCTCTCCGTGGAACTCTCCCTCAGAATCGATGCGGGTGTGCGATTTCGGATCCAGTTCTGCCGCGGCGAGAGAGGCAGTGACGGGCAGCCGCACGCCTTGCGGGAGAGTGATTTCGCTAAATACCAGGCGCAGGGATGCGGGACGGCTCAGTCGTCGCGGCGGAGTCTTTTTCGCAACCTTTCCGGTGAACACGGTTCCGGCCGGTAGGACAATCTTCGCGTTCAGAATTAGCGGCTCGAGGAGGCTGGCCGCAAATTCATCCCCCGGGTGACTCCTGGACGCGCTCACCGGGTTGAGCAGGAGAAGTCTGCAACGAGTGCCGGCTGGGATCGATTCCAGGACAGGAGGATTACCGTTCGTGTCCGCATCGTCGACGGGATGGTAGGAGGGAACGATGGAAGCGCCAATCTTTTGCGCCTCCAAGACCATGATCGTCACGGGTTTGTTTTTTTGGAGTCTGGGCTGCGTGCTGGTAGGGTTCGCTGCTTCCGCAATCTTATATCTTGGCTTATCCGCACGCACTTCACGCATGCGACTGAGCGAGAGCAGAGAAACGTCCAGCGGAACTTCCCTTTGGTCCTGCAGGATCGTTGCATGATGGACGGTCGGGGAAGTGATGCGGCGCGGCGCGACCACCTGCACAATCCATGGCCAGTGGTCGTCCGCAGGGCGGGGCTTCTTTTCGAGATCGTCCACCGTCAAACGTATGGCACTGCCAGCGGAAAACAGCTTCTGGCCTGCGGAATAGACATCCCTGGACAGAGAGCCCTCCACCACGTCCCCGGCTTTCAACCTGGAGAAGTTCGGAGCATGGGAAAGTTGCACCTTTAAATAAAGCTGCGGGGCCAGGTTGGGCGTCGATTTTGGACCCGGATCCACGGTCTGCCCAACGGAAGAAAAGGGAAGTCCCAATGCCAGCATGGACGCCCAGAGGGCCTGACTACACCACAGAAGTCTCGACATCTCGCTCCCCGACAGCCTGTTCGTTCCGGTACGTGCACACCGGCTTGAGCGGCCATGCCTCACCCGGCTTAAAACACAGATTTTATTGTTGCCGATTGGGGGGACAGCTGGTGCGCCCGGAGAGATTCGAACTCCCGACCTGTTGCTCCGGAGGCAACCGCTCTATCCAGCTGAGCTACGGGCGCATGATGACTTCAGTTTACATGGGTCAGGGAAGAGGCGGCAATGTAAAGCGGAGAGCTACCACCCCCGCGAGCAGACGTTCCAAATCCGGTTACCAGCGGTCGCGGCGGCCGCCGCCACCGCCTCTGCCGCCACGATCGCGGCCACCGCCCCCGCCACCGCCTCCGGTGCGTTCCGTCTTGGGGCGCGCCTCGTTGACGTTGATAGTGCGGCCGCCGACCTGACTGCCATTCAGGGCGGTGATGGCTTTTTCGCCATCCTCGTTACTGGCCATCTCGACGAAGCCGAATCCGCGCGAGCGCCCGGTATCGCGATCTGTCATGATGCTGACGCGATCCACTTGTCCATAAGACTCGAACAGCTGCCGCAATTCATCCTCGTTGGTGTTAAAGCTCAGGTTGCCCACAAAGATATTTTTCACGCGTCTGCCCCTGCATTGAGCTGTCGGAATGCAAGCTCACTTCGGCGGACTGGCAGGTCGGGAGGGCCTTCCTGAAAATCGATACCGGAGCTGGCAACAGTCAAATGCGGCGAAAGTATAGCAGGTTTTCCGAGAGGCGCCAGTCAAATAGATTTGCGCATTCCTGGCGCGGATTGGCTAGCGGGCGGTGGCGGTGAAAACGTTATCCGCAAGTCATGACGACGTCACGACTCGCTGCGCTTGGCCGGACGAATGGGTCCGCCCCTAGACTGACGTTGTCAGCAGTCATCGACCTTCCAGTACCCTTCCGGATGGAATCCCATTTGAAGAAGACGGTTCTTGGGATCATGGCGCTTGCCGCAACCCGGACATGGCAGATAGCGGCTCCAGGCCGTGCCCTGGTGATCGTAGTTTTCGGCTACCGCAAAGGTGACACCACAGCTGCAGGGGACCAGGAACATGCGCAGTGGCGCGTTTGTTTTGGACTTTTTCCTGGCAGTAGTTGAGCGTTTCACGACTCTTCGACGGCTGCGAATGAACTCTTCTTACGCTTGTTCGCCTGCAGCACCTTTTTGCGCAGCCGAAGTGACTTGGGAGTGACTTCGACGAACTCGTCATCCGTGATGAATTCGATGGCTTGCTCCAGATTCAGGGGTCTAAACGGGACAAGCCGGATCGCTTCATCCGCGGTGGAAGCGCGCATGTTGGTCAGTTTCTTCTCGCGGACGGCATTAACGTCCAGATCTGTGTCCTTGGCGTTTTCGCCGATGATCATGCCTTCGTAGAGTTCGACGCCGGGCCCGACGAACAGTTCTCCCCGTTCCTGCAAGCCCCAGAGCGCGTACGCCGTTGAGACTCCGGCACGGTCAGCGATCAGGGCACCAGTCAGGCGGTGCGGGATGTCCCCCTGCCACTCGGTGTATCCATCAAAGAGCGAGTTCATGACGATAGTGCCGCGCGTGTCCGTGAGCAGTTGACTGCGCAGCCCGATCAGGCCGCGGCTGGGAACCCTAAACTCGATACGCACGCGCCCGTAGCCGTGATTGTGCATGTTGGTGACTTCGCCCTTGCGCGATCCCAGCTGTTCCATGACTACGCCGACGAATTCCTCCGGTACATCCACGGTGAGATGTTCGACGGGCTCCATGAGCCTTCCATCGATGCGCTTGGTGACGATCTCCGGCTTGCCCACCATCAATTCGTAGCCCTCGCGGCGCATCATCTCGATCAGAATGGACAGCTGCAGCTCTCCGCGCCCCAGAACTTTAAAGGAATCGGTGGAGCCGGTGTCCT
Organism: Candidatus Sulfotelmatobacter sp.; assembly: GCA_035651855.1. GTDB lineage: Bacteria > Acidobacteriota > Terriglobia > Terriglobales > Acidobacteriaceae > Sulfotelmatobacter. Next base: position 30,346 of record DASREX010000009.1, read on the forward strand.
CGACTCGCAGGGAGACGTTAGTCAACAGCTCTTTCTCCAGCCGCTCCCGAAGATTGCGGGAGGTCAGGTACGAACCGTCTTTTCCGGCGAAGGGAGAAGTATTGACGGTGAACAGCATGGCGATGGTGGGTTCGTCGATGGCGATGTGCGGTAGCGGAGCGGGATTCTCCACCTCCGTGATGGTTTCGCCGATGGTAATGCCCTCGACGCCGGCAACGGCGACGATATCTCCCAGCTCGGTCTCCGTAATGTCAGTCCGTTTCAGCCCGGAGAACGAGAAGAGCTTGGTAATCTTTGTCTTCTGAAAGGTGCCGTCTAGTTTGGCGATGGCGACTTCCTCGCCCGTGAACATCTTGCCGTTAAAAACCCGGGCAATCGCCAGGCGCCCGAGGTAGTCGCTGTAGTCGAGATTGGCCACCAGAATCTGCAGGGGGCCCTCGAGATCGCCTTTGGGCGGTGGAATGGTTTGCAGGATGGCGTCGAAGAGCGGGCGAAGGTCTTCGCCACCGCCTGAGATCTCGGTGGTGGCGGTGCCGGTTTTCGCGTTGGTGTACAACACGGGAAAATCAATTTGATCTTCCTTGGCATCCAGATCAATGAAGAGATCGTAAATCTCGTTCAACACTTCCTGAGGGCGCGCGTCGGACCGGTCGATCTTGTTGATGACGACGATGGGAGGCAATTTGGCTTCGAGCGCTTTGCTGAGCACATAGCGCGTCTGCGGCAGGGGACCCTCGCTGGCGTCCACGAGCAGCATGACGCCGTCCACCATTTTCAGGGCGCGCTCGACCTCGCCGCCGAAGTCGCTGTGCCCCGGCGTATCCACAATGTTGATTTTGACGTGCTGGTAGAAAATGGCCGTGTTCTTGGCCAGGATGGTGATGCCGCGCTCGCGCTCCAGTTCGTTCGAGTCCATAACCCGGTCGACATGGTGCTCGTTGGAACGAAAAGTGCCGCTCTGCTGCAGCATGGCATCAACCAGCGTGGTCTTGCCGTGGTCGACGTGCGCGATTATGGCGATGTTGCGAATTCCTGAACTCAATCGCAATCCTCTCTGAATTTGCTCTCACTACCACTTTACTATGCCGGGAGGAATTGCTGCGGAATCTGGGCGGGAAGCGGAGGCGGGGCCCGACGTGAAACGGATGCGATACAGGCGAAAATGCGCGTTCTGGTAAGCAAGCTCCAGATTGGTGGAATGCGCCTCCACGAACCGCGCCAGGAAACCCTCATCATTGAAGGCGTTCGTCGTGATGATGTAGCTGGCGCGAATTTTCTGCGCGTACTCCCACAGTTCCGATGGCGTCCCGCGATAGTTGTAGCTGGAGGCGGGCCGCTGGGTGTAGAGCGAAAGGGCACGGGCGCGGTAATAGATGAAGACGTCCGAGGGCAGCGTCGTTTTGCGCACCGTTTCGCAAAGTTGATTGAATTCGGGAAGGCCGGTGCTCTCGCGAATTGTGCCGAAGTCCGCCCCGCGGTACGCCTGGCCAAACGAAAGAGCCAGCAGCAGCAGGAGACCGCACGGCGCCAGTGTCCAGGCGCGCGGGCCATAACGGGTGCTGAGTCTGCGAAGTCCGCTGAGCGCGAGGAACGCCATCCAGGGTACGACGGGCAGGGCATACCGCATGCCGGCGCCGAAGGGCCAGAAGATCATCAGCATGAGATACGGCGCCAGTAAACACTCAAGGAGCAGTAAGTCGCGGCGGGCGGAAAGCAGTCCCACAACCGTCAGCGGCGCAATGACGGCAAGCACGCTGAAGGAAAATGCGTTCGAGACCGAACCGGCCCAAAAGCCCGCCAGGGTACGCGAATACCGGAGAGCATTGAACGCCACGGTGCCGGCCGTCGTGGAATGAAGTTGCTCCAGGTAGCCGCCCGGCAGCGCTCCCAGAAACCAACTCTGGGCGACGAGGGCCATGGCACACAGCAAAAGGGGAAGCCCGGTCCAGCGGTTGATGCGTTTGTACCGTAACCATTCATGGAACAGGAGTCCTGGAATCAGGGTGATCCCAACCGTTCGCGTACCTATCGCCAGGTAAAGCGTCAGGCCCAGGAGCGCGCTCCGGATCCAGAGTTGCGGCTGCGCTTGAGGAGTCCACTTCAGCAGGAGTACGGCGGCATAAAAGAAAAATAGAAAAGGCAAGTCGGAAAGAATGCTGTCTTTGGCCGAGCACAAGGCAGGGCTGAAGCCGAGAATTGCGACCAGCGCCAGCGAGTATCCTGTTCCCAAATCCCGGCGCCACAACATGAATACAAGGGTCAGCGTCATCAGGATGAAAAACACTTGCTCTACCTTCATCGGCATCAGATTGAGGCCGAACAACCCGCACAACGGCACCAGCAGAAGTGGGAAAACGGGTGGGTAGGCTCTCGGACCGTAAACCGGAACGGCGGGATTGAAAACGTAACCGGTATCGGCATAAGGGCGGCCTTCGACGAGGTTCTGCGCGTGGTGGATGTACATGGCGAAGTCGTCGCCCCAGAGATGACCATCCCGCAAGGTGGCCAGGTGGAATACGGCGATCGCTGCGAGAAGGCAAACCAAATAGAGATTTGCACGCCAGGGGGAGAGGTTTGAGGATGCAACAACGGCCAGGGTGGCGTCACGGCTCTGCACAGAGAATGCTACAGAAGTTACGGCGCGTTCTCAGCAGTCAGGCAATTTATTTCGTGCGATACGGTTCCGTTTTGGGCCGAGCTATCTTAGAAATATATTGCTTCTGCAATCTTGCCGTTCGCCCTTACGCGTCTGCTTCTGAGATGTCGAGCAATTCCGTTCCCAACTCGGCTGAGCCTTGGGCTCGAATGCGCAGCCGGTACCAGAGGACGATGGCGATCAGAGAGAAAAAGAAGATGATGGAGGAAATGGCATTGATCTCAGGCGTGATGCCGCGCCGCAGGCGCCCCCAGATTTCCAGCGGCAGAGTGTTGTCGCGGCCGATCAGGAAGAAACTGACCGCGATCTCATCCATGGAGAGCGTGAAGATGAGCAGCGCCGCGCCGATGATGGGCAGCTTCAGATTCGGCAGCGTAATGCGCCAGAAGGTCTGCCAGTAGCTGGCCCCCAAGTCGAGCGACGCCTCTTCCTGCGCGCGGTCGAGCTTCTGCAATCCGGCGAAGACCTCTGTCGTGGCCACGGAGATCAGGGCGGTTCCGTGTCCCAGAACAATCGTGAGAAGGCCTAGCCTCGTCCCAGACAGGTTAAACATCATTAGGAGTGAGAGGCCGGTAATGATGCCGGGCAGAATCAATGGCAGCAGCACCAGCCTGCGAAACAGGGATTTGCCGGGAAACTGCGCGCGGTCTAATGCGAGCCCGGCGGGAATTCCAAGAGCCAGCGATATTGCCATTGCCGCAAAGGCGACCTGCAAGCTGTTGAACACGGAGTCCCAGATAGCTGCGTCGGCGAACAGCAGCCGGTACCAATCCAAAGTCAGATGCCGCGGGGGAAATCCTCCCACACCCTGCCGGTTGAAGGAGTAAAGAATGAGCACGGCAATCGGGAGGTACAGGAACGCAAACACCGCGGCGGCGTGCAGCAGCAGCCAACGCGGGCGAGAGCCCTGGCCGGCTCCGGTGCTCACGAGAAGCTCCACTTCTTTTCCAATCTTTCGGAAAGAAAGAGCAGGCTGACTACGATCAGGAGCATTCCCAGTGAAATTGCCGCTCCCAGGGGCCAGTTGTAAGCTGCGCCGAACAGGCTTACGACGATATTCGAAATCATGATTCCGCTCGGCCCACCGAGGAGTAAGGGAGCCAGAAAGTCACCCAGGCTCAAGACGAAGGCAAAGGTCGCGCCGGCCACAACTCCCGGTATGGAAAGGGGAAATATCACCCTCCAGAAAGTCCGGGCGGGATTTGCTCCCAGATCATGGGACGCCTCCACCAGATTGCGCGGGATATGCTCGAGGGCGGCGTAAATCGGCAAAAAGGCAAATGGCGTGTAGATATGCGTGAGGGTCAACACCACGGCAAAGGGACTGTAAAGCAAAAAATCCAGAGGATGGTTCGTGAGATGCGCATACTGCAGAAGGGTATTCAGCACTCCGTCCGAGCCAAGGATCGTTTTCCACGCGTATGCCCGCACCAGGTAGCTGACCCAGAGTGGAATGATCACCAACTGGTACAGCAGATCTTTGCGCGGGCCGGCATGAAATGAGAGGAAGTACGCGAGCGGATATCCCAGAAGCAGGGAGAAGAGCGTAACTCGTGCCGCGATAAACATGGAGCGCAGCAGCGTTTCCCAGTAAACCGATTTCAGCAGCAACTCTTTGTAGTTCCCGATATTCCAGGAATGAACGATAGTCTGCGCGGGCGAGACCGACCAGAAGCTGTAGCAGAACATCAGCAGATAAGGGAGCAGCAAAAAGACAGCGACCCACAGCACCGGCGGCACGGTCACGATTATCTTGTATGCGCGGGAGAACATCAGTTCCTTTCGGAAGATGCGCGAACCGGAATCGCATCCGCGGGAGAGAATTCAAGATCCAGTTCGTCTTGAACTGTGACGCCGCCGGGGGTGCGCACAACCAAAACGATTCCGTCGGGAGTTCGGGCGCGAACCAGGTCCGTAGCCCCGTGAAAAGCCTGGTGCAGGACCTGTGCGCGGATCCGAACCGAGCCGGGCGCGGAAGGTCCGCCTGCCAGGCGAATGTGCTCGGGGCGGAGGGAGAACTGCACGGAGCCGTCGGGAAGCGTGGTCGGCCAGGACAGAGTTCCGCAGCGCACGCGGCCCGCCTGCACGTCGGCCTTAAGCAGATTTGTGTGCCCGATGAATTGGGCGACATAGGCGGTAGCTGGACGCGAGTAGATTTCCCGAGGAGTCGCTACCTGCTCCAGTTCCCCGGAGCGCAGCAGCGCAATGCGATCCGACATCACCATGGCTTCTTCCTGGTCGTGGGTAACGAACACGAATGCGATGCCGACCTCGCGCTGCAGTGATTTCAATTCCACCTGCATTTGACGGCGCAGGTTGGCGTCCAGCGCGGAAAGCGGTTCGTCCAGCAAGAGCAATCTGGGGCGGTTCACCAGCGCGCGAGCCAGGGCGACGCGCTGTTGCTGGCCGCCGCTGATTTTGGAGGGCTTGGCTTTCGCGTGCGCGGTCATTTTCACTTTGTCCAGAGCTTCGGCAACCCGCTGTGCGGTCTCCTTCTCGGGCCGCCCCGCGACGCGCAGTCCGTAAGCCACGTTTTGTTCCACGCTCAGGTGAGGGAAGAGAGCGTAGTGCTGAAAGACAGTATTGACGCGCCGGCGGTAGGGCGGTTGCTGATCGAGCTTCTCCGAGCCCATCCAAACCTCACCCGAAGTCGCATTTTCGAAGCCGGCGATAATGCGCAGCAGGGTGGTCTTGCCTGAGCCGCTCTCGCCAAGGATGGTGAGGAACTCTCCCTGGGCAATGTCCAGAGAGATATTTCGCAGAACGACGTTTCGCCCGAAGCTCTTGGCTACATTTCGAATGGAGAGCAAAGGCGAACCGGCAGCGGGCTGCGTATTCGCAGTCTCCGCGGTCAGGGAATCCTTGAGGGTGGCCATCGACTGGTCAGTTCTGATAACGAGCGAACAGAATTCGCGCGTTCAACCTTCTCACTGGGCGGCCTTCACGTCGTTCCAGATCTCGGTGTACTTGGCCCGCCGGGGGACATTCTGCCAGAAGTAGATTCTCTTCTGGTAATTGGCAACGTCGTCGAGATGAAGACTCTTGATCTCATCCGGGCTCATGAACTGCGCCGCCTGCGGGTTCGCCGGAACATAATGGGTCTTGTCCGTGACCAGCTTCTGCGTCTTGGCCTGGATCATGTATTCGAGGAATTTGTGCGCCAGTTCCTTGTTTTCGCTGCCTGCCGTGATCATCAGGTGATCGATCCATCCGGTGGTGTTTTCTTTTGGGATAGTCTCACCTGCCGGAAATCCCGCCTTCTTCAAGTCGGCCGTATTTAGCGGCCATCCCATGGCAATGACGATTTCGTGATTTTCAAACAAGTTCGTCAACTCGCCCCCTGTGGACCACATCTTGCGGACATTTGGTTTCAACTCAAGCAGCTTTTTCTTTACTGCTTCTAACTCCTGATCGCTCAGGTTGTAGAGATGGGAGGGATCCGGCTTGTCGTAACCCAGGACCTGGGCAGCCATGTACACCGTCGAGAGATCGTCCCAGACCGAAACCTTGCCTTTGTATTTGGAATCCCACATCAATTTCCACGAATCCGGCGGCTGCGAAAAAACAGTTGTGTCGTAGATGATCGGGTCCGGTCCCCACATGAAGGGCACGCCATAAACTTGCCCATTCGCCCGGACCAGAGGCAGGGAAGTAAGCTGCGGAGAGAGCTGGTTATAGCTGGGCAGTTTTGCCAGATCAAGCGGGGCCGCTAACTGCGACGTGGCGATGGATGTGGCCACGTCGCTGGAGGGGGAAATCACATCGTAATTGCCGGCACTGCCTCCGCGCAGCTTGGCCATGAGTTCGTCGCTGGATCCCATGTACGAGGCGGAAATCTTGCAGTGATTCTCATCTTCAAAAGCCTTCACGAAGGAAGCATCGGCGTAGCCTTCCCACACCAGCAGATTAAGCGTGGCTGCCTTTTTCGAACAGGAACCGGCGAACAAAAGCAGCAGCATGGGCAACAACCGGGCTGCGCGTTGCCAATTCATTGATTCCTCCCTTTAATCCTGTAACGCCTCAGAAGGTCGGCGGAGTGTTTACCCACAGAACCGTGGTCTCTTTGCGACCGGGGTTCTTCCACCTGTGTGGAGTAGCACTTTCGAAATAAAAGCTGTCGCCGGGTCTCAGATGATACTCTTCCCCGTCGAGAGTGATCTCCAGATCCCCGCTTAAAACGTAGATGAACTCTTCGCCTTCGTGGGTGTACGGATCGCCGCTGCCCGCGTCGGGAGCAATGCGAAACAGGTGCGGTTCCATGACGGTATTTCCCCACGCCAGTAATTCCATGCGCACGCCGGTGCCGGCTTCCAGCACCTTGCGCTCCGCAGAACGGACTTGCCGGCTGCTTGCCCCGTGGGCGCCGTAGAAGTCGAGAATGTTGGTTTTATAGAAGCGGGCCAGTTTGCGCAGCGTTCCAACCGACCCGCTCATCTGCGAGCGCTCCATGGCGCTGAGAAAACCTACGGAGATCCCGACCGCCTCCGCTACTTCAGCCAGGGAAAGCTTGCGGCGAGCCCGCAGTTGCCGCAAATGGGCGCCAATCGCACTTGTGCTGCCCACTCCGGCGGAACGAACTTTTCCCTCGCGCTTAAGCAATTGGACGATGGCGGCGGCGTTGAGTCCGCGCACTTTGCGCAAGAAGCGCGCGCGCTTCAGCAATTTCACGTCCTCGGCGGTGTAGAGGCGGTACTTGCTTTCGGTTCGCCGCGGGCGCGCCAGGCCAAGGCTTTCCCAGGAGCGAATCACGGAGGGCGAAACCCCGACTTGCCTCGCCACATCTCCGATTTTCAAGTAAGGTTCGGCCATATGGATTTGCGACTTTGCCGGCGAAAAGGCTGCGCGGCTAGAACCGGGCGCAATGCCGGCATTTTTTCCGCTTGACAGTTCCCCGGCTGTTTCTCTAACCTTGCGGGATTATAGCAAGGTTGTCGCTGGAAACAAGAAGCAGCTTTTCAATCAATCCCAAAACTCTCCCGGATCCTCGGAGGTCCCATGCGGTCACGTCGAGCCTGCTGGTTCGTAACTTGTCTAGCTGCGGTTGCCGTTTGCCTGTCGATCCCAACCTTTGTGTCAGCCCAGGGCACGACCGGGCGAATCGTGGGACGCGTCGCAGATCCCGCGGGGGCGGTTCTGTCCAACGTGAAAGTGACGCTGATCAATGAAGGCACCAGCGTCAGCCGCGACGCGAAGACGAATGAGAACGGCGATTACGACTTCGTGGAAGTTCCGGTCGGCACCTACCGTCTGGAGTTCGACGTTGCGGGCTTCAAGAAGAATGTCCGTCGCAATGTGAGTCTGGATATCAACCAGGTAATCACGCTCAACATGACGATGCAGGTGGGCGCCACGCAGGAAGTCGTGGACGTGACTTCGGAAGCCCCGCTGGTTGAAACGACGAGCACGCAACTGGGCGCCGTGGTGGGGGACCGCGCCGTGAGCGAGCTTCCGCTGAATTCGCGCGACACATATCAGTTCCTGCAATTGCAGCCCGGAGTTATGTCAACCGTTGGCTCCAGCAATTCGATCGTTTATGGCAGCAGCAATGCCGGCGCGGTTTCGGTCAACGGCGGCCGCGGACGCTCGAACAACTTCAGCGTGAACGGCGGAGACGCCAACGATCAGTTTGTGAACCTGCCCACGGTACAGCCTTCGCCCGACAGCATCGCGGAGTTTCGCGTTCTAACCAACACCTTTGATGCCGAATACGGCCGCAACTCGGGCTCCGTGGTCAACGTAGTGACAAAATCTGGGACCAACCAGTTCCACGGCAACATGTACGAGTTCTTCCGCAATAAGGTGCTGAACGCCAACGCCTACTGTTTCTCGGCGGATGGATGCCCCAAGCCACAATTCAATCAGAACCAGTTCGGAGGGACTTTCGGCGGGCCGATCGTAAAGGACCATACGTTCTTTTTCGCCTCTTACGAGGGGCGGCGTATTCGTCAGGGGATTCTGTCGCCGGCAGTAACCGTGCCCCTGGCACAAGAACGTCCTGGCGCGAACCAACCTTTTTCGGATTTCTCTTCGGAATCTCCATTCACCGGAACCTTGACCAACGCTTACGCGTTGAATCAGCGCCCCGGATGCACCGCGGCGGTCCCAAGTTCGGTACTCGTCGGAGGCCAGATACCAGACGACACACCTTATTCGGCCCTTTTCCCAGGGAACATAATTCCGCTTGCCTGCATGGACGCTACGGCCGTAGACCTGCTGCAGTTCGTTCCGACCCCCACCATCGGCAACACCGTGGTAACGGTTCCGGTCCAACCAGAACGTGGCGATCAGTTCACTGTGAAACTGGACCACAGAATCAGCAACAGCCAGAGCCTCAGTTTCTACTACTATTTCGACGACCATCGCCTGATTTCGCCCTTCGCGCAGTTTCAAGCGGCCGGCGCGAACGTACCCGGCTTTGCATCGATCACGGCCGAGCGTTTCCAGCAGTGGAATATCAGCCACACCTGGACGATCAACAACAGCACGGTCAATGAATTCCGGTTCAACTACAACCGCGAAGCCCAGCGCACGTTCCAGCATCCGCAACGCACCTCCCTGGTGCAGGACTCGTGTCCACCCGCGCCGTCGTGGCTCACTTCCGCGCTGGGCCCTGTTCCCTGCTTCAGTGACGGAACGCCAAGCAACGCGACCGGAATCCACCCTGGATTGGGACCAAATCGCGAGGGTCTGCCTTTCATTCAGTTGAGCGGCGGATTCACCATCGGCAACAATGGAGAGGGCGAACTGCCGCAAGTCGGCAATTCATTCCAGTGGTCCGACAGCATCAGCAAGGTTGTGGGAAACCATTCCCTCAAGTTCGGCGGCGATGTTCGACGCCAGCGTTTCGACCAGACTCTATATTTCGACGTTAGCGGCGAATACTTCGTTGACGGTACGTCTGCCAATACGCTTGGCACTGATACGGTCTTTCCCGACTACCTCCTTGGCTTCCCAGGCTCTTACGGGCAGGGCTCCGCTCAGGTTGAAAATGTTCGAAGCACCGGTCTCTACCTGTACGCGCAAGACAGTTGGAAGATTAGGCCAAATCTGACTTTGAATTATGGTCTACGTTGGGAGCTGACCACGCCGATTACGGACATCAGCAAGCACGTTCAGACTTTCCGACCCGGGCAAGTGTCAACCGTTTATCCTTGCCAACTGAACGCGGACAGCGTCGCGACTTTCCAGGGTTACGGAATTGCGAGTCCTGATTGCAACAACACTGGAACCGTGCCCACGGGATTGGTTGTGCCCGGAGATGCGGGAGTGCAACCTGGCCTTACCCAAACCTATTACAAGGCTTTTGCTCCGCGCATCGGAATTGCGTGGAGTCCAGGAACCTCGGGGAAGACCAGCATCCGTGCAGGTTGGGGGATGTTTTACAACCCCATCGAGCAACTTGTGCTCGAGCAGTTCAGTGCTGAGCCGCCTTTCGGAGGGAGCACTTTCCCGGTAGGTACTTTGTTCAACACGCCCTTCTTAGGTCAGGATGGGCAGACTGTATACCCCAATCCGTTCAATGGCATTCTGAACCCACCGCGAGGGCAGCCTGTTGATTGGTCCACCTTCCGTCCCATTCTCCTGTTTGGGCAGTTTCAGCCGAAGATGCGCTCACAGTACTCAGATCAGTACAATTTGACGCTTCAGCATCAATTAAGGCACGACCTGAGTGTCATGGTGGGATACGTGGGTTCCCAAGGCCATCGTCTTCTGGCGACGCACGACCTCAATTACGGGAACCCGCAGACTTGTATCGATCTTCACAACATCTCAGTGGCCACCGTGAATGCAGATATTGATTGCGGACCTTACTACGCCGACAGTCCCTTTTACCTGAATCCCGGTGACATTCCTGCGGGGATGAGTCTAACCATGCCTTATGGCTCTCAATCCGTAGTCACGGGCCCCAATCCAACTCCTATTACGCTGGTCGGCCTGCGAAAATATTCGTCACCAAGCTGCGATCCCTTCACCGGCAACGGATGTCCTCCCGATGGCATTCCGGTTTTCAGCAGCGTCTTTGCGCAGGACACTATTGCCAACTCCTCCTACAACTCCCTGCAAGCATCTCTTGATAAGCGATTTGCTCATGGTTTGCAGTTTACGGCTGCGTATACATTCAGCAAATCGTTTGATCAGGCCTCCAGCTTCGAGGGCATTTTGGATCCCATCGATCCTCGTCGCAGCCGGTCATTATCATCATTCGACGCGCGGCACCGGATCGTGTTCAGCTATTACTGGGAGCTTCCGGTTCCCAAATACAGTGAAGCGAAAAGACAGATTCTGAACGGATGGGCCCTCTCGGGAATCACCACGTTCCAGACCGGCTTCCCGATTCGAATCACGACCTTGGACGATCAGGAGTTGATGTACAGCTTCGACTTCGAACTGCCCGGCGAGCCGGACCTAGTGGCTCCATTTCGTACGATGAAGCCGCAGAAGAATGGCAATTACTTCTTTGATCCAGCTTCGTTCAGCGAGGACAACACTTTTGGTCGGATAGGAAACTCTCCTCGCACGATCTGTTGCGGACCACACGTCAGCAATACGGATTTCGCGATCTTAAAGACCTTCGCGATATCGGAGACAAAGCGTGTCGATTTCCGAGGTGAGTTCTTCAACCTCTTTAACCACACGCAATTCTTCAACCCGGATGGTAACTTCTCCGACGGCTCGCAATTCGGCCAGGTCACGCAGGCGCGCGACCCGCGGCTGATGCAATTCGCCTTGAAGTTTTTCTTCTGATCTAATGATCCAATCCCGGGCGGTTTCGGCCGCCCGGGCAATCTAATGGCCTCGCCCGGAAAGCGCCGGCCTGAGTTTATCCCGGAGACCTCGATGTACCCCGACCTGCAGAAGGAACTCACCACGTTCGAGCGGCGAACGCCCAAGTCCGCGGAAGCCCACAAGAAGAATCTCAAGCGCATCCCTTTGGGTGTCGCCAGCAATTATCGCGCTTACGATCCCTGGCCGATTTTTGTCAAGGAGGCGAGCGGCAGCAAGTTCCGGGATCTGGATGGCAATGAGTACATCGATCACAACCTGACCTTCGGCGCGCTGATGGCGGGACACTGCCATCCCGCCGTCATGAAGGCTGTCGAGAAGCGGCTCTCCACCGGAACCATGTTCGGCATGCCGCATGACATGGAATGGGAACTGGCGGAAGAGATTTGCAGTCGCTTTCCAGTCGAGATGTGCCGGTTCGGCAACAGCGGCACGGAAGCGACCATGCATGCCATTCGCCTGGCGCGCGCCGCGACCGGGCGGGATAAGATCGTGAAGTTCGAAGGCGCCTATCACGGCCTGCACGACAGCGCTTTGGTCAGCGTGAAGCCGCATGCCCCGGATTATGGCGACATCAACGCTCCGACCTCAGTGCCCGGCGGCCTGGGGGTGCCGAAGTCCGCAGTCGCCAACGTCACGATCGCGACCTTCAATGACCTCGCAAGCGTCGAGCGGCGGTTCAAGGAGAATCCCGGCGAAATTGCCGCCATCATCCTCGAACCCATCCTGATGAATGTCGGACTGTGCATGCCGCAACCCGGCTTCCTGAAAGGCCTGCGCGAAATCGCAACCAAGAATGGGGCATTGCTGATCTTCGATGAAGTGAAAACCGGGTGCAAACTGGGATGGGGCGGCGCCAGCGAGTACTTCGGTGTTACACCTGACATGATTTGCCTGGCGAAGTCGATTGGCGGGGGCTTGCCGCTCGCCGCCTTTGGGACACACAAGTCCGTCATGGACCTGATCTCGCAACATAAGGTCTTCCACGGCGGAACTTACAACACCAATCCGGTTTCGATGGCGGCGGGTCTGGCCACGTTCCGCGAGGTCCTCACCCGCCAGAACTATGCCCACGTCGACAAGCTGAGCAAGAAGCTTGCGGATGGCTACCGGCAGACGATCGCCAAAGTCGGGTTGCAGGCGTACATCGCCCAGGCCGGCGCGAATGGAGCTTTGATGCTCTACTCGAAAGAAATTCGCAATTACCGTGACTGGACTGTGATCGACGTCGATCTATGGCGTCACTACTGGTTCGGCATGGTCAACCGCGGCGTCATGGCGCAGCCGTACTGGTGGGACGAGCAGTGGACCATCTCGGTTCAGCACACCGAGGCGGATATCGACAAGCACCTGGCGGCCTTCAACGACATAGCCGCCTCGCTGGCGAAAGCGCAGCAGGAACGCAGCGAGCGTGTACCGGCGGAAGTAGCGCATTGAAAACAACTCCCAGCCGCCAGCTTTCAGCTCTCAACTGAAAGCTGGCGGCTCAAGATTCGCTGATCTTGTCCACCACGACACAATCCGAACAGTCTCATCTCATTCGCGCCCTCGGGCGGCGTGACTTAGTGCTCCTCTTCGTCGTTGCCGTATTCAACCTGAACGTTGTTCCTTCGATCGCGGCCAACGGCGGAGTGACCGTCTGGCTCTGGATCGTTTCTCTTCTCCTATTCTTCTGGCCGCAAGGGATTGCCGTCATCGAGCTGGCGCATCGCTATCCGGGCGAAGGCGGCGTTTACCTCTGGGCCAAGGAAGTGTTCGGCGACTTCCACGGATTCCTTTCCGGGTGGTGCTATTGGACCAACAACATGCTTTACGTGCCGACGGTCATGCTGTATTTCGTCGGCGTGTCAGTGTACGTGCTGGGGCCCGGGCACCAGGGCCTGGCGGATAACAAGATCTTCGCTTCCGTCGTCTCCCTCGCCCTGCTGGCGGTATTGACGTTCTTCAACATCCTGGGGCTGGGCGTAGGAAAGTGGATCAATAATATCGGCGCAGTCGGCACGTTCGTGGCTGCCGCAGTGCTGATCGGTCTGGGTGTTGTGCTCTGGTCGCGGTACGGGAGCACAATTTCGGCCGCCGATTTCAAGATCCCGGCCAATCCCAAGTTCGTACTGAATTCTTTCGGCGTGATCTGCTTCGGGCTGGTGGGACTGGAACTCGCCTCCGTGATGGGCGACGAGATCAAAGACCCACGCCGCACTCTGCCCGGTGCGGTGGCATTGGGCGGCGTTCTCTCAGGAGCGCTGTACATCGGAGCAACACTGACCCTGCTGATAGCAGTCGGAAAGAATGTCAATGTGCTGCAGGGAATCGTGCAGGCTGTGACTCACATGTCTGGCCGCCTGGGCATCGGATGGATCTCGATCCCGTTTGCACTCATGCTCAGCATGTCCATAGCCGGTATCGGTTCGGCGTGGATGGGCGGCTCTGCGCGGATACCGTTTGTCGCGGGCCTCGACTCTTACATGCCATCGTGGCTCGGAAAGGTGCACCCTCGATATGCGACCCCGCACGCCGCACTGATCCTGCAGGGAAGTGTCTCGGCGGTTCTGGTGATCCTGAACTTTGTCGGTTCCGGAGTGCAGGAGACATTTCAGAAACTGCTTTCGCTGGCCGTTGTGCTGCAGCTTGTGCCCTTCGTCTACATGTTCGGAGCGCTGCTCAAGTTCGCGGTAACGGAATCGGCGCCCAAAGGCCAGTACGGCCGGGCGACCTTGTTCCTCGCCGGACTGAGCGGGCTGTTGACGACGATCCTGGGGATCGCCCTGGTATTTTTCCCGGCGCAGCAGATCACCTCGCTCTTCCGGTACGAGCTCTGGATGGTCGGGATGACGTTGTTCAGCGTTGGCCTGGCCGCATTCTTCTTTTTTGTTTATGGGCGTCGCAAAGCGCCACAAGCCATGAAGGTTCTCAGAGAAAACGAGCCCGTGTCTGCCGGCGGCAGCTCGGCGCGTTGAGATTCGCGGAGGTTTTATGCCTGGTGGAATCAAAGCTGACGTGAAGACTTATCAGATGTTCATCAACGGGGAATGGGTTACGAGCAAGTCCGCCAAGACGTTTCCTGTCTATGATCCTTCGACCGAAGAAGTGATCGCGCAAGTGCCGGATGCGAATGCGGACGATGTGAATCGCGCCGTGGCCGCTGCAAAAGTTGCATTCGAAGAAGGGCCGTGGGCGTCTACTACCGCGCAAGAGCGGGGGCGCGTGCTGTTCCGCATGGCCGAGAAAGTGCGCCAGAATCTGCCTGCCCTGGCGGAACTGGAATGCCGCAATACCGGCAAACCGATCGTGGAAGCGGAATACGATCTCACCGACGTGGCGACTTGTTTCGAGTACTACGGAGGGCTGGCAACCAAGATCACCGGGCACGTCAACCCGGTTCCCGACAATGCCATGTCGCTTTCGCTGAAGGAGCCCGTCGGGGTTGCGGGACAGATTATCCCCTGGAACTACCCGATGTTGATGGCTGCCTGGAAGCTGGCTCCGGCCATTGCCGCGGGATGCACATGTGTCCTCAAGCCGGCGGAACAGACGCCATTGACTGCTCTGGAATTCGCGAAGCATTTTGCCGATTGCGGCCTTCCGCCGGGGGTGGTCAACATCGTGACCGGATTTGGGGAGACCTGCGGAGCGCCCATCGTTCAGCATCCGGACGTGAACAAGGTTGCGTTCACCGGCAGTGCCGCTGTAGGGAAGATCATCGTGAAGCAAGCCGCCGATACGGTGAAGCGGGTGACGCTCGAGCTGGGCGGCAAGTCACCCAATATCTTCTTCGCCGACGCAGATTTCGAGGCTGCCATCGACGGCGCGCTGTTCGGCGTGTTCATTAATCAGGGTGAGGTTTGCTCGGCCGGAAGCCGTATCCTGGTGCAGAAATCGATTTACAAGAAGTTCGTCGACGCCATGACCGAGAAGGCGAAGAAGATCAAGCTGGGACCGCCGCTCGAGCGCGACACGAAGATGGGCCCGCTGGTCAGCAAGGAGCAATACGATCGCGTCAGCGAGTACCTCAACATCGGAAAGAAGGAAGCGAAGTTGGCGTCGGGTGGCGGGCGGCCGGACAAGTTCGCAAAGGGATACTACGTTCAACCCACGATTTTTTACGACGTGAACAACAGCCACCGGATCGCCCGCGAGGAAATCTTTGGCCCGGTGGCAGCGGTGATTCCGTTTGAGGATGAGAAGGACGCGCTGAAGATCGCCAACGACTCCCCGTACGGACTGGCTGCCGCGGTCTGGACGCGGGACATCTTCAAGGCCATGCGCGCGGTAAAAGCACTTCGCGCCGGGATTGTGTGGGTCAACCACATGCAGCCCACCTATGTCGAAGCTCCGTGGGGCGGATTCAAACAATCCGGCTTTGGGCGCGAACTGGGCCCTTGGGGAATCGAGGAGTATCTGGAAACGAAGCAGGTACACATCAATTTGAACGAAGCCCCGATCGGCTGGTACTGAGCCAATCGCGCGTTATGCGCGCGGTGACGGGGAATGTAAATTACAGCAAGAAATGGGCACGGCTTGAGCCGTTGAAAGCCGCGCGAGGAACTTCTTAAAACTGCAGACTGGAAACACTGATGTCGACTATCCAACTCCGCACACCCATACCCGGGCCAAAATCGATTGCCCTCTCCGAGCGCCGCGTTAAGGCCGTTCCGCGGGGCCTGTCTCACGGCACGCCGATTTATGTGGCTAAGGCGGAAGACGCCTGGCTCGAAGATGTCGACGGCAACCGCTACCTTGATTTCGCAGGTGGTATCGGGTGTCTCAACGTAGGACACCGCCGCGATGAAGTTGTGGGCGCGGTGAAAGATCAGCTCGGCCGTTTCCTGCACACTTGCGTCCAGGTTACCCCGTATGAAGGTTATGTCCGGCTGGCCGAGCGCATGAACGAAGTCACGCCGGGCCGCTTCGCGAAAAAAACCATGTTCGTGAACAGCGGCGCGGAGGCGGTGGAGAATGCGGTGAAGATCGCGCGGGCGTATACCAAGCGTCCCGCCGTGATCGCCTTTGAGGATGCTTTTCACGGCCGCACCATGATGACGCTGGCTCTGACCAGCAAGACGCATCCGTACAAGGCGGGATTTGCTCCTTTCCCCAGCGAGGTGTACCGGGTTCCCTACGCGTATTGCTATCGCTGTTCGTACTCATTGAAGTATCCGGCGTGTGACTTGTACTGTGCCCGGCATCTGGAAGACACCTTCAAGCGGGTCGTGGCCAACGAAGAAGTTGCCGCAGTCATTGCGGAGCCGGTACTGGGCGAGGGAGGCTTCATCGCGCCCCCCCCGGATTATTTCAAAGTCCTGATCGAGTTGTGCCACAAATACAACATCCTGTTCATCGCCGATGAAGTTCAATCGGGTTTTGGGCGTACTGGGACGTTATTTGCCTCGGAACGATATGGGATCGAGCCGGACTTGCTGGTAAGCGCGAAGTCCCTGGGGGGCGGTTTGCCCCTGGCGGCGGTGACCGGCCGGGCGGAAATTATGGATGCTCCTGGCGTGGGCGGTCTGGGCGGCACTTTCGCCGGAAATCCGCTGTCCTGCGCGGCGGCACTGGCGGTGCTTGATCTGTTCGAGCGGGAGAATTTGCTGGCGCGGGCTAATGAGGTGGGGGAGCACTTCCAGCGCCGCGCTCGCGAATGGCAGCGTCGCTGGCCCATGATTGGCGATGTGCGTGGATTGGGCGGAATGCAGGCGATTGAACTGGTACAGTCGCAGGAGAGCAAGACCCCCGCTTCGGAAGAGACCAAAAGGATTTCGCAGTACTGCTATGAGCACGGCCTGATTACGATCACTGCCGGGTCGTATTCCAACGTGATCCGCGTTCTCGTACCGCTCGTGATCACTAAGGAACAGATGGACGAGGCTCTGGACGTGCTCGAAGCCGCGATTGCCGGCGTCTGCGACTCGAAAGGGGCGATGGCACAGCTGGTTTAGAGTTGCTTGCCGCACTGGAGCGCACTCGCGGCATCGCGGTAGCGAGTATCATTGAGTGTTGTTCCAGGGAGTTCTTCCGTATCGCCCCACGGCTCCCCTTGCAGCAAATTCTTCGCGATAGCGAAAGGCATCACCATCATGAGCGTAGCAGCACCCCCTGGCAACAAAGTTACGAATTATGTCAATGGAGAATGGGCGCAATCCCAGAGTACGGAGTGGCGGGATGTGGTGAATCCGGCCACCGGAGAGATCTTGGCCAGCGTGCCGCTGGCCAGCGCGAGTGATGTCCATGCCGCCGTCGAGGCCGCCGCGGCCGCCTATCCCGAATGGCGCCGGACTCCGCCGGAAGACCGGATTCAGCCGCTGTTCAAGCTCAAGATGCTCCTGGAAGAGCATCTCGACGATATCGCGCGCGTCATCACTTTGGAAAACGGGAAGACGCTTGGCGAGGCGAAAGCCGAGATGCGCCGCGCGATCGAAAACGTGGAAGTGGCGTGCGGCATTCCCATGATGATGCAGGGATATAACCTGGAAGATGTCGCGCGCGGCATTGATGAGATGATGATTCGCCAGCCCCTGGGAGTCGTTGCGGCGATCGTGCCCTTCAACTTTCCGGGCATGATCCCGTTCTGGTATCTGCCCTACGCCATCGCGACAGGAAACACCTTCATCCTGAAGCCAAGCGAGCGGGTTCCGTTGACCATGCACTACATCTACGAGTTGCTGGAGAAAACGGGACTGCCCAAAGGCGTCGTGAACCTGGTCAACGGCGGGAAGGCGGCCGTGGACGCGCTGATCGACCATCCCAAAGTGCGCGCCATCAGCTTCGTGGGCTCAACTCCGGTGGCCCGGTATATCTACTCGCGTTCCGCGGAGCAGGGAAAACGTTGCCAGTGCCAGGGCGGGGCGAAGAATCACGTCATCGTACTGCCCGATGCCGACATGCAAATGGCGACTCAAATCATCAGCGATAGCGCTTTCGGATGCGCCGGACAACGCTGCCTGGCTGTGTCGGTGGCAGTGACGATCGGGGACGCTCAGAAGACCTTCCGCGACTCAATTGCCGACGCCGCTGCGAAGCTGCGAGTGGGAAACGGCCTTGAAGAGGGCGTGCAGATGGGGCCCGTGATCACTCCACAGAGCAGGGAACGCGTTGAATCGTTGATCGGCATCGGCGAGCGGCAGGGTGCCAGAGTTCTGCTCGATGGCCGGAATGTGAGCATTCCGAAGCATGAGCGCGGCAACTTCGTGAAGCCCACAGTTCTGGACGACGTGCCCGCCAGCAGCGAGATCACCGACACCGAGATTTTTGGGCCGGTACTGAGCCTGGTGCACGCCGACAACATGGACGAGGCGCTGGCATTCCTGGAACGCAGTGCGTACGGCAACCAGGCATCGTTATTCACATCCAGCGGCGCGGCGGCGCGGCGTTTTCGTTACGAAGCGCCGGCCGGGAACATCGGCATTAACATCGGAGTTGCGGCGCCGATGGCATATTTCCCTTTTAGCGGCTGGAAAAATAGCTTTTTTGGCGATCTGCATGGGCAAGGCCGCGACGCCATCGAATTCTATACGGATAAAAAAGTCGTTGTAGAGCGCTGGGCCAAAGAGCACAGCCGGAAGTTCTAGAGTTCGTCACCTTCGCGGTGAATGGACATTTCTGAGGACCTTATGACAACTGTTACCGAAACGCCGTCAATGACTGGGCAGGAAATCGTTGATCTCACCAGGAAGCACACGTTGTTCGAGTGGTCTGCGCAATCTAAGGTCGATCCCATCCCGGTGGCCAAAGCGAAGGGAATCTACTTCTGGACTCCGGAAGGGAAGCGCTTCATCGACTTCAACAGCCAGTTGATGTCGGTGAACATTGGCCATGGCGACGAGCGCGTGATCCAGGTGATTTACGAGCAGGCCCAGACGCTAGCCTACGCGAACCCTTTTATGGCCACCGAACCGCGGGCCCGGTTGGGAGCGAAGCTGGCCGAGATTACTCCTGGCGACATCGATACGTTCTTCTTCACCAACGGCGGGGCTGAGGCCAACGAGAACGCGATCAAGATCTCGCGATTCTTCACCGGACGTCACAAGATTATGGCTCGCTACCGCTCTTATCATGGCGCGACTGCCGGCAGCATTTCATTGACCGGGGACCCGCGGCGTTGGGCCGCGGAACCCGGTATCCCCGGGGTGGTGCGCGTGCTCGACCCTTATCACGGAATCGAACGCGGCTGGGAATCGGCAGAGGCCTCGCTGGCCATGATTGAAGAGACTATCCAATTGGAAGGCCCCCACACGATTGCGGCATTCATTCTCGAAACCGTGGTTGGAACAAACGGCATTTTGATTCCCCCTGACGGATATCTCCAAGGTGTGCGGAAACTCTGCGACAAGTACGGCATTCTCATGATCGCGGACGAGGTGATGGCCGGATTTGGCCGCACCGGGGAGTGGTTCGCCATTGATCATTGGAAGGTGGTCCCTGATCTCATCTGTATGGCGAAAGGCCTGACCTCAAGCTACCTGCCCCTGGGGGCTGTGGGCATGCGCCACAACATAGCGCAATACTTCCAGGACAAGGTGTTTTATGGAGGACTGACCTATAACTCGCATCCCATGGGATGCGCGGCCGCGCTGGCGACCATTCGTGTGTATGAGGAAGATCACCTGATCGACAACGCGAAGAAGATGGGCGTGATTATGAAGCAGCTTGGCTCCGACATGCAGGCCAGACATCCCTCGGTGGGAGCGGTAAGATCCATCGGACTGTTCGGTATTTTCGAACTGGTTCGAAGCCGGAAAACCATGCAGCCGATGGCGCCATTTAATGGGGCATCGGAAGAGATGGCGGCGCTCGGCCGTTTCTTCCG
>DASREX010000010.1:0-21180 GCA_035651855.1 Candidatus Sulfotelmatobacter sp.
TCCCAAAACCGGGGAGAAATGGGGCACCCCGCAGGAACCCACTTTTCCCAAAACCTGGGAGAAATGGGGCACCCGTCATCCAGGCTTTGCGGGTACAATTTGGTTCCGGCAACCGGCCCCAGCGAGAATCTTTCTGGCAGCGCACAATCCGATCTCTGTCGCCGTGGTGGGCGTTGGCGTTTTCGGGCGCAACCACGCCCGAGTCTACAAGGAACTGGAGTTACAGGGCGAGAAGGTTCGTTTGCTCGGAGTTGTCGATCCCGACACGGCTCGCGCTGATGCGGTGGCGCGCGAGTTCGGATGTAAGGCATTCGGCTCGGTGCAGCAGCTACTGACTACGCACAGTGAAGTGCAGGCAGCGTCAGTCGCAGCGCCCACGATGCACCATCTCCCGGTGGCTCGGGAGCTGATGAAGGCGGGAGTCGATGTCTTGATCGAGAAGCCGGTGGCAACATCGCTGGATGAGGCGGACGAACTGGTCTCGGTGGCGAAACAGCATCATCGCATAGCGCAGGCCGGGCATCTGGAGCGATTCAACCCGGCGGTACGGGCTACCCTGCCCATCCTCACGCGTCCCATGTTCTTTGAAGTGCACCGGCTCAGCGTGTTTACGCCGCGTTCGCTCGATATCGATGTGGTTCTGGATCTGATGATCCACGATCTGGATATCGTGCTGGCCTTGGCCAGGTCCCCAGTCAAGGAAGTGCGAGCGGTGGGGCTGCCGATTCTTTCCGGCAAGGTGGATATCGCCAATGTGCGGCTGGAATTTGAATCCGGCTGCATTGCGAACTTTACCGCCAGCCGGGTGTCGACCGAGCGGGTCCGCAAACTGCGTTTCTTCCAACCGCGGCAATACGTCTCGCTCGACTATGGACGGCAGGAAGTACTGGTCTTCACCGTAGGTCCGGATGGCGCGAGCACTCCTTCCGTCAATCCTCAAATTGGGGTGAGTAAGCCTCCGGTGGCATCCGAGGAACCGTTGCATGCCGAGCTGAGATCGTTTGTGCAGGCAGTTCGGGAGCGGTCGGACCCAATTGTTCCTTTGGAAGATGGGCGGCGCGCACTGGCGTTGGCTCTCGAGATTGTGGGCGCGATACGCGAGCACGGGAAAAAGGTTGGGCTCGCGGCTATCAGCCATACCAAACATTGATCCTGCCACGATGCGCCCTTCGACCGCCTTACAGCCCGAAGGGCGGTCCCCGCGTCACGCCTTCTGCCCTGCATTTACATATGTTTACACAGTGAAGCCTGTGCTCGATTAGGAGGAGCGAAATCAGGGGAAAGGTGCGAGAATAGAAGTACCTTTGGCGGTAACGCACGGCGCGCCCAGAGAATATTTCCAGCAATGCCTGAATGCAACGCCGCCAGTGTGATTCGTGTCTAAATGACAGGCACCTAAATCCAGCGCATGCCGATTACGCAAATTCCATTTAGGGATCCGGTGCCGCCGCCACCCCCGCCTGCAGAACCGCAGCCCGAGCAACTTGGTTTGTATGACAGCGATGACTGGGAGACGGCTTATCGCGAGCTTGATGCGCGGGTTCCACATTTACTGATCCAACTGCAGGACGATCTGGCGCGCTCGCGACGGCGGGAAGCCGCCTGGATTTCGATCATTGGCCACCTCCTGCTGTTTATCGTCTTATGGAATCTGCCGCTAATCGAGAAGACGATCGGAATCCATCGCACTGTGGTAGTGCCGATCAACATGCTGCAGGACAAAAATGTAACCTTCCTGCCGCTTCCGCCGGACCTGCAAAAGCTGACTCGTAAGCCGAATACCAACATTCGTTCGGACAAAGATCGGATTGCAACCTCGCGCCATCCGCAACTGGATCCCAACGAGTTGCGGAAACTTCTGGCCACGCCGCCCCCGGGAGCTCCAGGGCCGACGGGCCCGCGGGCTGCGCAACCTGCCACCCCGCCCCAGCCCGCTCCGCAGAATCCGGCGCCGGTTCAGCAGGCGCAACAGGGACCGCAAGCCAACCAGCGTCCGCAATTCCAGAGCAACCTCACGGCGCAGTTACAGGCGCCGGCGCGGCCCAACAACAGTTTCAGCAAATATGCGGGTCCGATGACGGCAGGGTCAGCCATTCAGCAGGCGACCCAGGCGGCGGCAGCGAACCGGGGAGGCGGGGGACAGGCTGGCGATTTCGGCCTGGGCACCGGCCAGAAAGGCCGGCAACTCGGTCAACTCGACATTCTCAGCGATACCCAAGGGGTCGACTTTGGCCCCTACCTGCAGCGCATTCTGCAGGTGGTGAAGCAAAACTGGTACATTCTGATTCCCGAATCGGCGGAGATGAAGAAGGGGAAGCTGGCCATCGAGTTCGCTATCACTAAAGATGGGCAGGTGGCGGACATGCGCCTGGTGGCAAGCTCGGGCGACGTGGCGCTGGATCGTCCTGCCTGGGGCAGCATCACCAATTCCAATCCATTCCCGCCGCTGCCAGGAAACTTCAACGGCCCATTTCTCGCGCTGCGATTCCGCTATTACTACAATCCGGACAAGGCTGATCTGGAGTAGCTGTTTTCTGCCGAGAATCTTTTATCTCCCACGATAATCAAATAGTTAACAGCGCCTCCCGCGCTGATCTTGTTTCCGGAAAGCAACGCTATGGAGAGAATGCCGGTGCTGTTTGTCGGTCATGGGTCGCCGATGAACGCAATCGAAAACAACGGGTTTACACAAGCCCTTTCGGAACTGGGCGCACGGCTGCCGAAACCGCAGGCGGTGTGCGTCGTGTCGGCGCATTGGGTGACTCAGGGATCGCGCGTAGTTGCATCCGCGCATCCGGCGACCATTCATGACTTCTACGGATTTCCGCAGCCCCTGTATGAGGTGAAATATCCCGCTCCCGGAGCACCGGCAGAGGCTGAAAAACTGGCAGAGAATCCTGTGATTGTGTCCGATCAGGAATGGGGTCTGGATCACGGCTCGTGGAGCGTATTGCGGCATATGTATCCCCAGGCTGACGTGCCGGCTTATCAGTTGAGCCTGGATGAGGGGCGAAGTCTCAAAGAGCATCTGGAACTCGGGCGCGAGATCAAGCAGTTGCGCGAGCGGGGAGTTCTGATTCTGGGCAGCGGGAATATCGTGCACAACCTGCGGCGGATTGATTGGAACGATCCCCATGGGGCCTTGGACTGGGCACGGGAGTTTGACGCCAGGGTAAAGACCGCGATGGATGCCCACGATGCGGCTAGCCTGGCTGAGCCGCAGAAGTGGGGAGAGTCGCTGCTGGCGACTGCGCATCCTACCCTCGAGCACTATGTGCCGCTGCTCTATTGCATGGGCAGCACGGATGAGCGGGATGAGGTGTCGTATCCGTATGAGGGATTCGATTTTGGAAGCATCTCGATGAGAGCCGTCTTGTTTGGGTGAAGTCTGGTGCAGAGGCAATACATAAACGTCAAAACACTAAAGTCAAATGCCCCACCCTGTCGCAAAGAACGCGACAAGGGTGGGCACCCTCGTTAGCTCACAAGGTCACCAGACTCGGCAGCGGGTTTGGTTCACCATGGGCGAACCTGCTTTGCAGTGGAAGGCTTCCTGAAACTCGGGCATGTTTGAGACAACGCCGTTGGTCCGGTATTTTTCCGTGGAATGGGGATCAACGGTGGCGCGCAGGCGCTTGGTCTCGTCCCGAACCTGACCGCACCAGCTCTGGCTGTAGCCTACGAAGAAGCGCTGCTCGGGGGTGAGGTCTTCGATTGGCTCCAGCTTCTGATCCTTCGTATCCTGCTTCCACGCCATGTAGGCCAGGAGCAATCCTCCCAGGTCGGCAACATCTTCTCCCAGCGTCAGCTTGCCATTGATCTTTACGTCGTCGATGATCGTGTAATTGGAATACTGATTCGAGATGCAGTCGGCGCGTTCCTGAAATGCTTTGCCGTCCTCAGCGGTCCACCAGTCGCGCAGGTTGCCCTGGGCGTCGAACTGTCGGCCTTCATCGTCGAAGCCGTGAGTGAGTTCATGTCCCACGGTGCCGCCGGTATCGCCGTAATTGGGTGCGGCATCGGAATTCAGATCGAAGGCAGGAGGCTGCAGTACGCCGGCGGGGAAGTTAATATCATTCATCTGCGGGTTGTAATAGGCATTGACCGTGGGCGGACTCATCTCCCACTCGCCGCGGTCGGCGGGCTTGCCGATTTTCGCCAGTTGACGGTTGAATTCAAAACGCCGGGCCCGCTGGAAATTGCCAAGATTGTCGCCACGAACGATTTCCAGCTTGCTGTAGTCGCGCCACTTGTCTGGATACCCGATCTTGTTGGCCATGGCATGCAATTTGGCTAACGCCTGTGCCCGGGTGGCGGCTGACATCCAGGGAAGCGTATTGATGTCCTGCTCCATAGCCGCCTGAATTTCCTTCACAATCTTGAGCGCCTCTTGCTTGGCTTGCGGGCTGAAATACTTTTCCACATAAGCCTGGCCTAGAGCTTCGCCGAGATAATCGTCGATGTCCTCGGTGCAGCGCTTCCAGCGGGGCTTGAGCTGCTCCTGGCCGCGCAGGGTCTTCTCGTAGAAGGCGAAATTCTCGTTCAGGAATGCGGAGGAAAGCTGGGGAGCATGGGCGTGCACCAGATGCCAGCGCAGGTAGGTTTTCCAATCGTCCAGACTTTCTTTCCTGAGTTCTTCATTCAGAGTTTTGAAAAAACCAGGCGCAGTGACGTTGAGCGAGTCGAACTTTGGGACGCCAATTTTCGCGTAGTACAGCTGCCAGCGGAAGGCGGGAACAAGTTTCTGCAAATCGGCGCTGGACATTTTGTGATCGAGAGCTTTGGGATCGCGGCGTTCGACCCGGGTCATGGAGCTTTTCGCCAGGGCGGTTTCGATGCGCATGACGGTCTGGGCTTCTTTGGCGGCAACCTCCGCCGCATCTCCCAGTAGCTGGAGCATCTTCTGCACATGGTCCAGATACCGTTGGCGCAGTTGCTGCGACGCGGCATCGTCTTTGGTGTAGTAGTCGCGGTCGGGAAGGCCAAGTCCGCCCTGGTCGGCATTGGCGATTACCTTGCTGGCATCTCGAAAGTCCTGGATGGACTCGAAGCGGAAGAATACATTGTCAGTCGCCATGGACGATGCCACTTCGGGGAGTTCCTGCCGAGAACTGATTTTGGCGATGCGCTCGAGCATGGGCTGGAGAGGAGCCGCGCCTTTCGACTCGATTGCCTGCTCGTCGGTGCAGGCGGCGTAATAGTCGCCGATCTTCTGCGTGACTGCATTACGCTTTGGGTCAGCAGCGGACGCCGTCTCCAGAATGTCGCGGAGTCTCGCCGTATTCTCGTCCTGCATTTTCGAATACGTGTCCCACGAGGACTGGTCGGGAGGGATGGGATTGTTCTTGATCCACCCTCCGCAGGAATAGGCGAAAAAGTCCACGCAGGGATCGACGCTTCGATCCATAGATGTGACGTCCAGCGCAGGTTGATGCTTTGCCGGATGCGATTGCTGTGCAGTGGCGAGAGTCAGAAGCGATGCCAGGAACAGCGCAGTTGCCGCAGTGCGGAGGATTGCCATGAGAGAACCTCTTGGGGAATGAGCTGGCGAACGGGAAAGTATATGCCTGCCGCCGAGGAGTCCGCAGTGCGGCTGCTCGGGCTGGTGATTTGTAAACTGGCCCCGGACCAATGGGTCCGGGGCTACGTGGTTCGCGGGGACCATCTAGCTTTTGCGCAGGTGGATGGAACCGTCGCCGGTATGAATCGTGAGCAGGCTGCCTCCGCCGTTCAGCTTTCCGTGAATGTCATTGGGGCGAATTTTGCCTTCCGTAGTCACCGGCATTTCGAGATCGATGTGGCCGTCTCCGGTGTGGAGGTCGACATCGGCGGAGAGATCTGGCGGCAGTTCAAGTGAGACGCTGCCGTCACCGCTCTCCAGCCTCCAGGCAGCAGCCATTTTGGAACCAGGGCGGGCAATGGCATCCAGGTGGCCGTCGCCGGTCTTCAGTTCGAGCTCGTCGAAGCGCCCGCTGGCGCGAATGTGGCCGTCCCCGGTCGTGGCGTGCAGCTTGCCGTCGAGGTTCTCGAGGTTTTCCGATCCATCCCCGCTGTGGACATTCATGGTGCCCTGCAGATCCGAGAGTTCGACCTTGCCGTCGCCGGTGCGGAGATTCACATTGCCGCGGCGGGGCATCTGGACAACGATATCCACGCGGTGACTGGGGCCCCATTCGAAATTGAAATTGTGGTGGGGATAGCGGACCTCGATTTCAACGGAGTTGCCGGCCTGGTGCTCCTCGATGCGGATGCCCCCCTCGCCGATCTTGTAGCGGTTGGTTATGACTTTCGCTTCGATAGTGTCCTGGTCCCAGGTGGTGACGCGGATGTTGGCGTCGGTGGTCTCAATGCGCAGGTCGGGATTCGCGCCCACAGTGTATGTTTTGGACCATTCCTCAGCTCTGGACGGCAGGGCTGCAGCAACGGCCAGTGCCAGGAAAGAAAGCAAGCCTCGGGCCACGGAAGTCGTCTTCATGAAATCCTCCGGCGGGCGGACACACTTTAGCCCCGCCTGTTAGACGGAAGTACGGCAAATGGGTGAGGAAGGTTCCGGGAAAGTTTTCCTTCAGGCGCGCAAGCCGTGGTAGGCCATGCGGATCAAAGTGCGCTCGGAAAAGGGCAGGTAGAGCAGGGCCGCGCAGGCAGCAAAAGCCGCGCCGAGCCCGATCTGTTGCGTCAGCAGGAACGGGGCAGCCGCCCACAGTTGGTCCAGAGCCAGAAGAAATGGGAACATCCTGCGGAACTTGTCTGCCAGCTTCTGGTAATCGAAAACCACCGAAGAGATCAGGTAGCAGCGCAAGGGAATGCCCACACCGGCGGTCACCATGACCGTTCCGACCAGGGCGGTTGCGGCCCACGGGGGCAGGAGTGACTGAGCGACATCTTCCACAGCATGCAGGCGGATCAGGGCGATCAGATAGAAAATCAGATACATCAACTGGATCAGGGCGAAGAGCCCGCGGATTATCCCGCGGTGCGGGATAGGAATGTCGAGTTCCGGATGCAGGCCCGGACTTGAACCTGGGGTTGGAGTGACCGGGACCGGTGAAGGCGGCGTGGACCGGGAGACGGCAAATCGCGAGTCAGTCTGCAGGGGTGCAATGAAGCGATAGCCACGGCGGGCCAGGGTCTCAATGTAGCGCGGGCTGGAAGCGGAGTCGCCCAGGGCATCGCGAACCTTGTTGATTGCCGTGTTGAGGCTATGGTCGAAATCGACAAACGTATCGGAAGGCCAGAGCCTGCGCTGCAGTTCTTCGCGGGGGACGATTTCACCCGGACGCTCCAACAACACGGCGAGGACCTGAAAGGGCTGCTCTTGCAGACGCAGTTTCATGCCGCTCTTTCGCAGCTCGCCGGCTGCGAGGTCGACTTCGAACACTCCGAATCGCAGGACTGGGCTGCTGTTTTGTGGAGCTGGCACGACGGTGAGTGTAGCAGGTCATACCCTATGAATCCCCCCGAACGCCGGACGATTGCGTCCGGCATACTGGCTAGATGGGTTGCGGGAAGCGCTACAATGTCGGCGTGGCTGTTCCCGTCAAATCCGACGATGCCCACAGAGCCCATCGTCATGCCACTTACGCCTCGGAAACTACCGGTCTGTTGCTGATCGCGTTTCTCCTGCTGGCGCTGACGGTGATTCGATACTGGCACAACATCCACTGGAGTTGGCGCTGAACCCAGCGGAGAAAATCATCAACGAGCCGCTCCTGGTGGTGATTCTTGGCCCTACCGGCAGCGGCAAGACTGCATTGTCGATTGCGCTCGCGGAAAAGTTCTCCGGAGAAGTCGTCAACTGCGATTCAGTGGCGATGTACCGCGAGTTCGATGTGGGAACCGCCAAGCCAACGCTGGCCGAACGAGCGAAAGTTCAGCACCATTTCTTTGACTGCGTGGACCCCAGGCAGGAAGTGACGGCCGGGGATTATGCGCGGCAGGCGCGTAACATCCTGGCGGAAATCGGGGCTCGTCATCATCTGCCCATCGTGGCCGGGGGCACGGGACTTTACCTGCGAGCTTTGCTGGAAGGACTTTTTGCGGGGCCGCAACGGTCGGAGGAATTGCGCCATCGCTTGCGGGAACGAAGCAGCGAGCGCGGCTCCCGGTATCTGCATCGGATCTTAAAGCGACTCGATCCCGCGGCGGCTGCGAAAGTTCATGCCAACGATGAGGCCAAGCTGATTCGGGCTATTGAGGTTTGCCTCTCATCCCGGCAGAGGATGTCTGAACTCTGGCAGCAAGGGCGCGACCCGCTGCGCGGATTCCGGATTCTGCGCATCGGGCTCGATCCGGCGCGCTCGGCGCTCTATGAACGCATCAACGCCCGCGCGCGTCGCATGTTTGAAACCGGCCTGATCCAAGAAACGCAGCGCCTGCTGCAGGAGTATGGCAAAGATGCCCGTCCCTTATTGTCGCTGGGGTACAGACAAGCAGTTGAATTTCTTCGTGGGGAACTCTCACGGGAAGCGGCTATTGAGGCTGCGCAGCAGGGACATCGGAATTACGCCAAGCGGCAGATGACATGGTTCCGGCGGGAACCTGATGTTCGCTGGCTTCGGGGATTTGGAGATGATGGGTTCGTTCGGGAGCAGGCGATCAAGATCGTGATTGAGGGGTTAGGTCTTAGGTCTTAGGTCTTTGGTATTGGTGGCTAGTTCTTGGGTCTTGGATTTTCACAGGGAATTGGCATTGCTGTGTGACAACTGTCACAGTTTCCGCAACTGCAATCCGAATATCGTTAACTGACAATGCACAGCGGGTCCGGCAGTTCGTATGAAGATTTGAGAGTCTGGCGCCGCGCCATGGATTTGGTCGTGCAGGTATATGGATGCACGCGAACATTTCCTCGTGAGGAGGTCTACGGTCTTACGAGCCAGATGAGACGCTGTGCGGTTTCTGTGCCAAGTAACATCGCGGAAGGCAAGGGACGATACTCGCGCAAGGAACTCCTCCAATTTCTATTTCACGCTCGAGAATCCCTGCTCGAGCTCCGAACCCAGATCACAATTGCGCGAGAACTGGGATTCTTGGCTGAGCGCGAGGGACAAGCCCTAAGCGACCTCACTGGAGAGGTCGGTCGTCTCTTGAACGGGCTTATCAATCGCTTCCAGGCGTGTCCACAGTAATCAGCATCCTGCGGGAAACATCCATCCCGAAGGCCGAAGACCAAAGGCCCAAGACCCAAGCCCCCCGCTTTCTGCTATCGTTTGGACATGCCGAAAATCCTGGCCGTGTTACTCGCTGCCGTCAGTCTTGCCACGCCTGTATTCGCAAAGGAAAAGCATCAGCGCATGACTCCGATACGCCGTACTCGCGACGGCGACCGCTGGGCGGAGAAGACTTTGCGCAAGCTGACGCTGCAGGAAAAGGTGGGACAGGTGTTCATGATCTGGTGCCGGGCGCGCTTCCTCAACGTGGAGAGCCCCGAGTACCTGCAGTTCCGCGAGGCGATGCAGAAGTATCACGTGGGCTCCTTTGCCATGAGCGTGCCGGTGGACGGGCCGTTTCTTCTGCGAACCGGGCCGTACGAGGCTGCCGAGCTTCTCAACCGGCTGCAACGCGATTCCAAGCTTCCCTTGCTGTTCGCCGCAGATTTCGAACGCGGCGTCGCGATACGGTTGATCGGCACTACGAATTTCCCCCATGCCATGGCGTTTGGCGCGGACGGCAAGATGGAAGACGCGGAAAATTTTGGCCGCATTACGGCCCTGGAAGCGCGCGCGGTCGGCGTGCACTGGAACTTCTTCCCGGACGCCGATGTGAATTCCAATCCCGCCAACCCCGTCATCAACACGCGCTCGTTTGGAGAAGATCCGAAACAGGTGGGCGATCTTGTCACCGCGTACATCAAGGGCGCGCACGAAGGCGGGATGCTGACTACCGTGAAGCACTTTCCCGGACATGGGGACACGGCTACCGATTCGCATCTGGGCGTCGCGAGCGTAAACGGCGACCGCGCACGCCTGGATGCGGTGGAGCTTCCGCCATTCCGCCAGGCGATTGCGGCCGGAGTGGACTCAGTGATGGTGGCGCACGTGACCGTGCCCGCGCTCGATCCGGATCCGAATCATGTGGCCACGATTTCTCCGGCGGTGGTTACCGACCTGCTGGAGAAACAGCTCGGATTCAAAGGTCTGGTGGTAACGGATGCGCTCGATATGGCGGGGCTGACGCATCTGTTCGCCAGCGACATCGGCCGCGCCGCGGTCGAAGCCTTCAAGGCCGGGAATGATTTGCTGATCATCCCGGCGGATCTGGCGGCGTCGTACCAGGCCATGATGAAAGCTGTTCTGGGGGGCGAGATCCCCGAAAAGCGCCTTGACGCTTCGGTTCTCAAGATCCTGAAAATAAAGGCATCCCTGGGCCTGAACGAGGCGCGCGCCGTCGACCTGAGCGCCATCAGCGGCATCGTTGGGAAACCGGAGAACCTTGCCTTCGGGCAGGCAGTGGCCGACGCCGCCATCACCCTGGTGCGCGATAACGGGAAAGTGCTTCCTCTGAAAGCCAAGGGAACCGGACCGGCAGCGCTTCCGTATATGTCCAAGGAGGAGACACGCAGCGACGTGGTGGCGGTGCTGTTTTCCGACGACGTCCGCAGCGAATCCGGGCGCGCGTTTGGGCGCGAGTTTCGCGCGCGGATTCCGGACGCGCAAGTCCTGTATGTCGATCCGCGAATTGCTTCCGGCATGAGCGAAGAGGTCTTAAAGGCGGTGGACGCGGCACAAACGGTGGTGGCCGCTGTGTATGCCGTTCCCAGCCCGGGCAACGCGGGCAATTCCACCGCAGTGGGCGGCGCCACGTTGTTGCAGCAGTTGCTGGAGCACGCCGCGCAGAAGACCGCCGTGATCGCGATGGGGAATCCGTACGTGGCCAGTGATTTCCCGAAAGTAGAAAACTATATCTGTATATTTTCCAACGCTTCGGTCTCCGAAGTGGCGGCAATCAAGGCGCTGTTTGGCGAGATTCCGATTCGGGGCCACCTGCCGGTGACGATCCCGAATGTGGCGCAACGGGGCGCTGGAATGGAGCGCCCGGCGCAGGTCGCGAAGGGAGGGCTTCCTCATGTGCATCATTAACCGTTGGATGGGCCGACCCGTCTTGATTTCGACAATCGCGTTGAGCCTGCTGCTCGGCGCCTGCAGCGTGAATGTCAAAAAAGAGAAAAACGGAGAGGATAAGAACGTGGATATCAGGACGCCACTGGGCGGCATTCACGTCAGCAAGGGCGCCAGTCCGGATGATGTGGGAGTTCCGGTTTATCCGGGAGCCCATCTGAAGCAGAAAGACTCGGATGGAAACGACAAGAGCGCCAATGTGAATATCTCGGGATTTGGTTTTGGATTGAAGGTGGTCGCGCTCGAATACGAGTCCAGCGATTCTCCTGAGAAAGTAGTTTCATACTATAAGGATCAGCTGAAGAAGTACGGCAATGTGCTGGTTTGCCATACCAGCAATCTGCACGTGAATCCCGACATAAAAAGCGACGATCACGGTTCGCATGAACTTACGTGCGAGGGTTCGAGCGGGAGCAACATCGAGTTGAAGGTCGGCAGCAAGGAAAACCAGCACATCGTTGCGGTCAAGCCGGAAGCCGGCGGATCGAGTTTCTCCCTGGTGTACGTTCGCACGCATGGGAAAGACGGGGAAATCTAGCCTGGGGGCGTCTTATGCTTCGCGCACTCGCAATGGTTCTGATGGCCGCAACCGGGATGGCGTCGTTTGCTCAGGATGCGAATTCGCCGGACGGCAATCTTGATGTTCGCAGTTCCGTCGGCGATTTACACATTGGCGCTGACGCCGATGCCCGGAAGGTTGGTGTGCCCCTCTATCCGGGGGCGCGTGTGAAATCGAAAGACGAGAATTCCGATCAGGCGAATCTCAGCGTGCTCACCGAAGCCTTCGGCATGAAGTTGATTGTGGCTAACTATTACTCCAACGACGATCCCGCGAAAGTCATCTCGTTCTACCGCAATAAGCTCAGGAAATACGGCAAAGTCCTGGAGTGCCGTTCGGAAAAGCATGGCGGCTTTTCAACCCATGAGGACAGCAAGCAGGGTGGCGGCAAAGAATTGAAGTGCGAGGAGAACTCGGGCGGTCCGGTCACCGAACTGAAAGCCGGCACCGAGAACAATCAGCATATTGTCGCGGTTGAGCCGGGCGAAGGCAGCAAGGGGTCGAACTTCGCCCTGGTGTACGTTCACACGCGCGGCAAGATGGGAGATCTCTAGCCGCGGCAGTTTGAGCGCTTGATCCCACCTCAAGCGCACTGGTGGTGCGAGCCTTGCTTCGATCCCACCGGTGCTATAACTTCAAGTAAGCCCTTCTTGGCCTTGAATCCAGGCAATGGAAAAGTCTTGTTACAAGTGCGGACAGGTGATGGAAGAAGGGCGGCCTTTCTGTCCCCATTGCGCGGCGCCGCAAATACGAGTGTTGATGGCAGAGCCGGTTGCGGCCACCGCCGCTCTAGCGGAAGGCGCGGCTATTCCAGGTATTGCCGCCGAGCTTCCCGCATCCCAGACCGTGCCGGTGCTGGCGGTGCCGATGCACTGGTCCCAGGCGCTGAAGCCCTGCGCTTTGGCCGCAGGACTTGCTTCCCTGCTTATCCTTCTGGGATTAAATCCTCTTGTGGGAATGCTGAGCGTGGGCTTTCTGGCAATTGTTTTCTACCGGCAAGGCCGTTCCGGAGCCTCGGTCAGGCCCGGCAACGGGGCTCGGCTGGGCGCCTTAAGCGGCTTGATCTGCTTCGCAATGACCTCGATCATTGCAGCCCTCAAGACCCTTGTGCTGCATGAAGGGATGGAAATCCGACAGGCGCTGGTGACGGCGGTCAATCAGGCAGCGGCGCGCACCAGCGACCCGCAAGCGCTGGCCGTGCTCGAGCGCTTCAGGTCACCCGAGGGTCTGGAGTTTCTGATGATCTTCGGGCTGCTTTTCGGGTTGGTGGCCGCGATCGCGCTGGCCGCGGTAAGCGGTGCCATGGGGGCGGCGATTCTAGGGCCCCGCCGGAAGTCCTGATCCCAGCCAGTGAGGTGTGCGCGCTGCCCTTGCAGCGTTCCGGCCTGCCGCGTATCATGCACCGTTTGCCCTTTATCCGATGACTACCCCGGCTCGCGGTTCGCTGCTCGGGATCGAGCATCTCGAGACCAAAGAAATCCTCCGGCTGCTGCACTCAGCTCGCCGCATGAATCCGCAGAAGGCGCGCCCGCTGCTGCGAGGCAAGCGGGTCGTACTTTTGTTCTACGAAGCGTCCACCCGGACCCGCACCTCCTTCGAATTTGCCGCAAAGGCTCTGGGAGCCACCACCACGCTTGTGCTCTCTTCCGGTTCTAGTATCGAAAAGGGCGAGTCCCTCATTGACACCGGGAATACTTTGCGGGCCGTGGGCGCAGACTGCATCGTGATGCGGCATCCGTCGGCGGGTGCGCCTCACCTGATGGCGAGGCATCTCGATATCCCCATCGTCAACGCCGGCGACGGGATGCACGAGCACCCATCGCAGGCGCTCCTGGATGCGCTCACTATTCTGAAGCACAAGAAGTCGTTCAAAGGGCTGCAGGCCACCATTGTCGGAGACATCTTTCACAGCCGGGTGGCGCGTAGCGCGTGCCATTTGCTGACCCGCCTGGGAGTCAAGATGACGCTGTGCGGCCCACCGGAGCTGGTGCCGGAGGTTGCGGCCACCCTGGCGCCAGGACTGCGCATCACGCGTCATATCGAAGAAGCTTTGCGGGGTACGGATGTAATCATGCTGCTGCGGGTGCAGAGCGAGCGTCTCGCGGGGCTCAAAATTCACCTGCAGGACTACGTTGCGCGCTACCAGATGACCGAGGCGCGCCTGAAACTGGCCAGCCGCGGCGCGATCGTGATGCATCCGGGGCCCATCATCCGCGGGCTCGAGTTGACGGCGGAGGTAGCGGATTGTCCGCAGTCGGTGATCGTGGATGAGGTGCGTAACGGAGTTCCCACCCGCATGGCGATCCTGGCGCGCGCGTTGGGGAGGCTGCGATGAGAAATTTAGTGATGCTCGTGCTACTGGCAACTGCCAGCGTGTCGGCGCAGACGTCCCGGACGATTCTGGCCGTGTTCGCCCATCCCGACGATGAAACGGTTGCCGGCCCCGTACTGGCGCGCTACGCCCGCGAGGGGAACAAAGTCTACCTGGCGATTGCGACCAAAGGCGAGAAGGGAGCGAACGAGCGTGCGGGGATTCCGGCAGGAGATGCGCTGGCGAAGGCGCGCAGTGAAGAGGCGGCATGCGCCTGCAGGCAGCTAGGGATCGAGCCGCCGGTTCTTCTCGGTTTAAATGACGGCGAGATGGGAGCGATCTCCAATCCCCTGGGCCGCAACATCCAGGAAGTCGCGGACCGGGTGGCTAAGCTCATCAGCGAGTTGCATCCCTCGGCCGTCATCACCTGGGGCGCGGACGGAGGCTATGGCCATCCTGACCACCGACTGGTCGGTGATGCGGTTACGCAGGTGATGCAGGCGTCAAAGTCCGACGCTAAGTTTTATTACGTGGGCTTCTCACCCGGCCAAACCGAACTGGTGGACAAAATCTGGCCCATGAAATGGCACCCGACTGACCCGGCATATCTTACCGTTCGCGTGTCTTTCAGCAAGGCTGACCTGGCTGCCTCACGGCGCGCGTTGGAATGCCATAAATCGCAGTTCTCGCCGGAAGAAGTGAAAAAGCTGGAAGAGGCGCTCGACAACGGCTGGCAGCAGGCGATTTTGTTCCGGCCCGGATTTTCCGGGCAAAGTTCCGAGGATCTATTGAAGTAGTTGGTTTAAGGCATATGGCACACGGAAACCACAAATCGCAACCCTCGCTGCTGATCCGAGGCGGCCAGCTCATCGACCCGGCGCAGCGGATCAACGCGCCAATGGATGTGCTACTGCGTGACGGCCGCGTTGCGGAGGTGGCCCCCCCGAAGAAGATCCGGGCCGGCGCGGAAGAAAAGTTCGACGCGCGCGGATTGATTGTGGCTCCCGGATTCATTGATCTGCATGTGCATCTGCGCGAGCCCGGGCATGGTTACAAGGAGACAATTGCTACGGGAACTGCGGCGGCGGCAGCGGGCGGATTCACTTCGATCTGCACGATGCCCAACACCGCGCCCGTGGTGGATACGGCGGATTGGGTAAGCTGGCTGCGCAGCCCGGAACGCGGGGCGGTGGTCAACGTATTTCCGATTGCGGCGGCTACCCGCGGAAGCCAGGGACAAACGCTTTCGGATTTCAGCGCGCTGCAACGGGCCGGGGCGGTCGCCGTGACCGATGACGGCAAACCGATTCTCCAGGACGAGATCATGCGGGCGGCCTTGCAGATCGGCGCCGAGCTGAATTTTCCTGTCGTGCAGCACGCCGAGGACACGCGCCGGACCGAGAATTGCTCGATGCACTCCGGGCCCACGAGTTTCCGCCTGGGCCTGCGGGGAATGCCCGCCGCTGCGGAAGCGGCGATTGTGGAGCGCGATGTCACGCTGGCGCAGCAGATTCGAGACTCGCGGTTGCACGTGGCCCATTTGTCGACTTCCGACGCGCTGAAGGCGGTGCGCCGCGGGAAGCGCGCGAAAGCGCGAGTGACCTGCGAAGTGACTCCGCATCACTTTACCCTGATCGACGAGAATGTCAGCGAATACGACACGCGCTTTAAGATGAATCCTCCGCTGCGTTCGGCGGCCGACCGCGAAGCCATCCTGGTTGCCCTGGCCGACGGTACCGTCGACGCCATTGCCACCGATCACGCGCCTCACGCCCGGCACGAAAAGCAGGTTGAGTTCGAGCGCGCCGCCTTCGGCATTACCGGGCTGGAAACCGCCCTGGCGCTGGCGATATCGCAGCTCCATCGCGAGCACAAGATCCCCCTAATGCGCATCGTCGAACTGTTCACCTCGGGCCCGGCGCGGGTGTTCGATCTGAAGAACCGGGGCTCCCTGGCCCGCGGCAGCTTTGCCGATGTGACCATCTTCGATCCGAGGAAACGCTGGACCTTCCAGGCCGCCGAATCTCACTCCCTGTCGCGCAACACTCCGTTCGACGGCTGGCAGTTCACGGGCAAGGTGGTGGCGACCATTGTGGGCGGGAGAATGGTTTACCGCGCCGGTTGAGCCGGCTGCGTCGAAATCAGCTTCTGCGCTTGTAGTGAATCGGCCAGTTCACCTGCCACGTCTTGCCGCCGTCGCGGGAGGCTTCCCAACTCCAGTCTAACTCTGTAGGCGTGATGTTCTTCCAGACCATGCGCTGCAAAACCTTAGTGCCATCCGGCCGGGTTCCTTCGCGTTGCAGAATCATCTGACCATTCTTGAATTCACCCACGAAATCGAGGTAGCCGCCCTGGTTATCGACCCAAGTCTGCTTCCAGCGGCCGGCTCGGGCGTCGAAGGTGGATACGCTGGTTCCGCGCAAGGGCATGGCGTCGCCACCGGAGAAGTTTTCCTGCACGACGCAGCCATCCAGCACGCGCTTGATTGAATTGGCGCCGTGGGCGGTTTCCCCGGCTTTTGCGCCGGGCCAGGCCAGATCCCATTCGCCGACCCAGAAGTCGAACTGCTTCTGTTCGGGGATGGTGCAGGGGTTCGTTTGCGGCTGTTGCGCAAAGGCGGCGACCGCAAGCAGGAAGAGAGCGGCAAGAGTGCGCGTCATATTGTCCCGGAAGTCAGACGCACGGTGGAGCGAAGGGTTAGCGCGATTGTCGCCGGCTGTGAGTTTCTGGTACACCTGAGTGCTTGAACCTGGAAATTATCGTTTTCATGTTCCTTGCCGGCATGTTAGGCGGGGCCTTAAACTCCGTCGCGGGTGGAGGCAGTTTTATCGCTTTTCCCGCGCTCCTGTTCGCGGGCGTGCCGCCGATTCCCGCAAATGCCACCAACACGATTGCGCTGTGGACGGGAGCCGCAGCCAGCGGCGGCGCCTACCGCAAGCGGCTCGATGTTCCAAGGCGGGTGCTGATCCCGCTGCTGGCCGCCAGCCTGGTCGGAGGCCTGGCCGGCGCTTACTTGTTGATGAGGACGCCGGCTCATACCTTCATGCGCGTACTGCCCTGGCTCACCCTGGGCGCGACCTTGCTCTTTGCCTTTGGAAGGACCCTGTCAGGCCGGCGCGGACCGGTCATGGGGCATGAAACCACGGGAGCCGCGCTGGCGGGCGCAACTTTGTTCCAACTTGCGGTCGGGGTCTACGGCGGATACTTCGGAGGGGGCATGGGAATTGTCATGCTGGCCATGCTGGCGACACTGGGTATGACCGACATCCACTCCATGAACGCGCTCAAGAGCGTCATGGGATTCGTGATCAACGGCGTGGCGGTAGTGACGTTTATCGCCTGGCGGGCGGTTTACTGGAAACAAGGCGGAATTATGATTGCGGGAGCCATCGCAGGCGGGTATCTGGGGGCGCACTTCGCCATGAAGCTGCCGCAGGCTTGGATCCGGTATTTCGTTGTGCTCGTGGGCGCAGGTATGAGCGTGTATTTCTTCTGGAGATCCTACTAGGGATACCGGCCACGGGATCGCGCGGATTGTCGCGGATGCAAAATTCCCGGCTTCCGATCCGCGTGATCCGTGGCCCAGTTTCACTGCAGAGGCGCAGAAACGTGCTCATGCACAATGAGCCATTTGCCATCTTCATTCTCAAAGACGACGGTCCAGCGGAAGTTTCCCATCTCGACCTTCCCTGCCTTGTTCATCATTTCGTTCTTGATAGTCGCAGTGGCCCAGGCTAGATCGCCATGAGGATGGATAGCGGCATCATCGTTCACCGTGAATTTTGCACTTTTGTAGCCGGAGAGGACGCCGCGGACGCCCTTTTCGTATTCGTCCCAGCTGTTGTATTTCAGCGGCGCGATGTCAAAGAACGTATGTGGGCCGGTGGCATAGAATTTCGCGGTGTTCGAAGGATCGAGGGTGGCCCAGCCATCCCAGATCTTCTGCAGATAGGCCTTGTCGGGAGCGGCGCCGGCAGAAGATTTCTTCATGGCTGACTTCCTGGTTTGAGCAGAGGCGGATAGAACGAGGGCAAGCAGGCAAAGCAGAATTGTGAAGTAACGCTTCATTTAATTTCCTCCGAAAATCCGGCGGCATTCTCGCATAAGAAAGGCACAAATCACAAAGGGTGCCAGGCCGCGGGAACGAACGGCGGCTCAATCGCAAGCCATTCTGTTTGACCGATTTCCACAAGCCACGATAAAATAACTGGGTTGCCTGTACTAGCCGACCCGTTCTGGGGACGCCTGCCCTGGCTGCAGGAGCGCCGCGGCGGAAACACAGCAAGCACAGGAAATCAGCAATCCCCTTGCCAGCGCCCGTGTGCGCTCTGGGGTCCGTGAAGAGTTGGAGTAATTCCTGAGTACGGGCTGAATTTCAACGACATGTCTGACGGAGGACGTATGTACGCGGTTATCCGCGCCGGTGGCAAGCAGTACCGGGTGGCGCCGGGCGATGTGATTCGAGTGGAGAAGGTCGGAACCGGCACCAATGGAAATCTGGAGTTTCCCGTGCTGGCGGTTTCCGGCGAAGAAGGCCAGATCGGCCGGCAACCGGATGCGCGCGTTGTGGGCGAGATCGTCGGCGAAGGCCGCGGCGAGAAGGTCCTCGTCTTTCATTACAAGCGCAAGAAGCAGTACAAGAAGCTTCGTGGCCACCGGCAAGACTTCACCGCGGTGCGCATCGCCGAGATTGCTTTTGGCGGGCAGAGCTTCAAGGCTCCCGAACTTCCCAGGAAGGAAGCGAAGCCGAAGAAGGTGAAGGTGGAAGCCCCGGACGAGCATGCTCAGCCGAAGGCGAAGAAGCGTGCGGCCAAGAAGAAGGCTGCTCCGAAGAAGGCCGCCAAGAAGGCTGGCAAGAAGAAGTAAATTACGGGTGCGAGGGCACACGCCCTCGCGACAGCCGGCGATGCCGGCGCTACGAGGGAACTATGGCGCATAAAAAAGGACAGGGTACATCACGGAACGGGCGCGACTCGAACGCGCAACGGTTGGGATTCAAGGCCTTCGGCGGGCAGGTGGTGCCCGGGGGAACCATCATCGTGCGGCAGCGCGGCACCCGGGTGAAGCCGGGGCTCAACGTGGGCCGCGGCAAGGACGACACGCTTTTCGCCAAGATCTCAGGTCGCATCAAGTTCATGGACAAGGGGTCGATGGGCAAGTTCGTCATGGTCGAACCCATCGAAGCGAAGTAGTTTTGCCGGTTGCGCGGGTGCGCTGCTCCGCGCGCAGGACAAGCCCGTACCGCATGGGGCCTCGCCTTCGGGTCGAGGCTTTTCTTTTTTCTCATGTTTATCGATGAAGCAAAAATCAAGGTAAAGGCCGGCGACGGCGGCAACGGATGCATGGCATTCCGGCGGGAGAAGTTTGTGCCCCGCGGCGGACCCTCCGGCGGGGACGGCGGCAAGGGCGGCGACGTCATCATGGAGTCCAGCGAGCGGCACAATACGCTGGTGCATTTTCGCTTCAATCCCGAGCACAAGGCGGAGCGTGGCCGCCATGGCGAGGGCGCAAACAAGACGGGGCGGGACGGCGGGGACGTGGTCCTGAAGGTACCAGTCGGCACGATCGTTTACGACGACGAAACCGGAGAGAAGGCATTTGAGTTTACAGCCCCCGATCAGAGATGTGTCATTGCTCGCGGAGGGCGCGGTGGACGCGGCAATGCGCGCTTCGCCACTTCGGTCCACCAAGCGCCGCGCGAGCACGAAGCCGGGCGGCCGGGTGAGGAACACACCTACCGCCTGGAGTTGAAGTTGCTCGCCGATGTCGGTCTGGTGGGATACCCCAACGTGGGCAAATCTACTTTGATCTCGCGCATTTCTTCCGCGCGTCCCAAAATTGCGGATTATCCATTTACCACTCTGGAGCCCAATCTCGGCGTGGTTGCGGTTGGGGATGCGCGCGACGAGATCAGTTTTGTGGTTGCCGATATCCCCGGACTGATCGAGGGAGCGCACACCGGAGCCGGATTGGGCACGCAGTTCCTGCGGCACATCGAACGCACCCGGCTGCTGGTGCATCTGGTGGATGTGTCCGATTCCAGCGGACGCGGGGATGTCACCAAGGATGTCGAGGTAATCATGGGCGAGCTGGCCAGCTTCGGAGCGCATCTGGAAGACAAGCCGGTGATCATGGTTGCGTCGAAAATCGATGTCGCAAACAAAGACAAGCTTGCCAAGCTGAAACGCTACTGCAGGAAACACAAGCTGAAACTGTTGGAGATTTC
Organism: Candidatus Sulfotelmatobacter sp.; assembly: GCA_035651855.1. GTDB lineage: Bacteria > Acidobacteriota > Terriglobia > Terriglobales > Acidobacteriaceae > Sulfotelmatobacter. The sequence continues at coordinate 20,211 of DASREX010000010.1, forward strand.
CGCGGTGACCGGGAAGGGCATTGAAGAATTGAAGTACGCGATTGCGGAGGATGTGCAGAAACTGCCCGAGCGGGCTGGAAGAGTGGAGATCCAGGCGAGTTAGCTTGCCTGCCGGCGGAAGGCAGGTGAGCTTCGTTTGACCGGACAGCCGAGGGCGGCAGTCCCCCCCCATCACTACACAGGAAAAAGGCGGCTTTGAGGCCGCCTTTCTTGTGTGCAACTCCACAAAACCTGAGTACAGCGTCAAGCCCTGGGAAGAGGGCCGTGCTGGAAGTGGTACTGCAGGATGCGCGCGGCCAGGGCGGGGCTCAATGAACCTTCCTGGCCCTCGACCGTGCGCACAACTTCGCCGCGGCAGACGACTTCAGTTTCCGACAGGCCGGCAATCTCCGCCGGAAGCACGACGTTGATCTCCAGTTGGGCGCTGGGCTGCAGCAGTTCGTCGGCCTGGAACAGCATTCCGGAACGGCTTATATTTTCGGTTTTTCCGGCGTGCCATTCTTTCTCGCCCAGGCGGCGATAGCGGAGCGGCAAGTGGAGTTGGAAGCGTTGGGCGCGCGCGGGAGGAACTTCCCGAGCCCGCGCCGCGTGTTGGGTTGCAGCGGACTGAATCGACATTTCGACCTCCGGGGGAGTTGGAGTTGCATCGAGCACTTCGCGCACTTTGCTTTTCAGGTCGCGAAGGTTGAAGGGCTTCTGGAGCAGGCGAATGCCGGCATCCAGAGTGCCGTTATGCCCGATCACATTTTCGGTGTAACCGGACATGTACAGAACTTTCATGTTGGGGCGAATTTCGGTGATGCGTTGCGCCAACTCGCGGCCATTCATGCCCGGCATGATCACATCGGTGAGCAGCAGGTGGATCACGGACTCGTGGGCGACGGCAATCTGCATGGCCACTGCGCCATCGGCTGCCTCGATCACTTTGTAACCCTGCTTCTCGAGATATTGCCGGGCAAGGTAACGCAAG
>DASREX010000011.1:0-19477 GCA_035651855.1 Candidatus Sulfotelmatobacter sp.
GCGTCTCGCTGCCCGGAGGATGCGCGATCGGCGCCCGTCCCATCGATCTCCATATCAAAGGCCTCGAACAGCTGGGCGCGAAGATTACTCAGGAACACGGCTATGTGGAGGCCACGGCATCCCGCTTGCGAGGCGCGGAAATCGTCTTCGACAAGATCACCGTCACCGGCACCGAAGACCTGCTCATGGCCGCAACCCTGGCGGAGGGCGAAACCATCCTGCAAAACTGCGCGCGGGAGCCCGAGGTGGCGGATCTCGCGGACCTGCTCAACAAGATGGGAGCGAAAATTCAAGGCGCCGGCACGCCCACCATCCGCGTCAAAGGAGTAGCGAAGCTGAACGGAGCCAAGCACCGCATTATCCCCGACCGAATCGAAGCCGGCACCTTTGTCATCGCCGGCGCCATGACCGGCGGCGATCTCAACATCTCCGGATGCGACCCCTCGCATCTCGACGCGGTTCTCAGCAAGCTGCACGAAGCCGGGGTCAAAACCAGGATCAACGGCGAGTCCGTTCGAGTCATGGGCGACAATCCCTTCACCGGCGCCGATATGACCACCGAAGAGCATCCCGGTTTTCCCACTGATTGCCAGGCGCAGTACATGGCCCTGGCCACTCAAGCTGATGGCACTTCCGTCATCACGGAGAATATCTTCGAGAACCGCTTCATGCACGCGCAGGAACTGGTGCGGATGGGCGCGAACATCAAAATCGAAGGCCGTCGCGCCATAGTGCGAGGCAAAACTCCGTTGAGCGCCGCCGCGGTCCTGGCCAGCGATCTGCGGGCCTCGGCATCCCTGGTCCTCGCTGCCCTGGTCGCCGATGGCGAGACCATTATCGATCGCGTTTACCACATCGATCGTGGATACGAGCACATTGAAGAAAAATTGAAAGCGGTAGGAGCCCAGATCCGCCGCATAGGCGAGATGTTTCCCAAAAAAGCTGCCGCTACGAGATAACCAATACAAAAGTGCGCCGTCCGAATCGCATGGGCTGGCTCACATTGACAGCCGTCGATTCTGGGGTTATTCCTAGCTCATGTCCTCAGACGCATCGTTGGACCGTGCGCTTCACGCCATCGCTGATCCTACACGCCGCCGCATTTTACAAGCGCTCAAGGAAGGGAAGAGCTCGGAATCGAGAACGGGATCTTTATGCGCGGGGGACATTGAAGAGCGCGTCCATCTTTCGCAGCCCACTATCTCGCATCATATGGCGATTCTTACGAAGGCGGGATTGGTGGATGCAACCAAGCAGGGACAGTGGCGCTGGTACCGGCGGAACGAGAAGGCGATCCGGCAGGTGGTGAAGAATTTGCGGGGAAAGTTGTAGGGGACGCCGGGCAGTGGGACTTTTTGATACCTTCGATCTTCCGTGGGATGCAGGCCTGCTTCGTTGAAGCACATCAAAATCCCCACTCTCTCGCCAAAGGCGCGAGAAGAGTGGGGCACCCGCTTCTTATCCTTTGTCATCCCGAGCGCAGTCGAGGGACCTTGTGTCGTCTATTAAGATACCTAGTCAAAGCTTCCCCAAGGCCCATCTTTCGAGGTCTCCTGTGGAACGAAGCAGAGCCAGTTGAGCGCGTTGCAGTTCGAAGGTCACATCTTGCAGCGCGATGAAGCGCTCGCTGACCTGAGTACGGGCATCGTCCAGGTCGTGAAGGTTGGCGGTGCCCGCATCCATGCGGGTCTGGACGGCAGACATAGTCTTCTCCGCAATCTCGAACTCGAGTTGCGCCACGTCGCGTGCGGCCTGGAACTGGGCTACGGAGCGCTGCAGGCGGAGGTTCTCCTCGGACAACTGATTTTTTGCCGCCTCGGCTTGTTTACTGGCCTTGCGCGCGTCGGCTTCGGCCACCTGAGCTTTCGAGCGCTGCGAGGCGTTGAACAGGGGAAAGCGAATGCTCACCCCGACCGTGGCGTTATTCTGCTGGAAGCTGTTGGTCACGCACAGGAATTCTCCCAGCGGGGTGACGCAGGGGCGCGACGGAATGTAGTAGTTCTGAAAATTGTTGAACTTGGAAAGCAGAGCGTACTGGGCGGCGAAGTCGACGCTGGGCCACAGCGCCCGCCGCTCGCCTTGGGCCCGGAGGTATTGGGCACGGGCATGCTCGACGGCGGCTTGCACCGATGGACTGGAGGCTGCGGCATTCTCGTTGCTTTCTTGAGGCGTTGCAGGAGGGGCGGGAATGGAGTCTGGCTCGGTCTGGATGCCGGCCGCGGGAAGTCCGGTCAGTTTCGAAAGGTGCTCGCGCAGGACGTCGGCAGCGCCCTGAGCTTCCGCAATGCGCAGGCGCACCCGCGCGGCAGAAAGGTGAGCGCGGGTTTCGTCGATCGCGTTGTCAATGCCTTCTTTCACCCGTTGCGCTACGGCAGCCTGCATTCCGCCGGCCTCGGCTTCGGTTTCCTGCAAGCGGGCCAGGCGTTGTTCCCACTTCGCAAGTTCAGCATAGCTCTGTGCGGCGTCCTGGATGATCTGATCACGCTGGTCTTTACTGTTTAAGGAAGCGACTTTGGAATCGACCCGTGCGGCCCTCACGAACTGCCGCAACGAGGGGTTCAACAATGCGGACTGTGCGCTGACGTTGAACAGAGATGGGGCGGAGCCCTCGAGGCCGAGAGGGAATCCATAGGACCATCCCAGGCCGGCGCCCGTCATCACCTGGGGGACATAGTTGTTGCGCAAATCGCGATAGGCTGCTCCCATACGCTGTTCCTCGGCGGACGCAATGGCGCCGGCGGTGGCGTGAGTCAGAGCGAGTTCGACTACCTGCTTGAGCGGGACGGGTTCGGCGAACAATCCGGCTGGGGATAAAAAGATGGCCAGAGTCCAGATTAAGGTCAGCGCACTGCGGCACCAGGTCTTCATTGAGTCCCTCTTCGAGCTATGAGCTGCGAGCTTTGCGCTTTGAGCAAAAAAGAAAACGCTCCGCGAAAAACGCTCAACACAGTTTGGATGCAATCGAAATTCTAAATGGGGAGGGCCAGAGTGGGCGGGAATCTTGCGTCGGGAACGGGGAGCGCGATCGCACGATTCGTTGAGTTGAAAGATCAATGCCCCACGCGTTTGAGATTCTCTTGTGCGCGGGCGTAGGAGCGGGCGAGCGCGAGCGCGGCGCGATACTCCCCGGCGGCAGCGAGCTTGTCTCCCTGCTTCTCGAAAATCTGCCCAAGCAGATCATGGGCCTTGAATGCGGGACCGGCTTCAGCCGGCGCCTGCAAATAACGGCGAAGCAAGCCCACGGCAAAGGGGAGATCGCGGTTCTCACGCAGAAGCTGGTGAGCCCCATCCATGAGAGCCTCCGGGTTATCTACCCGGCAGGAATCCAGGGCATGCAGGGCTTGCTCCATCTCATCGATGCGTTTCTCGCGCCGAAAGAAGCTTGCCAGATCGAGCCAGCCGCGCGCGCCGGAGTGGCTGTCAGCGATCTCGGCGCGGTACTCGCGCTCCGCGATGTCGGGATGCTTTTCTTTTTCCGCGACGCGGGCCAGAATCCAATGCGCCATTGCGGAATTCAGAGTCATGAGGGCATCGGCTTGCCCGCGAGCTTTGTCCTTCCCTCCTCCGATAATGCCGGGAGCTTCGGCATAAAACTCCGCGAGGTCGACGCGTGCTTCCCAGTTTGCGGGATCGAGTTGCACCGCACGCTCGAAGGCGTTGCGGGCCTGCCTGGCCGGTCCGGCAGCGGACAGAAACGATGCGTGGTCCGCCTTTTCCCCATATACGCGGCCCAGCCACAGCTGATACATGCTGTTCCGTGGATCCAGGTTGATGGCGCGGTCGCAGGCGGCGATCGCCGGATCCCAGGCATCAATCATGAAGTAGGCGCGACAGAGAAGATTGTAGGATTCTGCGTCAGCCGGATGGTGCTGGACCTGATCCTGCAGGGTACGAATGGCGTCATCCGCGCGGCCCTCGGTCAGCAGTTGCCGCGGTGGCAGGGGGCGCGGCAGTGACGGCGCCGGAAACGCAGAAAAAATCAGGAGCAACAATTGCGCTAGTTTCATTCGGTACGGGGTGCAAACTCCAGTTCGCCCCAGGGCGAGGTAACGTAGCCAGATTTGCGCCAGACTTCTTCAGGGCACAATCTTCACCTTGGCGTGGTCCACCAGGGGCTTCTGTTCCTCAGCCGGCAGGGCAACCCTCTCGCCCTCCGAAAGGCCCGAAGTAATTTCTACGCGGGTCAAATTCTGCAGAGAAAACGAAACAGTTTGCTGATGGAGGCGGTCGCCATCGATGCGGAAAACATAGGGGCGGCTGTCGTCCATGCGCAAAGCATCACGCTGCAGGGTGAGAACGTTGCTGCGCTGCGCCGTTACGATTGTCACGCCGACATTGATATTGGGCAGCAGGCGCAGGTCCTGATTGTCAATCAGGCAGGTAGTTTCGCCCACATTGCGATTGCCACGGAGCTTCACGGTGGCAGGAACCGTATTCACACCGCCATTCCAGACGCGGCCGGGCACGGCGTCCCAAGTGACTTCGACCTTCTGGCCTACCAATAAGCGGCCCACATCCGGCTCATCGACAAAGGCGCGGACCAGGACCTTCGATAGATTCGCCTCCTGGAGCAGCAGTTCGCCGCCTTGAACAAAGGCTCCTTCTTTGACGGGGACGGAGTAAACGACGCCCTCGAAAGGAGCGCGGACGGTTGATTTCTCCAGGGAATTCCGGGCGCTCTCGTAGGCCGCTTCCGCCTCCATTCCCTGGGCTTCGATGCGCGCGACTTCGGGCTGAGAGTAGCGGTCTTTCTGCTTTTGCTCGAGCAGGGTCAGGTCGGCTTGCGCGCGCTGTAGCGTGTCTTCCCCCTGGCGAACTTCGCCCGCAGAGGCTGCTCCCTGTTGTTGGAGACGGTGGAGCGCCTCGAGATTGCGTTGGGCGGTGTCGCGCGCATTACGGGCCTTGATCAACTGCGAATTCAGGGTAATGACTTCTTCCTGGGTGCCCCCGGTTTTCAGTGCGGACTGATCGGCTTGGGCAGCTTTGATCTGGGCTTGGGCGCTGGCGGCCTTGGCACGAATATCGGAGTCATCCAGTTGCAGCAGGAGTTGTCCCTTTCTTACATGATCGCCTTCTTTGACCAGCAGGCGTTTGACCGTGGTGGCAATGGGAGCATGGGCTTCGAAATTCTGGATTGGTTCCACTTTGCCATTGGTGGAAACAACGCTGCGGATGGGGCCGCGTTGAACGGTGGTCACGCGCACTTTCAGCGGCGTCTGGTGGAGATAGGAATACAGAATTATGAGAATGACAATTGCTGCTAACGCAGGCCAGAGCCACCGCCGGCGCGACGGTGTTTGCGAGTTGTTCGTCGATGCCAACCTGTTTTTTCTTTCAGGGTCCGGCAGGAATCACTGTAAGTATCAATTTACCATCCGGGAGGTTCTGGCAGCAGAACAGAACACTCGCTCAGGTACCCAATTGGATGCCGGGGAGAACCCTTCGGCTGCATTATTAGACTGCAGCGAGCGAGTTGTCGGCTGCGCCTCCGGGAACGCACCCGATACAATAGCAGGATGCCGAATCCGCCCCGCTATACACCTGAGCACGCCGCCGCGGGCCTCGATCACAGCTTTCCGGCGATTGAGACCTGGCCCAACCAGTTTCCCGGATACGAGATTGTTGTGGATGATCCCGAGTTCACCTCGGTTTGTCCTAAGACCGGGTTGCCGGATTTTGGAGTTCTGCAGATTCGTTACATGCCGGATAAGGACTGCCTGGAGTTGAAGTCGCTCAAAGAATACCTGCAGTGCTACCGCAACCTGGGGATCTTTCAGGAGAATGTGGTCAACCGGGTGCTGGAAGATGTGGTGAAGTGGGCGAAGCCGGTGTGGGCGGAGGTGCGGGGCGAGTTTCGCCCGCGGGGTGGAATCTCGACTACGATTGTGGCGCGCTGGCCGCGGCCCAGCGAACGCCCGTAGATTTCATCAACTCCGATTCCGAGAAGCACCATGAGATCCTTCCACGTAGGGGCGGACCCATTGGTCCGCCCTGCCAGACGCAGCCGGCATTGACGGGCATGACCTGCCGGACGAATGCGTCCGGGGCTACGTGATCGTTCCAGTTCCTTGCCCATTTGAGACTTATCCGTTACGCGCCGTGCTATATTCGCCAGACTTGTGTCCCAGAGAAACCTGCAACCTCGGACGGCGCTGATCGTCCTGACCGCGCTCAACCTGCTCAATTATGCGGACCGCAATGTGCTGTTTGCGGTGCAGCCGCTGGTGCAGGACGAGTTTCATCTCTCAAAAGAGCAGATCGGATACCTGACCAGCGCGTTTCTGGGCTTCTACATGATTGCGGCTCCGTTTGTCGGACCGCTGGCGGATCGCTACTCGCGGAAACTGATTATTGTTCTGGGAGCGGTCTTCTGGAGCGGGCTGACCCTGCTCACAGCCGTTACTCATACTTATACGGAACTCCTGGTTCGCCACACGCTGGTGGGAGTGGGCGAGGCGACCTTTGTGACGATTGCGCCCACCTTTGTGGCGGATCTGTTTGAGGAAAAGAAGCGCGGGCGGATTCTGGGCGTCTTTTACCTGGCGATTCCCGTGGGATCGGCGGCGGGATATTTGCTGGGGGGATATCTGGCGCCGGGACACGGATGGAGATTTCCGTTTTACATCGCGGCCGCCCCGGGCTTTGTACTTGCCCTGATCGTCTCATTCCTGAAGGAGCCGGAGCGGGGACGATTCGATTCGTTGCAGGAGACCCCGGAGCGCGGCACGATTTTGGGACTGGCGGGGAATCGGGCATTCATCACGGCAACGCTGGGAATGGCCGCGATGACCTTCTCGCTGGGCGGGATTCAGGTCTGGATGCCGCAATTTTTGTACAGTGAACGGCATTACACACTGGAGAAAGCCAACCTGATGTTCGGCATCATCATTGTGGTGGACGGCATTGTTGCTTCCCTGGCGGGCGGATGGCTGGGAGATTATCTCCTGCGGCGGATGAAGAGTTCTTACTATCTGGTCTCGGCTGCGAGCATGTTGCTGGGCGTACCGGTCATGATTGTGGCGCTGTTTGCCAAGGGGCCGCTGATGATTCCGGCAATCGGAGTGGCCGCGTTTTTTCTCCTGTTGAATACGGCGCCGCTCAATGCGGCCGTGATCAATTCCGTGGGAGCTCACATACGGGCTACGGCGATCGCGGTCAACATCTTCATCATTCATATTCTGGGGGACGTTCCTTCGCCAACGCTGATGGGCTGGGTCGCTGACCGGAAATCGCTTCAGGCCGCATTTATCCTGCCGGTAATCGCCATGGCGGTCTCTTCTGCCATACTGTTTTATGGGATGAAGCTTGCGCCAGCGGTCGCGGTAGACGGGCGTAACACTGTCCCCCACTAAGACCATCTTCCAAGGGTGAATGAGTTATTTCTTCTGGATTACGGGAATTATTCTGGCGCTGGCCTGGGCTTCCCGCATTGTGGATGCCGCGCTCGGAATGCCGGGGGTCGCGGACGTTTCCTTTCCCCAGTGGAATCGCAATCCGGTTTTGCCTTCGGGGAATCCCCGGGTTTCAATCATCGTTCCGGCGCGCAATGAGGAGGAGAGCATTGAACAGGCGTTGCTCAGCCTGCTGGCTCTCGATTACGACAATTACGAAGTGATCGCCGTCAATGACCGGTCGACCGATCGGACGGGCGAAATCATGGCGCGGGTGGCTAGAGAATTCCAGGGTGGCGGAAGTCTAAGGCCAACCCCACTCGCTGAAGACCTGAGAGGAAGTCACAGGCCCCACCCTCTCCCTCAAGACGCGAGAAGGGTGGGGCACCCTCTTTTTTCTGCACCTCTTTTTGCACTCGATTTTGCGCGTCTTTCTCCTCCTCCTGTTCGCGTGATTCATCACTCTGAATTGCCGGATGGGTGGTTGGGGAAGACGCATGCGATGTGGACTGCAGCCAGGCAGGCGTCTGGGGCGTGGTTGCTGTTTACCGACGCCGATGTGCTGTTCAAGCCGGATTCGTTGCGGCGGGCGCTGGCTTACGCGGAAAGCGAACGGGCCGATCACGTCGTGTTGTTTCCACGGATGATCATGAAGCGGGCGGGGGAGTACATGATGATCGCATTCTTCCAGACCATGTTTATGTTTGGGCACCGGCCCTGGAAGGTGGCGGACCCCAGCACCGACGATCACATGGGCGTGGGCGCTTTTAACCTGGTGCGGCGGCGGGTGTATGAGGCGGTGGGCACTTACCAAGCGCTGCGCATGGAAGTGCTGGATGACATGAAGCTGGGCAAAGTGGTAAAGAACTCCGGGTTCGCGCAGCGGAACGTTTTCGGTGGGGACCTGATATCCATCCGCTGGGCGCATGGGGCTTTCGGTGTGGTGAACAACCTGACCAAGAACTTTTTTGCGGTTCTCTCGTTTCAGTGGTGGAGGACGGTGCTCTCGGCGTTCGGCCTGGCGTTTTTGAATTACGGGCCGTTCCTGGGACTCTGGTTGGCCCATGGCTGGGCGCGGGTGCCTTATGCGATCGCTCTCGGATCTCTGTTCCTGATCTACGTGGGGATGTCGTGGCGCTCGGCTGTTCCGCCGTACTACTTCTTTCTGCATCCGGTGAGCGCGACGCTGTTCATTTACACCCTTCTGCGGTCGATGATTCTCACCCTATGGAACGGCGGGATTGTATGGAGAGGCACGAAGTATCCCCTGCAGGAATTGCGGAAGGGGATGGTCTGAAGAGGATTCGCGGCTCGAACGGGGATGCGTGACCCACGAGCCCGCAGTCAGGATCGTCTCGTCAGCGTGCCACCCAGTCGCTCCCGTTGCAATATGCAGTAATGTGATACGGTCCGCCGCTCTGGATTTTCGCGTTATAGTTGGCCGTCCTCGAATCTTTTACCGTCCGACTAAGCCCCTCAAGTGCGGCCGTACACGCGGGTAGCGCGCCGAAATTGACGGGAGGGATCAGTGGCCCGTTCGGGCTCAGGGAAAACACCAGACTGTGATCCAAAATATCTTGAGACACGCTTCGATTGTTTCCTCCGATACTCGGAACACTATAGAAATTGATCGCGCCGGTTCCGATCCGTCCCGAAATCACGGCGCACCCATCACTCCCGCCATCCCCATTGCACTGCCACCTCGTACCGTCCCAGCGGCTATTCAGCCCCAACCCTTCCAGGCTGTGAACCGTCTGAGGAAATAAAGTGGGGCCAACTCCGGCATGCAAAGAGGCCTGCAGCGGGTCACGTCCATCCTCCGGATAGAAGTGAGCATTGGGATCGATGTCATTCACCATGGGATAACGCGGGCTATTAATGCAGTCGAAATCACCGCGATAAAAGAACTGCCCTCCGCCGGCTACTCGCACACAGGTGGACAGACCATCCTGGTTACTCTCGAAGTGGCCGATCAGGGTGTTATTGAAAGCCCGAGTTGCATCGTCCACCCATATTGCGGTCCCCTGCACCGTTCCAGCATCTAAGTTGCCGCTGATGTCCAAAAAAGAATCATAGAGACCCGCCCCCCGCAACGTGACCCCACTCTGATGATTCCCAACGTTTAGAAAACAAGCAATGCAGTGGGTTCTTCCAAAACTGCCGCTTCCGTTGGAATTGGTAAATAGGAAGCCATTTGTATTCTCGTAGCTGTACACCCGGGCGAAGGTATTACGCTCCGTCCATGCAGGCCCAAATCCGTCGATGTTGCCGGTTTCGAGCCAGAAGGCTGCAGCTCCATATCCCGACCTGCCAGTGAAGCCTTTCACGGTTACGCCATAAACCTCAAAGTCATTGGCATTGAGGAGGTGGATACCGGAGGCGCCCGCCGGCGATCCCACGAGGCTGCAGTTGTAGATACCGCCTGCGCCTACAACCGGATTGAATCCGGCCGAACCCGCGCCCAGCAAGGGTTGCACCAAGATGGCGTCACCTGTGCCTGTATACTGAATTTGCGTGGAAATGCGGGTTGCGCAATGTACTGACACCCCAGGCTTGTTGATGCGCAAGGTCGTGGTCACAGGTCCGTACTGCGTTGCCGGAATGTAAATGTCGCAGTTACCCGAGCAAGCGGCAATGGCGGCGTTCGCCCAGGCAAAAATATCGGATCCATTGCACCATGAGGGCGCCGGAGTGTTGCCGCAAGTGGCCGGATTCATTACGCCGTTGCTATTTGCGAAGCTGTTGCGCTCCAGCCAGTGGTTGGGAACTTCAATGATGCCCGCAGTGTGATTCTGGGCAATCGCACCGATGGGTAACAATAAAGCGGCAATTCGGAATATTTTCACGCAGCCCTCACGATGGCCAGGCGACGACGCCAACAACGTCAAGCGCATGGCGCCACCATCATATTTCAATCCAGAGCGGGAGGAGTTACGGGCACACTCGAACTCGGGGGATTCCGTGGAGCGCCGGCTAGGGACGATCATCCCCTTCCACGTCAGTGCCGTAGGTAGCGGCAGCGCTGGGCTGAGCCGGTTTCTGTTTTCGGGGCTTCTTGCCGGGATGGAGCCGGCCGGCGTTGAACCGGCCGCGATTTTCCACATCGTAGCCCTTGGGCAGGGGCGGGATCATGGCGGCGCCGCCTTCGATCTGGCTGATGCGGCTAAGGATGATCTCGGGGCGGCCATCGTACATTTTCAGGGCGCCGCGTATCTCAATGGTTCGGCCGGCAAGACGGCGGACGTCGCCCACATCTTTCAGGTCATTGGCAAAGACCACGACGGTGAACGGGCAGGCCGCCTGGTCTTCGCAGAAGTCCAGGAAGTGGACGCCTTTATTCCCCACTTTCACGGTCAGGACCTTTCCCGAGACACACCTGGTTTCGCCGATGTGTTGGTCGGCGTCGTGGATGGATAGGCACTCGCCGGCGGCCAGGCGGGGCGGCAGGAGCAGGCATATCAGCACCGCGAGACTACCCGTGAGGTCCGCAGGCGTCCCGAGCCTCAGCCGGCCAAACATAATGCGATTGTAGGAGCGCGCGTAAGGCATGTCTGTAATGAAGGGAAGATTATTCGGCAGCCTGTTCCGGAACGGAACCGCGAGGATTGTGGATCAGGAAGCAAAATTGAATACCCCACTTCCCGGGCACGGAGCGCGAGAAATGGGGCACAGGGGTCTTAGCGGAAGGATTTGACGGCTGCAGCTTCGTCGTCTTTCACGTCGAAGACGGTATACAACTTGGTGATCTGGAGCAGGTCGTTCACCTTCTTGGTGAGATTCAGCAGCTTGAGTTCGCCGCCCTGGTTCTTGGTGGTGGTGAAGGCGCTGACCAGTTCGCCGATGCCGGAGCTGTCGATGTAATTGACATCTGCCAGATTCAGGACGATTTTCTTATTGCCTTTGCCCAGCAGTTCGCGCACCGTGTCGCGAAGAATGACGCTGCCTTCGCCGAGGGTGATGCGACCGCTGCAATCTACGATGGTCACGCCATCCACTTGCCGACTACCAACCTTCATGGTCACTGGGAAGCCTCCTTGCCGCCCGCGGTTGGCCCGTGGACGTGCTTAATCAGTTTGAGTTCGGTGCCCGACGAGGAGGGTCGGATTTCGACCACATCCATGAACGAGCGCATAAGAAAAATTCCGCGTCCGGAAGTCTTGAGCAGGTTCTCCGGCGCCAGGGGATTGGGGATCTTGCTCAAGTCCATGCCCGAACCCTGGTCGCGAATGGTAATGATGAAATCGCCGCCGGTGCGCTCGAAGGCCAGAGTCACTTTCTTGTCCTTGGCATAGGCGTTGCCGTGCAGGACAGCGTTTACCGCGCCTTCGCGGACGGCCATGGAGATCTGCATTATCTCGTCCTCGCCGAAACCGAGTTCTGTCGCGATCCGCGTCGCTTTTTCCTCCGCACTGTCGATGGTCTCCAGTGAGGAGTCCAGCGTGTAAGAGACCCGTTGCTCGGTCATGGCCATGGACGAGGTGAAAAATGAGTATACGGCCAGGGAGGGTGAATGCGCGCATCCCGCCCATGGCGCGTCGCCGGAGGCGATTCCGGCGAATGCGGTAGTTTGCCTGTGACACGCAGAATTGTCAACGACGTACATACAAATCCTGCCGGCAGGCACGTCTATAATCGAGCCCGTGTCCCCTTTCACGGTCCGGAATCTGCGCCGATGGGTGCGGCTAGCCTTGTTCTGGACGGTTCTCATAAGCATCGGCGCAGTAGTCCTGGCATATGTATCTGACACCCTGGTTTTTCGCGTGCGGGCCGGCAGGCGGGATGCCTACGGATCGGTTGTGGTCACTCACTACTACGCCGTCCCCCAGAAGAACGGCAAGACCCAGTTCCTCTTCGATCCGCCCGCTTCCGAGAGCTGCGTGAATGCGCTTTTTCCGCGTGCCGGACTTCGGCCTTGCTGGTATTTGAGGCGGCATCGCGAGCAGCGCACGGATATTTAGACATCAATCGAGCCAGGGGAGCGGAGGGTCCCGGGGAACCGACGGCCATGGGCTAGAATGTTGCACGGTTCGCATACAACTACGAGGGATCATGTCTAAAAGGCTTGCTGTCTGTCTTTTGCTCGGAACAGTGGTGGGACTCAGTTGCGCCGTACTGGCCGTTGGGGCGGATTCCGCAGACCCGCGGGTGCGCAAGGCTTACCGCTTCCAGCAGGGTGGGTGGACTTACGTGCATCTTGAGGGATCACCATCCGAGGTTGGCTACCAGCACGGGTATCTGCTGGCGGCTGAGATTGCCGATGCGTTCGAGGCTATCAAGCTGTTTGACGTGCACCAGTCGGGGCGGGATTGGGAGTTCTTTCGCTCCACGGCACGGACGATACTCTGGCCGCATATTGATGCCGAGTACCAGAAGGAACTGCAGGGAATTGCGGATGGGGTAAAGGCGCAGGGAGTGCATCTGGATGTCTATGACATCGTGGCGCTCAATGCCTTCGAGGAAGTACCGGATTACTATCTGCCGTGGCTGAGCAAGCAACAGAAAACGGCGGAGAATCCGAACCTGAAGGCTCCTGGCAATTGCAGCGCGTTCATCGCAACCGGCAGCATGACCAGGGATCACAAGATTGTGATCGCCCACAATAATTGGACCAGCTACCTGGCGGGCGCGCGCTGGGTAATTATTTTCGACATTCAGCCCGAGCACGGCAACCGCATTCTGATGGACGGATTTCCCGGGGTGATTACGAGTGACGATGATTTCGGCATCAATTCGGCCGGGATCATGATCACGGAGACGACCATCACGCAGTTCGAAGGTTGGGATCCAAACGGGAAGCCGGAATTCATGCGCTCGCGCAAGGCCATGCAGTATGCCAACAGCATTGACGATTATGTCCGCATCATCAAGGAAGGCAACAACGGCGGCTACGCCAATGACTGGATGATTGGCGACCGCAAGACCGGCGAGATCGCTTATCTCGAGCTGGGGCTGAAAAATACCCCGGTATGGCGGACCAAGGACGGCTATTTCGTCAGCTCGAACTTTGCCCGGGATCCCAAGGTCATCAGGGAAGAGACGACTTTCGATCCCAACGATGCAGCTTCGTCGCCCAACGCGCGGCATGCGCGCTGGGAAGAGATCATGAAAGAGGCAAAGGGGAAGATTGACGTCGACCTGGCCCAACAGTTTCTCGCAGACCATGTGGATAGCTTCGACAAGAAGGACCAGGCAGACGAGCGCTCCTTGTGCGGCCATGTGGATGCCTCGCCCCGGGGCATAAAAGAATGGGGATGGAATGCGTACAACCCCGGGGGCGCGGTGCAGGGGAAGGCGGCCGACAGTGCGATGGCGGAAAAAATGAGCTTCGTGGCGCGCGCGGGACATCCCTGCGGCGCGGATTTTCATGCCGCGGAGTTCCTGGACCAGCATCCGGAGTTTTCCTGGCAGAAGCCGCTGCTGCGGGATATGAAGGCAGGGCCGTGGACGGTGTTTACGGCGGGACAGAAGGACAGGCGCTAAAAAGGTTCTTTCGAAGGAAACCTCTGATTAAGCTCTCACTTGTCATCCCGAGCGAAGCAGAATTGCCGTTTTTCGGCAATTCTGCGCAGTCGAGGGACCTTTTGCCTTCTTTTACGATACTCAATTGGAGCTTCCCTGGCGGATCTTGCGAACGCGGGTGCCATCTGCTGTACAGTTTTTGTAGTGAACCCCACCCTTCGGGAGGACAGCGAAGGATGGGTGCCCTCATTATGGGACGGTCACGCTGATCGTTTCGTCGCCGTAAGCCCCCGTTGTATCCCAGGAGCACACCTTGACGGTATGCGTGCCGCGAGTCAGGTTCAGGTTGGGATTGATGGAACTGCCATAGTTCTGGATGTAGCTGGTTCCGTTGTCCACATACACGGTCCAAGAGGCAATCGAGTGGGACGAGGATGCGCTGGCTGCCAGGGCCAGGGGCGAGGTGACCGAGGCGCCATCCAGGACGTTGTCAATGCTCACCGCGACCGGCCCTACGTCGACTTTGAAAGTCTGATCGCCGTAAGACCCCGACGTATCCCAGGCGCGCACCACTAGCGTGTGCGTACCCTTCGAGGCGGTGATACTCGGATTGATCGAATTGACCGCGCCCGCCTGGTATTTCCCGACACTATCCAGGTAGACCCACCATCCGGTAATGGAGTGCCCGGAACTCGGCGTAGCGGAGGCCTTGAGGGTGATGGGCGACAGAACGTTCGCGGCGAAGGCCGGGGCAGAGACCGTGACTGCGGGCTTCGCGCTGACCGTCAGATTGAGGTTCTGGTCGCTATAGGCATTCGAGGTATCGTAGGCGCGGACCCGCACCGTGTGCTTGCCCTGGGAAAGGGTCAGGTGGGTGTTGATCGTACCGACTGCGCCGGCGCTGTACACGTTTTTGCCGTCCACCGCGACCGACCATGAACTGATCGTTTGACCGGCGCCGGGTGACGCTTGTGCCTGCAGGTTCATCGGGGAACCTGTGGTGGCGTTGTTCGTGGGTGTGGAAACGCTGACGGCGGGCTTTAACGAGGAAGCAGTCACCGTGAGGGTTTGGTCCCCGAATCCCCCGGAGGTGTCCCAGGCACGGACCAGAACCGTATGCTTTCCTGTATTCATCGTGATCCTGGGATCGATATACGTGACGGGGCCCGCGCTATAAGTGGCCACGCTGTCGACGTAGACCTGCCATCCTGTAATGGAATGACCGGGCGTCGGGTAGGCTGAGGCTTCGACCTCGATGGGCGAACTGAGCGATGCTCCGCCGAAGGGATTGGTCACCACAACCTCGGGCTTGGTTCCGCCCATGGTGAAGAAATCGCTCATGTCAGCAGCCTTAGCCGCTGCCCCGGGATACGACCTCACTCCCAGGCTGTCGAGAATGGTCCGGAGCGCATTTTCATGCTTGTAGGGAACCGATGAGACGGTGTGCGGTTTCACGCGCGGTCCAATCATCGCGGTGTAAACGGAAGCGCCGCAGCCGGCATTGGTGCCGCCCCCGCATTCGTCGAAGGTAATCAAGGCGAGGCCGGAGCCTCCGGGCTGGAAGTCGGGCAGGTTAAGAATGGGATCCAAAGTAGTGCTGAGGAATTGGTCGGTGGCATTCAACTTCTGCGCCTGGCTGCAACTCGACATTCCGACGGGGCAGTCATGTGCATCATGGTTGCCGTCGGGAACGATGATGGTGAAGCGCGGCAATTTTCCATTCTGAATATCGCTATTGAGCTGGGAGAGGTCCACGACCTTACTTGCGGAGCCGTTGACATTGTTGATCACATCGCTGTACCAGGTGGCTCCGTTGTGGCGGCGATAGTACGACGTGCCGTTATGATTATCCGGAGTCGTAACCGTACCTCCCGCGGCCGCGTAAGACTGGGCGTACACCTTCCAGGAAATGCCGGCATTGTTGAGCAGGCGGAAAATATTGTTATCGGTGATGGGATCGGTCTTGCTGGTTCCGGAGTAGAAGCAACTGTTCCCATTGCAGTTGAAGTCATGGGTTCCCGCAGGAAGGGTACAGTTGGCGCTGGAATGGCAACTGCCGGAAGCCAGCCAGAGATAGTCCAGAAGCGAACCGCCGCTGTCGGACTGGTATTTCGTGGCGTAACCGTTCGCATTCCCGTGGCTGATCAGCCACGGCATGTTGGCCTTCACGGCGGAGTAGCTTGAGTTTTCATTGATCACGAGTACAACGTGCTGCGATGAAGGCACTTGCGCAAACACTATTGTGCTGAGACACAGCAGTGTGATGGCAGCAGGCAGATTTCTCCCTGCTCTCATAAAGGACATCGAATCCCCCCTAGATTGTTGAACCTACTCAAGGCCGTCCCTTGCGCCGACACAAGGCGCAAAGGTCTTACAGGAAGTGAAATCTTGTTGCGGTGGCCGAAGTGTAGCGAATCTTAGTCAGGGAGACATCAAAAAAGAGCAACACGCTCAAATAGGCGTTACACAGAAGTTTGCATACCCAGTGGAGGGAAAGGTAGCGGGCATCAGCAGCTATCTATTCGCTGAGCGTGCAACTGCAATCGGCGGGAACGACGTGAGCCAGCAGGAAATTGGCGACACGCTTGTAGGCGTCAATCTGGTTTTCAACGCGGGCGTAGCCGTGCCCTTCGTTCTCGTAGATTTTGTACTCGACGGTGCCACCGCGCTTCTTAATCGCATCCACCGCCTGCATCGTCTCAGACTGGGGACAGCGCGGGTCGTGCCCGCCGGCCAGCAGGAGTAAAGGCGCTTTGATGCGGTCGATGAAGTTGATCGGGGAGCGTTCCTCGTAAAGCGCCTTATTCCTGACCGGATCCCCCATGGTGGCTAGATCGCCCTCGCGCAGGGCCGGATCTTCGTTCTGGATTTCGGTAAACCAGTTGACGAAGGGGACTATGGGAATGCCCGCAGCCCATACCTCCGGCGCCTTGGTGACGGCCATCATGCTCAGATATCCCCCGTAACTGCCCCCCATGACCGCAATTTTTTTCGGATCGAGGTGGCCGGTTTGCGTGATCCAGTCCACGCCCGCGAGTACATCCTGCAAGTCGCCCCCGCCCATATCGAACAGGTTGGCCTGCTGGAATTCCTTGCCGTGGCCGGTCGACCCGCGATAGTTGGGGGCGAGAACCATGTATCCCTGGTTGGCGGCGAATTGAATGAAGCGGTTGAAAGAGTTCATGGACTGCGAATTAGGGCCACCGTGAATCAGGACCAGGGCAGCATTCTGCCCATTTCGCGCCATGTTGAAGGGCACGTAGAGCAAGGCGGAGATGGTCCACTTCCCGTCGCGGCTGGGATAGTGGATGAGGTAAGGTTCAACCAGATCTTCCGGGCGAATTCCCGCGAGCAGGGAGTGGGTGATCTGGTGCGACTTGCCGGCTGTCAGGTCGTAGACCCAAAGGTCGGCGGGGGCGGTCGGGCCATTGTGAATGTATAGCAAGTGAGTCCCGTCGGGACTGAAAGCGGAACGGCCGGCGGCGGGCTCATTCACGCCGCTCGGGATTTGCAGTTGTGCCGGCTTCCCGCTGGCCAGCGTGAGCAGGTAGATGTTTTGGTTTCCATCGACGTTGGCGCTGAAAACGAGTTGCTTGCCGTCCGGGGAAAAGGAGTGCCCGCGGATCTCCCATTTGTCGTTGCTGATCCAGTTCACCTTCTTCGTGCTTACGTTAAGCACCCCGATATTTTCGTATCCGTTCGCCGCGTTCGAGGTGAGGAGAATATTTCTGCCGTCCGGGGAGATGTCCGTGGCAGTAAAGCGCTGCTCGCCCTGGTGCGGCGTCAACAATGTGCTCTGGCCTGTGGCCAGGTCGGCGATCAAGACATTCGCATCGGTCCCTTTGGCCTGCTCCCGGGTGTAAACGATGTACTTTCCGTCTCTCGACCAGATCGGGTTTAGGTTGGCCTTGTCCTGCGAGGTGTTGGCGGTCAGATGCTTCACCTCGCGCATCACCATGTCGTAGACATCGATCTCGGAGGCGGCTGAGGTTTTGGGCTTCACTTCGTACGCGAGATAGCGGCCGTCGGGCGACCAGGTTGGATTTTCCTCTGCGATCTCGCGGGTCTGGGTGAGGTTTACGACTTTGCCGGTCTTTGGCGAGGCCAGGAAGATATCCCACTGCTCGTCGCCGTCGTAATCGGACTGGTACGCGATCCACTTTCCGTCGGGCGACCACGCGGGAGATGTCTGGCGCTGGTCACTGACCGTAAGTTGCACGGGAAAGCCGCCTTCAGCCGGAACCAGCCAGAGATTATTGCGCCCGCTCAGGTTGGAGATGAACGCAATGTTCTTGCCGTCGGACGACCATGTGGGACTGCCGGTCTGGCGTGTCATGTAAAGTTTTTCGATGGTCAGGCTTCGCGGCTCGATCTGCGCGTTGGGCTTCGACGAAATCTGCCTGGGATCGGTGACCGCCTGGGGAACAGGCAGCGTCTGGGCCCCCAGCAGAACAGAGCTCATGAAGACGACGGCAAACCAGGCGCGTCGCATGGCGCGGAACCTCCGGGTGATGTAGAAAGGAGAGTCTAGCAGAGGAAGTTCGTGTGCTCTGCCTGAGGCGGATTGGTTCATGAACTCTTTCGTGGCGCATTCAAAATTTATCGCCTGCTTCTGTGCGGCGCTGGCTCTTAGTTTCTCCCTGGAACTCAAAGCTCAGGACCGACCTGTCAGCGGTATTCATCACTTCGGGGTGGAGGGAGATCACTTCGCCCTTGACGGCAAAGCCTTCCAGATCATCTCCGGAGAAATGCACTACGAGCGCATCCCGCCCGAGTACTGGCGCGACCGGCTGAAAAAGGCCAAGGCGATGGGATTGAACACGATTTCGACGTATGTGTTCTGGAACGTACACGAGCCCAAGCCGGGAACCTTCGATTTCAGCGGCTCACATGACGTGGCAGCGTTCATCCGTCTGGCGCAGGAAGAAGGCCTCTACGTGATCCTGCGCCCGGGGCCGTACGTTTGCGCCGAGTGGGATCTCGGTGGTCCTCCGGCGTGGCTGTTGGCTGATCCGAATATGGTGCTTCGAAGCATGGATGACAAGTTTCTGGCGCCCGCCGAGAGATGGCTGAAGCGCCTGGGCGCGGAAGTCGCGCCCCTGCAGATCACGCGGGGCGGCCCCATCATCGCGGTCCAGGTGGAGAACGAGTACGGTTCTTTTGGCAATGACAAGCAATATCTGGGACGCGTTCGCGATGCGCTGAAGGATTCAGGCCTGGGCGAGGCCATGCTTTACACAGCTGACGGCGGTGACCACTTGGCGGCCGGAACGCTGCCCGATCTCCCCGCAGTCGTGAATTTCGCCCCGGGTGAGGCAAGAACTGAATTTGCCAAGCTGCAGAGGTTTCGTCCCGGCGCGCCGGTGATGAGCGGTGAGTATTGGGACGGATGGTTTGATCACTGGGGCGAGAAACACCACAAAACGGACCCGGCTCAGCAGCAGCAGGAACTCGACTGGATTCTGTTGCAGGGATACTCGATCAATCTCTACATGTTCCACGGGGGCACAAGTTTCGGTTTCATGAACGGGGCGAATTGGGATCGCAAGACGTACCAGCCCGACATCACCAGCTATGACTACGATTCACCGGTGAGCGAGTCCGGCGAGTTGACGAAGAAATATTTT
>DASREX010000012.1:0-10809 GCA_035651855.1 Candidatus Sulfotelmatobacter sp.
GCTCGGGAGCGAGTTGCTCGGGGAGCCCGTAGAGAATCAGGTCAAGGTTTAATTCGCCGGCAATGGTGATGTCGAAACGGGGCATGGGATTTCGTACAGAGGGAAATGTTTATAGGGATCCGGTCATCTGCATTCAGACCAGCGTGACTTCCATACCCGATTGCTTCAGCGCGCGTATATCGGATTTGGGCGCGCCGCGGTCGGTGATCACTTCCTGCAGTGACGAGGTGGGAGCGATCAGCGACAAACTGCGGCGCCCGAACTTGCTGGCGTCGCACACGGCTACGGTTTTTCTGGCGATTTCCACCATCACGCGGTTGACCTTGGCCTCCAGGAGATTGGGAGTGCTCAGGCCAAAGTGAACGTCGAAGCCGTCCACCCCCAGGAACAAGATATCCGCGCTCAGGCGGCGCAACGTTTCTTCCGCAATGGGACCGACCAGCGAGAAGGAATTCTTGCGGAGGGTGCCGCCGGTGAGAATGACCTCCACCGCGGTTCCGGTCAATTCGGCCGCGATATTCACGGCGTTGGTGATGATGGTGAGATTCTGAAAGTTGCGCAGCGCCCGGGCGATCGCGGTGGTTGTGGTGCCGGAGTCGAGAATCAACACCTGGCCTTCTTTCACCTTGCCCACCGCACATTGCGCGATACGCATCTTTTCCTGGTGGTGAAGCTTCTCCTTTTCGCGGAGTGTGGGATCTTCCAGCGCGCCTTCGCGCGAGGGCAGCGCGCCCCCGTGGGTGCGGTGGACCAGTCCGTGGGCGTGCAGGATCTCAAGATCCTTGCGAATCGTAACCTGGGAGGTTTCGAAGTTGCGGGCGAGTTCGGTAACCAGGACCCGTCCCTGGCGGTTGAGGAGATCGAGAATAGCGCGTCGGCGTTCTTCGTTGAGCACAGGATGTGGACTGCGGCCGGCAGTTTCATGTGCGACAACCCCGGGCGGCCGCATTTCCTTTTATAACGAACTCTTTCGTTTGTCCACTAGGAAAATGCATTCAACCGGGAGGGCGTCGCAATCTTCAGGCACGGCTCCTTAGGTAGTCCCCCAGTTTGCCCGGTTGCACTTTCCCGCCTCTGCGCGGCCAGCAGCCCAAGCCCGCTGTACCGAGAGGCGGTTTACTATGGCTCCCCCGGGCGGCACGCGTATCCAATTACGACACCGCCCCAGCCAGGTTGGAGAGCGTGGCTGTCCTCCGCAGAGGCTCGGAAAGGCCGCGCATTACCCTTTCGAAGCCGGTGAAGTCTAAAGACTGCGGTCCATCGGACAAAGCTCGTTCGGGGCAAGGATGCACCTCAATGATCAAGCCGTCCGCCCCGACCGCGACGGCGGCCCGGGAAACGGCGGCAATCAGGCTCTGCTTGCCGGTGCCGTGGGAGGGATCGGCGATTACGGGCAGATGCGAAAGGTCCCGGGCCAATGCGACCGCCGCCACATCGAAGGTGTTGCGCATTTCGCTCTCGAACGTCTTGATGCCGCGCTCGCACAGGACCACATTGCGGTTGCCGCCGGAAAGAAGATATTCGGCTGCCAGCAACCACTCCTTTACGGTGGCCGACGGGCCCCGTTTGAGCAGGACGGGTTTGTTAATGATGGCGAGGCGCCGCAGGAGCGCGAAGTTCTGCATGTTCCGCGCGCCCACCTGCAACATGTCGGCGTGCTCGGAGATCAGGTCAATGTCCTCGGTGCTCATCACTTCGGTGACGATGGGGAGCCCAGTCTCCTTTTTCGCTTCGCTTAGGATCTTCAGGGCTTCGATCCCCAGTCCCTGAAAGTCGTAGGGGGAAGTGCGCGGCTTGTAGGCGCCGCCGCGCAGCATGGAGGCTCCAGCCCGCTTGACCGCGTGAGCGGTTTCCAGCAATTGCTGGCGCGATTCCACCGAGCACGGTCCGGCGATGACCACAACCTCAGGGCCGCCGATCTGGACGCCGTCGATGCTTACGACCGTGCGCTCCGGGTGCACCTGCTTGCTCACCAGCTTGAAAGGCTGGGCAATCGCGACCACGTTATCGACCCCGGGCGCGACTTGCAGGGCTTCGATTTCGTGACGGCGCCCGCTGCCTACCGCGGCGACGATGGTGCGCTCGGTACCGCGGGTGACGTGGGGATTGTATCCGGCCTCACGAATGCGATCGATGATGTGGTTAATCTGCTCTTCCGTTGCTTTCTCGGACATGTTGACGATCATGGGCTGCGGCTCTCCTTTTCCGCTGCAATAGAAAACAAAAGCCGCGATTTTCCATCGCGGCTTACGGCTTAAGCTTGTTGTCAGGTGGCCGTTAGAGGCTCATCTTTACTCCAAGCTGCGCCGCAGCCGCGTACCAGCAAAATCGGTAGTACACGGTAAAGGCCATGCCTGAAGTAAATTGTGTCATAGAATCTCTGCTGCGCGAATGAACCGAACTGGGTCGCCCTGATACTGCGAGACCACTACTGCAAGGAACTGGCCACGCTCGAGAATGCATTGTTAGCATTCGATCCGATCAGCCGCACAGTTCCGACTACAAGAACGAGGATAACCGCCAGCATCACGGCGTATTCGGCGATGTCTTGCCCTTCATCCTCGGACCAAAACCTGCGAATCAGTTGGGACATGGTGTTCTCCTCCGGGCCACTGTCTGTTTGTGAGAGGTACACGCGATAAAACTGGTGCACACATCATGCATGTGGCCCCGTGTGGTTGTCAAATAGCTTTAGCAGTTTATTTTTATCCCCGTTAAGGCCGGGAAATCGGCTGCTGATGCGGGGTTTGCGCGGTGCTGGCCGGGGCGCTGGTGAGATCGGGCAAGAGATCCTGGGCGGAGTGCTGGGCGACCTGAAGGACTCGGTTGGGCAGAATTCCCAGGTACAGTGTTGCCAAAATACTTATCCCCAGCGCCAAAGCCAACCCCAGAGGAATGGGGGAAACGGGGACTTCCTTGCGGGATTCGCGCATGTACATGACGACGATAATTCGAAGATAGTAGTACGCCCCGATCGCGCTATTCACTACGCCGATGAGGGTCAGCCAGACGAGGTTGGCCCGCAAAGCGGCGCTGAAGACGTAGAACTTGGCAAAAAATCCCCCGGTCATCGGAATCCCGATCAACGAGAGTAGGAAAATCGTTAAGGTGGCCGCCAGCAAGGGGGAGGACCGGCCTAGGCCTTCATAATCCTCCAGGGTGACGTAACGCTCGCCGGCATTGGCGAAGTGGCTGACCACGGCGAAGGCGCCCACATTCATGGCGGCATAGGCAGCGGTATAGAACATGGCGGCGGAAATGCCCGTGCCGAAGTTTTCAGGCGTGGTCATGGCAAAAGCCACGAGCAGATACCCGGCATGGGCGATGGAGGAGTAGGCGAGCAGGCGCTTGACGTTGCTTTGCACCAAAGCTCCCACGTTTCCCAGTGTCATGGAGAGAGCGGCTGCGACCCACAGAAACCAGAAACGTCCGGGGGCGTTGATGGCGAAGACCACGCGCAGAAGAACGGCAAAAGCTGCCGCTTTGGGCGCGGTGGACATGAAACCCACGACCGGAGCTGGCGCGCCCTCGTAGACGTCGGGTGTCCAGATATGGAATGGGGCGATGGCGACTTTGAATCCGAGGCCGACGAACATCATCGCCATAGCGGCATACACCAGAACTTGGGCCGGGCCGGATTGCAGCTTCTGCGAGATGATGTCGATGTTCGTTGATCCCGTGGCGCCAAACATCAGCGCGACGCCGTACAGGAAGAATGCCGTGGCGAACGATCCCAGGAGGAAATATTTGAGAGACGATTCGCTGCTGGCAGCCTCGTGGCGGCGGAATCCGGCCAGGATGTAAGTGGAAATCGAGGAGATTTCGAGGCCGATGAAGATCATCACCAGCTCGATGGCTGAGGCCATCAGCGCCATTCCCACGACGCTGAACAGAATCAGCGCGTAGTACTCACCGGCGCGGATGCGCTGCACCGCCATGTATTCGAATGAACTGAGGATGACCACGGCCGCGATGGCGATTACCAGGAAGGTGAAGAAAACGCTGAAACTGTCGACGCGCACGCTGTTGGAGAAGGCCAGGCCGGGCGATTGCGCCATGTACCAGGTCGAAATCAGAGCGGCCGCTGTGCCGGTGAAGGCGATCATGCCGAGGGTCTTCTGGCTCTTCTCTTCATCGACCAGAGGCTCGAGAACCATCACCAGAATGCCGAAAATCGAGAGCACCAGTTCGGGCAAGATGCGGACGTAGTCGGCGCTTTGCGGGATGGCCTGCATTTGAGCAAGAAGCATGGTCATTGGGACACGACCTTGCTCAGAACTTGCGCAAAGGGAGTCAAGGCAGCTTGCACGGCAGGATCGATCGCGGCCAGCCACATAATGGGGGCGACGCCCATGACCAGGGCGGCAATGGCGCAGGGCCAAATAGCGGCTTTCTCGAAGCCCAACAGGTCCGCCACGGAGTCGTTCCTGGGATTCGTCACCTTCCCATAGAAGACCCGCTGGAACATCCAGAGCAGGTAACAGGCGCTCCAGATCACGCCCGTGGCGGCGAGGATGCCGTAAATTGGCTTCGCCTGGAACGCCCCGCTTAAGACTAAGAACTCACCGACAAAGCCGTTCAGTAAGGGCAGACCGACCGAGGCCAGCACGATAAACAGGTAAGAAGCGGCGTATACCGGCATGGGAGAGGCGAGGCCGCCGAACTCCGCGATCTCGTAGGTATGGCGGCGTTCGTGGAGAACTCCGGCGAGCATGAATAAGCCGCCGGTCGAGACGCCGTGGGCGAGCATGACAAACATCGCTCCGTTCAAGCCTGACTGGGTAAAGCTGAATATACCGAGAACGACGAAGCCCAGATGGCTCACCGAGGAATAGGCGATTAACTTCTTCATGTTGGGCTGCACCATGGCGACCAGCGCGCCGTAAATGATGCCAACCAGCGCCAATGCCATGATCCAGGGCGCGTTGCCGCGGGACTGTTCGGGGAACAGGCCAAGGTTGAAGCGCAGCATGCCGTACGTGCCCATCTTCAGAAGAACGCCGGCCAGCAGAACAGATCCGGCGGTGGGCGCTTCCACGTGAGCGTCCGGCAGCCAGGTGTGGAATGGAAACAGCGGTACTTTGACGGCGAATGCGATAAAGAATCCCAGGAAGAGCCAGGGCGCGGCCGCGGGGAAATTCGCCACCTGATGCTGCGCGATGGCGTCGCGGATAACTACGAAATCGAAACTGTGGGTTCGCGCGTAGAGCCACAGAATCGCTGCCAGCATGAACACGGAGGCGATCATGGTGTACATGAAGAATTTGACTGCCGCGTACACTTTGCGCTCGTGGCCGAAGACCCCAATCAGCAGCGCCATCGGGATCAGCGTCGCTTCCCAGAAGAAATAGAACAGGAAGAGGTCGAGCGAGGTGAACACGCCGATCAGGGCGGTTTCCAGGATAAGCAGCAGGATGAAGAATTCCTTCACCCGGTCGTGCACCGACTTCCACGAGATCAGCACGCAGAGCGGGGAGAGGAATGTCGTCAGTACGACCAGCCACAGCGAGATGCCATCCACTCCCATGTGATAGTGGATATTGGGGCTGGAGATCCATGGCTTATCGATTTCGAACTGGAACCCAGCCTGGGCACGATGGAGATACACCGGCAGATGCAGCGAGAGCCCGAAGGTCAGCAGCGTTATGACGAGCGAGAAGATACGGATGTCACGGTCGCGGCGGGGAAGCAGCATGAGCAGCAATGCGCCTGCCAGCGGCACGAATGTGACCAGCGTCAGAATGTAGGGGCTGAGGTGATCGATGTTCATCGTGCCACCCCCAGCCAGACCATATAAGCAACCAATACCGCTGCGCCGGCGGCGATCCATCCGGCATAGGAGCGCAGGTTGCCGGATTGCATGTGGCGGACCTCATCGGAGACGTGGCGTGCGCCGTCGGCCGCGCGATTGACCGTGTCGTCGATCACCTTGCGGTCGACTCCCTGCCACAGAATGCTGGTGGAACCGTTCACTAAGGGCCTGACGACCACCGCCGCGTAGATCTCGTCCACGTAGTATTTGTGGGAAACGACGCCATATAAGCCGGCTATCCCATGGGCGATTCTGGCCGGCAAATCCGGACTGCGGTAGTAGAGAAGCCAGGCGAGTCCCAAGCCGAGGAAGGCTGCGGCCACCGAAATACCGGTAAACATCAATTCTTTCGAAGCTTCTTCCTTGGGTTCAGTCCCTTCCGTGGTCTGTTCGGTTGCGCCTTTTTCGCCCATCTGAGTCTGGCCGCTCTCGGCCGGCAGCGTGGCCCGGAAAACAGGGCCGAGGAAGTGGTCGAAACGATTATTGCCGCCGAGCGATCCAGGTACTCCGACATAGCCGCCGATCACCGAGAGGATCGCCAATATGGCTAGCGGAATCACCATGACTCTCGGACTTTCGTGGATCCCGCCGTGACCATGCCCGCCATGAGCACCGGGTGCGGCATGAGATCCGTGATCGGCAGTCGCGGCAGCGCCGCGGTACTCGCCGAAGAACGTCAGAAACCACAGGCGGAACATGTAGAACGAGGTGATGAACGCGGTTACTACTCCGGCCAGCCAGTAGGCCCAACTTGCCTGGTAGGCACGCCAGAGGATGGCGTCTTTGCTGAAGAAGCCTGCCAGCCCTGGAATGCCGGCGATGGCCAGGGTGCCGGCGGTCATCGTCCAGAATGTCCAGGGGAGCTTGGTGCGAAGACCGCCCATCTGGCGCATGTCCTGCTCGCCGCCGACGGCGTGGATCACCGAACCCGCGGCCAGGAAGAGCAAGCCCTTGAAGAAGGCGTGAGTCATTAGGTGGAAGATGCCTGCGGAGAATGCACCTACGCCGCAGGCCATAAACATGTAGCCGAGTTGGGAGACGGTGGAATAAGCAAGAACTTTCTTGATGTCGGTTTGGGTGATGCCGATGGTGGCGGCGAAGAAAGCGGTCAAGGTTCCGATCACCGCGACTACGGTGAGCGCGCCCGGCGCTCGCTCGAAGATCACGTGCGAGCGCGAAACCATATAGACACCCGCCGTGACCATGGTGGCGGCGTGAATCAGGGCGGAGACTGGCGTGGGGCCTTCCATGGCGTCGGGCAGCCAGATGTAGAGCGGGATCTGGGCGGACTTGCCGCAGGCGCCGACCATCAGCAGAATACCAATCGCGGTGAGCAGCCCGGCGCCCGCGGTTTCGGCGGACATCGGCTTCACCTGCTCAAAGACCTGGCTGAAGGTCAGCGATCCAAAGTGCTGGATAAGTAAGAAGAGGCCGATGAGAAATCCGAAATCGCCGATGCGGTTGACGATAAATGCTTTCTTGCCGGCGGAAGCCGCTGAATCTTTAGTGAACCAGAAGCCAATCAGCAGGTACGACGCCAGGCCTACTCCTTCCCAGCCGATGAACATCAGCAGGTAGTTGTTAGCCAATACCAGCGTCAGCATGAAGAACATGAAGAGGTTCAGGTAACTGAAGAAGCGGTAGTAGCCGGGATCGTCCCACATGTAGCCAACGCTGTAGATGTGGATGAGGAAGCCAACTGCGGTAACCACCAGCAGCATGACGAGGGAGAGCTGATCGAGGTAGAAGGCGAAATCTGCGGAGAAACTGCCAGACCGTATCCAGTGGGCAAGATATTCCTGGTAGGGAAGATCAAGCGACGAAAAGCGGAATGCCACGCCCAACGCCCAGGCAAAGGCCGCGCCCGAGAAAAATAGCCCGACCACGCTGACCGCTTGCCGCGAGGACCTTTTCCCGAAGAAGCCATTGACCGCGGCACCCGCGAGCGGCAGGATGGGGATCAGCCAGAGTTTGAGGTCAGGATTCATAATTTCAGCAGATTCACCTGGTCGACATTAAGGGTTTCACGCGTGCGGTAGACCGCGATAATGATGGCCAGGCCGACTGCGGCTTCAGCCGCGGCCACGACCATCACAAAGAAAACGAAGACCTGCCCCGCGAGTTGGTGCCAGTGGGCCGCAAAGGCGACGAACGAGAGATTCACGCCGTTCAACATCAGCTCAATCGACATGAAGATGGTGATGATGTTGCGCTTGATGAGGAATCCCGTGACGCCGCAGGCGAACAGGATTCCGCTGAGCACGAGATAGTAAGAGAGCGGGACCATTAGTCTTGCACCTTTCTGGCGGGACCGCCTCCTGCGACTGTGGGCTTGCTGGCCAGAACTACGGCGCCCATGATGGCGACCAGAATCAGGATCGAAGTTATCTCAAACGGCAGCAGGAATTCGTGAAACAGCAGGCCGCCGATGACGTTGGGGGCGCCAGGCAACGCGCCAACCGCGACCTCTCCCGTGCCGGAATGTTTCAATACCACCCAGGCCAGCAAGAGGCTGCCAAGCAACATCCCCGGAACGCCGAACAGGATGGCCACGCGGCTGCCTTTGGTTTGCTCTTCGACTCCAGCATTGAGCAGCATGATGACGAAGACGAACAGAACCATAATGGCGCCGGCATAAACAATCACCTGCACCGCCGCGACGAACTCGGCACCTAACAGCAGGTATTCCCCGGCGAGTGCGGCCATGACCGCGATCAGCGATAGGGCGCTGTTGATCGGATGGCGCTGCACCAGCAGGTTAACGGCGCCGGCCACGGCTACCGCTCCGAAGGCCAGAAACAAGATGAGATGAATGCTTATCATGAAATCCAGTACTGCGGCTCCGATGGGCTGAAGCCCTGCAATTCTCCCAACCTATAAAATGAAGCCGGTCCTGCTGCTTTGACCACCCGCGCGTTTCTTGTCTACCACGCTACTCCGATCGCGGTGGCGATCAAATTTACCAGCGCGAGCGGCAGCAGGAATTTCCATCCAAATGCCATCAGTTGGTCATAGCGGAAGCGGGGCAACGTGCCGCGCACCCAGATATACAAAAAGAGAAAACAAAAAACTTTAGCGACGAACCAGAACACGGGAAGAATCGCCTGCAGCACGGGAGGCCCAAAGAGCGGGCCGTTCCAGCCACCCAGGAACATGAGTGTGGCGAGGCATCCGACGGTGATCATGTTGGCGTATTCGGCCATGAAGAACATGGCGAACTTCATCGCGCTGTACTCGGTGTGGTAACCCGCGACCAGTTCGGTTTCGGCTTCCGGCAGATCGAATGGAATGCGGTTCGTCTCCGCGTAGGCGGCCATCAGGTAACAGAAGAATCCGATGATCTGGCCGTGAAAGATATTCCAGCGCGGGATGAATCCCCAGAAATGCCCTTGCTGCGCGTGGACAATGTCGCGCAGGCTGAAACTGCCCGCCATGATCAGCACGCCCACCAGGGACAGGCCGAGCGAGATTTCGTAGCTGACCATCTGGGCGCTGGCGCGTAATCCTCCCAGCAGGGAATACTTGTTATTCGATGACCAGCCTGCCAGCGCAACCCCGTAGACCCCGATCGAAGTCACGCCCAGGATCAGCAGCACTCCGGTATTCACGTCCGTGGTGATCTGCAGCGGGATTACGTAGTCCCCGATCACGATGTCATTGCCGAAGGGGATGACCGCGATCGATGTAAGAGCGAAGATCACAGCGATCAGCGGGGCCGCGATGTACAGCGGTTTGTAAACATGCGGCGGAGTCAGGTCCTCCTTAAATAGAAATTTAAGGCCGTCGGCGGCGGGTTGCAGCAGGCCGAAGGGGCCGACGCGCGTGGGTCCCCAGCGATTCTGCATGTGGCCCACGACCTTGCGCTCCAGCCAGACCGTGTAAGCCACGGAGGTGAGCAGCACGAGCAGAACGATGGCCGACTTGACGACCGATGCCAGAATGTAAAGACCGATTGGCAACTTGCAGCTTCCTCTCCGCTTCGGAGTTGCTAGTTGGGGACCTTCGGGCGTCCCTGCAGGACGCGGTCCAGTTCCCAGTTGATCCGGAATAATGCGCCGGGTGAATGTCCGGCACCCTTGCGGGTGCGATTTGAATACTTAACCGTTGACAGCGAATTCTAGTCTGCCGCGACTTCGGCAGGTTTTATTTCTTGACTCTCACTGACCGACTGCAGAGCCCGCGAGTACCGCCCCAGCGTGCCCGAGGTAAACAGGCTATCCTGCGAAGGCGCGATCAGGTCCGGGTTGTGCGCCGCGCCTGGGCCGCTGTGCTGCAGTGACGTGGGCTCGCTATTGCCGGCCAACAGATTGGCGCGAGAGACATCGTATCCGGGAACCAGTCGCTGAATTTCGTCCAGAATCGCCATGGGATCAAGCGGGCTCAGCTTGGGTTCAAGACCGTGGTTTTCGAGCCAAACTGCGTGACGATCGGCTTCCCCGGATTGCGCGCCGCGGGACTGTCCCATATCGGCGCGCACCCCGCCGCTGAACGGAACCAATTGCCGCATGTCGTGCCCCAGGGCGTCGGCGATGCGAATGATCATCTCGAAATCAGATTTCGTGCCCGAGACCTCCCCCGCTTTCTTGACCAATTGCACATCGCCGGAGGTATTGGTGAAACTGCCGGATTTCTCGTAAGCATTGGCCGCCGGGAGAACTACATCGGCCATCACAGCCGTTTCGGTAAGGAACATGTCCTGCACCACGACAAAAGCCTTGGAGAACACGAACGGGTCAATGTTGAGCCGTCCGACCGGGTTCGAGCCGACCACGTAGAGGGCTTTGATTCGTCCCGCCTTGGCCCCCTCGATCATGCCGGGGAGGTCGAGCCCGGCAGTCTGCGAAAGCTCTCCCCACTCGTGATGGAATTCGCTGGTTCCGGCGATTGGGTGATAGCCGGGGAGCAGATCGGGATAGAGGCCCATGTCAGCCGCGCCGCGCGAATTGGCGTAGTCGCCCAGGCAGACAAACTTGGCGCCGGGAATGGACGAACCGAAG
>DASREX010000013.1:0-3357 GCA_035651855.1 Candidatus Sulfotelmatobacter sp.
GGACTGTCGGGAGACCGTCCTACAACAGAGCGGTGGGACGGTCAGGAGACCGTCCCACAACATCGAGAATACCTACCCCACGCTACACCTTCGGCAGCTGCCAGGGGTTGTGCATTGGCATCCTGGAAAGCTATCGCAAAAAGCATGAGCCGCCTCCCGAAGGAATCGGCCCGGCTGCGTAAACATTCCTGTTTGCGATGGGAATGGGTGGTCCCGCATGGGCGGCGAGCCGAGGGGCGTCAGGCCCCCGGGAACGTCCGCACGACGCGGAGGTGCCATATCGGGGCGAAGCTGGTGGAGACCACACGGTCGCCGGGCCGGAACTCCTCGACTGCTTTCTCGCTGTGCTCCCCCGTGCCAGCGGCGAAGCAAGCGTGCAGGTAGTTGCGGATGCCCTCGGCCCCGCCGGCCAGGGCCCGGCCGAAGCGGAACGATTTGCGCAGGCTGCCATAAGGCGGCGCGGCACTCATGCCCGCCTGAGTGAGAAGCCACCGGCGGCATCGTAATCGCCGCGCTCGATGGCCTGCTTCGCCTGGTACAAGGATGAACTCAGCACCGAGAGGCCGCGCTCATTTCTTGTCCCACTGTCCCATTTCTTCGAAGATAGGGAGGATGCTTTTCAGCCCCTTGGGATCGTTCTTCACCAGCTGGGCCATGCCATTCTTCACCCTCTCGGTGATCTTGGTCATTTCCGGGTCAAACTTCTTCTTGAGGCTGTCGCTCACCGCCTTGCTGGGCGGTCCCAGCGCATCGTCGCGCTTCTTGAGTTCCCGCAACTTGTTGAGCGTGGCCACCAGTTTCGGCTTGGCCTCGGCCGCGGTCTTCGCTTGCTCCAGCGCCGTCGCCATCTCATCCATCGCCGCCACCGACTCTTTCATGAGCGCCTCGCGCTGATTGCCCCCGCAACCCAGGGTCCACAACACGAGCACACAGGGAAGGCACTTGATGGTTCGCATGGGAAGGGTCCTTTCGGAGAATTCTGTTTATTTTCGCGGCTTCTTCTTGAAGATGCGCTGCTTTTGTTCCTCGGAGATCGGTTTGTTGTCGCCCTTGCGGATTTCGACCTCGTCAGGCGAGTCGAATCCGAAAGCTTCCAGAACCTGGGCCGTGGCTTCTTCCATGGAGAGTTCCTGTGTGGGCGGCGGCCGCTTGGAGAGCACGTCGCGCTCGGCATCGAACACGCGGCCCGCGGCATAGAGTTGATCCGAAAGTTCCGTGAGGCGCTCGTCGGGCACTTCCCAGAGCATCATTTCATCGGTGACCGGCGTCAAGGTTCCGCGATTGGGGGTTTGCTGAATCCATTGCTTGAGGGTCAGGTTCCCCACTGGGGCTTGCAGATGGGCGTCGGTTAAGTAGTTGAGGGCGAAGACTTCGCGCAGCCAGCCGTGCTTAAGATAGGCGGCGTCCAGCCTCGCGTAGTAATCGAAAAAGACTGCGTACACGTCTGGCTTGTTCGCAAAAGGGCAACTGAATCCGTAACAGTATCTCGGCGCAAAAAGACGGATAGCCTCCTTACACAACTCTCTGAACTCTTCCGAGCGGAGAGGGATCAGACTGGACTTGAAATCTACAGCTATTAGCATGAGCTTCCGAAGGTTGATCTCGCCTTTGGCCAAATACTGAAAGCTGGCCTTCTCTGTGCCAGGTAATTTACTGCAAACACCGAAAGATGTGGCTGTTTGCAGTATATCCGTCAATCGTGATCTTACACGTGCGTAAGCTTTGTACTTCCCGGATCCGTCGCTAATCCAGGTAATCGGGCACTCGTGCTTCGCAAGCAGCGCAGAAAAAAAAAGCCAGAAACGCTCAATCATTTCCGCGGATCCTGCGCGCACGCCCTCTCCCACGAAAACCGAATGTTGATCATCTCCTGGCCAAAGAGTGGACATACTGCCCCTCAAGGATTATGGAGAGAATATTGAATCCGACGCACTTAGGACCAAAGAGAAATTCGGGTTTCCACCAGTGGACGAGAATCCATCCGACATGCGGTCCATCAAGTCGCCCACAGTATCAGTGGGGGATCGGCACTCAAATGGCCTCACGCTGTATCTTCCCGGGCCGGTCCGCACCACCACCAGGATATCCGGCCGCAATCGCGAATTTGCGCCGCTGGATACCGGACCCAGGCCGTTCAACGCCGTTCGCCAGGACCGATTCATGAGAATAGACACGTCGTCGGGATTGATTCCTTGCCGTTGCAGTTGCACCGTGATCTCGGAAACCCTATTGGTGATCGCAGCTGCGTGATTGGTTCCCGGTCCTGTCACTTGCGCCGTGCCGTACACGCGATAACCGTTCACCGTAGTTGGCGCCATTCCTGGCCGTGCCACCGGCGTGACGCACGCATTGTGCGCCCAGACCGAGAAGCCCCACGCCGCGCTGCCGACGAAGTACGTGTGATGGTCCGCGACGCGGAAATTGTACACCGGCTCGCATGTGCCCGTGTCCAGTATATCTTGCACGGGGATCGTTTGGCCATCGGCGCCGACGAGAACATCGCCAACTTGCAGTTCTTTCGTTTCGGTCCAGCCCTTGCCCTGGACGTAGAAGGGGTGCTCTGGGGTGGTGCGAATGATGTGGGGGCTGACGCCGCCCGGCTCATCGCCCACGTGCACGTGCCAGATCGGGGCGAAGCTGCGGAAGCACTCCTCGATCTCCTTCAGCTCCACGGGCCCGTGCGGATTGTTCTCGTCCCGTGTTCGAATGAGCCGCGCACAAAGTAAGCGGCCGAGGCGGAGCAGTTGGAGTGGAGTGGAAACCCTCGGTCGTGGTCTGTGGGACTGTCGGGAGACCGTCCTACAACAGAGCGGTGGGACGGTCAGGAGACCGTCCCACAACATCGAGAATACCTACCCCACGCTACACCTTCGGCAGCTGCCAGGGGTCGCGGCGTTCGCGGTCGAGCCATTTGTTGGCTTCGTCGTCGCCGATGATGCGCCAGGCCTTGGGGTCCCAGCGCAGGCGGCGGTGGTTCCAGTAGGCGAGGTTGCCTAGGTGGCACACCGTGACCGAGCGGGCGCCGATCTCGACGTCGCAGATGGGCATGCGCCTGGAGCGGATGCAGTTGAGCCAGTCGCGCTGGTGGCCGGGCGAGCGGTAGAGGTGCACGTCCTTTTCGCCGATGGGCGTCTTGACGATGGCGTCGGGCTTGCTCATGAGCTTGCCGCGAGTGACGGTGATTTCGCCGTCCGCGCCGATGAACTGGACGCCGCCGCCGGGGCCGTGCACGACCTCGACGCCGTTGCTGTAGAGGTAGCGCAGGCCCGTGGTCGCCTTGGGGTCCTTGGGCGGGATGATCTCGACCGGGCCGGAATCGTCCATGGCCAGGCCCCACTGGGCGATGTCGAAGTGGTG
>DASREX010000014.1:0-10067 GCA_035651855.1 Candidatus Sulfotelmatobacter sp.
TCACAAAAATTACGGCGGCGGGCCGGAAAACGAGTTGCCACGAAAACCACAGCGTCGAATCGCAGCCTCACGCAGTAAGCCCCAGCCCTTCGTAACCGAAGAGCTGGGGCTGTTCTAAGAGAAGGACATTCCTCCTAGTACATCATTTCTCGTACTGCCACGATGCGGTAGGCCTGCAGGCCATTCATCATGGTGGACCAGCAGCTGTCGTAATTCCACGAGACGGTGCCGCCGCCATTCCAGTTGAAATACGGGACTCCCGGGGCGCTGGAAGCAGGCAGCAGGGCTCCGTTAGATCCATACAAATTGGCTACCAGCAGCGAGCCGTTTACTATGCCGTTGCCGCCGCCATTCTTCGTAACAGACCCCTTTCCGATCACCAGGATCAATCCGTTGTAGTTGGGATTACCCTGAAACGTTAAATTGCCGGTGACCAGCAAAATACCCGACCCAGTCCATCCGCCAGGCAAGGTGAGATTCCCGTTCACGACGTTGATCTGCGGATTGGCATTAGTCCCGGGGTTCAGAATCGTGGACGGATTGTTGCCGTACACGTTGTTCTCGTTTCCAGCAACCAGCGTGACGGCACTCGCGAGGCTCTCCAAACCGCCTACGGTGGACAGCATAGTGAGCTGTGAGCTGACGTTCGCCACGCTGGGAGTGCCATACTGAAGCGGCCCAACGTAGCTCTGCGGACGATTATTGGCATCCCCGGTGAGAATGGTCACAGCAGGATCGTTGTAGGCGCCAAGAGCGGGTTCCCCAATAGCCGCAGGGCAACCCGCGCCATTGTTTCCGCCTTGCGCTATGTCGTTGCCGCTCACCGCGAACGCATTCGAGTTGGGCGTGTTAAAGACCGGGTTCGCGCCATCGAAGATCATCGGGCCCGGCAGGGTTGGGAAGTTGTTTGAAATAGCCTCGGCCTGTACCATTCGCCGCGAACCGCTCGGCGTCATGGCCAGGGTGGTCATCACGTATACCGGCAAGTAGTTCGGGTTCACTGCCGAACAGGTCGCCTGGTTCGTGGCAATCTGGAATGCGCCGTTCCAGCACACCAGCGCGTTGGCCCCAAAGGCTGGGTCAACCGTGTTGACCGTTGTCGTGCCCGATGAGGTCCGGTTCGTCTTCAGATTGATGCGCGTCCACTTCCACGACGACACCGGGTTCATGGCGTAGGTCGGACTGGCGTTGGCTGTCGTATACCAGCCGCCGCCCGCCGGGGCAGGCGGGTTGCCACCGCAGGGTGTGCCCATATTCGCCATCTCGGTGCAGATTTCGGTATCGGGATAGACGTTGGCGTTCCCGTTGGTGACCCAAGGCGTTACCGGCTCGCCGTTCTTGGGATTCAGAACGTACACAAAAGCGTTTGCGTTCCCAGGTACGACGGTGGGAAGGTTAGCGGCCAGCGAATTATTGGCCGAGCTCCGGAAGCGATCCCGGATCTCTTCCATGCCCGCCTTGGCGGCGAAGAATGCCTTCTGCTCATCCCGGAAGTTCGCGCTGATGCTGGTGTCCGTGTTGGTGAGCATGATCATGCCCGCGCCAATCGCGGTGATCAGCAGCACGGTAAAGATCGCGGTAAACAGCGCGATGCCTTTTTCCGAATTACGGCTCTTCTGGTTACAGGGTTTTGTCATAGGTTGGCCTCTTACTGGCAGCTCATTGGAGGAACTGCGTTGGCTGCCATCGAACAGTTGTTCAACGAAACCTCTCCCTCGAAGCTTGTCTGTAACGCCTGTCCGGTCTTGGGATCCATGATCTGATTGTTTTGAATGGTCAGGGAAATATGAATCGTCTTCACGCTGGCCAGCACGGCGCCGTTGTTATTGATATCTTTGAAGGGCGCCACGTTGACCTGGTTACCGTTGGCATCGAAGTAGGTGAATATCACGGGAGTGATGAGGTCGTTTACTTCCGTGCCCCAGTCCGCCGCTGCCTGCCCCGTCAAAGGATTGCCTAGAACCTTCGGCACCGCACTCCTTTGTAAACAAAGTGCGCAGGTTCCCGAGCCATTAATCTGATACTGGACCTCCTGCACCACGCCCGTGCCGTTGATGTCGCCTTCAAACCAGATCGAATTGGGGCTGATCCTTACCAGGCCGACGGCGACACGGGTATCGCTGATCCCGTTCGCCAGATTGGTCACGATCCGTCCATTGGGATACCCGATCTGGTTGATATCGCGGAAGAACTGATCCACGAAGTCGCGGGCCTGATCGAAGTTGTCGACTTTGGTCTGCTCGGCGGAGATGCGCTGGGTCGCGACATTCAACTGCCCGAAAATTCCAGCCGTTACCAGGGCCAGGATGGCGAGCGCCACCATCAACTCCACCAGCGTCGCTCCGCGTGCGTTGTGCCTGCAAGTGTGTGTCATGGTTATGTTCCCTGGCCCACCATGGTGCGAACCGTGGCCACCGGCGCGAATACCATCGCATTCCTTCCAGCGGACCTCAGTTGCGACGAGACCGTCAGCATTTTTACGTAGCCGTTGGAACCGGGGACGGCCGCAATATTCCAGCGCACGTCATAGATCGCCTGGTGTCCATTGGTATCGCAGTTGGTATAGAGCATCTGGTAATTCGCTACCGCGGCCGCGGTGAAATCCACATCGCCGTTTGCGTTCAGCGCCGGACCCCCCGGCGCGGTGTTCACGTTCAATACCGTGTTGGCACAATCGGTGATCGTCACGATGGTGTTGGTAGACGCCGGGATTGCCATGATTCTTTCGGTCACCGCCTGCGCCAGGGCAGTCGAATTGCTCAGCTGCTTGCTCCAGGAATCGCCGCCTACCGCGCGGATGATCAGGGCCATGGAGCCTACAATGCCAACCGCCAGCACTACCATGGCGATCATCAACTCGATCATCGTCATGCCGCCCTGCTGCCCGGATGTCGTGTTGTGCTTGCTTCGCCGCGTCATTGCCATGCCACTCCATTCCAAATGATTGGTTTCGTCCTGCCGCTTCGGGTTACCACCACTCCGCCCCATCCCACACTGTTGGGGCGCTGGTCCTGGATGTAGTACACGAAATATCCGGGCGCCGGAGTCGGGCACAATGCCGCTGCATAAGAGCAGGGCAGGCCTCGTTGCGAGTATCCCAGCGTCGCCGTGTTGTCGAACGTTACGCCAGCCGTGTCGCCCACCAGTACGTAGGGAGGCGGCGCGCCGGCGCCGGCGGGTGCTCCCCCCGCCATCGCGATCGACTGATTGAAGGTAATAATGGGCTCGCCCGGATCCCAGTTGTTGTTGTTATTGAAATCGATAAATGCCTGCTGCGGCACCACACCCAAGCGGTACCCGATAGTGAAAACCCTGTTCTGCCGCGCCGCCTGAATTCTCGCTTGCTGCATCAGGCCGGAAAGATTGCTGGCCGCCGATTTCAAGCGCATGTTGTAGTACACCCGCAGGAACGAGGGAGCGGCAAAAGCCGCCAGCGTGATGCTGATCGCGATCACGATCATCAACTCGAGAAGGCTGAACCCGCCTGTGAGTTTCGACGGTGCTACACCAAATGCCGCCCTTGCGCGGGTAGGATTCCCTGCCCGCTCGCCTGCTGTACCGATGCGCAATGCCAGTGGAAACATTTCGCCCCTGCCTGGACGCAACAATAGCGCCGAATACACTTACCGCTCATCAGAATAGCAATCTGAGCTTTTGGTGATAGATAACCAAAGTGATATAACGAGCGTCCCAATCGCCTCTGGCGTAATCGGTGAAGTCATTGAAAACTAAGCTTCGGCCACCTTCCTTGATCCCCCGCTGCCCGGCCCCCGCCTCCCCCGCCTGGCGCCGCTCCGGTACAATCTCCACACCTGGCAATCTTGAGGCAGTTTTGCAGGCGAGCTATGAACCGGTCGGACTCTCCGCAGCCTTTAATCTGGCTCATCTTCCTTTTATCGGCAGGTGCCGGAATGGCACTGTTCTTTGTTCCGGCCTTCATCATTCGCCCCTTTACCCAGCAGAGCTCCCGCGGACTCGCGGCTGCCATGGCTCTCCGGCAGGCGGCGCCATCTCTGACCTTGATCGCGGCGGCTCTCTGCCTGTTGTTCGCACTCCTTCTCTGGCGCTCCGCCACGCGCCCGCGCAGAATCTTTCTATCCGCAATGCTTTTCCTGGTTGTTTCTTCCGCCGTGATGTCCCGCCTCAACTACTTCGAATGGATGTTTCATCCCCTGGACAGCCCGCAATTCGAGGCTCAGTCCGCCAGCAAGCTGGAAAGCGGTGAGATGGTTCTTGCGGTGCGCTACGGGAACGACGCTCGCGCCTACCCCATCCGCGAAATGGCCTACCACCACGTCCTGAACGATGTGATCGAGGGCGTCCCGGTTGCGGTCACCTATTGAACGCTCTGTCACACCGGTCTGGTGTGGAAACGAACCGTGAGCGGCAGAGCCCTGCACTTCTATCTCGCAGGCATCAATAACCAGAACTTCCTCATGCGCGACAAGGAAACCGGCACCTGGTGGCAGCAGATCACGGGCAAAGCCATTTATGGTCCGCTGCGCGGTGCCTCGCTGGAACTCGTCCCGGCGGACGAACTCACATTCGGTCAGTGGAAGGCGGAAGTATCGAACGGCAAAGTGCTCGCCCCAGTTCCGAAGTACCTCAAGAAATACGACAGCAACTGGGAATCAGAAGTCGCCAAGCTGCCGGTCGTGATCAGCTTTCCCGGGACCGAATTGAAATCCCGCGACCTCGTCGTCGGGCTGGTCATTGACGGCGCAAGCCGAGCCTATCCCTGGGACGAACTGGTCAAACAATCTCCTGTGATGGACCGGGTAAACGGCAAACCGCTGCTCATCGCCGTAGGTCCGGATGGCAAGTCGTTACGTGTCTTTTCCGGTTTGATCGACGGAAGAGAGGCCGAGTTCTTCCTGAAAGGTGAAACCGAGAGCGAAGCAGCATCGAGTCGCAACCTGAATCCGCCGGCGCTGGCCGCTGCGCCTTCCCCTAAACCCTGGGTCCTGCTCGATACCACCACCGCCAGCGAATGGAACTTCCAGGGCTGCGCGATCTCCGGCCCTGCGCAAGGAAAATGTCTGCAGCGGATTCCCGCCCTTAAGGACTACTGGTTCGACTGGCGCAACTACCATCCCGATACTACCGTGTACAAGCGCTGAACTCGCGGTCGTGACCGTGATCGAGAGCGCATCCTTGCAGCGCCCGTCCGGCGGACGCAGGTCATTCCTCCACAGCTTGAGTACTGGCGGCCATCAACTTCACGTCCTCGAGCGCCTGCGCCCAGCCATGCGCCGCAGCCTTTCGATACCACTCCAGCGCCTTGGCCGGATCCCGCGGAACGCCTAATCCCTCCTGGTAGGCCAATCCGAGTTCTTCTTCCGCCTGGGCAGCACCCTGCTCTGCCGCCTTGCGAAACCATTTCACTCCTTCCTCCAGGTCATGCGGATCAGATCGCTGGAAGTAGGCCAGGCCCAGGTTGATCTCTCCCTGAGCGTAATTTTGGGAGGCAGCTCGCAAATACCACTTCATAGCCTCATGATTGTCGGCACGAACGCCTCGCCCGGAAGAATACATGTAACCCAGGTTGGATTGCGCCGGAGCATATTGGGCGTGCGCGGCCTTGGCATACCAGGAAACTGCCGCCTTATCATCCTGCGCGGTGCCGCGGCCATCTGCATACATCGTGCCGAGATTGCTCTGGGCTGGGACATATCCTTCCCCGGCGGCCCGCTGAGTCCACTGCAGTGCTAATTGGTCGTCGTGCGGCACGCCCAAACCTCTGGAGTAAAGAGTGCCCAGGTTGGTTTGCGCGGCGGGATTTCCCTTCTCTCCCGCCTTGCGATACCACGAGGCGGCCTGCGCATAGTCCACCTTTCCGGCGCTCCCGGTCTGGTATGCCAGCGCCAGCCGGAACTGAGCCTCAGGATCCCCAGCCTCGGCTTTCGGCAGCAGGCGCGCGATGGAAGAAGACGGCCGCGGAGCGTGGTCGAAGACAACCCCGATGACGCACTGTGCCTGTCCCAACAGGCTGGCGGCGCATACGACAAGAATGGGCAGAGGTGTACAGCGGAGTTTCAGCCCCATAGCTACCCCACAGTTATTGTGGACGATAGCGCGTCATGGGGCGGATGTCAAAAATAAATCCGGAGCCGCAACAAACCAGGGGCAAGGCTGTGTGCCTTGCCCCGATTCAATCTGCCTGCACTTAGAACTTCAGCTTCAACCCGAACTCGAGTTGTCGCGGAGCACCGGCGGTGTTCACCCCGGTACCGGCCCCTACCCGCAGCGAATCTCTTGCCGCGAGGTCGCTGACCGAAGTTCCATTCACCGTTCCCGCCGAACCGTTCAGGAATCCGCTGAGGTAATTGGAAGCGCTGTTGAAGTTCCCGAAATTGAACAGGTTGAAGACCGAGAACGAAGGCTCGATCGTCACTCTCTCTTTGATCCGGATGGGCCAGGCAAATTTCGCATCGAAGCCGCGAGCCCAGCTCATATTCATCTGGTCCGCTGGAGCCAGCGGCAGAGAGTCGGCGACCGCTCCCAATTGCGTCAGTTGATCGCCGGTAAACAATCCGGCGCTCACCAGCGCCTGCGCCGCCGGCAACAGGGTGCCCGCATAGTTGCCGTTATATCTGGTGATCACGTTATTGATGTTGCTTGCGGTCACGCTGCGCCCGAAGGCACCCACCTGCGTTCCCGGCAGCACATGCTGGTACGGCGAGCCGTCCCCCAGCACATCGCTCATGAAGATCTCGCCCGAGCGCGCCTGGTTCTCGATGTAGAGATCCTGCGGTAACGGCGAGAAGAAGTGCGAGACGAAGCTGAACTGTGGACCATGCGGCAGGTCGAACGTCCCGCCGAATGATAGCTGATGGGTGCGGTCCATCGAGTTGGGCCCGAAATAGTGAGCAGGATTCCGGAAATCCCAGGCCGAGGGGATGAAGTCCTGATCGGAGGCCATGCTGTTGAAGCGGGACAGGCTGTAGGACACCTGGAACGCCGCATGCCGGATGCCGCCGCGGAACATGTTGTCGGCATTCTGCACCAGTTTCAATTGCAGGGCGGTGTAAGCCGAGCGACCCACCGGGAACAGCATCTCGTTCTCGCCCACCAGAGGGTTTACTCCC
Organism: Candidatus Sulfotelmatobacter sp.; assembly: GCA_035651855.1. Classification (GTDB taxonomy): domain Bacteria; phylum Acidobacteriota; class Terriglobia; order Terriglobales; family Acidobacteriaceae; genus Sulfotelmatobacter. Next base: position 7,089 of record DASREX010000014.1, read on the forward strand.
GGGAATGCGGCGCCTTCCGCGGGGCCCGTGCCCCAATACGACGCCGGGTACCCGCTGTTGTACATCTTGCCCGAGTCCAGACCGTTATCGGCGTAGTCACCAATCACTGCACCGACCCCAATCGCGCAATTCACCGAGGCTGCATCCGTCCCGGAACCGCAACCAAAGGAACTGTTGGTGGCGGAAATGGCATTGAGCGCCGCCGCCTGGTTGAGGAACCGCGAGTCACCCACATGATTTGTGTCATAGCTGATCAGGTACCGCAGGCCGATATTGCGCAGGAAATCCGCGCTCAGCACGGTCCCTTTCCTGAACTCATGCTGCACGCCAATGTTCATCTGGATCGAACGCGGGCTGCGGAAGTTCGATGCGATGAAGCCGTTCCCCGTGGAACTGTAGCCGTTGGCCAGAGACTCACCCAGGAAGTTGCCATTCACTTGGGCTCCCGCGGCTGTGGTCGCCGACTGGAACATCTGCTGCATGTCGGCCACCAGGTGCATGACATCGCCCACACGTTGACCGCAGATTCCCGTCCCAATATCGACTCCGTCGATCGAGGTCACGCTTGCCTGCCCCGGCAGACTCAGACTTCCACTTGAGCAGGGAGTTGCGGTTCCCCAGAACAGACCCTTGGTAAGCCGTCCCGGACGGTCGAACATCACATTGTTGAAGATTCCGTTCTCGTAGTAGTAGCCCGCTCCGCCGCGGATCACCGTCTTGCCATTCTTCCAGGGATCCCAGGCGAAACCCAGTTGCGGCCCGAAATTCGTATTGGGCTGCCTGACCCGGCCTCCGATCCCGGTCTGGCCAAACTGGTCCAGCAGCAACGAACTCCCCGTACACGGCACATACGGTGAGAACGACGCGGTATTGATCTGGCCGCAGGTGATCGCCGCCAGGTCGCTGTCCGCCCTGCCCGTGTCGCGGCTCCACCGGACTCCGTAGGTCAAGGTAAGGTTGGGTTTGATCTTCCAGTTATCGCCAAAGTACAGCCCCACGCGGTCATCCCACTGTCCGCCCGCGGGATATCCATAGGCTGGTTTCTCGGTAAAAAATCCCTGGCCGTTGGCCAGCAGAATCGAAGAGATTGCGTAGTTCAAAGGATTCGTCCGGCCGCCGGGATACGGTCCTCCGTCAGCCGTTTCCTGTGCGGTGAGATCGTTTCGAGTGCGCGCCTCGGGTGCGATTCCATAAAACGAAGCGAAACCGCCGCCCCGGATGTGGTTGTAGCTGATGCCGTACCGCAACACGTGCGACGAGGCCACCAGCCGGCTGCCGTCGTATTTCATCTGCAGGTTGCCCTGGAATGTCGCCTGCGGCGCCAGCCGCGATGGACCGAAGCGGGTTTCCACTCCCGCCGGACCGATACGTATCGCGATGCCTGCGGCTGCGCCCGGGTTGTAGACTCCCGGATTTCCCGTCACCGCGTCGGTGATGTGATTCTGGAAGCGCAGGTACCCGAATCGGATGCTGTGGTTGAACTGCCCGGTATTGAAGTCCAGCCCGGCTACATGGCTCGGCGTATTATCCCGGTTCGTGAATGGCTGGTAGGTCGAGCCGTAGGCCCGCGTATCCCCGTTCCACTCATAGTTGATGCGATAGAACAGCGTCATGTCCGGCTTGATCCGCCAGTCCAGCTTTCCCATCGTCATCGTGTCTTTGAATCCCCCGGGATAGCTTTTGGGCAATACGTCAAATGGGGGCGCCGGCGCCAGGGGAACCACCAGCCCCTGTTTCACGCGCTCTGCGTTCAGGAAGTAGAAAAGCTTGTCTTTGACCACCGCTCCACCCAGGCTGCCTCCGAAGTGGCTGCGCTGGTAATAGGTGTTTTCGCCGCCCGGGAAGTTCGCCATCATCGATTTATCCCGGAACAGATAGAAGCCTTCACCATGCACCGTATTGGTCCCGGACTTGGTGACGACGTTCACCGCTCCGGAGGAAGTCAGTTCGGTCGACAGGTCGAGACTCGATTGGCTGAGCTGGAACTCGCTGATGGCGCCGGCCGAGATATTCTGCGTAGTCGTGCCCACGGTCTCATCGCTGATGTCCATTCCATCTACGGAAATGCGCGCCGTGCGCCCAAAGCGCCCGCCGAACGAGATGGAAGAGAAACCATTCTTGGTGGGATCGAAATTGCCGCCATCCTGAATCTGCACGCCCGGTTCCAGCTGGGCAAGATCGAGAAAGTTTCGTCCGGAAATGGGGAGGGTCTCGATCTGCTGGCTGGTGAGCACGCCTTGCACCGTAGGCTGCTCGGTATTCACCTGCACCGCCGTGCCGCTGACTTCCACCAGTTGGTTCTCCTGACCGACCTGGAGCTTAAGATTGCCCGAGGTGATCACGCCTACAGAAACTACGACGGACAATTCCGACGTCCGGAATCCCGGATGCTCGACCCGCACCACGTATTCACCCGGCAGTAACGCCCCTGATGCGTACGCTCCCGTCGAACTGGTGACCAGATCGATCACCTGTCCTGTCGCCTTATTGCTGATGATGACTTTCGCATCGCTGACGACTGCGCCGCTCGGGTCAGAGATGGTGCCTTGGATAGTTCCGGTAGAAATTGTCGCTTGCCCCTGCACCAGCACCGGCAGCGTGGCGAGCAGCATTAAGATTGCGATCCCTGCACAGCAAATCTTTTTCCTGGGAAGGAGGGTAAACATTGTCGCACCTCTTTTTGGTTGAACTCTCAGCGCGTCGTATAAAACAATCTGGACTGCCTTATGGAAAACAGCACAAGAGCGGGTGCACGTCTCGGGCGGTGCTGCGAAAGAGCAGCCTGGGATGCAGCAAGGCGCCGAGCCCGCTAGACCTAGGGAACTATCCGAACACACAGGGGTGCGCCATGCCGTGACGTTGGTCACGCCCCCAGGTGATTACACGCAGATGGGCGGAAAGACCCGGGCAGTAGGCGCCTACCGGGACCTCCGGCATGATCGGCGAAGGACGCAGACCCAGCCCTCCGCCTTGATCCCG
>DASREX010000015.1:0-3581 GCA_035651855.1 Candidatus Sulfotelmatobacter sp.
TCGTCCGGGCCGGCAATCACTGCTCTCCGGTCACCGGTCGGTGTTATGGAACCAGTTCCAAGATCCCCCGGTCGACGTCATACATATAGTTGTCCGCCGTAAGGGCGTTAACGGCACGCCCGGGAGTTCAGTACCACCTAACTGCAACGCATCCTGGCCAGGATGGAAATCGTCGAGAACGTTGGTGAGGCGCTCTCTGATTGGAAAGTAGCACACGAGGTCAAGTGTTTCGGATATGAAAATCTGTAAGCGTATGAACGCAGGCCAAATAAAGTGCTCATTTTTCCGTGAATGATAAAGTTCCCATCAGTCAGGCGGGAGGGAATACCGGAGGGGGCAGGCGGCCGAGCCGCCTGATTGATGGGAACGTTCGTTGAGCTAAACCGCAGGGAAGGCCGGGGATTATGGGGTTTGGATGCTGGTGTGATTGCGGGAATCGATGAGTTGAAGTGGATCAAGATCTGTGTGATGGGACTGAGAGCGTGTGGCCAGCGGGGATTTTGCCGAAATCGCCGTGCCAGGTCGCACGGAATGAGAGAAAAACGTGCAATCGGGCCGAGTTGGTGCCTGCTCCTGAGAAGGAGGGGAAGCGAGACCGCAGCTATGGGTAGGCTTGTCCATGGAGCTAAGAGGAATCCAAACGCTGAGGTGGCACGGTGGGCGCCCAGCGCACCGTGGGCAGGATGGCGGTGCGGACCATGATGCCCACCTTGCATTGCGGACAACGGGCAGCGTTCTCTACCAGGAGCGCAAGAACTATCTCGATTTGCGAGTGGGCGGGGAACATGTCGGCGCAGAGACCCTGGAGAAGAGCGCGGCAGCGAGCGAGATTCTGGACACGAAAACGGTTGGTGAACAGTCCGTAATGGCGGATCCGCTGGAACCCGGACGGGATGACGTGGAGCAGAAAGCGGCGCAGGAACTCGTCGGCGGTCAAGGTCATGGAGCGGGATTGCTGAGGATCGTCGGAGCCATAGTCCTTGTATTGGAACGTTACCTGATGGCTGTCGAAAGCGAGCAGGCGTTGATTGCTAAGCGCGACGCGATGGGTATAGCGTCCGAGGTAGTCGATGACGTGAGCCGGCCCTCCGAAAGGCGGCTTGGAGTAAACCACCCATTCGGACTCACGTGCCGGCGCCAGATGGTGTTGGAAGGCGTCGGCGTCGCGCAGGGATTCCAGTTGTCCGCAAAACTGGAGTTGGCCGTCGGCATAGGCCTGTTCCAAGGCTTCGAGAAAAAGGCGTCGAAACAGACGCGACAAAACCCGCACACTGAGAAAGAAGGTGGGACGGCTGGAGACCCAGTGGTCTTGTTCGGGTGAGAGTCCCCCGCCGGTGACGACACAGTGGACGTGAGGGTGAAACAGCAGGTTCTGGCCCCAGCTATGGAGGATGGAGAAGAAACCAATGGCCGCGCCGAGATGTTTTGGGTCTTGCGCAATGGTGAGGAGGGTCTCCGCGCTGGCGCGGAACAGAATCTGGAAGACGGCCTTCTTATTCTGCAGGGCCAGCGCGGCGATGGCGGGCGGGATGGTGAAGACAACGTGGAAGTAGGGAATCGGCAACAGTTCTTCCTTCCGCCGCTGGAGCCACTGCTGCCTGGCCAGTGTCTGGCACTTGGGGCAATGGCGGTTGCGGCAGGAATTGTAGGCGATCCGTTCGTAGTCACAATGGCCGCATCGTTCGACATGGCCGCCTAGAGCGGCGGTCCGGCACGTTTCGATGGCGCGCATCACGCGGAGTTGTTCCAACGGTAAATCGTGAGCGGCACGATAGGCAGGGCCGTGCAGACGGAAGATGTCGGCCAGTTCCAAGGTTGGCCGTGGCACGCCAATCCCTGCTCAGGCGTTTTTGCGCGGTCGGCCGGGCTTGCGTTTGGGGATAGGGAGCTTGTCCAGCGGGGACGAGGTAGCGGCGATTTTGCGCATCGTCACGGCGGTATAGCGTGCCGTGGTTTGAATGCACCGATGGCCGAGCAGGACCTGAATGACGCGGATGTCCTCGCCGTTCTCCAGCAGATGGGTGGCGAAACTGTGGCGCAAGGTGTGTGCGGTGACGTGTTTTTCGATGCCGGCTAGCTGAGCCGCTTCGCGGCAGACCTGCTGGATGGTGGCTGGCGAGATGTGCTTGTTTTCTTTGATGGCGGGGAAGAGCCATGGCAACGGAGGGCGTTGGCGACGCCAATACTCACGCAGCATGGCAAGCAATCGGGGAGAAAGAGGCACGTAGCGATCCTTGGCGCCCTTGCCTTGCTCCACCCGGATGAGCATGCGTTGCGAATCGATGTCACTGACTTTCAGGCTCACCGCTTCGGCGATGCGCAGTCCGCCACCATAGCAGGTCATCAATAGAGCACGGTGTTTGAGGAAGCCGACGGCCTGAAAAAAACGACTGACCTCCAAAGCGCTGAGCACTACCGGCAGCCGTTGGGGTACGCGGGAGCGCCTGAAGTGAGCGTCGCTCCAGGGCAATTCCAAGGTAGTCTGATAAAGAAACCTGGCTGCGGCGACGAAGCCGTTTGCCGTCTGGGGCGACATCTTCCGATCGTCGAGCAGATACAGTTGGTATTCGCGGATGGTTTCGGGTTCGAGTTGATCGGGCGAGACGCCGAAATACTTGGCGTAATCCGCTATATAGTGAACGTAGGCGCGCTGCGTTGCCTCCGAGAAGTTTCGAAGACGCATATCTTCGACCATTCGTTGCCGCAAAGGGCTCATAGAGAATCTCCTTCAGGAAATTGTGGTTGCGGCTAACAACCACTTCCTAAGGTGACTCTTTCGAATGGGGAACGCAGCCGCCCCCTGCTCCCCACGGCTGGTCGAAGAGCCATACCGCGAAGCGGTTTAGTTCAATGGCTTTTTGGGCCACCATGAAATACGCATGAACACGATGAAAAGACGTGAGGGGCGGCGAGGCGGAATCGGGAAGACCATCCTGCTGATGGCGGTGATGGCGGCGGTATGCTCGTTCACCGCAGCACATCTTTACGATCTGGCAGTCAAGGTCGGGATGCGGCCGGCGACGGCATCGAAACTACCGACCTACGCTCTGTTTTTGGGAATGGCGATGGGGGTAGCGATCGCCCGTGTGGGGGCGGTGAAGGAGATCTTCAAGGCTCTCGCTGCCATGTTCGCGCTGGGTGCACTCTGCTGGTTTGCCGGTGTGGTGCTCGGCGGGATTCTGGTGGCCTGCGGCGTGTCCGATGAGGCGGCGTCGCGCGTAGCGGTGATTGGGTTCATTTTTGGGATGCTGGTGGGCAGCATCGTGGTTTACGCGGTGGGTCACGATATTGCAGGGGCGGCTCTGACGCGATTCAGGGCGCGGGGTCGGTAACCACGCCGCGGTAGCCGGCGGCGATCCGTTTGATTGCGTCGTCGTGGACCGTCACTACGCCTTGTTTGGTGAGCTTGGCCATAACGCGGGCTTCGAGCAGGGACTCCAGGATCTGATCCTGCACCTCAACCAGAAGCGACATGTCGGCTTCGGAATGTTCCACCACCCGGGCGACGACGGTTGCGCCGGCTACGGTGACGGGATCGAGTAGCGCGCCTGCCGGGGTTTTGAAAGCGGATTCGAAGGGCA
>DASREX010000016.1:0-2443 GCA_035651855.1 Candidatus Sulfotelmatobacter sp.
AACGACAGGAGCATGGCGAGAAGGCCGAACTCGATCCAGTGCGAATGGGCCGCGATCTTGACCGCGCGTTCGGCGGCAAGCGATCCGTAGCTGGCGACGGCAACGACCGCGCCCCCTTGCGCGCCCGCGGCAGCGTCCAGCATGTCGTTGAGGATCCGTGCTTCGCGGGCCTCGTGGCGGTAGAGATCCACGGCCGCATACCATGCTCCATAGAGGAAGCCGACCAGGACCAGGAAGGCGCCGCCGCTCAGAAGAGTGCGGCGCGCCCAGCTGCGGTCGGCGGGTAAATGGGGTTCGCCAGGCCCGCCGTTGCCGCGAACAAACACCCAGAACCCATAGGCCTGCGCCAAAAGCACACCGATCAGCAGGGCGCCGGCCGAGTCGGCAAGAACGCTGGCCCATCCGATCACTTCGAATGGACTGTAAGTCAGTCCTACATAGTGGATCAGAAAAATCCCTACTGGCAGGAGCAGGCCGCTTGCGATGAATGCTCCCGCCAGGAGTTTTTTGCGCTTCGGGGGAAGCGACACATAGGGCTGCACCAAAGCCAGCAGCAAGGCCAGATAGCCGGCGTCGGTCATGTGCACGTGGGTGTCGACCTTGGTTCCGTGGTCCTCCAGTAATCCTCCGATCCGCTGAAATATCTGCTTCACCGCGAGCGCATTGCCGGCGCTGACGGCATCGGAAGCAGCCAGGAGCGCCTGCCCGGTTTGGCCGCCGTTCTGGTGCAGGACAAACACGGCGAATATGTCTCCAAACAGCATGCCGCCCACGATCAGAGCGATGCCTCCAAAGATGAGGAGCCGCCGCGCGCTCATGGGCGCAAAGGTCTCGGCCAAGTTGGGCGACAGCAAGGGAGCAGACATCTCGGCTTACACCATCACAAGAATTCCCCGTCTTCAGGCCGTGGCCATTTCCTGGACCGCGGCTCGAAATGCGGGCATCACCCGCTTTGCAAACAGCTCCTGCGTCTTGATGCTCTTCCAGTGGTCGAGGCCACCAAAATTGGAGACAATAGCCAACTCTCCGATGCCACCTTTTCCCTGCAGGTTCTCAATCTGCCGAACGACTTTCTCCGGGGTCCCGATGAAGGCGATCTCCTGATCCACGATCTGGTCATAGGTGAGTTTGGTGAGCGACTCCAGGGCCCCGCTGGCATAGAACCCGTATCCCTTGGCCCGCAGTTCCTGCTTTTTCCCTTCGTCCTGCAACGACTCCACCGGCGAGGCGTTGAAGGCCAGAAAGTTCAGCAAGGCCGGCTCGACCTCGCGCCGGATGGCGGACTCATCGTCGTCGAGATACACCGGCCGGATGTAAACGATGTCGGGCTTGTGGCCGTGTTCCGCGCAAGCCTTCTTGTAGAGGTTGAGTGGAGCTTCGAGCACGTTCCAGGGAAGCAGAGGCGGAACGAAGATGCCCCAGCCCTTTTGCCCCGCCATCTGGTAGGTAATATCGCTGGTGCCGCCCGTGTAGAACTTCGGATGCGGTTTCTGCAGCGGCCGGGGTACGACGCGAACATCTTTGACCTTGTAATACTGACCGTCGTAGGAGAATTGCTCCCGGGTGAACGCCAGCTCCAGGATTTCGACGGCTTCGTGATAGCGCGGCCGGCTTTCTTCCAGCGGAAGCGATGACGGGCCAAAGAGCCAGGCATGTCCCCGCCCCAGACCGCACTCCAGGCGCCCATGGGTGAGGATGTCGGTTTCGGCAATCATGCCCGCCAGCCTCATCGGGTTTTCCAGGGGGAGGGTGTGGAGTGCGGTCCGAAAGCGGATCCGCTGGGTCCGCTGAGCAGCCGCGGCGAACATCGCCAAGGGGTTCGCAGAAATCGAGAACTTCTGGAAAAAATGGTGATCAATGACCGAGTAGACGTCGAAACCCACCTCGTCGGCGTGTTCGATCTGCCGCATGATCTCCCAGGTCATGTCGTAGTGCGACTTGCCGGGAGGAGTCTGAATTTCGCAGTAAATTCCGAAGCGCATTCGTGTTTACCCGCTCCGCGTGATTACCAGGTCAGCCGGAGCGCGAGCTGGATTTGACGCGGGTTAAAGATGGACCGCGGCGTGCCATAGGACTGGTTGGGGGAACCCTCCTTATAGAAAGCCGGGGCCGTGCAATAGGTGACGCCCCCGGCGGGACAGAAATCCGACGCCCCGTAGGCTGTGTTGTAGTAATTCACATTGAGCGTATTCAGGAGATTGAAGGCTTCGGCGACCGCCTGCAGATGCAGACCCTCGCGCAGTCCGAAGGTTCGCGAGACCCGCAGATCCACACTTTGGTAGGTGTCTCCGCGGAAGGTATCCCTTCCCTCGATGCCCACGCGATCGTTGTTGCCAAAGATGTCGCCATTGGCATCGAAGCCGGCGAACTTGGTAAAGTAGTGGGGCGTTTGCAGGCTCACGATCATGCCCAGCTCCCAATTGTTCACGAACGCATTCATATG
>DASREX010000017.1:0-23162 GCA_035651855.1 Candidatus Sulfotelmatobacter sp.
TGGTTTTCCAATGGCTGATAGCGCGGGAGTGCACCCATACCTTGAAACCGGCGCTCCTGGCGCGTTCACAGAAATCGAAATCCTCGCCCGCGTTGGGGACGCTTTCGTGCAGCTCGCTGGATTCGAGATAGGTCCACCGGAACCAAGGGCCTCGCATTCCCTCCCACACGCGGTGACTTATGAACATGCTCCCGGTCCCGGCCTTCTTGACGGTGCAGAACGCGCCATCGACCTCGGGGTGGTCGAGTACTCGGAAGTTGGGGATGAACGGGTGTTCTGCCGACGGGCTGTAACCCTGCATACAGGGCAGCGAAATAATATCTTTCTCCAGTCCGTCGCTCAGAATATCGAGGGGATTGCTCTCAAACGACTGATCGCAGTCAATCATCAAAAGAAATTCGCTCTTGCGCTCGCGGGCCATCGAAATGCATACATTCCGGGCATAATCCACCGGGAACTTGTCGACCACCATTTCAACAGCCACGTGGTAACGCATGTCATGGCTCATTGTGATGAGATTCTGTGCGAGGAAGGGGTTAACCCATCCTGTGCGCTCTATGCTGGACAGAACGGTGACCAAGACTCGTAGCTTGCTCATGGCTGAACCTCAAACTGGGCGGTGATCGCTTCGAGTTGCGCCAGGGCGACGGCCAACGATGGCGTTTGCGGCTTAGGTTCCGGCGGGATTCCGTCTGGCACTTTGAAACTTTCTCCATAAGTCTCGCTTTCCTTGACGGCATCGCCCTCGAAGCAGGCCTTGCATAGTCCCGCTTTGTAGATTGCTCGCCGCTCGCCAGTCCGCAGTAGGTGTGCCGCGCAGAATTCGCCCTGCTGTGGTGCCGCGATCTTTGGTTTGCTAGTGATGATCCGCCGGGGAGCCTCTGCGTTGCCCAACATGCGCCGAACCAGGCGCTTCATTGAAACGGCTGTTACATCATCTAAACGCCAGTTCGGATCGTTGAATCTCTGCCGCGCCAGGTTGCGCATGATGGTTCTGCAATACTGCAATCTCTTTGAAGTAACTTGCTCTGTTGCGGTCAAATCCCCTCCAGACACACGAAGGCGACACAGCGTAGCGAACACCGCCGCCTCTGATTTTTGCTGGCGCATTCGTACCAGAAACGTACCAGCGTGCTCTGTATGTGATTGATTTAACGCGCCGCAGAATGGCGGACTTCGTCGTTCGCAACGATGAGGTCGTCGGTTCGATCCCGACTAGCTCCACCAAATATTTGCGTGCTTTAGACGATTTCGAGCCGCTTTACTCTCGGTTTTCCAGCTAGTCGCGAGACTCGGCGTTCATCCCCCCACGACCATTCTAAGAGATTCCTTACTGGGCGAAGAATTCCGTCATGTCGGGGGCGGCTGCGGCCTGGCCGGGGAACTTGTTCACACCGGAGGCGGACAGTATCAGACGCAAGGTGCTTTCGTGCTGATACATCGTCTCGGATTGGAAGTTTGGCCTCGCCTTTGGGCTGATGATCACCGTGGCAACCTGGCCGCCGCCGTGATCGAGATCGGTGTCTTCCGCCTCGTCGAAGGTGATGATCAGCAGGCCGCCGTTCTGGAAGGTTGAACTGGCAATCAAGGGAGCGATGTTGCTCTGCAGCCAGGCGTCCGCCTGGGCCAGCGTCCCGTCGTGCGCGTCATTGTTCACGTCGGGCGAAATGAAGGAATATTGCGGCAATGTATTGTTCACCAGGTCGGTGGCGAATTGCGTGAAGGGCACGATGTTGGCCGCCTGGGAAGGACTGCTCTGCACGTCGGAAAGATACGAGAATGGATTGTGACGCCGGACATACGGCGGAGCATCGCCGCCCAGGTATCCGGCAGAGGGAATCGACTCTTCGTACGCCTTCCAGGTCTTGCCGGCATTGACCAGTTCGTGGACAACGTTGTCGTCGGTGATGGTGCCTGAGAAATTGTCGTCAAAAGTTTCGATGCGGCCGGTGGTCAGCATCAGGTAATTCGGCATGGAGGGGTGCCCGTCGGCGAAATACTGCTTGGCCAGCCCATACTGTGACGCCAGGCTGTTGAAGTAGGGCATGGACGAATTCCCGATCACATCGGAAAACTTGTGATTCTCCTCCACCACCAGGATGACGTGGCTGAAGGTCGGCTGGTTGGCGGGCACGGGCGTCGGTGTGGGATTGGGGTTGATGAATGATTTGCCGGCGCCGCCGCACGCCAGTTGAACGGAAGCAATCGTACTTAGGATCGCAACTGCGACGGCAAGAGAGACGGGATTTCCTGGCCCCTTACACCGGATTCTGCCCACACTTATCACGCAACGTTTGGATGAGGAAATGCGTGGAATGTTTGCCCTGAGCGCCTTCATTCGTTCATTTGCCCGCAGCCTCAGGGTTGCCCAGATCCAGGCCAAAATCGGGCTTTTCATAGGTTCCCAGCACATGAACCGGCACAATCTCGCCTTTTTTCTTCTTCTTGAATATCGGATCCATAACCTTCAACAGGAACGACTTCATTCCGCTGGTGGTTTTAAAAATTTTCGTATCCACGCGCATCTGCCCGTGCAGGTTTATGCGGTGGGGCTCCAGAATGCTGTACGTGCCGTGCATTTGCGCCTCGGCTCCAGGGATGCCAAAGGAAAGGTTGGAGAAGTGCGCGGTGCCTTCCACCAGGGACACGCGGCCTTTGAGATCCGACAGCACAGTGGCGGGATCTTCTTTGTTCTGTCCGCGGGCTCCGGCACTGAGTTCGTCCACGTTCTTTTGTGTTTCGGGTTTTGTGAAGCTGCCATCGTCAACGCCAAAGCTGCCTTCCATCTTCAGTCTGTGGAGAAAAGATTCGCCATCGGAAGGAATCTCTGCCGTTGCCTTCAGCGCGGTTACTCCTGCCATGGGAGAACGCTCGGCAGTGAAGAGTCCCAGGATGTCTTCAATGCGGCCGTGGCGGGAAGACAATTCAATCTTGGCGAATTTGCCTTTCTGCCCTTGCACCTTGGCGATGCTGCCTCGTGCGAGCACGGTCGTTCTGCCGAAATGTGCTTCTACCGAATTCAGGAAGGTGTCGCCATTCCGGCCGTTGACGTAGGCCTCGAATTTTGTCGTCAGATGGAATTTGTTGTTGCTGGATTTCACCTTGAAATCAGGGGTGTCGGTCGCTCCCGACACGTTAATGTGATGCAGCGCGCCCTCGAATTTTCCTTTTGACGACAGCAGCCCGCTGACTCCGTCATAAAGGGAAAGATCGGCGTGCTCAAAGGTATAGTCACCGGAGAACGGAGTGTCCTCGGGATGCCCGGTGGCCCACGGCCCGAATTTGCCGTCGGCGGAAATCTCTCCCGGCGGGTTGGGATTGCGGAACTTCAAGTGATAGCTCAGGGCAGTGTTCCAGCGTACGTCTCGGAAAACGGCCTCGTGCACATCGAAGCGGAGGGGTTCGCGCTTCGGTTCTTTCGCTTCGAACTCTACGAAACTGCTGTGGACTACCAGTTCGTCCACCACCGTATCCGAATGCTGCGTGTTGAATGTTTCTTTCGTTCCCAGCGGCGGGACGAAGACCTGCGCCCCAAATGCAACCACGCGGGGCACATGTTTTCTCAGGATGCCGATGTAGCTTCCTTCCACGACCAGCTTCTGAATCTCGATCAGCCTGAACTGATTGCTCCCATGGCGGAACTCGACACCGTCGAGCACGCATCCCGGAGGAAAGTAGGTCAGGTGATAACTCCGGGCCGTAACCGTGCTGTCGCTGGCCTCTTTCAGGTCCTGCAACACCGCTTCCCGCGAAAATGGCCAGAATTTTACATAGAAGACCGCCGCCCCGCAGATCACAACCGCAGCTGAGGCCAGCAGAATGACGGTCTTACGACCAACGCGGCGCAAGGGCCTGCCTTCCCACTTCGGAACTGCCCGGGGAGTGCTCGTCGTGGCGGGGGAAGACATGAAGCTTGGAGTCCAGTTTCGAGGTAGATGTTGTCGCACCGCGAAGCATTACTTAGGAAATACGCGGACGCAGTGGTATCATCAAATGTGAACCTGCTTAAGCTTGATCTTCGCCGCTATGTGTGCGAGCGGATCGCTCCCGCCGGGCTTTAATCCTTCCGTCCACCGCCTCTTCTAACCGTCGCCTCTTCTAAGCCGATCGCTGCGGCTTGCCGTTTCGCGTCCCCGAGAAAAGCGAATTGGTGTACTCGGCTCATCCCGCGCCCAAGGTGCGCGGCATACCTCTGCGGGAGGACTGTGATGAAACTTCTAGTGATCGGGTCTGGCATGATGGGTTCGGCGGCGGCGTTCGACATGGCGCGCACGCCGCAGGTGGAGTCGGTCACGTTGGCCGACAGCGATGCACAACTGGCGCGCGACGTGGCGGCGCGCGTAAACCGGATCACCGGAGCGAAGAAGGTGCGGGCGGCTGTCCTGGACGCAGCTGATGAAAAATGCGCCGCCAGGCTGATGCGTGGGCACGACGCCGCGCTTTCGGCGGTGCCCTATTTCCTGAATCTGGGGCTGGCACGGGCGGCGGTCGAGGCTCGCTGCCACTTCGCCGATCTCGGCGGCAACAATACCGTGGTCCGCCAGGAACTGGCGCTTTCGAAAAAGGCGGAGAAGCGTGGCGTAGCGCTGGCGCCCGATTGCGGCCTTTCTCCAGGAATGGCTTCGATCCTGGGCGGAGAACTGGTGCGCCGCATGGGCGGGTCAGCGGACGCCCTGCGGCTTTATGTGGGCGGGTTGCCTGCGCGGCCGACGCCTCCATTTCATTATCAGCTGGTGTTCTCCGTGGAAGGATTGATCAATGAGTACGTGGAACCGGCGCGTATCCTCCGCAAAGGAAAGCTGACGACGATCGATCCGCTCACCGAACCGGAGGAGTTCCACATCGCCGGTTTCGCTCCCCTCATTGCCTTTCATACCTCTGGAGGCACTTCGACGCTGCCGGAAACGTTTGAGGGCCGGGTCGGCGAGTGCTTCGAGAAAACCTTGCGTTATCCCGGACACTTCGACCTGCTGTGCGAACTGAAAGAGCTGGGGCTGTTTTCCAGCGAAAAGATGAAATTCGGGAAGGCAGAAATTTCTCCCCGGGCCATGATGTCGAAAATTTTCGAGGGCAAGTTCGCCTCCAAGGGCCCCGACGTCTGCATCATGCGGCTGGAAGCTCACGAGTCGGTGAATGGGGCGGGCATGCGCGGCTTGTTGGGCGGGAAACTGAAAGGGAGGGTGGCATCGTTCACCATGGTGGACCATTACGACCCCAAGACCGACATGAGCGCCATGATGCGCACGACTGCCTTCCCGGCATCGATCGTGGTGCAGATGCTGGCCTCGGGAGCGATCAGTAAAAGGGGCGGAGTCCTGCAGGAGTGCGACGTTCCTGCCGACCTTTTCCTGGCGGAAGTTGAGAAGCGGGGAATCAAGATCGACTACACGATGGAGTAGGAGGGCGCGTTTCTCGCGCCGCTCAAAACGCCCGCGATACGGGCGATCTGGGCTTTTCAGAGCCAGCGTGTTAGGGCTCCGGCCTTAAAGTAACCGTGGAATAGCACGTTCGTGGCGTTACCAGGAAGCGGGATATTTGTTCTAATTTCTCCACAGGGAAAACTCAACATTTCGTGTGCAAAAGCAGTGCACTGTCTGCTAGCATATGGGCCAATCAAGCCTACATCTTCTGTCTTTTGTGAGAAGTGGATGGCCAGAGATGGCACTTCACCTGCATGTACAAGGTTGGGTGCGTTCGGTCCGGAGATCCCAGAATCCGGCCGATAAAGGTAGGGTAGAAGTTGTTGATCCAACCAGGAACAGGTTCTAGCGTAGTCTTTCGGCGCCGCCGAACGAGTCGTCACCGTCGAAACCGCCGCCTCCGGCGGACTCTGCTGATGGGGTTGTGCGCGGTCGCGATTCTGAGCTTCTCCTCAGTCGCGCTGCGTAATTTGGCGCCATCGCTGTTTCGCCCTGGGTCTCATCGCGCAGAACTGAATGTTGCGGAACAGTCAGCGCAAAAGGCACTGGACCTGGTCCAGCAGGAATCGGCTCGCGAGCTGGCGCGGCGGCCGTTGTATCCCTACTCCGTCGTCTCCGGCGGAGTGCACAGCGTCCCGGAATTGAAATATGCGGTGGAGCGCGACCCAGTCGTCGCCTCGCATTATGCGGGTTTCGATTATGCGCATGCGCGCGTGGTGCAGTTGCTGATGGAAAGGTCGGTCTATGTTTCCTACCGCATCGGCAATCGCGTTTACTGGACTCGCCACCGCGTGAAGCTCAAGAAAGGTGAAAGCCTGCTGACCGACGGCAAGATGACGGCGCGAACCCGATGCGCGAACCGTGTCGAAGAGAAGCCGCAGCAGGAGAGTTCGCACATGGAGCCGCCGGCGATGCTGTTCGATCAACCCGTGATGCCGGCCATGGGCCGGGCCATGGAGACGCCTCCGGTTCCTTTTCAAACTTCCCTGGAACGCGCGGCCGCAGCGCCTGGGCTGCCTCTGGGGGTGTACGATCCGATCGGCGGAGGCAACTGGACTCCGCTGAGTCCGCCTCCACTGCCGAATCTTTGCGAACCAATCAAGAAGCCGACCAATGGTACCGCCTCGACAGCAACCTCAGTCGGGACGGCGAATGGAAAGGGCAAGAGCAAGACCGTGAATCCCTGCGCGGGTGGGGGAATGAGCGAAGTTCCCGAACCTGGTACCTGGCTGCTGGTCGCTTCCGGCATGGCCGCGCTGGGCTGGAAAGCCCGGCAGCGGTTTGCCCGAACCTGAGCCGCGGCCTCACTTCTTACCTCGCATCATTCCATCTGTAAGCCCGCGCGGGCCGTGCCTGTGAGGCTTCCAAAAGGTTGCCACTCGGAGGAAGCTTGCCTGTACGCGGAGATTCAGCCTCGACTTCGGGCCGACGAATACATTCGTTTCCTCGTTTGCATTCCTGTTCCGAGTTCAGATAGCCTTCCCACTTTCCGTTCGTGTGGAGGTTCTGGGTGCGCTCTGGCCGGTTTCGTGTGGTCTTGCTAACTTTGACGTTGCTGGCTTGTGGGGTGCCCTTGGCTGCCCAAAGCATCCGCCTGCATGTCGACCTCACCGACGCGCCACGCAATATCTACCATGCGCAGCTGCAAATACCCGTTCCCGCTGGCGAAGTAGCCCTGGTCTTTCCCAAGTGGATTCCCGGCAATCACCGTCCCAGCGGGCCGGTTGGCGGGTTGTCCGGCATTCGCATGGAGACTGCCGGACAGCCTCTGGCATGGCAGCGTGATCCGCTGGAAATGTACGAGTTTCATGTCACGATTCCGGCCGGAGCGACAACCCTCGACGTCTCCCTGGATGCGATTACGGTATTGGACAGCGCCGGGGGCGGCGGCCCTGCCGCTTCCAGCAACATCCTCGACTTGAACTGGAATGCGGTCGTGTTCTATCCCAAGGGAAAGGGTTCCGATGACGTGACGTTTGTGCCGTCGATCACTCTGCCGGCAGGCTGGAAATTCGGGACGGCGCTTCCCGTGGCCCGCGCCGTCGGCGATGAAGTGGAGTTCTCCCCGGTGTCGCTCACCACTCTGGTGGACTCTCCGGTAATGGCAGGCGTTCACTACCGCAAGATTGAACTGACGAAGCCGGGAGAAGCGCCCCCGCATGTGATGGACCTCGTCGCCGATGCGGAGGCGGACCTGGTGATGAAGCCCGAGGATCTCTCCGCGTACCAGAAACTCGTAGCCGAGACGGGCGCGCTGTTCGGGGCACGGCATTACCGTCAATATCATTTTCTGCTGACCCTGAGCGACCAGGTGGGCGAGCATGGACTCGAGCACCACGAGTCCAATGACAGCGTGGCCGCCGAGCGAACCCTGCTCGATTCTGACCTGCACATGCTGTACGCGAGCCTGGTGCCGCACGAATTCGCGCATTCGTGGAACGGCAAGTACCGGCGTCCCGCAGGTCTTGCCACGAAAAACTATCAGGAGCCAATGGTTGGCGATTTGTTATGGGTATATGAAGGGCTGACGGATTATCTCGGCAGCGTGCTGGCGGAGCGCAGCGGCCTTCTCTCCGCGGAGCAATATCGGGAAAGCCTGGCGGCGACGGCAGCCATGCTGGATCACCGCGCGGGCCGGACTTGGCGCCCCTTGCAGGATACCGCGATCTCGGTGCAGAGCTTGCGCATGCTGCTGAGCCCGCAGTGGGCGAACTGGCGGCGCAGCCTGGACTACTATCCCGAGGGCGAATTGATCTGGCTGGAAGTTGACTCGATCATCCGCCAGCAAACGCACGGGCAGCGCTCCCTAAATGACTTTTGCCGGAGATTCGAGGGAGGAGAGGGTGGGCCGCCGAAGGTCGTCCCTTACACCTTTGACGACGTGGTGCGCGCCTTGAACGAGGTTGCTGCGTACGATTGGCCTGGTCTGCTGAAGCAACGGGTGACGGCGACCAGCACGCACGCGCCTTTGGGGGGAATCGAGCGCGGTGGCTGGAAGCTGGTTTACGACGACAAACCGAATGCGTTTATACAGGCTGGCGACAAGCTTTCGAAGTCTTTTGATTTGTCTTATTCGCTTGGCTTCACGCTTGGCGAGGACGGCAAATTTTCTGACGTCATCGTGGGATCTCCTGGTTACCAGGCGGGACTTGGGCCGGGAATGAGGCTGCTGGCCGTAAACGGCAGAAAGTGGTCGCCGGAGATTTTGCGGGACGCCCTGAAAGCCGCGCAGGGTAGCAGTACACCCATCGAATTGCTGGTAGAGAACGCACAATTCATCCGCACGTACTCCATCCCTTACCACGACGGGGAGAGGAATCCGCACCTGGAGCGAGTGGGAGGTCAGCCCGACATCTTGGGCGAAATCTTGAAGCCAATCTCGCATTAAGGGGGAATCAGTAGTTCTAACACTAAGGTAAGTCCGGCGGGCGAGCGTGGCTGCTACAATCGACGTGGATCAGCCTAAAACTTAATAGAAGCAAAGGTTTTCCCCCCATGCGCAGATTTCCGCGATCCCGGGCCGTCCGGCTTCTGGTCGCCCTCGGTGGTATTTTTCTGAGCTCGATTCTTTCCCGGGCACAGGTATCGGTTCGCACGGTCAAGGTGCTGGGCGGCAGTGACACCGTCGAAATCGAAGTGGAGGCCAGCGACCGGATCGTGCCGCAAGCGCAGGTCCTGACCGGCCCCGACCGTCTGGTAGTGGATTTTCCCAATGCGATTCCTGGCAGCCAGGTGCGCAGCCAGTCCATCGATCGCGGGGAAGTGAAAAACGTGCGCGTCGGCCTCTTCCAGTCGAGACCGCCAGTGACAAGGGTGGTGGTCGATCTCAAGAGCGCCCGCTCATACCAGATTTTTCCTTCGGGCCGCTCGGTGATGATCAAGGTTTTCGGATCCTCGACCGCGGCTGAGGTTACTGCGGCGGCATATCAGCCCGCGACACGACCGGGACTTGTGCCGGCAAGTTACAGCGCGCGGAGAGATCCCGTGCAGGTTGAAAATCCGGCGCATCCTCCTTTGGAAGTTACGTATCGGAATGGGCTTTTGAGCATTGTGGCCACCAGGGCGACTCTGTCGGAGGTGCTCTACGCCGTGCAGCAGCGCACTGGCGCTGATATCTCCATTCCCGCCGGAACGGAGCAGGAAAGGGTAGCGGCCGAGATTGGGCCTGCTCCCGCGCCCGAAGTTCTGGCGCGGCTGCTCAATGGGTCCAACTTCAATTTCCTGATTGTGAGCGCGCCCGACAATCCGCGCCATGTGGATCGCGTAATCCTGAGCCCGCGCGACGGCGGGTTGATGCCGCTGCCACCCATGCAACAGGAAGTTGCGCAGGCTCCGCCGGACGATGGGGACCCTAATGCCGTCCCTCCGCAGCCCAGTAGCGATGCTGCACCGGCGCGCGTTCAGGGAGCCATGGTGCTGGATCCCGAAGCCCCGCCCGACGGACCTACAGACAAGTAGAGTCCCCTCATTCACGTGCTGGTCTGTGACTCTTCTAGGGAGGCGTTACCAAACGTATCGGCACCGGGGACGTACCGCCGACCGGACTGCCTACCGTCACGCCATTTCCATTGCTGCAGCCTGCCACATTGAGCACCGTGACCTTGACGTTGCCTTTGTTATCGACTGCATTGATGAACACCTGGAGGAAGCCGACGAAAGTTACGCTGTGCTGGGTGTTCGACTGCAGGGTTGTGACCAGGGTGTCATCATAGATTGGCAGGGATACAATCGATGCACTGCTGCTGATCGGAGTGCCCGCCACCACGCCGGTGCTTACTAAAGGATTGCTGCTACCTGCAAGAACCTGGAAAGGATAAACGCTGGGATTGCCGAACTGGGTGTCATATTTCAAATAATCCTGACCCGTCGACTGAGACAAATCGTTGTTGTTGGACTGATTGATGAGACACTGCACGCCGTCGGTTGTGTCAGTGGCAGGGTTGAGCGTCAAATCCACCGTATTGGCGTCCTGTACCCCGCAGGAATAATTCGTGGGCTGATCACAGCCCACAATGGCCTCGTTGTAAGGGTTGCCTGTGCTGCAAGTAGGAACCGCCGCAGGCGAGGTCGAAACGAGGTTCGGCACGTACAGCAGATTGGGACGTGGTGACACATTGCTGCTGCCGGTAAAATTAGCTAGCGGCTGTACCCCCGCGCCGGGCCCACGGAGTACGCAACCTGCCCCATTCAATCTGCAATCGGCGGACAATGAAAACGTTTCACCGATCACGCCATTCGCGCTGCTTCCTTCGAGCGAGATGCCTTTGTGCATGATCTGCCCGTTTGCCGGATCGACAAAGGGAAGACAGTTCGTGCCCGTACAGAATCCACCGCCCCCGCCGCCAGCGGGTGGGTTAAGTGGGTCCCGGTTGGGTACCACCCATGGCTTCACGCACCACGGCTTGACCGGAATAATCGTACCTCCCGCGGTTTGATTGCCCCCGCTGAAGGTGCCGGAAGGATTGAAGGCCTCGGCTGTGGCGGAGGCGCTGACGGGTTGGCCCTGGTTCCCCCAGATACGGGAAAAGAAACTGGGCACACTGGCGCGCGTGACCTGCACGTTGACCAGGGGGTTGATCCCGAAGGCGGAGGCTGAAAGTGTGGTGCAATCGCTTGTACCGCTACCCATCGTGCCGTTGGTTCCGGCAGCGTAGGTGACAGTTACGGTTGTCGCGGCCGTATTGCCGATCGGATTCTGATTCACTACTGCCTTTGCCGCGCGGCCGGCAAGGCCGTGGGTGCCATCATCCGGTCCACAGATCATGTTCCAATTTCCCGAAGTGTTCGATGGATCGCCGGTGATGCCGGAGAGAGAGAGAATGCGGGCGGCCGCCAGTGCGGCCTCGTTGGCGGAGCGTTGCGCTTCTTCCTTTGCCAGGTAGAGGGTAATGACATCGATGGAAAGGGCGGCCATGCTGATGATGGCCACCATAGCCAGCGCCACCAGCAGGATGGTGACGCCGCGCTGGGGCTGGCGTTCCCGGCCCGATTTGGAGATCAGCGGCTTTTGCATTATTCCCGATCAGTTTTCATTTAACGCAACGGCAACCGCCGACACTTGAGGCGGCAACACTGTCGTTCTTCCCAGCACGTTGGCTACACGGCCGAACTTCCAGGGAAAAGCATATTGAATGCTGACACAGGTTCCGATCAGCGCCATTTGCCCGCCGAGCGGTTGCGACTGGCAGGTCACTCCCGGGGCGGTTGCGCCGGTCGGTGGAAACGAGTACCCGCGATTGATGATGATGGTCAGGCCAGGCGTTACACATCCGGTGGGCGAGGCGGGGGAACTGTAAGTCCACGTCAGCCCGGAACGCACGGGGATGGGATTCACAGCGCAATCACTCAGATTCGTGCCCAGCAAGTTGTTGTCGATGGTTTCAAATGCGCCGATGACCGACCCGGGCGCTCCACTGAGAGTAGAAGGAGCCTGCACGTCGGTCGTGGGAGAACCCGCTGCCGACCGGGCAGCATCGCGGGCGAGCACGGTCAACCGCTGCTTCAAAGTGAAGGCTCCGCTGAAGTCAAAAATTCCTACCACAAAGAGCACCAGCAGCGGCAAAGCCACGGCGAACTCGACCAGCTGAGCAGCCTCGTCGCCGCGCCAGTGAGCACGTCTTTCAACCCCTCGGCCGTCGAGAGCGCGGATCATTGATGCTCCAGGCGCACGCGGGACGAGGCCAGAATCCAGACCTGCTGCTTGTTCAGCGACGTAAATGGCAGCCAGAACTGGAAGGGATATCGAAAAGAAACCGATATGCCGCAAACCCCGGAGGCGCCGGTGGCGGGGTCGGTCATCTGAATCGGACTTTGTATGCAGAAATGCGCGTTGCCGCTGGCGGCGCATGAAATTGCGGGACCGCCGCCGCAAGTATTCAACGATGGTTGCGGGTTGGGATATTGCGCTTTGTTCGGATCCAGGCGGGAGGCCTGCAAGGCGGCGGTGACGGCGCTGGCAGCGTTGGTTTCTCCCTGGGCGATGGTCGAGGTTCCCGAACAGGTGGCGCAGTAGGGCATCGCCCCCGCGAGCGAACCTAGCTGGGCCGCCCGTGTGATTGCTCCATAAATGCTGAAGGCCTGACCGAACCAAAAGATTCCCAGCAGGATCATGAACATCAAGGGCAGCACGGCGGCGGCCTCGGCGATTTCCCCTCCACCCTTGGTTTCGTGCAGCAAGCGGCGGAGCAGAGGATGGATGGATGCCCTCATCTCGTCATGCCCCCAATCTGCGCCGCAGCGTACAGCAGTGCGGAAAGCGCCAGCGCGACTCCATAAGGAATCTTCAAGGATTCAGGGTTATCCAGCGATACTCGATGCCCCGGCAGTTGAAAGGTGACCAGCGAAACCAGGATGTGGCCGATGTTGGTCGCCGTCTGACGCACGCGCCCCTTGTAGATGATCAGCATTACCGCCATCATTCCCGCGACGAAAACCGACATCAATAGAAGATCCAGCAACAAAGCCGGGCCGGTAAAGGTTCCGAGCGCTCCGGCCAGCTTCCAGTCGCCCGCGCCTAAGCTGCGCAGCAGCACGAAGGGCAGCAATAAGCCCAGGCCGACCAGCGCGCCCAACAGGGAGGTTTTCAAGCCGCTCCAACCGCTGAGCAAGGTGCTCGCCGCCACACCCAGGGCGAACGCTGGAACTGTCAGCCAGTTGGGGATCCGCCGGGTGCGAAAATCCGTCCACCCTGCCATTACCGCCAGCAACGACATTCCTGCAAGAATTTTTGGGTTCACTCAGGCCTCGATCGCAAGAGTCCCAGAGAACCTGCGCCGCCACAATATTGCGAGAGAGCCATTTCCAGTGTTGTCAAACTCGGACGCCCGCCGGGAACGGGTTTCGAGGTTCGGCCCTTGCCCCCCCAAATACCGCCTCTTTGGCGGATTTTCACATAGCGAAGGAGTGAAGTCAATGAACCGTACCGAGCGGGCGAAGTCAATTTGAGTTGAATGCTTCACTGCGGCGTTCGCGTAGACATGCCGCCTGGAAGGCAGAAGACAATTCACACAGGCCAAAGTCTTTCAGGCGCAAATGTAAACCCCCGGACGAATGCGTCCGGGGCTACGCGGCTAGCGATTGAAGGCGGGAGCGGCATTGTGCTCGGCGACGATGCGCTTGGCATTTTCGGCCAGCGCCTTGGCCTGCGGCAGCAATTCCAGCCCCTTGATGACCTGGGGATCGGACTCGGCCCTGATCTTCATGCCCTCATCCTGCCCGAAGGCATCGACAAAGATTTCCGACTTGATGTTGGATTTGATCCAGTCGGCGTTGTCCATCAATTCGGCCTGGGTGTAAGCGATGTTGGCCTCGTCGAGCGATTTGCGGAATTCCTGCAGGACTTCATCATCCACTTCGAAGCTCTTGCTGGGATGGTGATTGACCACGTACCGCTTGGCAAAGTTGAAGAAGGCGTAGTGCTGCAGGAGGGTGTCCTGGAAATGATTGGACTTGACCGAGGGAATGTTCACGTCCGGCGTAATTCCGCCTCCGCCGTAGACGGTGCGGCCGCTGTCGGTAAGTTTGACTTCGCGGTTGGCTGTGTTTGAACTGTCCGAGTCGCGGTTGTAGTAGTAGTCGTAGAGCGAGATGTTGCTGTAATCACGCTGGATAAGGCGTCCGCTGGGCGTGTAGTAATGCGCTGTAGTCAGGGCCAGGCCGGTGTTCTCGGATAGCGGATAAACGGTCTGAACCAGACCCTTGCCGAAGGTCACTTCGCCGACGATCAGGCCGCGATCGTGGTCCTGAATCGCGCCCGAAACAATTTCCGCCGCGGACGCGGTGAGGCGGTTCACCAGAACGACGACGGGATAGTCCTTGCCGCCATTGCCGTGCTGGGCGACGTAGCGTTTCTCCGCGGAAGCGCGTCCATGATGAGAGACGATGAGTTGTCCCTTCTTGAGGAACTTGTCCGCAACGCCCACGCCCTCGCTCAGCAGGCCTCCGGGATTGCCGCGCAGGTCGAGGATCAGGCCCTTAAGATCGCCAAAGGAGTCGAGCGCTTCGGCCACCTCGTGTTCGGTGGTTTCGTTGAAGCCATTCACGTGCAGGTAGCCAACCCCTGGCTTGATCAGGAAGTGCACGTCCACGCTGTAGCGGGGAATCTCGTCGCGCACCAGCGTGAACTCCATGGGCTTTTCGACGCCTTCGCGCGCGATACTGATGTGAACCGTCGTCCCTTTGGGCCCCTTGAGCAGATCGGCCACGTCGCCGGTGCTCATGTTTTCCGTGGACTTGCCGTCCACGGCGATAATGACATCGCCGGGATGAATGCCGGCCTTGTAGGCGGGAGTTCCCGTGAAGGGATAGATGACGATGACTTTATTGTTGCGCGGCCCGACGGTCATGCCCACGCCGTAGTACTTGCCGCGCTGGTCCTCGCGCATCAGCGCGTAGGATTTCGGATCAAAGAAATTCGAATGGGGATCCAGCGCGTGCAGCATGCCGGGAATCGCGCCGTTATAGATCGCTTTGTCGGCGTTGACCGGCTCCGCGTAGTTCTCCTCCACCAGCGAGTACACCTCGCTGAATTGCTTCAAGCTATCCTTGACGTCGGAGTCGCCGGTGATCGACGACTGCTGGCCGGAGCGCTGGGCGAACAGGATGCCCAGAAATCCGCAGGTGATCAGAAAACATACGACAAGGACGAGAGAACGGCGAGAACTACGAGCCATGTTTGGATTTCCTTCGTTGAGGGCGTACTTCCACCCCAGCTACAAGGCTGAATAGCCAAAGTATATCACCAGCCTGGACCGTCCCGGACCGCGAACGTTACCTGCGGTAACCGCCAGAAAACCGCCTTTTTTCTTGGATGCGGGCAAGCGGAAGGGAGTTTCGTTGATTGATAATGGGCTATGACTGTCCGCCGCCTGAAGACCTATACCGGGGCCCAAGGTTATGTTTACCAGTACTACTTCGTGGGCAAGCGCCCGGCCCTGGCTGACGATCCCGAGGCCCCGGCTACGGAGTTCGTCTTTGATGTGACTTCGGATCGCAAGCTCACGTATGCCATCAGCATATTCTTGCCGGAATCGGTCCTGGCCGCATGGAACCAGGACCACGGGCGTCCGTTAAATGATGCCGAGCAGTATGCTGCGGTCAAACTCCGCCTGTTTCGCGCCTTTGACGAACTGGAAGATGTGAAAGGTCAGGGCCGGCGGCTTGGCATTAATGGAACGCTCCTAGGGGAGGCGCTATCCAGCCTGGGAGTTGAATGACCTGGGAGGCGATAGTCACCGGAAATTCCAGGTCAGGATTTACAATCACTTTCGCCATGAAAATCCCCCTCCTTCTGTCCGTTGTCCTGCTCACCGGGTTGGCCGCCTGCAACAAGCCTTCCGGTCCCTCAGCGTCCTCGACTCCGGCTGTCAGCAAGCCGCATGATGCGGTGGAACAGAAACTGCAGGAGTACGCGGGGTCGTCGGCGTCGGACTGCGGGCGCCTGGAAGTGCGCGCCGATGAAGCGCAATCCAAAAGGGCCAGTGATTGCGCCATGCAGGCCAATCAGGGCAAGAAGCCTTTTTACGTGGCCTATGACATGCCGGGGATGACGGTGGGAGTTGCCGGCAATTCCGAGGGTAAGCTGTTTACGGTACAGTCGCAGGGCGGCGCGGTGACCAGCGGCGCCTGCCCGTCGCAATTGCGCGTGGCCTCCAGCGGGCGCATCACCTGCTTCGCCCCGGGCGATATGGGATCGATGGGCGGGAGCCACGCCGCGGGCTCAATGCCGCCCGGCGCGGCCAATCCTCATGCCGGCGGCGGCAAGCCCCCCAGCAACTAGCACTTGTGCAGGGATGTTTGTGATGAAACTACGAATGTCTGTTGCCCGATGCCTGGCCCGGATACTGGCGTGCATACTACTCTCGATCGCGGCACTGGCCCAAAAGTCTCAAGCACCCCTCAAGAAGGTCGCAGATATTCCTCTTCCCGGGCCCGCCGTCCGTTTCGACTATCAGAGCCTCGATCCCGCACATGAACGGCTGTATATCGCGCACATGAACGCGAGTCAACTCATAGTTTTCGACGTCCGGAAGAGGGAAGTCGTCGCCAACCTGGATGGCTTCCAGGGCGTGCACGGGGTTTGGGCCGTTCCTGAATTGAATCGCATCTATGCCTCCGCGACCGGCGAACACAAACTTGCCGTGGTCGACATGCAGACTCTGAAGACCATCGCCAAGGCCGGGCCCATCAAATATCCCGATGGAATCGCATATGCTCCCAATGCCAAACGGATTTTTGTATCCGATGAACATGGAAATGCGGACGCCGTGGTCGACGCGAGCACCAACAGTCTCATCACCGCCATTCCCCTGGGAGGAGGCGCCGGAAACACGGTTTACGATTCGGCTTCAGGCCACATCCTGGTTGCAGTCCACGAGAAAAATGAGCTGGTTTCCATTGATCCGGCACGTGCGGAAATAATCGCGCATCATCCGCTGCCCGGCATTGAGAGCCCGCACGGCGTTGCGCTGGATGTGAAGGCCAGGCTGGCGTTCGTTGCCGGGGAAGAGAACCACAGGCTCGCCCTCGTGGACTTGACCAACATGCAGGTGCTGGCGACCTATCCTGTCGGCAGAGACCCGGATGTGGTGGCCTTCGATCCTGGGCTGCACCGGCTTTACGTGTCCGCCGAGTCCGGAACCGTGACTGTGTTTCGAGAGGGGCTCGGGAAGACGTTGATCGTTGAGGGAACCATATCCATGCCGCACGCCCACTCGGTGTGTGTCGACCCGGAGACGCACCTGGTGTATTTTCCGCTCGAAAATCTGAATGGCCATCCAGTCTTAAGAATCATGGAGTTGGCGTTCCCCGAAGCGCCTTCAGCAGAAGTTCTGCTGGCCAAGCCGAAGGCTAACTGACCCGATCTGTGATTCTAATCACACGCTTAAGTGAGCCGCTTTGTTGGCGTTAGCCTTAGAAACCCGGACAATGGCATCGTAGTACTAGAGAGGAATCACCCGGTGAGCCGTCGATTTTGGGTTAGACTCATTGGATTCCGGAACTTATAAGGCCTATGTCACTGCTTTGGCTGCGTTTTGCGCTGGGGTGCTACTTTATCGGACTGATCTACGCCTTTGTGGCGCTGAGCCGCACCAGCGATCTTTTCAGCCGCATTGCCCTGCACGCTGCCAGTCTGGGACTGGTCTTCCACTTCGTGTCGCTGACCGAGCTTTTTTTATCCGGCCAGGTGGTGTGGGCGTCGGTCCACAATGGCGAGTCGTTGCTGGCGTTTTTGTCGATGGCATTTTTCATGATCATCTACACGATTTACCAGACCACGTCGCCCGGGGTCGTGGTCTTTCCCGTGGTCTTCTTCCTGACGTTTGTAGCCGCGGTGGACGAGCAGCCGGTGCTGCTCACAACGTTTGTTTCGAATAAGGGATGGCTGATCGCACATATCATCCTGATCTTCACAGGGTATGCGGCGCTGGTGCTCAGCTTCGGAGCGAGCCTGCTCTACCTGCTTCAGGAGCGGCGGCTCAAATCCAAGAAGCCGACCAGCCTGATTTCGTACCTGCCGGCGCTCGAAGTAATCGACCAGATCGGGTACCGCTCGCTGCTGCTGGGTTTTCCATTCATGACCCTGGGACTGCTTACGGGTTCCATCGTGGCAGTGACCACTTATGGTCACGTGGATTTCCTTGATCCCAAGATCCTGCTCTCCGTCCTGATGTGGGCGGTATACATGCTGATGGTGTTCACGCGCTGGAACTCGGGATGGCGCGGACGCCGGGCTGCTTTTCTGGCCACGTTCGCCTTCGTGGCCGCACTGGCGGCCTGGGCGGCAAACTATTTCTCCGCGATGCACAGGTTCGCTGCCTCATGAGATTTCAACTCATTGGCGTGAATCACAAGAGCGCTCCGCTCGAAGTTCGAGAGCGGCTGGCGATCCCGGAATCGCGCCTGCCCGACACCTGCCGTCAACTGACGGCTTACCCCGGAATCGAAGAAGGCATGGTGATTTCCACCTGCAACCGGGTGGAGGTGGTGACGCACACGGTGAACGGCCATGCCGATCTGCGCGGATTTCTCCATGACCATTTTCACCTGAAGCCGGAAGAACTTGATCCGCACCTGTACGAATTCCGCGAGAAAGACGCGGTGCGGCATTTATTCCGCGTGGCCTCGAGCCTGGATTCGATGGTGGTCGGGGAAGCCCAGATCCTGGGACAGGTCAAGGAAGCGTACGCGACGGCTCGCGCGGTTGGGGCGGTGCGCGGGCAACTGGATCAGCTATTCAGCCGGGCGTTCGCGGTAGCCAAGAGGGTGCGCAGCGAGACTGCGGTCGGATCCTCCTCAGTATCGATTGCGTCCGTCGCAGTCGAGCTGGCGAAAAAGATTTTTGGCACGCTGCAAGGCAAGACCGTTTTCATCGTGGGCGCCGGCAAGATGAGCGAACTGGCTGCCCGGCACCTCATGGCCCACGGCTGCGCTTCTATCTTCGTTGCCAATCGGACATACGAACGCGCCATCGGCCTGGCGCAAAAGTTCGACGGGCAGGCAATCAAGTTCGAGGATCTCTATAACACCTGCGATAAGGCCGACATCGTGATCACTTCCACGGGCGCGCCGCACGCCATTTTCCGCCGGGAGCATGGGGAACAGTTCCTGGCCCGCCGCAAGAACCGTCCCATGTTCTTCATCGACATCGCCGTCCCGCGCGACGTGTCGCAGGAGATGGCGAAGCTTGACGGCATCTTCGCCTACGATATCGACGATCTGCAGCAGGCCGTCAGCAGCCACGTGGCGGATCGCCGCAAGGAAGCCGAGCGCGCCGAAGCCATCATCGCCGGCGAGGTCGAACGCTTTGAAGCCCGGCTGCATACGCTGGATGTCGTTCCCACGATTGTGAGCCTGCAGGATCACCTGGAGACCATCCGCCAGGCGGAGATTGACCGGGTACGGGGCAGGCTGGGCCAGTTAAGCCCGGAGCAGGAAATTGCCGTGGAAGCACTGACGCGGGGAATCATCAACAAGGTGATGCATACCCCGATCACCACGTTGAAATCCGCGGCCAAAGAATCGGAGGCGACCACCGTGGTGGACGTGGTGCGGCGCCTGTTCAATCTGCAGGTAAAGGAGAAAGATTCGCAGCCGCAGCCCGCATCCAGGAAAGATGAAGTGGGGACACGCCGGTGAGCGCGGGTTCGAACGGCAGACCGGCAAGGCTACGCATCGGTTCCCGCGGATCCCAGCTTGCCCTGTGGCAAGCCAATCACATCTCCGCCCTTCTGCGCGGCCGGGGACATGAAGTCGAAATCGAAATCATTCATACCACGGGGGACAAAATTACCGATGTCGCGCTGGCGAAGGTCGGGACCAAGGGAATGTTCACCAAAGAGATCGAGGAAGCCCTCGCCGCCGGGCGCGTCGATCTCGCCGTGCATTCGCTGAAAGACCTGCCTACCGAACTTCCCCCGGGATTCGAGATTGCCGCTATCACCGAACGCCAGGATCCGCGGGACGCCTTCTGTTCGCGGCGCTTCGACAGAGTTGAAGACCTGCCGCAGGGCGCGCGGGTCGGCACTTCCAGCCTACGGCGTCAGGCCCAACTCAAAGCCATCCGCCCCGATCTGGACATTCACCCCTTGCGGGGCAACGTCGATACCCGGCTGCGCAAGCTGGAGCAAGGGGAATATGACGCGATCATTCTGGCTTCAGCCGGGCTCAAGCGCCTCGGAAAAACGGAGCTGATCAAGCAGATTATTCCTGCGGAGATCATGTGCCCGGCGGCGGGGCAGGGAGCGCTGGGCATTGAGATTCGCGCGGGGGACGCGCAGACTCGCCAACTGCTGGCGTTCCTGGATGATGCGGACGCCCGCGCGGCCACTACTTGTGAACGCGCGCTGCTGAACAGTCTGGGCGGAGGCTGCCAGGTTCCCATAGGCGCTTTCGCCGAAATGCGCCATGGCAAGCTGCATCTGGAATCCATTGTTGCCGATCCGGACGGATCCCAGGTGCTGCGCGATTCGCGGGATGGGGCAGATCCGGAAAAGCTGGGCAAGGAAGCCGGCGCTGCGCTGCTCGGGCGGGGCGGCGACCGGATTCTCGACGCCGTCTACGGCCGTGGGCTGGCGGTTCCACCCCACCCATAATTTTCTCAGTCATAATGGAAGCATGACGCGGAATATCCTGCTCAAACTGCTGGGCGGCTCCAACAGTTCGCACGCGCTGCGCCGCGGTGTGAATCTCTGGCCGCCGTTCCTGGGCGCAGGTATCCGGGTCAAGCACATCGCGGCGGACATGAAGGCCATCGATGTGGAGATGAAGCTGCGCTGGTGGAACGCCAACTACGTGGGCACGCAATTCGGCGGCTCGCTGTTTGCCATGACCGACGCTTTCTATATGCTGATGCTGATGGCGAACCTGGGGCGGGACTACATCGTCTGGGACAAGTCCGCCAGCATCCGCTATCGCAGGCCGGGGAAAGGAACGGTGCGGGCCGAGTTTCGCCTCACGGAGGCGCAGCTGGAGGAAATCCGGGAGAAGCTGAAAACGCTGCCGAAATACGAGCCGACATTCAGCGTCGAAGTGAGGGACGATCAGGGAACGGTGATCGCAGAGGTGGAAAAGCTGCTGTATGTGCGTCTGAAAGAACCGGCGCTGGAGGAGTTTCCGGCGGCTCAGCGCAACGGGAGAGTGCAGTCCATGTTGTGAGCGCTGGTCGCGGCTGGAACTTTGCAGTGCCCCGGGGCGAGAAGAATATCGTGTACATTCCGGAACATTTCCGTGTAGAAGACCAGGCGGCCGCAGTCGCGTTCATGCGCGCCAATCCGTTCGCGATTCTCGTGTCCGCGGCGGGGGGCGAACCCTTTGCGACGCACGTTCCGGTAGTCATTCGCGAGACAGCAGATAAAGTCGTCCTCCGCGGGCATGTTGCCAAAGCGAATCCGCACTGGCGCCGCCTGGAGGAGCAGCCCCGCTGTCTCGTAATATTCCATGGCCCCCATGCCTACATTTCTCCCAGCAATTACGAAACGCGGGAGAGCGTTCCGACGTGGAACTACGGCGCTGTTCACGCCTATGGGGACGCTCGCATCTATTCGATAATTCCCGAGCTGCTCAGCATGCTGGACGACCTCATTCCCACGTTTGAGGCTGCATATGCGGAGCAGTGGTCGAGCTTGAGCGAAGCTTATCGAACTCGCATGCTGGGCCACATCGTCGGCTTCGAGATTGCGGTGAGCAGGATCGAAGCCAAGTTCAAGCTCAGCCAGAACCGCACGCGCCAGGAGCAGCAAAATGTAATCGAGTCTCTCCGCCGCTCTTCTGATACGGTCATCTCCGGAACCGCGGAACTGATGTGCGAGCACGCCCTGGGCACGAAATCACAGAAGATGAAAAAGGATCGATGAAGGCACTCCCAAGCAAGCGATGGCCGTTGCGCGGAGTGCGCGTATTAGTTGGCCGCGCGCGACACCAGGCCGGCGCCCTGTCCGCCGAACTGCGGAAGCATGGAGCTCAGGTCATCGAAATCCCGTTTATCGAAATCCGCAAACCGCGCTCCTACCAGCCGCTCGATTCTGCCCTGAGAAATCTGGGCACTTATGATTGGCTGATTCTCACGAGCGTCAATGGGGTCGAGGCCATGTGGAAGCGCATGGACAAACTGCGCCTGACGCTCGGCCAGAGCGCTCTGGGGCGACCGCAGATCGCCGCCATTGGTCCGGCTACGAAAAGGGCCATCGAACAGCGTGGAGCGAAAGTGGCTGTGGTTCCGAAAGAATACGTGGCCGAGTCGGTTGTCCGCAGCCTCAAATCAAAGGTGAAAGGCAAGCGCGTTCTACTGGTACGCGCCAGGGTGGCGCGCGACGTGATCCCGCGTGAGTTGCGCCGGGCAGGAGCGCGAGTCGACGTGGTGGAAGCTTATGAAACCATCGTGCCCGAATCCTCGCGCTCCCGCCTGCAGCGCCTCATGGAGAATCCCGAACGTCGTCCGCACGTGGTGACATTTACCAGTTCCTCCACCGTCAGGAACTTCGTGGAACTGCTGGGCAAAAGGAAAAGCCCGAAGAGCAGGGCTGCGCAGCTCGAAGGGATTTTCATGTCCTCGATCGGCCCGGTCACCTCGTCCACCCTGCGGGAGTTTGGACTTCCCGTACAAATCTCGGCCAAAGAATTCACAATTCCCGGCTTGCTAGTTGCGATCGTGCGCACCCTGGGTCGGAGTTCCACCGGCGGACCTTTAGCCCACAAAGCACCGCGTTGCTGATGCCGAGGTGAAAAGACGGTTCGGTATCAGGCGATCTGATTATTCTCCTGCGCCGCCCGCTCATCCAGTGCGGTCAGCCAGCTCGGGGAGGCTTTCGATTTGCTCTGCTCTCCGGTGCGTGCGTCGGTGCCGATTCCACCCGGAGGCGGCATAAACCGGTTGACCACTCCCAGCAGATCCACAGTGACGTCGGGAAACACTCCGTGGATCAGCGTCGCCACTTTGGCGGGCATGGTTAAGATCACTTCGGAATCGCCGCGGGCACACGCGTCCACCACCTGCCGTGCCGCACGGTTGGCGCTCATCGAAAGTCCGGGAAGCGCGTCACTGATGCTGAACCACGCGTACTCCGCTTGGTTTTTTCCCTTGAATAATGCGTTGCGCGGGCTGCCGGTGCGCATCAGTCCAGGGCAAACCGTTGTGACATAGACTTTGTCCTTCAGAAGTTCGGAACGAAGGCCTTCGGAGAATCCGGTAAGCGCAAATTTGCCGACGCTATACGGAACCAGATGGGGAACGCTGATCTTGCCTCC
>DASREX010000018.1:0-76041 GCA_035651855.1 Candidatus Sulfotelmatobacter sp.
CTGGTAGCGGCGCGGAGCGGCATCGCCGGCCTGTGCGCCGCGGATCGGACTGAACTGCCGCACATGCCTCTCATAGGGCTCGACCACGTAGGCGTTGTAATCGAGTTCACGATTCAGCCCGGGATGCACGCTGGGCAAGTGATAGCCCTCGAGGTAATTGTCCACGTAGGTTTTCCAATTGCATTTCATGTCGTAGGTGCGGCGCTCGAAGAGCTTCATGCCGGCGAAGGGAAATTTGTCTACCTGTGGCGTCAGTTCCCTCAGAATGTCTCGAAGCGGTGGCGCCTCGGCACTCAGATTTACGAAGACGAAATTGAACCACTCCTCCGCCAGCACGGGAACGAGCGCGAAGTCATCACTGCGGAACCCCTCGACGCCGTCAATCTCCGTCGCACTGATCAGTGCGCCATCGAGCCCATAGGTCCACCCGTGATATCCGCAGCGGAACAGTTTTCGTGACCCACAGCCCTCGGCCGGAGGGCCGGCCCGATGGCGGCATACGTTGTAAAACCCGCGGAGCTTGCCATCTAATCCGCGCGCCAAGAGCAAGGGCTCGCCCATTAAATCGGTGGTGAAGTAGTCTCCGGGCTTTTCCACCTGGCTGGCGTGGCCTACGACCTGCCAGCTTCGTGAAAAGATCCGGGCTTTTTCGGCCGCGAAGATGATTGCGTCTGTGTAGAGAGCGGCGGGAAGAGTCCAGGCGCGGGCGATATCGGCGTCGACGTGAAGAAGATCAGGGGTGAGGTACATGGCTGATTCGAGTGCGGCAACATTCTACGGGATGGCGGCCAAAGAATTGCT
Organism: Candidatus Sulfotelmatobacter sp.; assembly: GCA_035651855.1. Classification (GTDB taxonomy): domain Bacteria; phylum Acidobacteriota; class Terriglobia; order Terriglobales; family Acidobacteriaceae; genus Sulfotelmatobacter. Next base: position 802 of record DASREX010000018.1, read on the forward strand.
TTCGCGCAATATTCGCGATGTAGACCCAAGAGAATGGCGCGTGATGCCAGCCTTAACACCGGTTCTGAAAGATGGACGAGGCGATCGAACTGACAGGATTTGTCAGCCGCAACTGCCGCATTTTGCCAGCGGGTCACCGTTTGGTACCCAACGAACGGCGATACAGGAAGCCTGGCAGGTTACCCGCTGGTGAAAATAAAGCTGTTCCCGGAAGCCGGCGCGAAACCAAGGTAACTAGCGATTTTGGATCGGCAAGTGCAATATCGAATCACGAACTGGGACCTCCGTGGACCAGAAAGTCTTAGACCAAAACGAGGGAAAATAGAGATGCGGAAGCAAAAAGGTTTCTCACTTATCGAGCTGCTGATCGTAGTGGCGATCATCCTGATTATTGCCGCTATCGCCATTCCGAACTTGCTGCGCGCCCGCATGGCGGCTAATGAGTCGTCTGCTGTCGCGTCGGTTCGTACCATCACCACCGGTGAAGTAACGTACCAGACCGCGTATCCCACCGTGGGCTATGCTCCTGCCTTGGTGAACTTGGGCGGCGCGTTGGGCGCGGCTTGCGTTCCCAGCTCCACCACCGGCTGCTTGATCGACTCCGTGTTGGCCAACAACGGCAACCCGGCGGGCAGCGGCAAGAGCGGATACTCTTTCACCACGGGTGCGGGCACGGTGACGGCTGGTGTTAACACCGGCTACACGGTGGTTGCGATTCCGTTGACCATCAACCAGACCGGTATCCGCGCCTTCTGCGCTGAAGAAGATGCAGTGGTTCGCGTCGATCCGGCGGGCGTTTGCTCCAACACCGAAGCGGGCGTTCTGACGTTCAACCCGCTCAACCAGTAATTGCGATTTTGGCGAAGTACCTGGGGGAGGGTACGAGCCGGGGAGCAGCGAACTTTGTTCGCTGCTCCTTCGTTTTTTTTTGCCGCAAGTTTCTGCCTTTATCCCCGTTCTTCGATCAGACTAGCGCTTGCGCGTTCCGCCGCGGGCCGGCCTGCGTCCCTCGAAAGGCATGCCCGAAACCAGAAGTGGCCCCGTTTCGGGACATCTGCAATGTCAGCGGGCGCGATTTGTGGCCCGGGGCGTCGGTAAACGTTTAGAATCATTATGGCGTCGATGCTGCTGGCTGGATTCGCATGCCTCGAGAACATGCCGCGCACAGGTGTGGCGGATGAGCTGCAATCTACAAACTGCTGGGAGCCTGGGAAGTCCAAACCAAAGAGTTCCGGGAGAATGGACCACATGCGGAAACAACGAGGTTTCTCACTGATCGAGCTGCTGATCGTGGTGGCGATCATCCTGATCATCGCAGCCATTGCGATTCCGAACTTGCTGCGCGCCCGCATGGCCGCCAATGAGTCTTCGGCGGTCGCTTCCATCCGCACTGTAACGACCGGGCAAATCACGTATCAGAGCGCGTATCCGACGGTCGGCTATGCTCCTGCCCTGGTGAACCTGGGTGGCGCCCTGGGCGCGGCGTGCGTGCCTAGTTCAACCACGGCTTGCGTAATTGACTCCGTACTGGCCAACAACGGCAACCCGGCTGGCAGCGGCAAGAGCGGATATTCCTTTAGCAGCGGTGCGGGAACTGTAGCGGGCGGCGTCAATGTGGGCTACACCATTTTGGGCAAGCCACTCACGGTCAATCAGACCGGCATCCGCGCGTTCTGCGCCGAGGAAGATGCCGTAGTTCGCGTGGATCCCGCGGGAGTCTGCTCCAATACCGAAGCGGGCATCCTGACCTTCAATCCGCTTAACCAGTAATTTCTGCTGCCCATCAGAGGAATTCGCAAGAGCGCAGACGCGTTCTCTCCCTGCAGCCGAGTCGGGCATTCTCCCAGCGGGTCACCCAGCTGATCCTGACAAAAATTGTCACTTCAATGCCTATTCGTGCGGAATTCGCATGCAACCGCACTGCGGGAAGATCAGCTCCCGTGTTTTGCATTGAAAAGACGGGACTTCCTGCGTGGGCTGATGTTTTCTGGTTCGGCCCTAGGGGTGCAATGTAGAAAGCGACTGAGTCATTCGTGACCAGAGGAATAACAAACAAAATAAAGCTTGGGGAGAATCAACGAGATGCGGAAACAAAAAGGTTTCTCACTGATCGAGCTGCTGATCGTGGTAGCCATCATCCTGATCATCGCAGCCATCGCTATTCCGAACCTCCTGCGCGCCCGTATGGCCGCCAATGAGTCTTCGGCTGTCGCCTCGGTCCGCACGATCACGACCGGCGAAGTCACATACCAGACCGCTTATCCGACCGTGGGCTATGCTCCTGCCCTGGTGAACCTGGGCGGCGCGTTGGGCGCGGCTTGCGTTCCCAGCTCCACCACCGGCTGCTTGATTGACTCCGTGTTGTCCAATAACGGCAACCCGGCGGGCAGCGGAAAGAGCGGATACTCCTTCACCACCGGTGCGGGCACGGTTACGGTTGGCGTAGCTACCGGCTATGTAATCCTGGCCAAGCCGCTCACCGTGAACCAGACTGGCATTCGCGCTTTCTGCGCTGAGGAAGATGCGGTAGTTCGCGTCGACCCGGCGGGCGTTTGCTCCAACACCGAAGCGGGCGTTCTGACGTTCAACCCGCTCAACCAGTAATTGCGATTTTGGCGAAGTACCTGGGGGAGGGTACGAGCCGGGAGCAGCGAACTCTGTTCGCTGCTCCTTCGTTTTTTTGGATGGAGCTGCGGGGCAGATGCACTCACGAGGGTTACGAAAGATTGGGAACAGCATCCGGCAGCTTGGCAGCAAAGATGCAGCCCGAAAGATGTTCCCTCCCTGATCTGGGTCTCGCCTTTGTAAGGGGGCTACATGCGTTCCAGCAGAGGATTTTCTCTGATCGAATTGTTGATTGTTGTGGCGATCATTCTGATTATCGCGGCGATCGCAATTCCCAACCTGCTGCAGGCCAGGCTGGCGGCCAATGAGGCGTCCGCCGCAGGATCTTTGAGCGCCATCAAGAGCGCCGAAGTGACCTACTACAGCGCGTATCCCATGGTGGGATACTCTCCCGACATCGCATCACTGGGAGGCCCGGTGCCCTGTACTCCGGCATCCACCAGTGCGTGCCTGATTGACAGCTTTCTGTCGTCCTCGATTCCGGGCAGCCCGGGCAAGAGCGGATATGTCTACCAGGCGACCGGCATCATGACCGGCGGCGCCACCATCAACACCGCCTTTGTAGCGGCCACTTCACCGATGATGGTGAATTCGACGGGAAACCATGACTACTGCACCACCAACGATGGCATCCTGCGTTCCAAGATGGCAGTTGTGGGGGACGTTCCGGTGACCAACCTGGCCAGTTGCATCGCGTTTCCTGTGGCTCAGTAGAGAACTGTTTTCCTGCAGAGCCACGATTCCCCGCTCCTGGCGGCGGACTCATCCCATTTGAGTCGCTGCACGTGACTCTCGTAACCCTGTAAACGCCCCGGGCGCGACATTCCCTGCATATAATTTATGGGAAGACCGTTCTCTGGCTCCGCACAACATGGCTGCAATTGAAATTCTTGGACTTGAGAAGACCTACATGGTGGGTTTCTGGCGCAAGCGTCCGAAGCGCGCCCTGCAGCCGCTCCATCTTACGGTGGAGGAGGGAGAAATCTTCGGATTTCTCGGCCCCAATGGCGCCGGAAAAACCACGACGCTGAAGATGTTGATGGGGCTGGTGTTCCCTACCGCGGGCGGCGCACGCATCCTGGGGCGCGAGTGGACCGATCCCGACGTCAAGGCGCAAATCGGATTTCTTCCCGAGCAGCCTTATTTTTACGACTATCTCACCGCTCATGAACTGCTCGAGTACTACGCGCAGCTGTCCGGCGTTCCAGGCAAAGACCGCAAGCGGCGGGTTGACGAGGTTCTGGCGCGCGTGGGCCTCACCGATATCAAGGGGGTGCAGCTGCGCAAGTTTTCCAAAGGCATGCTGCAGCGGGCCGGAATTGCTCAAGCCATCCTGCACGATCCCAAGCTGGTCTTTTTCGATGAGCCGATGTCGGGACTGGATCCGTTGGGGCGCCGCGAAGTTCGCGACCTCATGGAGCAGTTGAAGCAGGAGGGCAAAACCGTATTCTTCTCGACTCACATTCTTTCCGACGCGGAGGCTTTGTGCGATCGAGTCGCCATTATTCATCGGGGAGAATTGCGTGGAGTGGGGGCGGTCGAAGATCTCACCTCCAGCGTGCAGGGCAAAGTCGAGGTCATCTGGCAGGGAACGCAGGTGCCGGCTGCGATGAAGGCGCTGGGGGCGGATTGCCACGTCAGCGGCGACCGGGTCCGGGCGGTTATCCCGGACACACAGCAGGACGCCGCCATTGATGCCCTTCGCCGCGAGCGGCTGCGCCTGATCGCCATTACCCCGCTGCGCACCTCGCTGGAAGCCTACTTCGTGGAGAAACTGCAGCACTCTCAAACCACCGCCGGGACAACCGCATGAGCGCGCGTATCGTCCATATCGCAGCAAACACCTTTCGCGAAGCGGTTCGGGATCGCGTGCTCTACAACCTGATCGCTTTCGCCCTCCTGCTGTCAGGAGCGGCGATCTTCATCGGCCAGATTTCCATCGAGATCGAACGCCTGGTCGTCGTGAATCTGGGGCTCACTGCAGTTTCGCTGTTCGGAGTTGTCATCGCCATCTTCATCGGGATTGGCCTGGTATCCAAAGAAATCGAGAAGCGCACGCTGTACACCGTTCTGTCGCGTCCAGTGCGGCGCTGGGAGTTCATCGTGGGCAAGTTCTTTGGACTGGCCGGAACCCTGGTGGTGAATACATTTTTCATGGCCATCGGAGTCTTTGCCGCCCTGCTTTATGTAGCCCACAAATTTGCGTCCCCGGACGCGTTTATCCTGGTGGCCCTGTATTTCATCATTCTCGAATTCCTGATTCTGTGCTCGCTGGCGCTGTTGTTCTCGTCCTTCTCATCGCCACTGCTGGCGGCGGTTTTTACCTTCTCGCTGTTCATCATCGGCAGCTTTGCCGATGACCTGCGGGGGTTTGCCGCGATGACTCACGGCATCACCCGCTGGATCGCCACCGGGGCCTCCTATCTGGTGCCCAATTTTTCTACGCTTAACGTGATCAGTGCTGTGGCGCATCAACAGGCCGTGGGCGGGCAACTCATCCTGCAAAACACGTTTTACGCGCTCTTTTACACCGCCATGGCCCTGAGCGGCGCGGTCCTGATCTTTGAGCGCAGGAATCTGAAATGATGTTTCGGCGCTCAATCCGGAGAGACCTGCGATGACGCCCCGGCGGCGCACCCAGCTGATCGCGACCACCTGTCTGATCCTGTCCATGGGCGCCAGCGTCCTGCTGCTGCACCGGGTGGACGAGATCCGCCCCCGCGCCGTCCTCGAAGACGTGCTCTACATCAGCTCTCCGAAAATGGTGAAGCGCACCAGCCTGGGCTTCGATGGGCTGATGGCCTGCATTTACTGGACGCGCACGGTGCAATACTTCGGGCATCGGCACTACGAGCGCGCGCGCACCTACAACGAACTCGCACCCCTGCTCGAGATCACCACCGCCCTCGATCCCCACATGATTCCTGCCTACCAGTTCGGCGCAAGCTTCCTGGCCCCAGCCCCGCCGAATGGCGCGGGAGAACCGGTGCGCGCCATCGAACTGATGAAGTATGGAATCCAGAACAATCCCGACAACTGGCACCTCTACTATGACCTGGGCTTCGTTTACTACACTGAACTGAAGGACTACAAGAGGGCGGCAGAAGTATTCGAACAAGGATCGAAGGTGCCAAACGCTCATCCTTTTTTGAAATTGTTGGCTGCGCAAATGGCCGAGCATGCCAATGACTACGAAACGGCGCGCATGCTTTGGACCGCCACCTACGAATCCAGCACCGAATCCAATATTCGCCAGAACGCCATCGAGCACCTGCGCTCTATCCGCGTCGACGAAGAAGTCACTCGCCTGCAGCAGGCGGTCAGCCGCTTTGAGCAACAGAATGGGCGGCTGCCCACCAGCCTATGGGAACTCGCCGCCGCGGAGCACTTGCGGGGCATCCCCGTCGATCCCGATGGGAACCCCTACATTCTCAGCTTTGATGGCCAGGTTCAGGTCTCCAAGCCGGAAGATTTCCCATTCATCACCAAGGGAATCCCTCCTGACTACAAGCCTTCGGGCCCGCCCAAATTCCACAGCAAGTCGTAGCCTCCAAACATTATCTGCTGTGACGCAGTTCGCCCACCTCTGCCCGGGAACGGCGATTCAAATAAACTGAGTGATGAGAATTGCCATGAACTCCACCGCTCCGAAACCCCCGGGTGTGTTAACTGCCGGCAAACAATACTGGCGGGACCTGCGCCAGAGCGGCAGCCGGCTGGGGGCTACGGCCGGTTTGCTCAAGGCGGTGTGGAGTTTTGTCCGCAACTCCACCCCGGAACGACAGCGCCGGATGTACGGCGATTTCGACTTCGACTGGGAGCACCGCGTAAACACCATGAGCGGCGGAGTCGGATGGCGCGAACGGCTGCTCGGTGAATTCTATTCGCTGTACCAGCCGACCGAGCCCGCTGTATTCCACGAAATGCTGCAGATGCTGCGGGATGTGATGAACCTGGATTTCGCGGAATTCGTCTTTGTCGATCTAGGGTCGGGAAAGGGCCGCACCCTCATGATGGCAGCCGATTACCCGTTCCAGCGCATCATCGGGGTCGAACTGCTTCCGGCGCTGAACCAGGTTTCCCGGCAGAATCTCTCCCGGTACAAGAATCATTCGCAGAGGTGTTTTGCGATCGAATCGCTGTGCGCGGATGCAACCAAATTTCCCCTTCCGGCGGCGCCGCTGATTCTCTACCTGTTCAATCCTTTCCCGGAGATACCCCTACGCCGCGTGCTGGCTAACATTACGGCGTGCCTGCATCGAAATCGAATGCCGGCATATATCCTCTACCACAATCCCGAGCAGGAGCATGTGCTCGCCGAAAACCCGGCCTTCAAGAAAATCGCGGAACACCCGCAATCCTCAATCTTCCGCTTTGCGCTCCCGTAGAGACGCAGCTTGCTGCGTCTTGAGCCCGCGAAGACGTAGCAAGCTACGTCTCTACGTCTGTTTTCGCGTCAGAACGAGAATCCGACGCCGCCTGAGATCACATTGGTCCGCCAGTTGTACAGATTATTGGGATTGAACGGGTCGGCCAGAAATTTGAAGTACCGGGTCTCATAGCTGGCCTTGGCGTAGTACTTGCCGAACAGATAGCCGACCGTTCCCCGGACGAAGTAGCCGTGATCAAAGTGAGGGTTCGGCAGCGGGGCCAGCGATCCGTTCGCGCGAAAACGGGGGGTGAATTCCGGCGCGCCCTGCGCCTCGATAAAGGTGCGCTTGGCCGGTCCAAATTTATATCTCAATACCAGGGGGATTTCGAGCAGTTCGATCTTGTCGCGAACGAATACCTGATTATTCACAGTCGAAGGTGGAGTATAGATTTTACGAATCTGGGCATGGACCTCGATGGTCAGGTTGCGATATTGAAAGGCGGGGCCCACGAAAATCGCGAATTCCTTGGCATGATGTTGAGTATCGCTGGGCAGGCGGATCTCGCCCCCGGCGACGATGCTGGCGCCGCCGTCTTTCTGGTTGGCCTTGAGAACGGCAATCTCTCCATCGAGGCCGACCACCAGCCCACTGTCCGAGGGCACAGCACCGAACTTGTCGGTGCTCTGTCCCACGTCAATCCCGAAAGTACCCCGTTGACAGTAGGCTGGGACTGCAACCAAGATCATCAAACACACCAGCACCCCGTGCGTCTTGCCTGGCATCATTCCTGAATTTCCTCCACTCTGGGAAAAAGACTGCCCCCTCCGCTCGCAATTCCAACCAGCGGCTTCGCTATTCAGAATCTTAATTGTAGTGGTGTGATGCCAGGGATGGGGGAATCGTTTTGTGAATCCGGGTGTGCGATGCTGGAAATGTAATGCAGGCAGGCAGACTGTCCGAACCGCAGAATGCTGGTTCTGTTCTGCGGGAAGGCGGAGCGGAGCCTGCGCTGCCGTGAACTAGGATCCTTGCTTTTCCAGGATCATCCCCGCTTTCCTGGTGGTCTGCTTCTCTTTACGGTACTCGCGGGCAACGTCACCCAAGGGGCGCGCCGGCTCAGAGACCGGGCCAAATTCCCAGAGTGGACGCTCTCCCTGGGCATAGGTGTAGGTGCTCGGTCCGCCGCCGACCAGCGAATGCTCAGTCGCCATCGGCGTTGTATCCGCGTGCATGGGATGATCCGTCATGCGGAGAACCTGTGGTTGGCTGGAAATGACGGCCGCAGTGGTCTGGCCGAACGCCGCCGCACTGCACAAAATGATCAAGACGAGTAGCGTGGTTCGCATAGTGTTCTTCCTAATTCACCAGTTCAGACTGCAACCTCAGTTCCACGATGAATTACATTGTTTTGTTGCTTTTATGCATAACCTTTAAACCTAGATGCAAGACTTTGCGCAGCCGGGAGAAGTTGTGCGGACTGCCCAGGCGCTTGCGGGTCGACGGTTTACCATTGGTGCTTTGGAGGTGTATGTTTCCGCTGAACGCCAAGATCTCATGACGGGCAGATATTCATTCCACAAATTTATCCGCCGGGGCCGCGACGCGGCCGTTTGCGCCCTTCTGCTTTGGGTTTGCGTTGCGGCAACCCAGGCACAAACCGACTGCGCTGATGCCGGTGCGCCCCTCGACACGTCTCCGCCCCGGAACATGTCGAGCCAGGAACTGATCCAGAAACTGGTGGCTAACGAAGATAAGGTTCAGGCCGCGAGAGCGCGGTACACATTCACCCAAGACCTGCTGGTGCAGACACTCGATGGCAACGCGGTGGACGGCCAGTTTCACGAGATCACCCGCGTCTCCTATGACGAAAAAGGCCGGCGCGTCGACAACGTAAGCTTTGCCGAGGTGTCAACGCTGCGCGGAGTCCAGCTGTCGGACACCGATAAAGAGGACATTCGGACCTTCATGCCCTGGCTTTTAACTTCCGAGCAAGCTCCTCAATACAATCTGACTTATGCGGGGCGGCAACACGTTGATGACCTCGACACCTATGTCTTCCAGGTGGAACCGAAGAGCCTGGAAAAAAACAAGAGGTACTTCCAGGGGCGCATCTGGGTGGATGATCGCGACCTGCAGATGGTAAAGCTGTGCGGCAAGAGCGTTCCAGAAATGATTGCGAAGAAAAAAAAGAAGCAGCCCATCGAGGTCCGTCCAACGTTCGTGGGCTATCGCCAGATCGTAGATGGCAATTGGTTCCCCGCCTATGCCCGGGTGGACGATACGTTACACTTCGGAGTCGAGTCGATTCACATACGGGAGATCGTGAAATTCACCGGTTACCAGCGCTCTGGTACAAGCAACGCTGCCTCAAAACCCTGAATAGCTTTCGTGGGGAAATTAACACGGGACTTGAACCTGATTCACAGGTATGCTGTACTTCCGCTATGGCAGACGAAAACAAGAGCAGCAGCAAAAATATCATCCTGTGGGTCATCACGGTCGCTCTGGTGGCCCTGGCAATTTTCTTGTACAAACGCTAGAAGCCGGTGTCGAAAATGATCTGTCCGTCACCGGTGAGGCCGCCGTGTCGGATTGCCCTCCCGATGGCGTGCGCAGCCGATTGCTGCAGGGAGCAAGTTGCCGGCTGATTTTCCTGGGTCCTTCCCCGCTGGCGAAGCGGTAGCACTGCAAAAACATTCACATTGACATCCGTCTGCTCAGGTCAGCAGAATCGTTCCCATCTTTTCCCCCGTTTCCCAGGAGCTTGTGGACTCCTGGTACATGATCCGGTGCTCCAACAACCAGTTCGCTCAACCAAGAAGGAGAATCAATGAAGCAACGAGTTAGTGTGCTCAGAGTGCTTGCAGCACTCTGCGTGATCCCGTGCATCACGGGCGCCGCAATCGCACAGGAAGACACCATGCCCGCTCACCCGCGTTATGTGAGGCTGCAACCGCAACTGCAAAAAACTGCCGCCCCACCTGCCACACCGCTCACCACCTGGAACGGAAGCTTCAGCTATCTCGGAACAACCTACAACTACAACATGGTGGGAACCGATCCCTCGACCGGCACGAGCACGACCGTCCAGGTATTCGCGATTCCGGTTGTGCTGTCCTACAAGACGTCGACAGGCACCGTAACCTTCAGTCCGGGCGCCAAGCAATCCAACGGCCTGAGCGCAGGCCAGAACATTCTGAACTCGCCATTGTTTCAGAAGATGGACTTCACCTCGGGCGGCACCCATGTGGGGGTGACGCAATACATCGACGCCTACCAGCGCGCGAACTTCTGGGGCCAGGTGTCGAGCCACACCGGATACCATGTGCTTCTTTCCAAGCCCACGGTATTACCAGCACTGGTGCTCACGGTTCCAGCAAGCGTGGGGAGAGTTGCTACGGAATTCGGGGTGCGGGTCGGACTGGCTGACATTTTCTGGTTCGACGCGCAAATTCAGAACTACATGAAAAATCACACGCAAATCGTGCCCAATTCGCTCCCGCTGTTCGTTACCTACAATGTCTATCTGACCCAGTTCGGCGGCTGTTGCATTGGCGGATACCATAGTTCATTTGGCACTCTCGCCGCTCCCCAGGCATACGCCCAGGCCAGCTATATCGGCACCTCCGGCGCGTTCGCGCAAGACGTTTCCGCCCTCTCGCACGAGCTCGGCGAATGGATGGACGACCCCCTCGTCGTGAATGTCAACGGCAACACTGTTTCCTGCGGCATTCTTGAGAACGGCGATCCGGAAGAAGGTTTCGCCAACTACGGAGGCTTCCCTTACACCCTGAACGGGTTCACCTATAACCTTCAGGATCTGGTGTTCCTGCCTTACTTTGGAGCGCCGGCCAGTACATCGGTGAACAATTCGCTTACCTTCCAGGGGAATCCTTTCGGACTCGGGATCTGTTCTAACGGGGGATAGCCCGAACATTAAATGCTTACAGGCCGCTCAGAGGAGCGGCCTTTTTTACGCCCATTCGCCTCCGCCGTGGCGGGCTGCTGGTGCGTCTATGTTTTCACGCCATCGTCGGGTACCATTATTCGGCCGAACGGCACTTCTTCCCGTCCCTTGCATCATGAACCGCGAATATCACAAGGCCTACAGCCAGGAACTGCACCGTGACATGGAGGCGCTGGTCTTCGGTCACGGCGGAATGCCGTTGCTGGTCTTCCCAACTTCCATGGGGAGGTTCTTCGAGTTCGAAGATCGCGGCATGATTGGCGTGCTGTCTGCCAAAATCGAGAGCGGGGAATTGCAGGTCTTCTGCCCCGACGCGGTGGACAGCGAAAGCTGGTACAACCGGGGGGCGCATCCGCGTCACCGCGTCCTGCGCCACTTGCAGTACGAGCGCTACCTCCTGCACGAGTTCCTGCCCTTTCTCCGCTGGAAGAATGCGGGGACGACACTGGCGGTGACCGGGTGCAGCTTTGGCGGTTATCACGCGGTGAATTTCTCCCTGAAACATCCCGACGTCGTGACTCATTGCGTCAGCATGAGCGGAGCCTTCGACATTCACCAGTTTCTTGACGGCTATTACGACAATGATTGCTACTTCAACAATCCTCCCGACTACATCCCGAATTTGTCGGATGATTGGTTTCTGAGCCGGTACCGGCAGATGAAGATTGTGTTGGGCTCGGCGAACTGGGACATATGCCTGGACCAGAACGTCAAGTTCTCGGCAGTCTTGAATAGCAAAGCGGTCCCGCACTGGCTGGACATATGGAACGACAACTCCAGGCATGATTGGCCGCTGTGGTTGCGCATGGCGGAAAAGTATTTCTAACAGAGATGGTAGAGACGTAGCTGGCTACGTCTCTCTTGCACGTAAGAAAAACGTGCAAGAAAGTAATTGTGTTTCTTGCTACGTGTTTCTTGCTCGTGCACAGAAAGAGACGTTGCGAAGCAACGTCTCTACGGAGTGAGCGATGAAAAAGATTGGTCTGTTGTTCGGGATGGAGAATACCTTTCCTCCCGCGGTTGTGGAGAAGATCAACTCGCTGAAAATCCCCGATCTGACGGCGGAGTTCGTGCAGATCGGCGGCATCCGCATGGACGAACCCAGGAAATACGATGTCATCATCGACCGCATCTCGCAGGACATCCAGTTCTACCGCGCCTATTTAAAGAACGCTGCCCTGCAGGGCACGATCGTGGTCAATAATCCCTTCTGGTGGACTGCGGATGACAAGTTCTTCAATTACGCCCTGGCGAATAAATTGGGAGTCGCCATCCCACCCACGGTGATCCTGCCACATAACAAGCATCCGGAAGGCACGACTGACCGCTCCATGCGGAATCTCATGTACCCGCTGAACTGGGAGGAGATCTTTGCCTATGTCGGCTTCCCGTCCTTTCTGAAGCCCTACTCCGGCGGGGGCTGGAAGCACGTCTACAAAGTGCATTCTCCCGAGGAGTTCTTCCAGCACTACAACCAGACCGGCGACCTATGCATGACGCTGCAGCGCGGCGTCGAGTTCGAGGAATATTACCGGTGTTACGTCGTCGGCCAGGAGAAGGTGCATATTATGAAGTACGATCCGAAGGCGCCGCACCATGAGCGCTATGTGAGAGGCAATCCAGCCCCATCTTCTCCGGACCTGCGCGATCGAATCGAGAAAGACGCACTGACCCTGTGCCGCGTGCTGGGCTATGACCTTAATACCGTGGAATTCGCGGTGGAGCGGGGGATCCCTTATGCCATCGATTTCCTCAACCCCGCGCCCGACGCGGAGATTACCTCGGTGGGCCAGGAGAATTTTGACTGGATCGTGAACGCGGTGGCCGAAATGGCCGTGAAGATGGCCCTAAGCGGGGAGAATCCGGTCAAGGAGTTACGGTGGGCCGCATTTCTGGCCGGCAACCCGGAGGGCGCGAAGCCCGCCAGCCGCAAGAAAAAGAAAGCGTCCATTCCAGCGGCCATGAATCTTCGCATCTCGGATTGACCATCCCGGTTTGCCAAGCGAGGAGGACTGCATGCGTAAGGGGAAAGTTCCAAAAACCGTTGACGAATATCTGGCTGGCGTTCCCGAGCCGGCCCGCAGCACGCTGACCCACGTACGCAAGGTGATCCGCTCCGCAGTTCCCAAGGAGGCCACCGAGGTCATCAGCTACCGGATTCCCATGTTCAAGTACAACGGCATGCTCATCGGGTACGCCGCCTTTGCCCGCCACTGCAGCCTGTTTCCAACCGGCTCGGGCGTGATCGAGAAGTTTAAGAAAGAACTCGCCGGCTATCGGACCTCCCGCGGCACGATTCAATTCCCCTCTGATGAAGGCTTTCCGGACGCTCTTCTCAAAAAGATAGTCAGAGAAAGGGTCAAGCAAAACCGGGAGTGGGATTGAACCGTGCGGCCTCCGTTTTAAACCGTTGCTATACTGGGTAGCGCGCCGGCCGTGGGGCGGCTGGCAGATCGTGGTTCTCTCCGTCAACCGGGCTCGTCGCAAGGACATGCAGGGCTGCTGGGACCACCAGCCGTGGTGCTTTGATGTTGCCGACCTTTACCATCGGGATTGAAGAGGAATATCAGACCGTAGATCCGGTCACCCGCGACTTGCGGTCGCACATTCATGCCGAAATTCTGGAGAAGGGCAAGATGCTTCTCCAGGAGCGGGTGAAGGCCGAACTGCACCAGTCGGTGGTGGAAGTCGGCACAAACGTTTGCCGCAACATTAAAGAAGCGAAGGTTGAAGTCAAGAAGTTGCGTCGTGACATGGTGCGGCTTTCCAAGGAGAACGGTTTGCGCCTGGCTTCGGCCGCGACCCACCCCTTCGGAGACTGGCGCGCTCAGGAAATCCATCCCGACGAGCGTTACAAGAACATCGTGGAGGACATGCAACTGGTGGCTCGCGCCAACCTGATCTTCGGCCTGCACGTGCACATTGGCATTGAAGATCGCGAGACCGCGATTCACCTCATGAATCACGCCCGCTACTTCCTGCCCCACATCCTTGCGCTCTCGACGAATTCCCCCTTCTGGCTCGGCATGAACACGGGACTCAAATCGTACCGCTGCAAGGTATTTGACAAGTTCCCCCGGACCAATATCCCCGACTATTTTCCGAGCTGGGGCGAGTACGAGAATTTCATCAAGCTGCTGATCAAGACCAGATGCATCGATAACGCCAAGAAGATCTGGTGGGACATCCGGCCGCATCCGTTCTTCAATACGCTGGAGTTCCGCGTGTGCGACATTCCTATGCGCGCAGATGAGACCCTGGCGCTGGCCGCCCTGATTCAGGCCACGGTGGCAAAACTGTACAAGCTCTATACAGCGAATCAGGGATTCCGGCTCTACCGCCGAGCCTTGATCATGGAGAATAAGTGGCGCGCCGCGCGTTACGGGCTGGACGGCAAGCTGATCGATTTCGGCAAGCAGACAGAAGTCCCGGCCCGCGATCTGGTGCGCGAGTATCTCGAGTTCGTCGATGACGTGGTGGATGAACTGGACTCGCGCCAGGAACTGGAATATATCCACAACATCGTGGAGAACGGCAGCGGCGCCGACCGCCAGTTGCGCGTGTTTCATGAAACCGGCGACCTGAAGAAAGTTGTCGATTACATTATCGAGGAGACCGAAGCGGGGCTGGCCGAGACTGAAGAGCCCGCCGCCGTTAGACAAAGCGTTGAATGAGCACTTTTGTCCGTTCCATCCAAAAACTCAGCAACATTCCCTTCGATCCAGAATTCACCCCCGGCGCTCACAACGCCGTGAATGTCTGCCTCCGTATCCAGCCTGAAGAGCGGGTCTGCGTCATAACAGATGATGCGACGATCGAGATTGCCGCAGCAATAGTTGCGGAACTGGAGAAGATAGGCGCTCCCTACCGTGCCTGGGTGCTCGAAGATCTCGCTCCCAGGCCGCTCGTGGATATGCCGCGTGACATCCTCGAAGGGCTGGAGCAGAGCCAGGTTTCTATCTTCGCGGTGCAGGCGCAGACCAACGAACTGCGCTCGCGCATTCAGATGACCGACGTGGTCAATCGCCGCAAGATCCGGCACGCGCACATGGTGAATATCAACCGGCAAATCATGCTGGAAGGTATGCGCGCGGACTTTGAGCGGGTCGACCGGCTGAGCCAGAAGATCGTCGAAATGGTGCGTAAAGCCTCAAAGATCCGCGCCACTACTGACGCCGGAACCGATCTGACGGCTGACTTGAATCCGAACTACAGGTGGCTGAAGACGAGCGGCATTATTTCTCCCGAAAAGTGGGGAAATCTTCCGGGCGGCGAGATTTTCACCACTCCGGGCGAAGTGAACGGCACCTTCGTGATTGATGGCGTGGTCGGAGACTATCTCTGCGCGAAGTTCGGCGATCTCGAAGCCACCCCGCTGACGATTCGCATGAAGCAAAACCGCCTCACTGAGGCCCATTCCGAGAACCGTGAATTGGAAAGCGATTTTTGGAAGTACACGCACACTGACCAGAACAGCGATCGCGTCGGCGAATTCGCTATCGGCACCAATATTGACCTGAAGCAGGTCATCGGCCAGATTTTGCAGGACGAAAAGTATCCTGGCATTCATATCGCGTTCGGCAATCCTTACGGCGCGCACACCGGCGCCGACTGGGATTCCACCACCCATATCGACGTGGTAGGCCGTAAATTCAACATCTGGGTGGACGAGCAACCGATCATGCGCGACGGCAAGTTTCTGCTGGAAGCGTGACGCCCAGATACGGCCTCATTCCGAGCATGACCATTCACCGGTAATCTCCTATACTGCCGTCCGGCATGATCCCGTACTTACGCCAGCGATTCAACCACAGCTTCAGCCCGGCAAAGTATCAGGCTTTCCTGCGGCGCATGGATGAAGCCTGCGGAACTCACGTGCAGTTCCGCCTATGTGAGACGCCCTGCTTTTTCCCGAAATCCCTGCTGGATCGCATGGCTCAAGCAGGCGAAGAGCTGATCCGCCAGCTGGTCGAGAATCCCGCATACCGCGCCAAATCCGACGAGGCGGTTCCCGCCGAGTTCAAGGTTCCCAACGAGCCGGCTCACCCCCTGTTCGTGCAGGTGGATTTCGGACTGGTGCGAGGGGCGGATGGCGGCTTGCAGCCGAAGCTGGTTGAACTACAGGCCTTCCCTTCCCTCTACGCCTACCAGGGCTTGTTGGCGCAGGAATACATCGATAGCTATGGACTGCAGGATCAGTCCCTGAAATATTTCTTCGGCGGATTGGGAAATGTTTCGTATCGTGAACTGTTGGCACGCGCCATCCTCGGCACACACGATCCTGAAAACGTCGTCCTGATGGAGATCCACCCCTCCCAACAAAAAACTCTGCCGGACTTCCTGCTGACAGAAAAACTGCTGGGGGTGCGCACGGTAGATATTGTGGACATCAGGAAGGATGGATCTCGGCTCTATTACGATCACGGCGGAAAGCGAATCCCCATTCGGCGAATTTACAATCGCGCCATCGTCGACGAACTTGAGCGCAAGAACGTGAAGCCCGGCTTCGACTGGCGGGACGATCTGGATGTCGAGTGGGCCGGACATCCCAACTGGTACTTCCGGATCAGCAAATTTTCCATTCCCTACCTGAAACACGACTCCGTTCCCAGGACCTGGTTCTTGAACGAACTGCGTGAAATCCCGCCTGACCTGGAGAATTATGCCCTGAAGCCGCTGTATTCATTCGCGGGGCTGGGCGTGGTAATCGCGCCGAGCAAGGAAGAAATCGCCGCCATCGCCGCGGACAAACGCCCACATTACATCCTGCAGGAGCGCCTGGACTTCGCACCGGTCATCGAGACGCCTTTCGGCGGCACAAAGGCGGAAGTTCGAGTTATGTACATCTGGCTGGAAGAACTGAAGCCCGTGCTCACCATCATTCGCATGGGACGAGGACTGATGATGGGAGTCGATCACAATAAGAACATGGAGTGGGTCGGCGCGTCAGCCGGCTTATACGTCGAGGAGAGTGCCTAGACCTGTCGGAGACCCTCGGCCGGAATCTCTTCGAGGCGACGGCTCATAAAGATTCCACCCAGGATCAAGGCGCAGGTAGTGCCCAGCAGCAACAGCAGCCACCCCCAATGCTGCATGGGATGCCGCAAGACCCGCAGAAAATGGCGCCCATAGTGGCCCGCAACGAACGCGATGCCAAAATATCTTGCTGCCCGGGCCAATGCGACCAGGCTCAGGAATCTTCCCATTGGATAACCGGAAGCCCCGGCAGCGGCAAAGAACAAACTGGTGGGCATGGGCAGAGGGATGGCCGTGGATGCAACCAGGGTTCCTGTGCCCCAGCGCTTAAACAGTTTCAAGAACTTCGACAACCGGCCTCGCTTGAATCTGCTCTCCAGATACGCCGAACCGGCGGTGCGCGCGAGGCGGAAGGTGATGTATGCCCCGATGACCGAACCTGCGGTCGCCGAAGCGGCGAATTCGTACCAGAGAGGACGGTGGCTAGCGGCGAGAATCGCGGTCAGGATGTCCGGGCCCGCGAAGGTCGGGACGGGCGAACTGTCCAGAATCGCCAGAAAGAAGAGCCCCGCAGCTCCCAGGTGGCGGAGCGTGGCGAAAAGAGTCTGCTGGCCGCGCGGTCTTGGCCTCTGCAGCAAAAGAGAAAGCACCTGGGCAATATACCAATTGCGTTGTGCGGGGCTTCTCCAGGCAGCGCCGCAGGAGCGCGGAAAAGGTCATCCAATCTTGTGAACGATGGTGGTTTCGAGCTCCGCGCCGTTCGGCCGCCTGACAAACATCTTTTCACCCTCAAAGCGGACGGGAATGTCTTCTCCCCCGAAGAATTCCCCCGGTTGGTACCCTCCGCCCGACTCCAGATCGTATTCGCCGACATATTGCACGCCGTTCACATCGACGACGATGGCAGTGCGCCGCATCGATTCCCCATATTCCTGCAAAATCTCCGCTTCGGCTTGAGCCCAGTTGTCCAGATCCCGTCCGGGCAGCCTGCCACCGCGAACGTAAATCTCTTCCGCCCGCCTCCGAATCATCTCGCGCAAGGCTGCGCGGCTGGGCGGCGGAGAAAGCTTCGGATGAGGAGAATCATGGCTTTCCATGGGAGAATCTCCTAGTAAAAAAATCTTACTCGGCACCCTCAATCCTATTCGATCCAAACCGCCGGCGCGACATGCCGCATCTTACCGAAGGACAAGGCGGCCCAAAAAGGGAACAATTCCCAACGCGCTCGACGAACCCGGTCACTTCCCTGCCGCTCCTCGACATGTGCCAAGCTCCGCTGAACAAAGGCAGTTGACCGAATTTCAGAGGGGGCCTAACATTACCGCCGAGCGGGCTCGTCACCTCTCATGATCGGTCAGCAGATTTCCCATTACCGCATCCTTGGCAAACTCGGGGGCGGTGGTATGGGTGTGGTCTACGAGGCAGAAGACCTGAAGCTCGGGCGGCACGTCGCCCTCAAGTTTATTCCAGAAAATCTGGCCGGGGATTCCAAATCCCTGGAGCGTTTCACGCGCGAAGCCCGCGCCGCCTCCCTCCTCAATCACCCTAACATCTGCACCATTCACGGCATTGAGGACAACAACGGGCATCCCTTCATTGTGATGGAGAAGCTTGAGGGCGAGAGCCTGAAGCAGCAAATTGGCGGGCATCCCATGCCTGTGGAGAAGGTGCTCGACATCGGGGTGCAAGTGGCGGACGCGCTGGTGGCCTCGCATATCAAGGGCATCGTCCACCGCGACGTCAAGCCCGCCAACATCTTCATTACCCCGACCGGGCAAGTCAAAGTACTGGACTTTGGCTTGGCTAAGCTGGTGCACAATCCCGGAACCGACGAAGAAGGCGCCGACCAGTCGCTCACCGCCGTGGGAGTAATTCCGGGCACCGCTGTGTACATGTCCCCGGAGCAGGCGCGCAGCGAGACCGTGGACGCGCGCAGTGATCTGTTCTCGTTCGGAGTAGTGCTTTACGAAATGTCCACCGGCAAGAAGCCGTTCACCGGCGCGAACTCGCTGGTGACCCTGGATGCCGTTCTACACGCCAAGCCGGTCCCGCCCCGAGACCTGAATCCGAAGATTCCGATCGAACTGGAAGGAATCATCGGCAAGGCCATGGAGAAGGAGCGCTCCAAGCGCTACCAGAGCGCGGCCGAAATCCGGTCTGATCTGGCGCTGCTGAAGAAAGAAGCCGAGTCCGGGACCATCAAGACTCCCAGCGCCACCGCGCGGCTGCGCGTGGCGTCGCGAACATTCGGCAGGCATTCGCGCCTTCTCACCTATTCCCTGATTGCCACCGCCGCTTTGCTGGTGACTGTGCTCGCGGCCGTGGGCGCCTGGTGGTTCAAGCACCGCGCCGCGGCCAGCGCTGAGCAGCGCAACGCCATTGCCGTCCTCCCCCTGCAGAACATGAACGGCGACGTCAGCATCGACTACTTGCGCTTTGCACTGGCTGACGAACTTACCAGCGTCCTGACTTACTCGCGCACCCTCGAGGTTCGCCCTTCTTCCGTTACCCGCCGGTATGTCGCCCTTGATCTGGATCCCCGGAAGGTGGGAGTGGAACTGCACGTTGGACGTCTGCTCACGGGATCGTTTCGCAAAGCTGGTGACAGCTTAACTGTCACCCTCGAGGCAATGGACGTTCCCAACGATCGGCTGCTCTGGCAGGTCACTGTGACCGACAAGGCCGAGAATCTGATAGGGCTCCACCAACAGTTGACGACGCAGGTGCAGAATGGACTTTTGCCTATTCTCGGAAGCGGGGGAGCGGTAGAGGCCACCGCTTCGCGGCCCACCAACCAGCAGGCCTATGACTTTTACCTGCGCAGCGCCGCGGTGCCGCACGATCCCGCTCCCAACAAACAGGCCATCACGATGCTGCAATGGGCTGTGGGCATCGATCGCAACTACGCTCCGGCCTGGGAAGCCCTGGGACAACGCTACTATCTCGACTCACTGTACGGCGGAGGTGGCGAGGAGATGTTCCAGCTTTCCAATAAGGCTTACGAGCGTGCCCTGGCGCTGGATCCCAACCGCATGATGGCTGCAAGTAACCTGATCACCGCCCGGGTGGAGCGTGGGGAACTGGGCCGCGCCTATGATGCCGCCACCGATCTGGTGCGGCGCCGTCCCCAAAGCGCCGACGCTCATTTTGCCCTGGCCTTCGTGTATCGCTATGCCGGAATGCTGGACAAGTCCGCGGAACAGTGCAATGCGGCCCGCCAGCTCGACCCCGGCAATTTCTCATTCCGCGCCTGCGCCTGGACGTTCCTGGAGATGGGAAAAAATGAACGGGCGATGGACTTCATTCAACTCGATGCTGGTTCGGAGTGGGCGGCCTGGGTGACTCCCTACGTGTACCTGGCTGAGGGGAATATCGCCGAGGCCCACGCCGCCGCCCGGAATATGGGCAAAGCGTCGACGTACCACCGTGACCTGATGGAGGCCTGCACCGCCAGCCCGCGGCCTCCGGATCTGGCGAAGATTGTCCGCGAAAACGAGAGCTCCGTGATGGTGGAGCCAGACGCCGAACTTTGGTATCACGTGGGAGAAGTCATGGCGGCGTGCGGCCAGAATGAAGCCGCGTTGCGCCTGCTGAAGGCCGCGGTGCAGCAGAACTATTGCGCCTACTCCGCGCTGCTGGATGATCCGCTTCTGAAGAACTTGCGCAAGGAAACAGCGTTCAATGAAGTCTTGACCGCAGCCAGTAATTGTCAGAACGTACTGAAGGAAGGCCGGCAGTAAGGTCCGGGTCGTGGCTCCTCGGGAATGTCGGGCTTGCTGAACTCATGCCAAAGATTACTCGTCGGACGCTGCTGAAAACGTCGGCTGTCACGTTCGCAGCCACCCACATTCCATCTCTGGCCGCATCCCTCAATCCCTCCGCCGAACCTCGCAAGGGGCGCATACGGCAATCGGTATCCCGCTGGTGCTACCAGAAGATTCCGCTTGATCAATTATCGAAGTATGCGGCTCAGATCGGCCTGCGCGGGATCGATCTGCTGGAGGCGGACGAATACGAGGTGCCCCGCCGTTACGGCCTGGTGTGCACGATGGCCTACGCCGGAGGCGGCGAGATCAAAAACGCACTGAATCGGACGGAGAATCACGCAGCCATCGAGCAGGCGTTCCGCACGAACATTCCAAAAGCCGCAGCGGCCCAGGTTCCAAATGTAATCACGTTTTCCGGCAACCGCGCGGGGATGTCCGACGACGAAGGAGCCCGCAACACCATCGCAGGACTGAACCGGGTCAAGAAAATCGCCGAAGATCACGGGGTCAACATCTGCCTGGAACTGCTCAATTCCAAGCACGACCACCCCGACTACATGTGCGACCACACAGCATGGGGCGTCAGAGTCGTGCAGGAAGTGAACTCGCCCAACGTGAAACTGCTCTATGACATCTACCACATGCAAATCATGGAAGGCGATCTGATCAACACCATCCGCAGGAACATCCAATGGCTGGCTCACTTCCACACAGGGGGAGTTCCGGGCCGTCATGAATTGGATGGCACTCAGGAAGTGCAATGGGACGGGATTATGCGCGCCATTGCCGATACAGGGTTCAAAGGCTACGTGGCGCACGAATTCGTACCGACTGGAGATCCGCTGGACTCGCTGCGCAAGGCCGTCGATTTGTGTGACGTTTAAGAATGATCGAAGTTGGGGCTCCGCATCGCAAGATCGAAACCCGTAGGGGCGGACGCATTCGTCCGCCCTGCGAAGCGAAGCGAGCACGGAAAAAGACCCGCCGGACGAATGCGTCCGGCGCTACGTGGTTCCGGCTGCTTTCGGTGGAAAGAATTTGCGTCAAACTGCCTTCAGGCCCCATCCTTGTAGCGTGAGACATTCCGAACCTTGCACCGGGCGGCGCACCGGCCGCCGGCTTCAGCCTGTTTCTGAAAGATCATCCGCACTCGTACTGGCATTCTGGCTTGCATTTGCGCTGGCCGTACCAGCCCAGAATACAAAACCGGCCACAAAGAACACCTCTCCCGCCTCTTCGCGAGCGGAAGCACCCGTCGAACACGTTCAGGCCGATCCTCCCGGCCTGCTCTATCAAGGCGTGCCGCCGCCAATCCCTCAGGACGAGGGCGTGCCCGGGTTGCGCCTTGAACTGCTGCGCCTGGGAACCACCGGGCGCCTGATGCAAGTGGTGGCTCATCCCGACGACGAGGATGGAGGCATGCTGACCCTTGAGGCGCGGGGTCGCGGCGTAAGCACGTTGCTGATGACGCTGAATCGCGGTGAAGGCGGACAAAACAAGATTGGCAGCAATCTTTCGGATGTACTGGGCGTGCTCCGGGCAGAGGAACTGCTCGCTTCCGACCAATACTACGGGGTGCAGGAGCGCTTCTCGCGAGTCGCCGATTTTGGCTTTTCGAAAAAGGCCGAGGAGACCTTCGCAAAATGGGGAGGTCACGATGTGGCGCTGGCCGACATAGTGCGCGTCATTCGCACTTTCCGCCCAGACGTGCTGGTCGCTCGCTTTTCCGGGACCGAGCGTGATGGCCACGGCAATCATCAGGCGTCCAGCATCCTGGCCAAAGAGGCATTTCGGGCCGCCGCCGATCCCAGGCGCTTCCCCGAGCAGATTGCGCAAGGCCTTCAGCCCTGGCAGCCGAAGAAGTTCTACATCGGCAATGTATGTCCCTGGGGCTCGATGACCTGTCCCGATGCCGACTGGACCGTGAAATTCAATACCGGGCAGAGCGATCCCTTGCTGGGCACGTCTTACATCCAGTTCGCCATGCAAGGGCTTCGTCACCAGATGTCGCAAGGCGCAGCCAACTGGACCGTCGATCCGGGCGACCGCTTCACCTTTTACCGGTTGGTGGACTCTGTAATTCCTTCCGCGGCTGGGAAGGACGGGCACGAAAAGGATTTCTTCGACGGAATCGATACCAGCGTTGTCGGTCTAGCCAGGCTTCCCGTTGCCGCCGCCAAAGTTCCACAACTGAAGTCCCAACTGATGGAGGCCGCCCGGCAGATCGCCTCGGCCGCGGTTCCGGGCAATGATCCCGCCAGTGCTTCCCCGCTGCTGTTCCGGGTTGTGCAAACGCTCAAACAAGTCCGCACAGAAATTGAATCGGCTAATCTGACTCCGGAAGCGAAGCTGGATCTTTTAACCCGCATCGCGTCCAAGCAACAGCAGGCCGAGACTGCGCTCAACCTGGCTCTCGGGGTTTCAATGACGGCCGAAGCTTCCCTCACCGGCAACCAGGGCGGCCCCGAGCAATCGGGCGCGCCGGCAACGGTTTCTCCGGGGCAAAGCTTCACCGTGTCGGTGATTTTTCACAACGGCTCGAAACAGCCGTTGAGAATCGACCACGTCGCCCTCGAGGTCCCGGCGGGGTGGAGCACGATCCACACCAGCACCAAGGCGGAAACGGTAGCGCCGGGAAAAGATCTGCATGCCGATTTCCATTTGCGGGTACCCCAAAAGACGCCCTACACGCGTCCGTATTGGCATCGCGACGATCCTGAAACCGAGAGTATCAACCATATCGATAACGAAAAGTACGCCACTCTCCCCTTTCCACCTCCGGCGCTGCGGGCGCGGGTCAACTATTCCGCAGGCAAGGTCCCGCCGCACATGAAAGGGGAGATCAGCGCAGTTGTTGCCGCTCCATTCACCGCCGAGAATGGGAAAACGCGGACCCGCCCGCTTGCGGTGGTTCCGGCGTTTTCCGTGATGCTGGAACCGGGCTCGCAAGTGATTTCTACTCACAATGGGACTACCACGACGGTCACAGTGGGAGTAGCCAGCAATCTCCCGCGCAATGCACGCGGAGTTCTGCATCTCGAAATGCCCGCGGGCTGGAAATCGCAGCCTGCCCAGCTTCCCGTGGAATTCAAAACGCGAGCGGAGAAGCAGGATTTTCACTTCCATGTAGTTCCGGCCAATCTGCAGCAGGGCCGCGCCACCCTGCGAGCCGTCCTGGAATTGGAGGGAGAAAAGTATAGCGAAGGCTACACCGTGGTCACCCGCGAGGATCTGGGCAGCTTCTACTACTACCAGCCCGCACGGCAAAAGGTAAGCATCGTGGACGTGCAGGTTCCCCACGGCCTGAAAATCGGCTACATCATGGGCGCCGGCGACGACATCCCCACCGTCCTGAAGCAGATCGGGATGGACGTGACTCTGATTCCCGCCGAGAAATTGCGCGCCGAAGATTTGGGCAAGTACGGCACGATCGTTCTGGGAATCCGCGCCTATGACACCCAGAAAGAGGTCGTGGCCAATAACAAGAGATTGCTCGACTTCGTACACCAGGGCGGCACGCTGGTCGTGCAATACGACACCGGAGTGGGCGACTTCAATAGCGGCAAGTTCACTCCCTATTCAGCCCAGCTAAGCCGCGCCCGCGTTTCCGTCGAAGAAGCGCCGGTAACCATTCTCGCCGCCAACGACTCCATCTTTCATTATCCCAATACGATCAGCCAGCACGATTTCGACGGTTGGGTTCAGGAGCGAGGCCTTTATTTCATGGACAAGTGGGACTCCAACTACGTTCCGCTGCTCGCCTGCCATGATCCCGGAGAGGATGAACAAAAGGGCGGCCTGCTGCGCGCCCAGTATGGCAAGGGCACTTACATCTACGCGGCCTACGCGTTCTTCCGCCAGTTGCCTGCAGGCGTCCCCGGCGCGGTGCGGCTCTATGTGAATCTATTGAGCGCCGGGCACGAACAGCAGTGAACACGCATCGGATCGCGGCGGCTCTGCGTTCTGCGCGTCACTTTTGCGCCGCCCGGCAGTACAGCAGTTCAGCATCACGCAAGGACGCCATTGCCAGGTGAAGGCTCTTCGACCGAACATCGATCCCTAACCCATGCCAAATCCTGATCACGCCAACTCAGAACCGCACAGCCTGATCCGCGGCATGGGCCTGGGCAGCGCCACGGCCCTCAACATGATCGACATGATTGGCGTGGGCCCGTTCATCACCATGCCGCTGGTGCTGAGCGCGATGGGCGGCCCGCAGGCGCTGCTGGGATGGATCGCGGGAGCTCTGCTGGCTGTCTGCGATGGCCTTGTGTCCGCGGAACTGGGCGCTGCGCTTCCCGCATCCGGCGGCTCGTATCGCTACTTGCGCGAAATCTACGGACCGCAAAAATGGGGACGCCTGATTTCCTTCCTCTTCATCTGGCAAGTATCCTTCAGCGCTCCGCTGTCCATTGCCACCGGTTGCATCGGCCTGGCGGGATACGCCGCCTATTACTGGCCCGAACTGGAAACCGTCTATGCGCATCATGACGCCGCCCTGCACATTCCCTGGGCCGGAAATCTGCAGGTAAGCTGGATCGTCACGCCCGGAACAGCCGTTGCCGTGCTGATCTGCTTCTTTACCGTTCTGCTTTTATACCGGCGCATTACCGTGATCGGCCGCCTCTCCAAAGTGCTCTGGTTCGGCGTAATGGGCACGATAGGCTGGATCATCTATGCGGGACTCACCCATTTCAACGCTGCTCTAGCCTTCGATTTTCCCCCGGGGGCGTTCACTTTATCCCGTCACTTCTGGACCGGCCTGGGCGGCGCCATGCTGATCGCCACCTACGATTACTGGGGTTACTACAACGTGGCTTTTCTGGGCGACGAAATCCAGGAGCCGGAAAAGAATATTCCGAGGGCCTTGCTGCTTTCCATTCTGCTTGTCGCTGGTCTATATCTAATGATGAACGTCTGCATTCTGGCGGTGGTGCCCTGGCGGGAAATGCTGCAGGCGGGGCAAAACAACACCGGCCTGTATGTTGTCTCGTTGTTCATGCAGAGGGTTTACGGGGCGTGGGCCGCGCGCCTGGTCACCGGACTCGTGATTGTGACCGCGTTCGCCTCCGTCTTTTCCCTCATGCTGGGTTACTCCCGGGTTCCGTATGCAGCGGCCAAAGACGGCAACTACTTCAAGGCATTCGCGAAAGTGCACCCGGTGCATCGTTTCCCGCACATTTCCCTGCTGGCGCTGGGAGTCGTGGCTGCCTGCTTTTGTTTTCTTCGCTTGAAAGACGCTATCGCAGCCCTGGTAGTCATTCGCCTGATCCTGCAATTTCTGGTGCAGGCCGTGGGCTCCATCGTTCTCAGAATCGTGCGGCCCGACCTGCCTCGTCCATTTCGGATGTGGCTGTATCCGATGCCCGCCTTGCTGGCGAGCGCCGGCTTCCTGTTCATCCTTTTCGGCCGGCCGAACTGGCAAAAGGAAGTGCGCTACGCCGCCATCATCTTGCTGACCGGGGTCTTGATTTACCTGGTCCGCGCCTGGCGATCGTCGGACTGGCCCTTTGCCGCGGCGGGCGACAAAACGTTGACCGGATCGGAGCCCTAGAAGACAAGTGGCCGATCACCTTACACTTCCTTCTGTAGCGACCGCCGGGGCGCGCCGTCCGGATTCGGCGTGGGCGCCGCTGGGCGAGCCGCTGTTCCGCTCCCTCTGGATCGCCGCCGTCGTCTCTTATACCGGCACCTGGATGCAGAACGTGGGCGCCGGCTGGCTCATGACGCAACTCTCCGACTCGCCGCTGATGGTGAGCCTGGTGCAAGCCGCAGCCACCATTCCCGTCTTCATCGCCGTTCTACCCGCGGGTGCTCTGGCCGACATGGTGGATCGCCGGCGCCTTCTGCTGTTCACGCAGAGCTGGATGATCGTCGCGGCCGCCGCTCTTGGAATCCTCACCCTGCTGCATGCCACTGGCCCCTGGTCCTTGCTGGTGTTCACCTTTCTTCTGGGAGTGGGCGCAGTGATCAACGATCCCGCCTGGCAGGCGATTACGCCGGACGTAGTGTCGCCCAGTCAACATGCATCCGCAGTCGCGTTGAATTCAGCAGGCTTTAATGCCGCGCGCGCCGTCGGCCCGGCCCTCGGGGGACTGGTTGTCGCTGCTGCCGGATCCGGATGGTCATTTCTGCTGAATGCCGCGTCTTTTTTCGGAGTCGTGTATTTCCTATATCAATGGAAAAATCCGCCGCGCGAGCCTCTGGAAACGCGCGGTATCGGTGACGCCATCCTGGAGGGAATCCGTTACGTACGCGGGGCGCCGCAGGTCAGATCAGTCCTGATCCGCACCGGGGCGTTCAGCGTGGGGGCAGCCTCGCTCCTGGCCCTGTTGCCGGTGATCTGCCAACCGCACGGCGCGCAAGGCTATGGTTTTCTGCTGGCGTGTTTCGGCCTGGGCGCTCTACTCGGAGCATCCCTGCTGCCTCGGTTGAAGCTTCAGTATTCGGTCGACGGCCTGGTGGCCGGCGCCACCCTGCTGTTTGCCGCCATGACGTTCCTGGCGGGGCAGGTCCATGTCTTCGAATGGTTATGCGTGGCGCTGTTTACGGCGGGAGCCGCCTGGATCGGCATCCTGGCCTGCTTCAACGTGGTCGCGCAGACCATGTGTCCATCCTGGATGAGGGCGCGCGCTCTCTCCATGTACCTGCTTGTGCTTCAGGGAGGCATGGCGCTGGGCAGCGCCATTTGGGGGGAACTGGCTGCACGCCAGGGCGTGCCCAAGGCTTTGGCATGGTCCGCGCTGGCGATGGTGGTAGGATTGTCCACGATTCGGCGGCATCGTTTGACTGCGGCGGAGCTAAAGATGGCTCCTGCCGTAGTACGGGATTAGGGAAATGAGGGGGAACATGAAGAGAACAATCGGATTCCTGGCTTGTAGCTTGTTATTGAGCGTGCTGACGGCCGCACAAGCACCGAAACCGAAGGAAGAGCACCATACCGTCACCGAGCTTCTGAATCGAAACGTCCACAACATGGAGTCTGAGTTTGTGCCCGCGGCCGAGGCCATGCCGGAAGAGAAATTTGGATTCGCCCCCACCAACGGCGAGTTTAAGGGAGTCCGCACCTACGCCCAGCAGATCAAGCATGTGGCCGCGGTGAATTACGAACTGGCCGCCGCTCTCCTGGAACAAAAACCGCCGGTCGATATCGGAGACGAATCCGGCCCCGCATCGATCGTCAGCAAGGCCGACATCATAAAATATCTGAAGGACTCGTTCGAGTACGTGCATCAAGCGCTCGCCACCGTGAATGAAAGTAATCTGGCTGGAACTGTCAGGAGCCCTTTTGGAGAAGGCAGCGTATCGCGGCTGGGACTGGCAATGTCGGTGACCTCCCACGGCTTCGATCACTATGGCCAGATGGCGGTATATCTGCGAATGAACGGCATCGTCCCGCCGGCAAGCCGCATGTAGCGCTGCCCTGCAGACTTACCGGCGCAATACTCAACGCTGATGGCAATTGACTGGCAAACCTTCTGGCTGACTCTGCAGTTGGCCTTCACGGTCTCTGTGTTGCTGCTGCTGCTCGGGTTGCCGATCGCTTACTGGATTGCATTCTCAAGCTGGCGATGGAAGTTTCTCATTGAAGCCATCGTGGCCATGCCCATCGTGCTTCCGCCGACGGTGCTGGGATTTTATGTTCTCATCACGCTTGGTCCCCGCAGCCCGCTCGGCCGCTGGTGGATCGCACTTACCGGGCATACTCTCGCCTTCACCTTCAGCGGACTGGTCATCGGTTCGATCCTGTACAGCCTGCCCTTCGCGGTGCAGCCGTTCGCCGCTTCGTTTTCCGCAGTAGATCGCAAACTCATCGCGGCTTCGGCCACGTTAGGCGCATCGCCGCTACGCACCTTCTTCCGCATCATCGCACCGTTGTCCGTCCCCGGACTCATCACGGGCGCGGCCTTGTCGTTCGCCCATACCATGGGCGAGTTTGGCGTCGTGCTGATGGTCGGCGGAAATATCCCCGGGGTCACGCGGACCGTCTCCATTGATATCTACGACCGGGTGCAGGCTTCGGATTACAGCGGCGCCAATCAAACGGCGCTGGTGCTGCTGGTGCTGTGCTTTGTCCTGCTGGCAATGGTCTACAGTTTGAGCCGAAGAACATCGCTGCTTGGTTCCGTAAAATAGGATGCGATGAACGATCACGCTGCTGTTCACGATGCCGGGACCGCTGCCATATCCTGCGCAGGCCGGAACTTGCATTGCCAGGTCCGCAAACGCCTCTCGGCGAAACATGAGTTTAATCTGGACCTGGCCTTCGTGGCGAAGACGGGTTTCACCATCCTGTTCGGCGCGTCGGGAGCGGGCAAAACGACACTGCTCGATTGCGTTGCCGGCCTCTGCACACCCGATGACGGTCAAATCTCGATTGGCGAACGCGTGGTATTCGACTCCTCGAGCGGGCGGAATATCTCCGTGGCGGCCCGCCGCTTCGGCTACGTCTTCCAGCATCTGGCGCTGTTCCCGCACATGACGGTGGAGCAAAATGTGGGCTACGGGCTTAAGCATCTCCCGGCCGTAGAGCGCGCGCAGCGCGTCTCAGCCATCCTGGAGGCTTTCCACATCGCACCCCTGAGCCGGCGCAGTGTCCGCGATATTTCAGGGGGCGAGAGCCAGCGAATCGCGCTGGCACGGACTCTGGTCACCGATCCGCAAGTTCTCCTGCTCGACGAACCGCTGGCTGGTCTCGATGTCGTAACCAAGGCCCATATCATTGATGATCTGCGGGAGTGGAATCGCAATCATGGCATCCCCATACTCTATGTCACCCACAGCCGGGAAGAAGTATTCGCCCTGGGGGAACGGGTGGTGGTTCTCGAGGCAGGACGCATCCTGGCGCAAGGGACGCCGCACGAAGTGATGTCGGCCCCCATGCAGGAATCAGTGGCGCAGTTGGCAGGGTTTGAGAATGTTTTCGACGCCGTCGTGGAAGCTGTCAGGCCCGAGCGCGGGACCATGACCTGCTGCCTGGCCGATGGAGATGCGCGCTTGCCCCTGGAAACGCCTCTGGTGCGCGGCGGCGTGGGGGCGCGATTCCGGGTCGGGATACGCGCCGGAGATATCCTGCTGGCCACTTCTCCGCCCGCCGGTTTAAGCGCGCGCAACGTGATTCCGGGACGCCTTGTTTCCTTGCGGCAGCGGGATGTCATTGTCTCGGCCTGCGTGAAATGCGCCATAGAAATGGAGGTGCATCTCACGCTGGCGGCTCGCGATTCTCTTCGTCTGGAAGCAGGACAGGAGGTGTGGTTAGTGATCAAAACCCATTCTTGCCACCTGATGCAAAGATCAGATCAGAGGGAAGCATCGGATTCGCAGCCCAACGGTCTCCCACCATATTCTGCGCGTTGATCCACCCGCTGCGCTGCATCTCGATGACCGCCACCCATTGCCCCGCGCGCTCTCGCGAAAATACAATTTTCCCGTCGAGAATGCGGGCTGCCGCCGCAGGCGGCAGATCCTCGTGAAATCCAAAGAAACGCCGCTTCAATTCCGTCCACCGGCGCCAGCGCTCCAGCAGCGGGTTCCGGGGTTCGTACTTGGTGGAGAAGACCAGCACAACTCCGAAGTGATCGCGAAATTCCGCCGCTGACAGCATCTGTTCCACGGAGAAGTCCTCGATGCGCACGACCGGCACCGGACGGGTTACATAGCCCAGCCACGGCCGCGTAAGTTCATCCGAAGCAGGCCACGCCGTAAGCACGCGCGCCATGGGATAGCGCGCTTCCAGGAATCGCTCGCCCTCTTCATGCAGAAGAATGTAATTGCGGTACGCGAGATTATCTTCCGGGGGAAATCCATAGGGCGGATTCCAGAACCAAGCCGAGATGAACGCAAGCGCAACCATGGCGACAGCCGCTCCCCAGTAGCGCAGTCTCCTCTGTAAAGTGGAAACCGCGAGAATGATTACCAGCGGTACCGCCGTCAACATATATCGCGCGAGCACTGCGCCCCCAATCAGGGCCATGAAGATGACGTAGGCTGCGACGATGACCAGAAATACGGCCTGAACCGGAATCTCGATCCTGCGCCTTTCAACGCCTTCGTCACTGACTGCAGGCAGAGACATAGCCAGAAACATGCCAATAGTGAGTATCCACAGGTGCATGTAACCAAACGCCTGCCACAACCGCAAAAGCAGCGCGAGCAGGAAGCGCAGTGGGTTAAGAGTGGAGGCGACGTTGTAGCGGAAAAACTCCGGATTGCCGAAAACATATCCTGTACGCGCGTAATGAAATGCGTACCAGCTAGCCAGGACAGCCGCCGGAAGCAGCAGCGCAAGCATTCGTTGCAGCTTCGCCTGGTGGGGAAGGCACAACTCTCCAAGCCTGCTTTGCCCGCTGGTGATGAATCCGAGGAACTCCCAGGCTGACAATGCGGCGGGGACAAGAATCGCCGTTTCCTTGGCAAGTACGGCCAGAGAAAACCACAACGCAGCCGGGAACGGACGCTCCTCCAGGTATGCGGCAAGGGCCCACAACGTCAGCCCAGCCGAGGCCAGATCTACCTGCGCCAGCGAACTTTGCGCAAAGAACACGGGATAGAGCCCCGCGCACAGTGTGGAGGCAATCGCGACGTGGGTGTTCGCCACTGTCTCGGCGAGGCGGAAGACTCCCGCCAGGGAGAGCGCCGCCAGCAAGAGCATCGCCGCCCTGGTTACGAGCGGAGCGTAGCCGGCGACCTTCCACCACAGCGCAATCCAGGCAAGGACCAGGGGAGGGTGCGCATTGGAAACCGTCGTCTGGGGGATCAAGCTCCCCTGGAGCAGCAGGTCGCGCGCCGCCGGAACGTAGTATCCCGCTTCATCCCAGAAGTAGGGCAGACGCAGCAGGGGCGCGTGCAGCAGGAAGACGGAAACAAAAATCACGGCAAAAACCAGGGCCGGGTGCGCGCCGGACCGCATGCGCGCGACCCTTGGGTCCGACAAAGCGCGGCTGGCAGTCGCTCTCACGACGTCTAGTGGACCGGTCCGCTAGGCCCCATCCGGGGATCGAGTTTAATCTCGCCGAACGCGCTCTCGTATCCGGCGACATTCTGCTGCAACAGTCCGAGCAGCGCTTTGGCTTGCTGGGGACTCAAATAAATTCCCTGAAAATTACGGATGTCCACCTGGCTCTCGGTCTGTTGCTGCAGAGTGCCGAACACCAGGAAGAAATCCCAGATATTTACCCGCATCTGCACACTGTTGGCATAGTTCTCGCGATAGTTCGGGTCATTGGTGAGTTTCACATTGGGTTGTGTCGGATTGTTCATGGCGGAAAGTGTAAATCCTTTTCTGATTCGGAGCCGGGAGCGACTCGTTTTTCGACAAATCGCGCCCTCAACTTTGACAAAATATGTCACGCCCACAGCGAGACGGTTGCAGCAGTTACCATCGTACCTTCCTGACTCCCCGGATCAAAGCCGCGCCCATTGATGCGAAAGGAGTTATCCCTGCGTCCTCCATTACTTTCGGAAGTACTTGATGGCTGCCGAAATGCGGTACAGTTGAAGTTCCGCGCATGACCCGTGACCAGCTTCTATGATCCCCGATAATAATCACGCAATGATGGAAGAGATTGTCCTACCTGAGCATTTGCTGCCGGTGGGCTCCGTATTGGGCGAGGGAGTTTCGCCGATGCACCTGTGCTCGGTGCTGGCCAAAATTTTTCGCGTACAGGAAACAGAAGTGGCCCTGCTGCGCCTGGACGGTGGATTACTCCGCTTCGTCTTTCCGGAACATCTGCGCACTACGGGCTCAATTCCGCTCTCCAGCAAAGCGGTGGCGGCTCATACGGCACTGAGCAAGAAGGCGGAAATCTTTAATAATTTTGCCCGGGTAAAGCACGCCAGTATCTTCGAAACGATCCGGCCGGGAAGCATCGAAGAGACTGTCGCTCCCGCTCCCATTCAGAAACTGATGTCCGTGCCGATCATAGGACAGGACAAAGCGGTGATCGGAGTCATCCAGGTTTCGCGCAAAGGTACCGACCCCAAGCATGCCCAGGACTTCAGCCGCGAAGACTTGCATGACCTGGAACTGATTGCCGGCCTGCTGGCGACCGCTCCCGCGGTAACCGCGAATTAGCGCCAGAGTCCGCTCAACCGGAGTTCTTCACAAAGCTGCGCAAGTCTTTTCCCGTCATTTCGCTGGGCTCATCCACTTTGAGCATGCCCAAAACCGTGGGCGAGATATCGCGCAGCGAGCCGCCTGACTTCAGTGTGAACTGCTTCGCATTTTCCGACACCACGATAAAAGGCACGGGATTGGTCGTGTGGGCGGTGTGCGGCCCCCCGGTGGCCGGATCGATCATCATTTCGGCATTGCCGTGGTCGGCGGTAATGAGCATCGCTCCGCCTTTGGCGCGCACTGCCGCCTCGATGCGACCCAGGCAGGCATCCACGGTTTCCACGGCCTTCACCGTCGGTTCGATCTTGCCCGAGTGTCCCACCATGTCGGCATTCGCAAAATTCACGATGACCACGTCGAAGGTCCCCTCTTCGGCAGCTTTGACCACTGCGTCGGCAATCCCGGAAGCGCTCATTTCGGGCTTCAGGTCATACGTAGCCACCTTGGGGGACTGGATCAGCACGCGGTCCTCTCCCGGGAACGGCTGCTCCACGCCGCCATTGAAAAAATAGGTGACGTGGGCATACTTCTCGGTCTCGGCCACGCGCAGATTGCGCAGGTTGAGCCCTCCCATGACATTGGCAAGAATATTCGCCATCGACTCCGGGGGTATGACCACCGGAAGGCTGAAGTTCTTGTCGTAGCGCGTCATGCAAACATAGTGCAGGTTCCTGGGCGCGCGGCCGCGTGGAATGGCGGCGTCGAGATCGGCGGCCCCGGGTAGGTCGCTTCCCCCCTTGTCGTTCAGTCCGCTGTTGCGAGCCAGGGCGCGGGTGATCTGCCGTACGCGGTCGGCGCGAAAGTTGAAGCAGATGCAGGAATCCTCGTCCCGGATGGTGGCCAGCGCCTGTCCTCGCGAATCGGTGCACACAAAGGGCACCACGAATTCGTCGGTAATCCCCTTGTTGTACGAATCCTTCATCCCCTGCACCGGGTCGGCTTGCTTGCCGCCCTCTGCATCTCCGAAAACCATCGCGTTGTACGCCTTGGCAATGCGCTCCCAGCGGCGATCGCGATCCATGGCGTAGTAGCGGCCATTCACCGTGGCGATCTTGCCGCAGTTGTATTCGCGCATCTTCTGCTGCAACTGCTCCAGGTAGCCCGCCCCGTTGGTGGGCAGAGTGTCGCGCCCATCCATAAACGCATGAACGAATACGCGCTCCAACCCGTTCTCCTTGGCCATCTTCAGCAGTGCATAAAGATGGGCCTGCTGAGAATGCACTCCTCCGTCGGACACAAGCCCAAAGAGATGGAGGCGGCGCTCTCCCGATCGCGCGTGTTTCATGGCCTGCAGCAGCACAGGATGCGAGAACAATTCCCCGTTCTGGATCATCACGTCGATGCGCGTGATGTCCATGTGCACAATGCGTCCCGCGCCAATGTTCAGGTGCCCGACCTCGCTGTTGCCCATCTGTCCCTCAGGCAGCCCGACGTAAGGTCCACTGGTGTGAATCAGCGTGTTGGGATACTGCCGCAGCAAGCGATCGTAAACAGGCTTGCGCGCGAGGGCGATGGCATTGGCCTTGGTTTCGGCCCGGTAACCCCAGCCGTCGAGAATAATCAGCACCAGTGGTTTCGGTCTTGACATGAGTTCACCAATTAATATGTTCGGATTTGCAGGGATTCGGTATCAAGCGCACTGACTTACCAAATAACTTCCAGCGCATACTTGTCAAACTGGACGTCGGCAGTGACCAGAGGCAGCGACTCGCTGAGGCTCTGGGCTATCAGGATTCGGTCGAAGGGATCTCGATGGTGGAGCTGCAAGCCTTCTAATCTTGTTACGTGATCGAATGTGACGGGGAGAACTGAAACTCCATTTGCGGTCAGCTTAGCTCGCAGGTAATCTCCAACGGGAGTTGGCAAAACCAATTTTCCGCTTTGCACCTTTGCGATGATCTCCCACAAGCTGGCAACACTGATCCACACATCTGCGCTCGGCAGAAGAGTTCGTACCCGGCGAGACAACTTTGCCTCATCCTGAAGACCCCACAACAACACATGAGTGTCGATGAGTATCTTCATTACCAAAACAGATCTTCAATTTCTTTAGGCAGAGGATCGTTGAAGTCGTCTGGAACCACGAACTCCCCTTTCGCAGAACCCAACTTGAACCGTGGCCGTTCATTGCCGATGGCCACCAACTTCGCAACCGGCTTGCCCGCCTTGGCGATCACGACTTCCTCTCCCATGGCGACCCGCTCCAGCAAGCGTGAGAGATGCGTCTTAGCTTCGTGAACGTTCACTTCCATAAAATGCGATATTAGACTAAGCTCTTAGCTAAGTCAATTTGACGGTTCCCTGATAGTTCAGTGCTTTCAGGCCCAGGAACCGCGCCGTCCCGCCCAGTTCTTCCTCGATGCGCAATAACTGGTTGTACTTCGCAATCCGATCGGTGCGCGAGGCCGAACCCGTCTTGATCTGTCCCGCTCCCGTCGCTACCGCGAGATCGGCGATGAACGTATCTTCGGTCTCGCCCGACCGGTGCGAAATCACAGAGGTGTAGCCGTTGCGGCGCGCCAGATCGATGGCGTCCAGCGTCTCGCTTACGGTCCCGATCTGGTTGACTTTGACCAGGATCGAGTTGCCCACGCCTTTATCAATCCCTTCCTGCAGGAACTGGATGTTGGTGACGAAGATGTCGTCCCCAACAAGCTGGATCTTTCCGCCAATCTCTTTGGTCAGGTTCTGCCATCCTTCCCAGTCGTTCTCGGCCAGCCCGTCCTCCAGCGACACGATGGGATAATCATTCGCCCACTTGGCCCAGAAGCGGACCATCTCGTCGGAGCTCTTAGCCGACTTATCCGACTTTTTAAACACATACTTTCCGTCTTGATAAAACTCGCTGGACGCCGGATCTAGCGCAATCGCAATCTCTTCTCCCGGCTTGTACCCAGCCTTGGAGATCGCCTCCAGCACGACCTCAATTGCTTCCACATTCGACTTCACGGACGGGGCAAAGCCGCCTTCATCGCCAACCGCGGTGTTGTAGCCGCGTTTCTTCAGCACTCCCTTGAGCGTGTGGAAAACCTCCACGCCCCAGCGCAGGGCGTCGGAAAACGACGGCGCCCCCACCGGCATGACCATGAATTCCTGGAAGTCCACGTTATTGTCGGCATGCGCGCCGCCATTGAGGATGTTCATCATCGGAGTGGGTAGAGTGTTGGCCCCCGCGCCGCCGAGATAACGGTAGAGCGGGATATCCAGGCTTTGCGCCGAAGCACGCGCCGCCGCCATGGACACCGCCAGGATGGCATTGGCGCCCAGCCTGCCTTTATTGGGAGTACCGTCCAGCGCGATCATCCTGGCGTCGAGCCCGCGCTGGTCAAAGCCGTCCCAATTCGCGAGCGCTTCCGCGATTTCCCCGTTAACATTCTCCACCGCCTTCTGCACTCCCTTGCCCACGAACCGGTTTGTGTCCTGGTCGCGCAACTCCACCGCTTCGTGCTCTCCCGTGGATGCCCCGCTGGGAACGATGGCTCTGCCCATGGATCCATCGGCCAGAAATACTTCCGCTTCCACGGTAGGATTGCCGCGTGAATCGAGAACCTCCCGCGCATGAATGCCTGCAATATTTGACATGAGTGATTTCACTTTCTCGGTAGGATTGGGTACTTCCAAGCGGACAAGCTGACACCGCCATCTTGCCCGTAAGGTGAAACTCACGATTATATCGGATGGAGAACGGAGAATCGCGGCGTTTAGACAACTTTCCGCCGATGAATTCCGCCTGGGGAATCGTCCATTCGGCCAGTGCCGCGCTCCTCTTATCTGCCAAGGTTCCCCATGTACTGCCCGGCGCTTGTCCGCCCTTCGCGAGTGGACTAAAGTCAAAGGCAAGCCGAATTTTCGGAGGTCCCATGAAGAAGTGGATGTTACTGCCCTGCACGCTGCTGGCAACTGTACTCGCCGCCCAGACTAACGCTCCTGTTCCGGCAGGAACCGCCCTGATGGTTCGTCTCGACACCACACTGGCAACCTTCAGCAACAAGCCAGGCGATCCGTTCCGCGCCAGTATCACGCAGCCCGTGGTGGTAAACGGACAGACTCTGATTCCCGCCGGCGCTGCAGTCGAAGGACGCGTGACCAAGGTCAGCGAACCGCGCCGCATTTCGGGCAAGCCGACGATCGGGATCCTTCCCGAAGCCGTGGTCATGCCGACGGGAGAACGCTACTACCTCGACGCGACTCTCACCGATACCAATATCAAAGGCAGCGACGTGAATTCCGAAGGCCAATTCAAAGGCTCAGCCCACGACCGGCGGGACACCCTCGAGCAAGGGGGCGGCGCCGCGGGGGGAATGCTGATTGGTGGATTGGTCGGCGGCCCCGCCGGGGTTCTGGTCGGCGGCCTGGTAGGCGCCGGCGCCACCACGGGACACTGGTTGGCGAAGCATCGTTCGGCGACATTGCCCGCGGGAACGGAATTGACCCTGGAATTGAATCGGCCGCTGGCCATGAATGGATCGGCCGCTCCCGCACCTGCCCCGGCGCCCACCGGCGGCGGCAAGTAAACGTATCTGCCTGGGTGAGATGCCGGACGCGAAGGCGTCCGGCTCTCAATTGCGCGGCAGAGTGGGCGCAGGCTACGCTCCGAACAGCAATTCTCCTTCACTCATCACCTGCAACTCCATCCACCCTTCGAGCGGCAAAGAATCCACCGGCAGGCGATTCTGCCAAAGGCTGAAGCGCAACCGCAGTCTGCTGGTCGCCCCCGTTCCCGGCTTTCGCTCGGGGTCCAGTCCAGCGCCGGGGTTAGCCAGGAGCCACGCCAAAGGAACTTTGAATTCGAAGTTGCGCAGTAGGGCCAGTTTGACGCGCTCCTCGGGTTGGACTGCCGAGGCCAATACGCGCCCCGCCGATCCGTTCTCAATTTTCCATTCCTTCAGCCGGCCCTGCTTCGCCGACGCATCTACGCGCAAAGTGCGCCGCGGGCGCGGTTCCCCCGGCGCCCATGATTCCAGGTTCACCACGATCTCGAAATCTTCGGCAGGAACTGTCCCTGAGAAATCCAGCCGGCCATAAAGATTCATCGCGTCGATTCCCGCGTACACCGCATCCAGCAGGAACTGCTTTCCATGCATGGCTCCTGCGCGATGATCCGCGGTATAAATCGCCGCTCCCATCCATTCGAAATACCGCACCTTGTCGCCCGCGACCCTGGGATGAATGTATGCCGTCTGCTCGACAAAGGAAGGCCGCACCTCCGCGCCCGTGATCGGCTGCGCCAGGTAGTCGGGAGGAGTGGCCCCAAGCGCCTGATACACGTTGGAAAGATGCTTGCGGTAGAGTTCATCGAAGTCGCGGTCGTTCGCCGAATGGTGCTCCGGCCCATACCACCAGTTCCAGTCGCTGCCTTCGGCAATCAGAAGCTCTTCAAACGCCAGCTGCCGTTGCGTGTCCGAGGCTCTGGCCGCGTTCGCGGCGTAAAACTGGCGCGCATGATGCAGGTAATCCCACGCGCGATTATCCTCAGGAGCACCGATCCAGACGTTGAAATTGGCATTGATCCACGAACCGGGAACCAGTGAAGTCAATTTGCCGAAATCTTTGTGGCGCGCGATCGCTTCTGAAATCGTGACCGCCTCAATAGCCGGATCGCCCTGCAACCCGTTATAGAACCGGCGCAGGAACTCCCGGCCGGACTTCGGGTAGTATTCCCAGGCATTCTCGCCGTCCAGAATGATCGACACCACGGCGTCGCGCCCCTTATCCAGCACCGGCCTGGCCGCCTCTTTGATGCTTTGAATCAGGTGCCGGGCGGCATCCGCGGGAGGCATGCCTGAATAGACAAACCCGATCAGATCGGAGATGGTGTGATCGCGAAACACCAGGTGCATCGCCGTCGAGCCATTTTCGTAGCGGTGAATGTTGTAGAGCCTCTCGGCCAAAGGGCCGGGCAGACGGCCGTTGCCGTCGCGCGCGAAAAATAATCCCGTGCTCCGCCCCAGCACGCCCTCGTCCGTCGCCATCCACTGCACGCCGAGGTTATGAGCGATGGCCAGAACTTCTTCGGAAACGCTGCCCTCCGACGGCCAGATTCCTTTGGGACGCACGCCGAAGACTCTCTCGTGCAAGTCGAGACCGCGCAGCAACTGGTCCCGCGCATCCTCGGGATGGCGATACCGATTCTGCGGCAAGGACAGGCCCGGGGTAGAAACTGCCCCGGCGCTGGCATCGCAGACCAGCGGCAGGATAGGGTGATAAAACGGCGTCGCGGAGATCTCGAGAGATCCCTTCTTCGCCGCCGCGGCATGGGCCGGCAGCACGCGTCCCAGGAGTTCCCTTTCCCGCTCCATGACGAACTTCTGATCCTCCGGCGAGTAGTGATGTCCCTTGGCCACCAGTGCCGCAATTTCTTTTTCTTCCAGAAAGAATTCATCGAACCAGGCGAGCTGCGAGAGCACCTGCAAATCGGTGAAATCCTGGGACTGGAAATAGCGTTCGGCGCGCTCGGGGTGAAGCCCATGCTCGCGAAACCGCTCCCAGAGCTCCTTGTACCGGGGGTAGCGCCCAATCACATTTTGCGGATTCGCCTGAAACAAATACTGCAAGGCAAAGCGCCGCTCGTCTTGAGACAACTCGCGGGCGGGTTTCGCGGCCACGCTCAGAAATGGATCCTGTGCCGTACCCGCGGCATAATCCTGGATCTGCACCACGAGAGAGGGCACCAGATTGAAGTTCTGGTGAACGTTGGGAAACTCGTCCAGCAGCTTCACCATGCCGTAGTAGTCCTTCAGCGCGTGCAGCCGCACCCACGGCAGGCGGTATTCGCCGGTGACCAGATCCTTATAAAACGGCTGGTGTTGATGCCAGAGGAGTATGACGCGGAGAGCGGGCATGGCTGGAAACAGCCAGTCTAGCACGAGGGATTTCCCGGCCCGCAGGGACGAATGCTAGGTCCCATGAACGTTTCCAGACAAATCTGTGACGGTTTCGCGAACTGTCACGGCCCCGTCCGCAAACGTGACAATTTTTGACGCGCCACGGACACTCGCCGGCTGCTTCAAGTCCACACTCGAATCAGGATGTAAGACATGCAAAAAGCCTGGAGCAGTATGAAAGCAGCTATCCATCGGCGCTCGTTCGTTAAGAGCATCGCCGCCGGTTGGGCGCGGTGAAATTCCTGACCGCCATGGGCTTGTTCATCGGCCATCCCCCGCGTTCTTTGAGCTGATGTCCGATCTGGCCGCAGATACCAACAGGGCCAGACGCGAGCACTAAGACGTAGAAACTTGCTCCGGGTTGTCTCCGCCGCTGCCCTCGGTAAGGGGCAGCGGCTTTTTTGGCCTGCGGGCCGTTTTAGTCCCTGAAACGCTGGAAGCAGAGATATGGGTGCCAACCCGCAGTCTGCTTCTGTACACTAAATCGCATCCTTCTGACGATTACCATGAGCCCTGAAAGTACTCTCTCCAGCCCGCAGCTTCTTACCGATCAGGATCTTTATCTGTTCAACGAGGGTAGCAACTACCGGATCTACGAGAAGATGGGAGCTCATGCCGCCACTCACCAGGGCAAACCCGGCACGATCTTCAGCGTGTGGGCGCCCAACGCGCGCTCCGTGTCGGTGGTGGGAAGCTTCAACGGGTGGGACTCGAAAACCCACCGGCTGGCTCCTCGCGGTTCCTCGGGCATTTGGGAAGGCTTTGTGCCGGGCGCGAATCACGGGGATCTTTATAAATTCCACCTCGAGTCCCATCGCCACGGATATCGCGTGGATAAGGCGGACCCGGTGGGCCTGTTTCACGAAAAACCTCCACGAACCGCCTCCGTCATATGGAATCTCGACTACCAATGGCACGATCAGGACTGGATGCAGAAGCGCCACGAGCGCAACTCCCTGCGCGCCCCGCACGCCATCTATGAAGTCCACCTGGGATCGTGGATGCGCGTTCCGGAGGAGCACAATCGTCCCCTGACCTATCGCGAGACCGCGCCGCGTCTGGCCGAGTACATGGGCCAGATGGGCTTCACGCATGTCGAATTTCTCCCCGTGATGGAGCACCCCTTCTACGGCTCGTGGGGATATCAAACGACCGGCTACTTCGCGCCCACCTCCCGCTACGGGACGCCGCAGGATTTTATGTACCTGGTGGACTACCTTCACCAGCACGGCATAGGCGTGATCCTGGACTGGGTGCCCTCGCACTTCCCCTCGGACGCGCACGGCCTGGCTTACTTCGACGGCACTCACCTGTACGAGCACGCCGACTCGCGCCAGGGATTCCATCCCGACTGGAAGACGCACATCTTTAACTACGGCCGCGCCGAGGTGCGCAGCTTTCTGATGTCGAGCGCCATGTTCTGGTTCGACAAGTATCATGTCGACGGACTCCGCGTCGATGCCGTGGCCTCCATGCTGTATCTCGACTATTCCCGCAAAGAGGGGGAGTGGATTCCCAACAAGTTCGGCGGCAGGGAGAATCTCGATGCCATCGACTTTCTGCGCCGCTTTAACCAGGAAGCCTATAAAGAGCATCCGGACATTCAAACCACGGCCGAGGAATCGACTTCCTGGCCCATGGTTTCCAAGCCCGTCTATGTGGGCGGTCTCGGCTTTGGCATGAAGTGGGATATGGGATGGATGCATGACACGCTGCGGTACTTCCAGAACGATCCCATCCATCGCAAATATCATCACAACGATCTCACTTTCCGCATGCTGTATTCCTTCCACGAGAATTTCGTGCTGCCGCTCTCCCATGACGAAGTGGTGCACGGCAAGGGATCGCTGATCGGCAAGATGCCGGGCGATGAATGGCAGAAGTTCGCCAACCTACGCCTGCTGCTGGGCTACATGTACGCCCAGGCGGGCAAGAAACTGCTCTTCATGGGGGGAGAATTCGGCCAGGTCCGCGAATGGGCGCACGACACCAGCCTGGAATGGCACGTAGTGCAATATCAGGTTCATCGCGGAGTACAGGCCTGGGTCGAGCAACTGAACCGCTTCTACCGCAACGAGCCTGCCATGCATGTGTGGGACAACAACCCCGCCGGATTCGAGTGGGTCGACGCGAACGACAATGCCACCAGCACCATCTCCCTGTTGCGCAAGAGCGAGTCGCCGCAGGATGCCGTTCTTGTGGTCTGCAATTTCACTCCGGTGCCGCGCCTCGAATACCGTGTCGGCGCTCCTCACGGCGGCTACTGGCGCGAGATGCTCAACAGCGATGCCCGCGAATACGCCGGCAGCGGCATGGGAAATCTGGGCGGAGTCCATGCCGAAGCAATTCCCACGCACGGCCGCCCATTCTCCCTGAAGCTGACGCTCCCACCGCTAAGCGCGCTGTTCTTAAAAGCCACCACGTAGGGACGGACGCATTCGTCCGTCCCCGCGCCGGGAGTGGACATGGCCGGCCCGGGCGGCTTCCCACCTGGCCTCTCTACCTGCAATCAGCCGCCATGCTATCCTCGCCTTAAGCGCGTATCCCATGCGCATCCTGACCCGCTACATCCTTCGTGAAGTCACGGCTCACGCCCTGATCGGCGCGATCATCTTCACCTTCGTCCTTTTCACCCGCGATCTCGGACATATCCTTGAACTGGTGGTTCGTGCCAGCGCGCCCCTCCCCAGCGTTGCGGAACTGCTCTCCTTCACCGTGCCTCTCGCTCTTACTTACACGCTGCCCATGAGCGTGCTGGTCGGCATTCTGATTGGTCTGAGCCGGCTAGCCGCCGATAGCGAGATCACTGCCATGCGCGCCAGCGGCATGGGCATCTGGAGTTTTCTCCGTTCTCTCTCGATCTTCGTATTGGCCGCCTGGGCACTGGCTCTCGCCAACGGCGTCTACATCGCGCCCCGATCGCAGGCCGCCCTTGTCCGGCTCGAGG
Source organism: Candidatus Sulfotelmatobacter sp. (assembly GCA_035651855.1). Classification (GTDB taxonomy): domain Bacteria; phylum Acidobacteriota; class Terriglobia; order Terriglobales; family Acidobacteriaceae; genus Sulfotelmatobacter. Next base: position 43,456 of record DASREX010000018.1, read on the forward strand.
ACCGGCTCAAAGGATCCCAGGTGTCATTCGAGATCCAGCCTCGCGTTTTCTATGAAGGATTCCCCAGATATGTCCTCTACGTGCAGGATGTGAAGAGCGCGCAGGGCGCGGCCGTCTGGAAAGATATCTTCATGGCGGACCTGACGGATGCGCCCAATCCGAAGATTACGCTAGCCAAGGAAGGCGTGGTCATCAGCGAGGGGCCCGACCGCCTGCATCTGCACCTGGTGGACGGGTCCGAACACGAGACTGACCCCAAAGATCCCGATCACTACCAGATCTCCACCTTTCAGCAGACTGACATTCCCATAGAACTGCCTTCCAGCGAGAGCCGGTCGGAAGACTCGATCCCCGCGGGAGTGATGAGCACGTGGGACCTGCCAGGGAGGGCAATTCGTTCCGACCCTGTGGCCGCACGCTGGTATCTCATTGAATTCCATCGCCGCTTCGCGCTGCCCACGGCGTGCCTGGTGCTTGCGCTGGTCGGAATCCCGCTGGGTCTTTCTTCCAAGAAAAGCGGTAAGTCCGGCGGCTTCGTGCTCACCATCGTCCTGGTGTTTGCCTATTACGTGGTCTCGCTTATCGGAGTCTCCCTGGCCCGGCAAGGCCGCGTTTCACCCTGGCTCGGAGCCTGGCTCGCCGATCTCGTCTTTCTCGCCCTGGCCCTGTTGCTGTTGTTCCGCGCTGAAAAACGGCCCTTCGAGCTGGCAGCCTTCCGCGGCACGGGGAAGGACAAGGATGCTTTGCTGACCGCCGCCCTCAGCCGCCGCACCGAGAATGCCTTCGAGCGCGCCTCCACCCGCCGCCGCGTGTTCAGCGCCAGCTTCCCCACCCTGATCGACGATTACGTGCTGCGCGATTTCTTCGTCTACCTGGGGATGATTCTCTCCACGTTTCTCGTCCTGGTTCTGGTGTTCACGCTCTTCGAACTTCTGGGCGACATCCTGCGCAATAAAGTTCCGCCCCTCGTGGTGGCCGAATACCTGCTGAATGTCACTCCCTATCTGTTGTATAACGTTGCGCCGCTGGTGATGCTGCTGGCGGTCCTGGTCACCTTCGGCCTGATGCAGCGCTCCAACGAAATCACCGCCATCAAAGCCACCGGGACCAGCATTTATCGCATCATCCTGCCGGTTCTCATCGCCGCGGCGGTGCTGGCAGGAGCACTGTTCTTCGCCGACCAGTTCTATCTTCCGCATACCAACAAGCGCCAGGAGGCGCTGCACAATCAGATTAAAGGCAAGCCCGCCCAGACCTATCTGCGTCCCGATCGCAAGTGGATCTTCGGCCAGAACAACGACATTTACTACTACCAGTTTTTCGATCCCGACCGCGACCAGTTCGGAAATATCAGCGTCTTCCAGCTCGATAAAGCGAATTTCACCGTCACCCGACGCATTCATGCCGACCGCGCCCGGTGGGCGGAGAATCTAAACCGCTGGGAATACGAGCGCGGATGGGAACGCACGCTCAACGTCTCTGCCATCGAGAATTACCGCCCCTTCGAGGTGGCCACCTTTCCCGACCTCCCGGAGACGCCCACGTATTTCAAGAAGGAAGTGAAGCAGTACAGCGAGATGAACTATGAAGAGTTGCACCGCTACATCCGCGACCTGCAGCAAAGCGGTTTCGACGTCGTTCGCCTGCGGGTGGAACTGAATAAGAAGTTGTCTTATCCTCTGATCACTTTGATCATGGCGGTGCTGGCGATTCCCTTTGCGCTGTCGACGGGCAAAAAGGGCGCCGTGACGGGAGTTGCGGTGGCGGTTGGAACGGCAGTCGTCTACACCGTCGTCTCGCGGCTGTTCGAAGCCATGGGAAACCTCAGCCAGCTTCCTCCGGCCTTGGCGGCCTGGTCCCCCGATCTGATTTTCGTTTTGATTGGGGGCTATCTGATTCTCAAAGTGCCCACGTAAGCGCGGCTTTCGGCCTGTAGCACATGGATCGAAACCCGGTTGCGGGTGAGAGAGAGTGAAACCCTCAAGTCCCGCCCGGTCTACTTCACAGCCACACTCCAGGGATAATTGTCCGTCGGAATGGGGGCCGCAACCGTCAGCACTCCCGTGGCCGGGACAATGGAGTACTGCGACACCGACGGCCCGCTATGATTGGCCACGAACATCCAGTTGTCGTCTCCGCGGATGGCGATCGACCTCGGCTCAGGCCCGGTGGCCACCACCGCCGGATTCATTGCGGTCAACGCCCCCGTGATTGCGCTGATCTTAAAGCCGGAGACGGTGTTGGAGAGCGTGCCCACTACGTACACGTTGTTGCCGTAGGGATCGACGGCGATCGGGCCGGGGCCATTTGCGTTGCCGGCGAGCGAAAACGGCGAACCCGCCACCGCAACCAGCCTGCCGTCTGCCGCCGGACACGGCCCTGAAACCTGTACGCTGGTGCAAATCGAATACGCGCTGACTTTGTTGGTATAGCTGTCGCTCACATACACGAAGCGGTTGCAAGGATCCACGGCAATCCCGGCCGGGACCTGGTCGGTGCTAAACATGGGCACGAAAGTTGTGCCTGGAGGATTTCCCAGTGCACCGGTGGCAGTGTCCACTGCAAACTGCCACACGGCATAATTCTGGGAATCGACGGCGTACAAGTATTCCGAGCTTGGAGGATTGTTTCCCGGAACCGAGCACACGGAGTTTTGCGTTCCATTCACTCCGATCGCGGGGAAAACCGTGGGGCTCGGCGCCAGGGCAACGAAATGTGGCGACAGCGCTGTGGGCTGAGCGGTGTAAGTTCCCGCGACCAGACTTAACCCCGCGCCACTGCCGATAGAATAAACATGCACTCCGTTGCCTGCCGCAACGAACAGAAATTTTCCGGCGGAATCCATCGCCAACGAGACTCCACCCGAATCATCTACGGGAGTTCCGGTCTGACCGATGGTTCCATCGGAATTGATCTTGAACGCTCCGATGAACGCGCCCTGACCTCCGCATGGGGAACGGTCAATAATGGCGTATGCGTATGCCCCCGCCGGATCGATTACAATGGAAGTGGGCGCGCCTCCCAGGACGCAGCTTTTGTTCGCCGTATCCGCCGGCGGATTTGCGATGGCCGAAACATGCCCGTTATTTAACGTGAAACTGAAGGTCTCGATCAGCCCCGATCCCCGGCTACCTACCAGCAACAATCCACTCGAGGATGAGTTGTATTTGCTCCCGCAAGCCAGCAGCACAGCAATGGACAGCAGCGCTCCCACCCCGAGCAGCCCTAATCGTTTCGACATTCTCTCGTTCATCTCCAAGTTTGTGTGAGGCTTGCGTGAACACGCAGACCCCGGCGCCCCGGGTCGTTTCAGTCTGCCAACGCGGGAAAAATCTCAACCCATTTGTGTATCAGGAATGCGCAGGAAGAGCAATCTCCCCCAAAGATTGATTGGAACCTCACGGCCTTCCGGGAGTTGCCCGCATCAGGACCGATATCAGTATAAGGGAGGGAAAAGGGTTTGAGAAAAGTTACTGAATCCCGGCGACCGAGCCCTGCTGACTGATTTCTGCGAGCGGCTCAACGGCTTTCTGCGAAGCCGGTTCGCTCCGCAGTAACGGCAAACGAATCTCGACCATCAACCCGCCCTCCGGGCGGTTCAGGGCCGAGACTTTCCCGCCATGAAAACGTACTGCCCGCTCGGTGATGGCCAAACCGAGGCCCACTCCTCCAGTCTGGCGCCCGCGCGCATCATCCAGGCGGTAGAAGGGCTCGAACAGTTTCTGCAGCGCATCTGCCGGGACTCCTGGGCCAGAATCGCTGACCTGCAGCACCGCTTCACTCGTTCCCGCCCGCGCCCCACGCTTCAGTGCAATTTCGACGGAGGACCCCTCCTGTGTATATCGGATGGCGTTGCGAACTACGTTCTCTACTGCGCTGTGCAGCAGGGATGCGTTGCCGCACACCTCCCAGTTGCCCTCGCCAATGTCCGTGTGTACGTGACAACGACGCTGCTGCGCTTCGAATTCCGCGTCTTCGCTCACGCTGGCCACGATTTCGTCCAGGGGCACAGGAGTCTGCGGAACCAACTGCTCTCCGTCTTCCAGGCGAGCCAGGGTGAGGATTCTGCCGATCAATTCGTTGAGTCGGGCGGCTTCGAGTTCAATGCGATCCAGCATGTCGTGGCTTTCCACGCTGGTGCGCTGCCGGGCCAATCCTAAGGCGACGTTCAGGCGCGCCAAGGGAGACCGCAGTTCATGGGAAATATCGTTCAGCAGGCGCGATTGGGCCCTCAACAGAGTTTCCAGCCGCTCCGCCATGGCATCGAAATCGCGCATCAGGCCGGCGACCTCATCGCGCCTCATGCTGGCCGGAGCGCCGGTTCGGGCCGTCAGGTCGCCGGCTGCGATCTGGCGCGCCGCCGTGCGCAGGCGCACGATGGGCTTGGTCAGATACCAGGAAAGCAAGTAGCAGACGAGTCCGGAGCTGAGGACTCCGATGATCAGCCCGGTAAAGGGTAAGCCCCGGGGGCCGATGAACACTCGCGGACCAGGCGGCAATCCCAACACCACGGTGAAGCGGTGCTTCCCATCCGATGAGGCTCGCGAGTCGCGCAACACCTGCGGCGCGGGAAAGAGAAATCCATCATGCGGACCGCGCGGTCCTCCCGCCGCCACCCGCATCGCCCAATCGGGGGCGCCGCGATGCGATACCTCGATTCCGTGCTCGTCGAATAAATACGCCCGCACGTGCTGGGAATGCTCAAGTCCCTCGAGATAGTCCCGCAAGGTCTGAGCGCCGCCTTCTTCATAGGCGCTGACCGCGTCGTTGAGCACGGTCGTCCGCAAGGCTTCCCACGTGGAACTGCGCGGCCGAAATGCCAGCGTCACCAGGATCGCGAGAATGAAAAACAGCGCCTGGGCCATCCAGAACGATAAGAAAATTCGAACAAAGAGACTCTTCATGCTCTTTTATGCACCGATCGAATCCCGCAAAAGACAAGCGCCATGCTGTCCGTAATAATCAGACCTTCGCCTTCTCCCTCGGACGGGCAAAAATGTATCCCACACCACGCACCGTTTTGATGTGCTCGTCATTCTCCGTGTCGCCAAGCTTCTTGCGGACCTTGCTGACGTGCATATCGATGCTTCGATCGAAGGGCGAAAACTTGCGGCTCAATACCGCATTCACCAGCCGCTCACGCGGAACGACGCGCCCGGCTTCGCGCAGCAGCACCTCCAGCAGATTAAACTCGACCGACGTCAGGTCCACTGGCTTTCCTTCCAGGCGAACCGTGCGCGTCGCCGGATCCAACTCCACGTCGCCAACGCTCACCACATCCGGCGCCACGCTTCCCTCCGCATGGGTACGCCGCAGCACGGCACGAATCCGCGCCACCAGTTCCCGAGGGTTAAAGGGCTTGGGAAGATAGTCGTCCGCCCCAATCTCCAGCCCCACAATGCGATCCACATCTTCGCCTCGAGCCGTCAGCAACAACACCGGCAACCGCGAGGTCGCGCGTATTCTGCGCAGCACTTCAAAACCATTGATACCCGGCAACATCACATCGAGCACAGCCAGGACGTAGTCGCCGACCGTGGCTTTTTTCAGGCCGCTCTCGCCGTCGTGCACGCACTCGGTGGTGAAGCCTTCTGCCCGCAAGTACTCGCCCACCAGATGGCAGAGTTCCACGTCGTCATCAATAACCAGAATTCTTTCCATTGCTCTCATAATTCTGCATCATCTCAGGCACCACGCGGAGTAAAGAATTGTCAAACCATCCGCGAAGTTCGGCACCTGTGATCGTCCGGCCGTGGGGCCGGGGCTTCGCGCAGGCCGTAGCGGTGGTCTCTTGCCCGGCAGCACAGGATTCGACGGCGCCAGAAGGCTTCCAAACAGCGTTTTTGGCCCCGATTTTCCGTTACAAATCTTTACTCCGGATGACCGAGACTTTACCACCTTTCTCCTGCAATCCGTGTTTCCATGAGTGTACGCAACCCGCCGGATACCCGGATCATAGAGGAGTCAGACCATGAAATCGTTTCGTTTTCGCCTGCTGATCGCTGCCCTGGCCGTTCTGATGGGATCGATGATTGCCAGATCGCAGAGTACGGAAGATACCCCGCCACCTCCCGCCATGCACGGCCATCACGGCATGGGAATGGGAATGGGAATGGGAATGGGCATGGAAGGGCACAGGATGGGCTTTTTTTCCAAGCAGCTCAATCTGACCGACGATCAGAAGGCTCAGATGAAGGCCATCCTGCAGAAAGAACATCCGGCCATGAAGCCGTTGTTCGAGCAACAGCACCAGATCGACCTGCAGCTTCGTCAATATGTCGAAGGCTCATTCGACCAGGCCAAGGTGCAGGCCTTAGCCAACCAAAAGGCCCAGGTCCAGGCTCAAATGACGGTCGCTGAAACGCGCATTCACAACCAACTGTATCAAGTGCTGACCCCCGAACAGCAGTCGCAGATGAAGGAGATCGAGGCCAAACACGATGCGCGCATGCAACAGCGCATGAATCACACGCCTGAGGCCGCTCCCGAACAATAGCCTGGGTGGAACTGGCTGCGGCAGCAAAGAGAGTCCAGGAAGTGGCGCGAGGCGCTGTGCCTCGCGCCGCCTCGGATCAGTGATGCCTCGCTTTTGCGCGACGGAGGCCTAACGCCTGATTTCCGAGGTCTGCTTTTCTACATCCAATCGCTTCAAATGCGGGAAAAACGGGGTCACCTCGAATGGCAGCTTCTCCGCTGATGACTCCAGTTGCACAGGCTTCGCCTTCAGCATTTCAATCTGGTCCGACCAGGGATTCAGCGCGATCCGCGAGCCCAGCGGCAAGGCGGCAATCTGGTCGAGGCGGTCCATCCGCAGCGGCGCGCCGGAGCTTGCCAACCCCTGCATGCCGATCAGATGACTGCTTCCAAAATCGTTGCTGAAGCGGCCGCGCAGGAGATTCGGCAACTGCGCCGAGCGCGCCTCCAGGACGGCAAGAAATAGACCCGCATTCGCCATCTGATCTTTGTAGGGCGATTTCGCAAACAGCTCCAGGCCTTTGCGGTCGGCCTCCGTTTCCTGCTCCGGATCGAAATGAAAGTCGAGATGCGAAAAGATTTCCAGGTCCGAGAATGGCGATGACAGGGCGGACAGATACTCGCCCCGGTCCGACTGATGCAGCACGATGTGAGCCAGTTCATGGGCCAGCACTGCCGCCAGAGTCGCTTCGTCTGGCAGTACGTCGAGCAGCCCGCGGCTCACGATAATAGTCCGCCCCACAACGAATGACTCCAAAGGCGTGGTCAACAGCACCCGGCAGCGAATCGCTGGAATCTCCAGGTCGTTGGTCAGCAATATATTGTTCACGACCGTTTCCAGGATCTTGTTGACGTTGCCATCCGGAGCCATAAGCCCCGCCACTTGCAGCCGCTCCACCAACTGGTCGTCGGTGCTGTATGCACTCTTGCCCACGGTGTATTCGGGATTCAGGTTCTGCGAGGCTTCCTGCCGCCTGGGATCGACCAGTGCAGGGGAGTCGGTCAGAGGTTTCGCGAACTCCCGGTGATCTCCGGCGTTGGCCAGATCGTATCCCCACACCCGCGTCTGCGCCTTGAACCACAGCTCGTGCACCGTCGGCTCCGGATTCCATTCCTCGGTGTACACGTAAGCCGGCATCCAGCGCACATCCAGCGTATTCACCCGCCAGCTGTCAAAGTGAAAGGCTCGCATGGCGAACGCCTGCGACGTGTATGCTCCGGTAAACCGCACGATGCTGGCATTCTGATCCTCCAGCCAGATGCGTCCCATGAACCCGCGATTCTCCGTGCCCGGGCGCGGCTTCACGTCCACCACCACGCAACGCACGTCCCCCAGATTCTCGAAGCGAACATACTCAAAGCTGTAATTGGCGCGGTCGAAGTGCTCAAGATCAGGAAACAAGGCCTGCACAAAGCCGCCCGCGGCAAAGCGGTCCCTCGCCGGCCTTCGAAACCAATGGCGGATGCCGCGCCCGGGGCGTTCCTCCTCCTCAAAGGAAAGGGCCTTCTCTCCCCTGGTCAGATCCAGGCGGCTGAGGAAGTAATGATCTCCGTTGGGAACCATGCGCGCAGCAGGATCGCGCTTCTGCTCTTGTACGTAGGTCTCGATCACAGGCCTGAAATTGCGCAGCAGGGTGATCAGGCGGCGTTCCTGGACAATGGCCTGGGCAACGAATTGGTCAAATGTGAGCGGCTCGCGCTTGGGAACAGCGGCAGGAACCGTAATCGAGGGTTGCGCCGGGGGCGTAACTGTTTCGCCCGGACTCGCGTCCTGCCCCGCCACCGCGCGCGCGAGAAGCAGCACTAACCCCGCTCCCCAGACCGCAATCGATCTCCCTGTTGCAGCCATGCTCAACTCAGTCTACTGCGGTTCGCACCGGGCAAACTGGTTTTTATGGGCTGGATCTGGCTTCACAAGTTCCACCCCCCACATGGGCCAAACGAGTAATGTGACGTGAGCCGGGGCAGGATACTTATCTACCCGGGATCTGATTTACTCGACCGGGAGGAGCACAGCCAGGAAGAGCACAGGATGTTGCGCTGTATCGGAGCGGCACTCAGACCGGCACTACCGGCAGGTCGTTCAACTCCTGGGTCCTGACCGGCAGTCCAAATCCGTTCACCAACTGGCGCCGGTGCTCGAGGATCTGTTGCATCTCCTCCGCGGTGCCCCGCACCGGCGGCCCCTGGGCAATGGCGTCCTTGAGCATCGCCCAGCTCACCTCTGAGGCGATCACGCTGTCCCGGGCCTGCGGAAATCCCAGATTCCTCCCTGCCAGGATCGAGCGCGCGAAAACGTCGACCATTACATCCAGTTTCTTGTCATTGAACGCGGCCGTCTTGCGCAGCATTTCGTGCACCCCATAAAGTTCCACGGTGGCTTGCGAGAAGTCATGCCGCATCCGCGCCACGCCCTTGGTGCCAATCGCGTCCACGTAGCAATTATGCGGCTGCTCCTTTGCCAGATGCCCGTAGATAAATCCCTGCGTGATGTCGAACACCACGCCGTTCTCGAAGGTGCCGTGCGCCTGCACCCACCAGGGATCCTTGTATCCCCAGGCACGCAAGCCTTGCGCATGCCAGGTCTGGTACTCGCTGCCCGCGTACCATCGAGCAACGTCGACGTAGTGCATGCCGCAATCGTGAAACGGAGGTCCTTCCGGATCATGCCCTTCGAGCGGCATGTGTCCCGGCGTCATATGACAAATCCGAATCACGGCCAGGTCGCCAATCTCTCCCTCCGCAATGAAGCGCCGGATGTCCTTGTGATACCAGGCATTGCGATTAAATAGATTCACGGCGACGAAGCGGTCGCTGGCCTCGATCTCGCGCACCAAACGCCATTCTGTAGCGACATCGGCGCCGATCGGTTTCTCTGCCAGCACGTGCTTGCGGCTGGCCAGGGCTTGCCGGATCTGCTGTGGCCGCGCGTCCGCCAGCGTAAACAGCCCCACCGCATCCAGGGAAGGATCGGCAAAGATGGCCCCCGGCTCGTCGTAGATCACGGCGCCCGGCACCTGCTGCCGCGCCAGTTCGCGCGCCGGGCCGCTGATGTCATATACCGCGGCCACTTCCCAAAGCTCGTTTTCCTGCATGGCAGCGACAAATCCGCGCCCCATGCGCCCATATCCGAGGATTCCAGCCCTGACTCGTTTCGGCATGTCCCTAAAACATCATGTTAGGTGGAACTGGACGCGGCAAACTGTGATCGGCATCACAAGGTCGCGTGCTGCGACGAGTTACTTCCGGAATCAGGGTGACCCGAAAACCGTCCAGCTCCGGATCCCCAGCATTTTGGTGGGCCCTGAAGATTCAGCCGTGACGCCTACCCCTGCTTCTGAAAACCAGCTTTGTCCATGCCGCGCTTGGCTTCCGCGCTGCGCATGAACGTGTCCCATACAAACCCGGTTCGCAGGTTCTCCGCCATCAGCAGGATGATTCCGGTATCAATCCCAATCACGTCGGAGTCATACCAGTTTTTGAGAGGATTAAAGGCATCCACGAATCCATACTTGGTCCAGGACGACGGATACTTGGTCCTCATCGTCTTGAGCACGCGCATGGTCTCGGCGGGCAAGAAGGGCAACGATCCGCCGGCCGCGCTAGGCACCACCGTGCCGTCGATCGGCCCCATCGCCGGCGGGCCTCCCCATACCACGTAACCATGAGAGGAATCCGAAGCCGTGATCCCCCACAGTTCCTCGCTGTAATCGGGGAACTGCTGCCGCAATTCCAGGCAGAAACGGCGATGTACTTCCGTAGCCGTGACGGAGTTCTGAAAATAATCGGCATACTTGTCGCGCTTATAACGGAAATCGAACCAAGCCTGCGAATACTGGTGCACAAACAAGGGAGCAAAGGAGCCGATATAGCGCATGCCGTCATATTCAAACGTGAGCCGCTTCCATGCGTTCCAGATGTCGGCCGACAGCGGGCGCACGGCAGCCCCCATGGCCAGCAGGTACATCATCATCAACTCGCTGTAATAATCCCAGCGAGAAGACAGAAAGCCGACTTCCGGAGTCCAGCCGTGAGTCAGAAGAGCTGTATCTTCCGCCAGCCAGCTCCAATCCACGCGGTTCAGGATGAGGTTCGCCAGTTGCGCGACCGCGGGATGGCGGAAATGCTCGCGGCAACTGATCACTCCGCACATCAGAATCGCCGTATCCACCGAAGATACTTCGGAATCGAACATGCGTTCGCCGGTCTCGGGATGGGCGAAATGAAAGAAGAAGCCGCGGTGGTTGGGCAATTTTCTCCAAAGAAAGCGCAGGGTCGCAAACACTCGCTCCAGAGCCGCGCCCGCCGGAACAAACTTCCGCTGGTCAGCAATGCAGAGCGCCGTCAGTCCAAAGCCTGTAGCCGCGATGCTCGCCGCGCTTACCTGATTGGGATTGTGAAGATTGCAGCGGTCCTTGACCATTCCCGTATTCGGGCTGCCCTGCTCCCAGAAGAATTGGAAGCTGGCGCTCTCCACTTCGTTGAGGAATTGGTCATCCTCGGGCGAAAGCGTGGTGATCGGGCTGCCTTTGGGACCGGGAGCAGGACTGGGGGCCGCAGCCGGAGTCCGCTGCAGGCCGGCGCGCGCCAGCACGCTCGCCAAGGGCAGCGACGCCGTTGTCCCTAAAAGCCGCAGGACCTGCCGCCGCGAGAACAGGGGGGGCCAGCCATCCCTTACGCTTGTCTTTCCATCTCTCATGCGAACTTGCGGGACGACAGAATGCAATTCACTGGCATCTTATTCCGAAATCCAAAGAGCTTTATTGTGTTTGACACCGTTTAAGGATGCAAGTGACACTGGGGCCGTTGCCGCCCTCGAAGCCTCTCGAATGTACTTCACGTTAAAATAATAATGCCCATCAACTGTGCATGACTCGAGCACACAAAATCGAGACGTGGATCGCTTTGATTGTCACCTTCCTGCTGGGCGCGACGGCACTGTCCGTGATTCGGTGGGGTATTCAGAAGCCAATCACGATCCGCGGAGCCGTGCTGGTCGACGACAGCGATCCCAAGAAGCAGCTGCCCATCGCGGGCGTCTCGGTATCCGCGGATGACCTGGCAATATCCGATACCACTTCCGATCCGTCCGGGATGTTCGTACTTCATTTGCGCAAGCCCGTGCGGCACGGCCACAGCCTCGTGCTTCATTTCCGCGATCCCCGGTACCGGCCCATGGATTTGGACGACTACGTTGTCGACAAGCTCTACATCGTGCGGCTCACACCCGTCGCCGTCAAGCGTCCTGCCCAGAATGGCCCGCAAGTGAAGGTTTCAAGCATCCGCGTGCGCTATACGGTAAAGGCCCAAACCGACCTGAACGTGGGCAGCGCGGGGAAGATTTTTGAGGTGCAGAACAAAGGCAATGTGCCCTGCAAGGGCCAGAACCCCTGCTCTCCGGATGGGCGGTGGAAGGCGGCAACCGCGTCGGCTAGCCTGGACGCGGGCGCGGGAAATCAGTTTCGCAGTCCGCGGGCCTCCTGCATTGCCGGTCCTTGTCCCTTCACCCGCATCGAGGCCGACTTCATGACCCAGGGCGGGCGCATGCTCACCGTGTCTGCCCGCAACTGGTCCGACACCGCCACTTTTCTGTTTGAAGCGGAGGTCTTCCGACCCACGGTCAGCCAGCGCGAACACTGGTCTTACCCGGCCATCTTCGGCGATGGAATGTCCTTCACTCTGCCCGCCAACGCAGAGAGCGTAAGCATCGAAGCCGAGTTGGACGGTCAGCCCATCATCTTCCCCCTAGGCCCCTCTCTGTTCCTGAGCTGGGCAAGCTGCGACACTGGAGCCAATCCCGACAAGGGCCGCGTCTATCGCTGCACCCCCAAGCCCGGCTACCGCTTCCAGTAGGCGTCCCTTGCTGCGGAAAACCCTGCACCTTCCCTGCTAAAATCTCATCTAGACACTCTGAATGCTTTCCAAGAACCTGCGGCCGCTGCTCCCCTACCTGAAACGCTATCGCTGGGGATACATCTTCGGCACAGTCTGCGTCTTCCTTACCAACGGCATCTGGATCCTGTTTCCGCTGGTGATCGGCAAAGCCGCCGACGACCTGCATAGCGGCGTCACCCGCCACAAGCTCCTGGTTTATGCGGGCTTGCTTCTCGCCATCGCCATCACCAAAGGAATCTTCCAGTTCCTGACCCGCTGGGTCGTGATCGGCATTTCGCGCGATATCGAGTTTGACCTCCGCAACGACCTGTTCGCCCGGCTGGAGGGCTTGAGCTACTCCTACTACCAGCGCAACCGCACGGGAGACATCATGGCCCGCGCCACCAACGACCTGAACGCGGTGCGCATGCTCCTGGGGCCGGCCATCATGTACTCGGCCAATACGCTGGTCTACACCGTGGGAGCGCTCGCCTTCATGATCTCGATCAGCCCCTGGCTGACGCTGTTCACCTTCCTTCCCCTGCCCGCCGTCAGCATTGTGATCCAGACCTTTGGCCGCCGCATCCACGAGCGCTTCGAGCGCATCCAGGCGATGTTCTCCGACATTTCCGCCCGCGCCCAGGAGAACTTCTCCGGCGCGCGCCTGATTCGCGCCTATGTCCAGGAAGAAGCCGAGATCCGGTTGTTTGAGAAAGAGAACAAAGAATACATCCGCCGCAGCCTGAAACTGGTTCGCCTGATGGGCATGCTCTGGCCCACGCTTGAGCTGATGCTGGGATGCGCCGTCGTGCTGGTGCTGTGGCTTGGAGGACGGGAGGTTCTCACCGGGCAGTCGACCATTCGATTGCTCACGGGCTCAGGGACCGCAAATCCCGGCATCGCCACCACGCTGAAGCTCGACGGCTCGATGAGCGTCGGGCAGTTCGTATCGTTCAGCACCTACATGATGCAACTCACCTGGCCGATCATCGCCCTGGGCTGGGTCATCAATATCTTCCAGCGTGGAACCGCGTCGCTGATCCGGATCAACGAAATCATGCAGGAGAAACCGGAGATCCAGGACGTTCCCGGCTCCCGGGCGCGCGAGATCAGGGGCGAAATCGAATTCCGCCATCTCAACTTCAGCTACGACGGTAAACAGGTACTGCACGATGTCAACTTGAAAATTCCTGCAGGCAGCAGCCTCGCGATCGTGGGCCCTACCGGCTCCGGCAAGACAACGCTGGTCAATCTGATTCCCCGCATCTACGACGCCGATCCCGGAATGGTTCTGATCGATGGCCTGCCGATTCGCGACTACACCCTGGCATCGCTGCGGGGAAGCATCGGCTTCGTTCCGCAGGAAACCTTTCTGTTCAGCGACCGCATCCGCGAAAATATCGCCCTGGGAGTGGATTCCGCGACCACTTCTGAAATTCACGACGCGGCCGACGCCGCCAATATTGCGGTGGACATCGAATCCTTCCCTGAAGGTTACGCGACCATGGTGGGCGAGCGCGGCATCACTCTGTCCGGCGGACAGAAACAGCGCACGGCCATCGCCCGCGCCCTGATCCGCAATCCCCGCATCCTGGTTCTGGATGACGCGCTCTCCAGCGTGGACACTCATACCGAGGACAAGATCCTCAATCATCTCCGCGACGTGATGCGAGGGCGCACCACCATCTTCATCTCCCACCGGGTGTCCACTGTCCGCAACGCCGACCGCATCGCGGTGCTCCACGGCGGACGCATAGTCGAGACTGGCACGCATGAAGAACTCCTGGCCCGCAACGGCTACTACAGCGACCTCTACAACAAGCAATTGCTGGAAGAAGAACTGGCCGAAGTCTAGTCCAATCCCGTAGGGACAACCCCTTGGGCAGTGGGTTTTACTGGGAGCCGAAGTGCCTTTATGTAGGAACAGCGCTCAAAATTAAGCAAGCCCGGGCTGGACGTTTACCTACCATCCGTCTTCTGGCTTAGCTTCCGGTTTGCCTGCGGGTGCGGCACCAGTGCCGCGCGGTTAAATTTCTTAGCATCTAAGGGCTATCCCGGCGGGATGTTCTGGTTGAGCCGCAGCACGTTGTTTGGATCGTACTTCTTCTTGATCTGCACGAGGCGGGCGTAGTTTGGACCGTAGCTCGAGCGGACAAGCTGGTCACTCGTGTCGCCCAACTGGTTGACGTACACTCCATGCGCGAACGACTGCAAAGCATCGCGGGTAGCTTCGACCCATCGCACCGCATCGGCCTTCTCTGCGGGAGTGCTCCAGGTACCCGTCATGTCTATCTCATAACCCGGCTCACGCAGAGCAAACGCCGTATCACTCAACTTTACGCGGGTAACAGCTCCACGCAACGGAACTATGATCAATTTGCATCTTGCCGGCGCATTGTTGATTGCCGTCGCAACTGCCGCAATCGCAGCCCCAGTCAGTTCCCGAAGAAAGAGGTTCGTTTGGAAATGCGCAATCGGCGCTAGAAGAAACCCACCTGCCGACTGAGCTTTCAGATAAGACATGATCTCGACCGAGTCATCCTGAGGTTTGAGCGCACGCAACGGCCGGACGAGGTCATTGCCCATTCGCGGATCGCCACTGTAGCAGACATCGATTTTGAGTCGCACTCCACCTGCGGACGGCAATAACTGGGCGAACGCATCCATTTCATCTGGGGCCGCCGAGAGAAACTTGACGAAGGCCTGCAAAAACTCTGGAATGTGCCCCACCGGATACATCAGCGCCCCCGACAAGACCTCGCCTACAGGATGGAGTTGGTACTCCAGGGCCGTGACCACACCGAAGTTGCCGCCTCCGCCGCGAATCGCCCAGAAGAGATCCGAATTAGATGTCTGGCTGGCCCCGACTTGCCTCCCGTCCACTGTCACCACTTGCGCCGATAGCAGATTGTCACAGGCGGCGCCATACTTCTCCATTAAGCGGCCTTCTCCGCCCCCGAGCGTCAGGCCGGCAACTCCCACCGTGGGGCAGCCGCCTGACGTTGTCGCAAGCCCAAAACGCTGCGTGGCTTCATCCAGATCGCGCACGAGAGCGCCTGCCCCGACGCGGGCCACGCGTTTAGCCGGGTCGACGTCAACTCGTTTCATTGCCGAGAGGTCGATCACCACGCCGCCATCGCACATGCTGAATCCGACCCGGCTATGGCCTCCGGCGCGCACCGCCAGGGGCAAATTCCTGGCCTGCGCAAAATCCAGAGCGCGCGCCACATCGGAGGAGCCGGCGCAGCGGACGATCAGCGCCGGATGCCGATCGAATGCGCGATTGAACACCAGGCGCGCCGCTTCATACTCTCCCGCTTCAGGTGTGATCACGTGGCCATTGATTCTGGAGGCAAGCTTTCGAATAGAAGCAGCGTCTACCGGGGCCGGATTCTGCCCCGGTCCTTCAGCAATGTCTTTGAGACGGGCCCGAACTGGCTGGCCATAAAGAACGGCTGCTGTCAACGCCGTCTGTTGGACGAATTGCCTTCGAGTGGTGAGAGCCATGATTCAGGTGAGCCTACGTTACGAATCAACCGACGTCAATTACGCCTCCCTATGCGCACCGGTTACCCGGATGCGATATCTCGTTCCAGGAGTAATGGGCTAACCCGAAGGAACGCTCTGTTGACAAACCAACCCGACGCGCTCGTCTAAACTATGCTGGCCAAGTCACCATGCAGCGAGTCAATTCGGAGGAAATTCTCGACAGCAACGCTTGTCCCCGCGGCGAAGTGGAAACTTCTCTCCGCGACCTGTGCCGGATCAATCGCTGGTTTGGCGGCGTGCGCACGACCCGCAAATTGATCGAGCGGGTGGCATCGATCAAGGGACTGAAGCACTTCTCGCTTCTGGAGGTCGCGGCTGGACTGGGCGACGTGCCCAGACGTGCCGCACAGCAGTTAGCTCACAAAGGAATCACCCTGGACATCACCGATCTGGACCGCGTGCCCACGCACCTGCAACCCAGCCATCGCGCGCTGGTGGCGGACGCCCTGTCGCTTCCCTTCCGCGACAACAGCTTCGATCTTGTGAGTTGCAGCCTGTTCGCTCATCATCTGGAACCGCCGGAACTGGCGCGATTCGCCGGGGAAGCCTTGCGCGTGAGCCGCTGCGCAGCGCTGATCAACGATCTGATCCGCCATCCCCTGCACCTCGCGCTGGTCTACGCAGGCTTTCCCCTGATGCGCAGCTACGTTTCCCGTGTAGACGGAGTCGCGTCGGTTCGCCGAGCCTATGAACCGGAAGAGATACGGCGAATTCTGGCGCTGGAGCACGCCCACCGGAAAATCGAGATCTCCAGGCACTACCTGTTCCGCATGGGCGTAATCCTTTGGAAGGAATGAAGAGCTCGGGTTCGGGCGAACGGCCTTTCTGGACGCGCTGGCGAAACGGATTACTTTGATACAACGCCGATGGCCGTCTAGCACAAAGGGTTGCTCGGTATGTGGCTGATTGATGTCGGCAACCCCATCAATGCATTCGACACTTCACCCAGGGAAGGTTCCGTTTATCTGACGACGAGCACTTCCCTGACGTTGTCCCGGGCGAGGAAGAATTTTATCGAGGCGAAATCGCGGAAGAGCGTCTCAATATGCCGATTGTTGAACACCCGCTGCAGACGAAAGCCGTCGTTCACCGCCGTGTGCACTGCTCCGGTTGGACCGTGACGGGCTTCACGCCGCACCACCACACGCTGCATCTCCAGCGTATCTTTATCCAGAATATGAAAGCGGTAGCAGGGGGAATCCGGTCCCGCGTCCTTGGTATGGAAAAAAGCGAGCATCATGCCGCCGGGTTTCAGCACCGACCATAAGCGTCCCATGACCGGACGCACCAGGCTCTCATCCAGATAGTCGGGAAGGTTCCAGCAGAGCACGACATCGAAATGGGCGGCGGGATACTGCAGGTTCTCGGCCAGAAACTTTCGGCTGTCCAGGATGGCGTTTCCCTGCTCGTCCTTGGTGGCCAGGTGAGGCTCAGTGGATGCCACCAGCAGGTCTTCACTGTAAATCTTGTGGCTGCGCTCGGTGAAGAAGCGGATATTGCTGGGAGAGGTGGATCCCAGGTCGAGCACACAGAGCGGGATCTCGGAATTCCAGACGCGCGAAAGTTCGCCTAGACCGCTGGAGCGCCGGGTATGTTTTTGAGCGGTTTGCGGCGTTTGCGCCTGCGTGCCACTCGACGAACCGCGAAAAAGCTTCATGAAGTTCTGCGTGACGGATGCCATCAGACTTTTCTTGTCCAGTCCGAGGGATCCACTGCTCTGGACGTGAATCTTGACCCTGCAAGTAATACTTTAACTCGGCAGGCCAAACAGCAGAAGTTACTTTCCTGCGGCCTTCTCCGCCTTGCCTTGGATATCAATCTTTCCCTTCAGAAACGCACCTTCCTCGATGGCGATGCGCTGGGTGGAAATATCGCCATTCACGATGGCGGATTTGCGCAATTCGACGCGATCGCTGGCCAGCACGTTGCCCTCAAGTTTCCCTTGCACAATCAGGCCCTTCGCTTCCACCGAGGCTTTCACCTGGCCGTTAGGACCGACCGTCAAGCTGTTGCCCTTCAAGGTGATACTACCTTCGACCTGGCCGTCGACATAGAGATCCTCACTGCCCGACAATTCTCCCTTGATAACCACCGATTTGCCGATTTGCGCCAAGTCTGCTGACAACGGAGCACTCATGGATGTTCTCCTTGTAGGAAGCGGATACTGCACTGCCGACAGTGGAAAGGCAGATACCGGGACAACCGCGTCGCTGCATCGACTATACCGAGTCAGCAAGCCAGCGGCAAGCCGGGACAAGACCCGGAAAGCCCCCGGGCCAGCACAACCGTGCCGGAACTGCAACCATTTGTGAACCATTGCTACACTAACCTGCGGATGTCTTCACTCAAGGTATGTCAAAACGGGATCGTCCGGCTGGGGGCGAGAGTAATCGCCGTCTGGCTGGCGGCCGCAGCCGCGGTACCGGCGCAGGAAAGTAAGTCTCCGGAACTCTCGGCCGGAGAACTGGTGCGCGAAACCATTGCCCACGAGATTGAGGCGGCGAAGAATACTTCGGCGAAGCATATGTTCCGCTCGCGGAAACAGACCCCGCGGGGATCACAGACCAGGCTCTACGTGGAGACCAACGATTCCATGGCGGCCATGACGATCGCCAACAACGATCGGACCCTCGATGCCCAACAGCAGAAGGCCGAAGAAGACCACCTGGCCTGGCTTGCCAATAACTCCGACCAGCTACGCAAGAAACGTGCGCGGGAAAAAGAAGATGAGGACCGCACGTTCCGAATCCTTCGCGCCCTGCCCGACGCGTTTCATTATGAGTACGACGGAACAGAAATCGGCGACTCCGCAACCGGCAAGACGGGAGACCCTTTAAAACGCCTGAAATTTACCCCCAACCCGTCCTATTCCCCGCCTAGCCGGGTGGAGCAGGTATTGCAGGGGATGCAGGGCTACTTGCTGATTGATGCGGCGGCACGCCGGATCGCGCGCATCGACGGCACGCTGTTCCGGGACGTCACGTTTGGATGGGGAATCATCGGTCACCTCGACAAGGGCGGTCATTTCCGGGTGCAGCAGGCGGACGTCGGCGACGGCGCGTGGGAAGTCACGGCCATGCAACTCAAAATGACAGGAAAGATTCTGCTGTTTAAAGGCATCAGCCTCTCGTCGGACGAAGTCTTCAGCGATTTTCAGCGCGTGCCCGGCGACCTCTCGTTCGCGAAGGGCGTGGAGTTACTGAAGACCGAGCAGGAGAAACTGGCTCGCGCCGCCGAGGCCGGCGCACCCGGCAAAGCCGACCGCTAAGCCGCCATTCTGATTCCCTTCGGCGTGCGATGTGTTCCCGCCTTCAGGGCCGCAGCGTTTCCTTTCTGACCGTCAATTTTTCGATCAGCTCCAGCTTGATTCGATACCCTGTGCCTGGCGTGTCCCTGACGGGGATGAATCCCTGCGCAGAAACTTCCACCTCGGGCTCGATGATGTCTTCTTTCCAGTAGCGTTTCGAGGCCGAGACATCGCCCGGCAGAGTGAAGTTTGGCAGAGTGGATAACGCGATGTTCTGGGCGCGTCCAATTCCGGTTTCGAGCATCCCTCCGCACCACACCGGAATCTTGTTCGTCTGGCAAATATTGTGAATGCTGATGGCCTCGCTGAATCCGCCTACGCGCCCCACTTTGATGTTGATAATGCGGCAGGCCCCCGTTTCCACCGCTGCCGCCGCGACCCGCGCATTGATGATGGACTCGTCCAGGCAGATGGCCGTGCTCAGTTCCTTCTGCAGCCGCGCGTGGTAGTAGATGTCGTCATTCCACAGGGGCTGCTCGATCATCAGCAAATGAAACTGATCGAACTGGCGCAGGTGCTCGACCTGATCGAGGGTGTAGGCCGAATTCGCATCGCAACTCAGGGTGATGTCGGCCCATCGCGAGCGGATGCGTGCCAGCACATTGATGTCCCAGCCGGGCTTAACCTTCACTTTAATGCGGCGATATCCCGCAGCCAGTTCGTTTTGGATCTTGTCGAGCAACTGCTCGACCGAGTCCTGGATACCGATGGACACGCCGCACGGGATTTCCTGCCGCGTGCCTCCCAGCAGCTTCCACAGGGGCAGCTGTTTCTGCGCGGCCTCGGCATCCCAGAGCGCATTCTCCAGAGCCGCCTTTGCCATGCGGTGGCCGGTCACTCTTCTCAAGAGCGCGGGACAGTCCCGGCCGGATTCTATGCTTTTCCCCAGGAGCGACGGGATCAGGTATTGCGTCAAGGTGGGCCACGCGCTGTCGATCCACTCGCTGCTGTAGAAGGGATCCTCGGCAGCAACGCACTCGCCCCAACCGTCCACTCCCTCGCAATGAACCGTGATCAGCAGAATGCGGCGGCTATACGTCCGGCCAAAGCTGGTCTCAAAAAAATGGACCAGCGGCATCTGAATTTCGCGCAACGTGATGGCTTCGATCTTCATGTGATGTCAGTTCGCCTCCGAGCGCGCATGGCTCCGTAGCAGTCATGAAGCTTCCGACGCATACGACCAGTTCTCATCCCACCGGCCAAGCAGGTATTTGCCGTTGCCCTCGGCGTCGCGCTCGTAGTTGAGCACCGCCAACCCTTCCCCGAAGGCCCGGAGAAACAGCTCCCGGTTGCGCTCCTGCACCTGCTGCGCCTGCCTGCGAGTTTCGGCGCCCGCCTTCCACTCATAGATCTGCGCTGGGACCGAGATCGACCTCACGCTGGCGCTTACGGCATTCTTTCCGCTTTCCAGCAATTTCTCCACGCGCTTCGATTTCAGCCACCATTCCGCAATGAGCCGGTCACTGGGGAGCCCGCCTTGCAGCGGCGACGATGTAATTCCGTACTGGTTGATGTTGTACCGCCGCGCGATGGCGCCGAGCTTCTCGATGTTCAGGTAAGCGTTCTTGATCTCCAGGGGATCGAAGGTCCACTCGATCAGCTCGATCCCGCGGGAGAGCGCTTCTTCGCGCTGCATGAGCTTCAAGCGGCGGCCCAGTCCGCCGTTGCGATGTTCCTTTCGCACCGCGAGCATGTGCGAATGCAGGTAAATGTGGCCGGAGCGCGTGCCCGGCACCGAGAGCGCGAACCCAACCATCGTCTGGCCTTCAAAGGCTCCCATCACCTGGCCGCCGACTTTATCGGCTACCACGAACATTCGTAGAGGGACCAGTTCCGCGTCGCTGAAGTTCCACACTTCTTTCTGCAGCGCAACGCAAGCGCGGAAATCCTCGATGCCGCGGCACCGCCGGAGTTCTACTGACATGTCTGGTTATCCTTTGCGGAGAGGCGAAGGATCCCTGAGCGCTGGAGGCTCACGCAGACTTCTCCTCGGCCTTCGCACGTCGCCACAGCGACTCCAGTTCCTCCATGGAAGCCTGATCCGCCGAGCGCCCCGACTCCTGCAGCCGTCCTTCCATCCACTGAAAGCGCCGCTTGAACTTGCGGTTGCTTTTGCGCAGAGCAGATTCGGGATCGACCGAAACATAACGCGCGATGTTCACCAGAACGAAGAAGAGGTCGCCGACCTCTTCTTCCAAACGCGCCTGCAGACTTTCAGGAACCAGGGTGCGGCCGGACCCGGCTACCCCGCGCCCCGCTGGACGCGGCCCGGGAGCAGGAATTTCCCGCAATTGCTCGCGCAGTTCCTCGGTCTCTTCCTGTAACTTTTCGAACAGCCCATCTATGTGGGGCCAGTCAAACCCAGCCTGTGCTGCCCGGGAACTGAGCTTGGAAGCTTCCAGCAGCGACGGCATGGCAGAAGAGACGCCGGCAAGAATCGAAGCGGTCCTATTGCCCGGCTCCCCGCTGTCCTGCCGCTTCTTTCTCTCCTCGACTTTGAGAGCCTCCCAGTTCTTCTTGACCTCGGCGGCGGTATCCGCCTTGCCGTCTGCAAAAACATGGGGATGCCGGTGAATCAGCTTGTTGCAAAGCCGCTCGAGAACGTCGTCGATCGAAAAGTAAGACTGCTCCTGCGCCATTTCCGCGTAGAAGAGGACCTGCAAAAGCAAATCGCCGAGTTCGCCCGCGAGTTCATCCCAGTCGCGGTTGTCGATGGCTTCCAGGACTTCGTAGGTTTCTTCCAAAGTGAATGGCTTGATGGAGTCGAACGTCTGCTCGCGGTCCCAGGGGCAGCCTCCGGGCGCGCGCAGGCGCTCCATGATTTCGACGGCTCGTTGAAAACGTTCTCCGGTGGTGGGCATGCGGCACTCCACTGTAAATGACTGCAGAGGCGTGAAGCAACGCCGGTATCATCGCCTTTAAGTTGCTCAAACCCGGGCGGATTGTTCCTGCCTCCGCAAGCTAAACCTGCGCCAACCGCCAATCACCCGTGGGCATCCTAGAGCAAACACGTCCTCTCCGCTTCCGCGGGAAATATTCAGACCCATTTTCATAAAAGGAGGAAAGATGACGATCCAAAGTCTTCAAGGGAAGAGAGTTGCAATCCTGGTCACGGATGGATTCGAACAGTCGGAGTTGCTGGAGCCCAGAAAGGCGCTCGACGGGGCTGGTGCCACCACCAAGGTGGTCTCCCCGACGCAAGGCAAAGTGAAAGGATGGAATCACAAGGATTGGGGGCAGGAAATTCCAGTTGACGTCCCGCTGAACTCGGCTCATGCCGGCGACTTCGATGCGCTGCTTCTGCCGGGGGGAGTCATGAATCCGGACCATCTGCGCATGAATCCCCAGGCGGTGGAGTTTGTAAAGAGTTTCTACGATGCCGGCAAGCCGGTTGCGGCCATCTGTCATGGTCCATGGACCTTGATCGAGGCCGGTGCGGTTCGGGGACGCACCATGACCTCCTGGCCATCCCTCAAGAGCGATCTCAAGAACGCGGGGGCAAACTGGGTAGACAAAGAAGTTATCCGCGACGGCACGCTGGTCACCAGCCGCAAGCCCGATGACCTTCCCGCTTTTAACCGGGAAATGCTCCAAATGCTCGCGGAAACGAGTACGAAATCCAGCGAGCGCGCGAGAACGGCAGCCTAGATACTCTTCCACTTTGCCCATTTCTCCGCACCTGCATGGGAGAAATGGGCCTTTCTTTTGCCCCGGACGAGGTTACCTTGGATATGATTGTCATCAGCCCCAGCGTGCGTTCGGCCCGGGCCTTGTTGGACTGTCGTGATCTTCATATCCCGCCACAAAAGACCGAAAATCGTTGACAATGGGCATAGCAGCCAGAACTCCCGGCCCTTCGGAAGAGAAGCGATACAGGAACAAATCTAGCGCAAATTCATGAGCTTAGCCCTAAAACCACGCCCCCTGCTGGAAGGACAGCACTTCCACGTGGTGGTCATCGGAGGCGGCATCAACGGCGTTGCCATCGCGCGGGAGTGCGCGCGCGCTGGGAAACGCACCCTGCTGCTTGAGCAGAACGACTTTGCCTCGGGCGTGACCAGCCGCTCCACCCGAATTATCCACGGCGGCTTACGCTATCTGGAGCATGGAGAACTTGGCCTGGTGCGGGAATCGGTCCGCGATCGCGAACGCCTCTTGTTGGAACGATCGCATCTGGTACACCCCTTGCAGTTTCTCTTCCTGTTGAACCAGAACAGCCAGCGCAGTGCCATGAAAGTCCGTTTTGGACTCTGGCTTTATCAACGGCTGGCCGGAAAGAAGTCCGCTCCGGTGAGCGAAATGGACTTGGCCCGCGTTCAGCGGGCGTTGGACGCCGGACGTCAATGGCAGATTCTGAACTACGAAGACGCGCAGTGCGAGTTTCCCGAGCGCCTGGTAGCTGAGTGGATGATGGAAGCGGCCGACGCCGGGGCAGTCGTGCGCAACCACTGTGAGGTGCTGGCCGTCGATGTATCCCAGGGTCGAGCGCGAGGCGTCCTGCTGCGCGATCGCACCACGGGGAAAGACCAGCGCGTCGATGCCGGGTGGGTCATCAACTGCACCGGTCCCTGGGTAGACCGCATCTGCCAGCGTTCCACGGTACGCACCGGCAAACCGATGCTGGGTGGGATCAGGGGATCGCACATTGTTCTGCCGAACTTCGCCGGGGCTCCCAGTGCCGCGCTGTACACGGAGGCCGCGGATGGCCGGCCGGTATTTGTCATTCCCTGGAACGAGCAACTGATGGTGGGCACGACCGAGGTGCCGGACAGTGGCGATCCCGGACGGACTACTCCCTCCCAAGAGGAGATCAGTTACCTCCTCCGCACCGTGACCCAGCTGTTTCCCAAGGCGAAGTTATCGGCGCAAGACATCAAGTACGCATTCGCAGGAGTGCGCCCGTTGCCCAGTTCGCCAGGCAACAAGCCCTCGGCGGTGACGCGCCGCCACATCCTGCACGATCACACCCCGGACGGAGCGGCGCGGATGATCTCCGTCATCGGAGGGAAATTGACCACAGCCCCTTCGCTGGCCCGCGAGTGCGCGCGCAAAATCGGGATCCCCGTCAGGGAACCCAAAGCGGTCACGGTTGGCCCGGGAAGCGCGCTGGATCCCATGGTAGACCAGGAGGTGCTCGCGATCGCCCGCGCCGGATCCGTGAGCGAAGAGACGGCGCGCGGACTGGTGGAGTGGCATGGGCAGCGCGCCATGGAGATTGCACGCATGGCCCTGGTCAGCGTGGATATGCGCGCGCCGATTTGCCCGCATACTTCGCATATTGTCGCCGAGGTGGTCGAGGCCTATCGCCGGGAGTACGCTGTCACCTTGGCGGACGCGCTGCTTCGCCGGGTGCCGGTAGCCTTCGCAGGCTGCTGGTCGGAGTCCTGCAGCCGGGAAGCCGCACTGCGCATCGGCGCGGTATTGGGATGGAAGGATCAGGACCTGGGCTCCAACCTGGAAGCCTTCGAAACCGAGCGATCCGCGTTCCTGCAGCACCCTGCCCGCACCGGCTCCGCCCTGGAAGCAGCCGCAGACTAAGCTCACTCTTAGGCGAAAAGTAGCTGGCATCAAGGAGGCTACCGCGGCGCTCTCCGCGGGAAAGGCGACGGCTGCGGGCACGCGCTGAAGCTACTTCAGCGTGCGGGACAGAAGAGCAGTGTCATCCGAAATGATGCCGTCGACGCCCCACTCCCGAAATCGCTCCATCTGCGCCTTTGAGTTGACGCTCCATACCACGATCTTCCTGCCTGCCTGCTTCACTTCTCGAATCAAGGTGGCGCCGGCCAGCTTGTGATGAGGGATCACGTACTCGATCGGCAGATGTCTCCACTGCGACACCTGGGCACGCGTCTCGCAGATCAGGCCAATAGGAACTTCCGGGGCCTCAGCGTGCAACGCGCGCACGACTTGGGGAAGGAACGACGAGATCACAAAGCCGGCCCGCGGCGGGTGATCTCGTAGCGCCGTCAGGGTAACTGTCTCCAGACCAGAAACCTTCAGTTCGATATCGAGAAAGGCGCGCTCCTGATAGCGCGTGAGCACGTCCTCTAACCGAAGCAGGCCGCGACATTGTCTTGCTGGAGACGAAGCTATCTCGACGCCCTCGCTATGTGGATCGTGACAGATAACCGCCTTGCCGTCCGCGGTTCGCCGCACGTCAAACTCGAATCCGTCACAACCATCTGCCAAGGCTTGATCGAAGGATGCGACGCTATTCTCGGGGATCGACTTCCTGGCCCGTGCTCCGCGGTGCCCCAGCAGGAGGGGCCGGTCGCCAGGTGTGCCTGTCATGCGGGGATCAATCCAGGTCGAAATCCCGAATCGGCTTGCCCGTATCCGGAGATTCCTTGGCTTTCTTCAAAGCCTCCTGGAACTTTTTCTCCAGCAGGTCGGACGCGTGCTTCTGAGCCTCCACCGACTGCTGAAAAATGGACTCGCGGCGGCTGTCCTGCTCGCGCATGGCTTTCGCCGCGGCCTCCATGTCGCTGAATGTCTTTGGCTTCACCGCCGCGGTGTGCGCGATGACCGCGCGTGTCTCCGTGTCAATCTTAAGCACGGCACTGCAGCAGGGACAGGTCACTTCGAAGTTACCGGGCTTCTTCGGCATTTGAGCGAATGATAACTCAAATCGGGGATGAGAAGCAGTTCTCAGCCAAGCGCAGTATCACCACCTCGACGATACTCTTAGGCAAGCACCTCTCGAAGGAGTACAGGCTGGGTCATTTGAGCTTGAGCGGAAAAATGTGAAACATGGTCAACATTTCCCAGCCCAGTAGAAAAATCGAAAGTACGACCGTCAGTACGGCCAGGACCTCTCCCAGGCTGAGTCCGCGCCGAGGCTCAATCCTGCGGGCGGCAAGGGCCAGGATGTTCAACGTGGCAAACCCGAACAGCACGCCCCACAGCATGTTGTACGCGTTCTGCCGCGCGCCGGCGCGGTAAAACACGGCAAACGCCAGGCCGACAAACACGCTGTCGTAAGTCCGCGCCACCGGGTAAAGTGCGAGGGCGGCACGAGTGGCTCGTGTCACGCCTGAAAGTAGCGTTAGTGTTGAAGTCCATGCCATCCGGC
Source organism: Candidatus Sulfotelmatobacter sp. (assembly GCA_035651855.1). Classification (GTDB taxonomy): domain Bacteria; phylum Acidobacteriota; class Terriglobia; order Terriglobales; family Acidobacteriaceae; genus Sulfotelmatobacter. The sequence continues at coordinate 69,732 of DASREX010000018.1, forward strand.
GGAAGAGCTTTCCAAGGATTTTGCGCTATGCGTGCCCTTAAATTTTGGATATTACATGTTTTCTTTGCCCGGTTCACCACTGGTGGGGCCCGGGCAGCTTTCTGGTTACCCAACCGCGGAAACGGACCAAGGGTTGGTTAATATGGTAGGGAATGGCCAAGTACAAAACCATTTTCTTCGACGTCGGCAACACCCTGCTCTTCCCCAACCGTTCGCGGATACTGGCGCCGCTTGAGGGCCGCAAACATCCCAGCCTGAGCGAATGGCAATCCCTGGAGCGGCGGACGAAGCAGGAATTTGACCAGGGTCTGCTGACCGGCAAGGTCGATCATGGCTTCTGGTGGACCTTTCACACTCACCTGCTGCACGGCATCAACGCTTTTGACGAGGCGACACGTGACCAATTGGTGAGCAACACACAAAATTCCTCGAATTGGGATCAGGTTCTTCCCGGCACCCGCGAGGCGGTGGACCGCATCCGGCAGAAATATTCGACGGCGGTGATTTCGAACTCCGATGGCCGCATCGTTGAGGTCCTGCGGCGATGCGGACTTGGCGGTTGCTTTGCCAGCGTGACCGACTCGGGCATTGTGGGGCACGAGAAGCCTCATCCTGCCATCTTCGCGGCCGCCCTGCAAACCATGAAGGCAGATCCGGCTGAGTGCCTTCATGTCGGCGACCTGTATTCGGTGGACTACGTCGGGTCGCGCAATGCCGGTATGCAAGCCGTGATCTTCGATGTCTCGGGAGCGTACCGCGATCGGGACCTGCCGCGGGTGGAAACGCTGGCACAATTGGAAAACTGGCTCGACAACTAAGCCTGGCTATCGCCAGCGGGTTCGCACGTCCGAAACGTCAGCAGTCATTGCAGGAGGAACACTCATGTTCGATTTCACCCGTGTCACGCTTTTCCTGACCGCCGCTGTCCTGCTGGCGGTCGCACCTGGCCCCGGTATGCTCTACGTACTTGCGCGATGCCTGGCCGGAGGGAAGCGCGAGGGCGTCTTATCCGCGCTCGGCACGTTTCTCGGTGGCATGGTGCATGTCTTCGCGGCAGCCCTGGGTGTTTCAATCATTCTGGCCAGGTCGGCGCTGGCGTTTGCCGCGGTGAAATATCTGGGGGCGGCATACCTGTGCTTTCTTGGCCTCCGCATGATTCTCGATGCGCGCCGCGACAATTCCGATCCCGATGCCGTTCTCGTTGCCACCGGGCCTGTCCGCAATCCGTTATGGCAGGGCATAGCTACCGAAGTCCTCAATCCGAAGACGGCATTGTTTTTCCTCTCGTTCATTCCCCAATTCGTGAGTCACAGCCAGGGTCATATCTTTCTGCAGTTCGTGATTCTGGGAACGATTTCGGTGGCTCTGAATACCACCGCGGACCTCATTGTGATCGTACTGGCCGGACCGCTGGGCGAGCGCATTCGATCCTCCTCAGTCTTCCGCCGGCGGCAGAGAACGGTCACTGGCGCTATCATGATTGGACTCGGCGCCTACCTCGCCACAAGCGAATCGAAATAACGGGCTCTCGGGACGGACTTTTGCGAAGTAGCTACTCCCACGCGAAGCCAACGGTGGCAGCGACGATTCGCCATCAACGTCGGCTATTGGCGCATGAGCTTTCGACGCTGGAGTCTAACGACTCTAGTTCAGCCCTTCTTATTTGTGGAAGATGACCACTCCGGGTCTGAGCATTCTGACCTGACGCGTAGAATCGCCGGGAGATTCTCTGATGTCATTGCGCAAATTCGCATCCCGCCTCGAGCGGTCCGGCAGGCCGTTGCTGCCGGTTGCGGCGGCCTTTCTAGCGGCGCTGTTGTGGGGAACCGTGACGGCCGGGCAAGAGGTACGGACCTACCACAACAACAACGCGCGCAGTGGGTACATGAAAGAGACGATTCTCACCACCGCGAACGTAAACTTCACTACCTTCGGGAAGCTGTTCACCATCGCCGTGGACGGCAAGGTCGACGCGCAGCCTCTGTATCTTTCTTCGGTCGCCACCACGACAGGCACTCACAATCTGCTCATCGTGGCCACCGAACATGACAGCATGTACGTCTTCGATGCTGACACCGGCGCTCCTGTTTGGCATATACGGACTCTCAAATCGGGCGAAACGCCTTCCGACGACCGTGGCTGCGATCAAGTCAGCCCCGAGATCGGGATTACTTCCACCCCGGTCATCGCCCGCCCTGTGGGCAGCAATGGGGTTATATATGCCGTCGCGATGTCGAAGGACGGTACCGGAACATATCACCAGCGTCTGCACGCAATCGACGCGGCTACGGGCAACGAACTCCTGAATGGCCCGGTAGAGATCAACGCCAAATATCCGGGCAGTGGCGACAACAGTTCTGGCGGCTATGTCATCTTCGATCCCTCCCAATATAAGGAACGATCGGGCCTGCTTCTTCTGAACGGCATCGTGTATCTGGCCTGGGCCTCACATTGCGATTACCGGCCCTATACGGGCTGGATCATGGGCTATAAAGCTTCCACGCTGGCGCAGACCGCCGTGCTGAACGTGACACCGAACGGCAATGACGGTGCCTTCTGGGGCTCCGGCGCCGGCCTCGCAGCCGACAACACTTTCAATATCTATGCCCTGACTTCGAATGGCGTGTTCGATTCCAGCCTGAATTCTGCTGGATTTCCCAGCGGCGGAGACTACGGCAACGCCTTTCTGAAAATCAGCGCGAAAGCCGGACTTGCCGTTGCAGACTATTTCGAGATGTACAACCAGCAGGCGGAAAACAACAGCGATATAGATTTGGGATCGGGCGGGGCCGTCGTCCTGCCCGACATGAAGGACTCTTCCGGCAATACCTGGCAACTGGCCGCCGGCGCAGGCAAAGATGGCAATCTTTACCTGGTCAACCGCGCCGCTATGGGGAAATTCCATCCCAACGGCAACAACATTTACCAGGAACTGCCGGGAGTTCTTCCCGGAGGAATTTGGTCAGCGCCAGCTTACGCGTTCGGCAGGCTGTACTTCGGCCCAGTCGGTTCTCCCCTGCTCGCGTTTCAGTTCAAGAATGCGAGACTTTTGCCTGCAGCCGTCGCGCAAACCCCCAACACGTTCGGCTATCCGGGGGCCACGCCCAGCATCTCTTCCAACGGGACCACGAACGCCATCGTCTGGGCAGCCGAGAATTCCTTCCCAGCCGTGCTTCACGCTTATAACGCCTTCAACCTCAAAGAACTCTACAACAGCAACCAGGCCGCCAATAATCGCGACCACTTCGGCTCCGGGAACAAGTTCATCACCCCGACGATCGCCAATGGCAAGGTTTACGTGGGCACAACCAACGGCGTAGGCGTCTTCGGATTGTTGAAATAGCGCGTCCAAGCACCGACCCGATGCTGAGCGGGCTTCAAGCCCGGGGATCTTGCCTTCTACAGCTCCAGAATCTGGTGGTCGTGGCAGTCGGTATGAATGGCTTCGTGAAGGCTCCGCATCAACTCCGGTCCGTAGCGAGCCAGATAATAAATTGCGCCCACTCCGCGTTCCTGCAGCCCTTTGTCCGGATACAACGCATGGCTGAGTTGATCAGCGTGCCGCGCGACCAGTTCGCCTTTTTGCGCCTCCGCGCGCGCCGCCTGCGAATGGAGTTTTTCCAACTGGTGCTGCATCTTGGAGCGGGAAGTCTCCGCGGCATCGACCAGCGTGCGGTCAAGTTTTTTCAGGCTCTCCTTCAGCGTCGCGAAACTGGCGTCAAACGAATTCCTCGCCGATTCGAAGGCGGCTTTGAGATCGGCGGGAAGGTTGCGCGCTGCAATCTCGCGGCGCAATTCTTCCGGCCCACTGAAGATATCGGCGATGCTGATCTGGTGCTTCTCCAGTAAGCGCTGCACCTTCGGTTCCACCAGGGTTGCGGAAAAGCGGGGAAGGATGGGGGTAACGCGGCCAAGCAGGGCTTCATAGACTGCGCCGGCCTGGGCAAAATATGCCGCCTCGGCGGCCCCTCCGGTATAAGCCAGCGTGGGCAGAAGAAAGTCTTCCACTACTGGGCGCAGCAGCACGTTGGGGCTGAACTGTTCCGGGTGACTGGCAATCTGGCTGAGGAGTTCGGCGCGCGACAGCTTCTCTCCCAGCTTTTCCCCGTCAATCACGAACTCGTCACCCTGACGGTGAATCGGCACTCGCGCGCCCTGGCGCGTGGTGAACAGCAACACCGACGACTGCGTCACCTTCACTTGCTGGTGATAGCCGGCGGATTCAAGTGCCTCGCCGCGCTGCAGAACTTTTGCACTCAATTCTTCCGCGCGTTCGACGGCGGCGCGATAGATTGGCTCGGCCACATGCGAGAGTTCCGGGTCTGAAGCGTCCAGCAGGATCACGCCCCACTCCGCAAACACGCGCGCGTACAACCGAGCAAAGGCCGAGCCCAGGGTTTCACCCGGCCGGTAAGCCTCACGCAGCAACTGGGTGGCTTCTCCGTCCCCGAGCAGCGCAACTGCCTGCTCCAGGACTGGCAAAATCTCATCCGCGAGACGCACCGCATTGACGGGCGCGCCGGCCACGTCGTGGCTCGGCGTAGCTAGCGTTTGCAACCTGCCGTCGGATGCCGGAAGGAAGACGTGATTTACTTCCGCCAGGTCGTGATCGTAAGTGGCCAGCCAGAAAACCGGCACCGCATCGATTCCGGCGGCAGTGGCTTCTTGTGCCAGCTTGACCGCAGTCAGGGCCTTGTAGATGGCAAACATCGGCCCCCCGAACAGCCCCACCTGCTGCCCCGTGACGATCGCCAGTGCGCCGTTACGCAGACGTTCAAGATTGGCCAGCGTTTTGCCCGATGCCTGCCATGATTGGTTCTGGCGCGCGAGAATCTGGGCAATGCGCGCCCGCCGAGCCGGATCGTACGATATCTTGGAAGCTTCTTCGCTCATCCACTCGGTTAAACGCGGTGATCGGGGGTAAAAAGGGTGGGCGGAAGGAGAGTAGTCTAAAAAATCGCTGAAAAGTCGCGTGGTGTGCGGGATTTGCGCGAAAGGGAGACAGTGCGCATTCACTGGCACAGCTCCCGGCAAGCAAATATCGAGGATCGGTTCGTCACCCGGTGTTGGACGTATGAGGCCATCATAGGTAAGGTTGACAGGGTTCCCGATTCATCAGGCGCAGCAGCGCGTCCTACTAGAGATGCCCGAAATTGCCGCAAGATGCAAGATAATGCCTGAAACTGGCGCAGCCAAACAACTTCATGAATATCACGTGGGCGCCTCTGCAGATTGAATTCCCCGTGGTCCTCGAGGGAGCCGTCGTCCGGCTGGAACCGATCCGGCCCGAGCATGCCGGCTTGTTCTGGGAGGCCGCAAAAGATCATCTCGAGGATATCTTCCGCTGGATTCCCTATTCCGTGCGTACTCGCGAAGACTTTGACCGGTTCGTGGCAAACGCCTGCGGGGAACAGGAACGCGGTGAATCCGTGGTTTTTGCGACGGTGGAGAAATCTTCCGGGCGTGTCATCGGCAGCACGCGCTTCATGAACATCGATCGCGCCAATCGCAGAGTCGAGATTGGATCCACCTGGATCGTACCAGCCTGGCAGCGCACAGCCGTCAATACCGAGGCGAAATACCTGATGCTGCGTCACGCCTTCGAAGTCTGGCAATGCATTCGCGTCGAATTGAAGACCGATGCGCTCAATCAGAGATCCCGCAACGCCATCTTGCGCATCGGCGCCCACGAGGAAGGAACACTGCGACGTCACCTGATCACACACTCCGCGCGAGTCAGAGATACCGTGTACTTCAGCATCCTGGACGCCGAATGGCCCGGAGTCAAAGCCCGCCTGTCAGAAAGTCTCCGCCGTTAGCCCGCTTTCGAATTTCACCAGTCGTTCCAAAAGAGCCTCGAATACTTTGGCACGATCGAGTGCGGGAATCGGTACTCCTGCACGTAGGCGGACGGTTTTCCACATGCAATAGTGCGATCCTTGACGAACGACCCTTACTCCCAGCAACAGAACAGCGCAAAGTCGGGCTATGATCGGTCAGTGCCATGACGGAATGCAAAAAGCATCGTGAGCTCAATGTTTGACGTCGGCGTAAAAGTCCTTATTACAGAATGCTGTACCCCTAACTCCTTTGAGCCGAATACTTTGCAGCGCAAGTGGGATCTCGGTGAAGCTCAAGTCCAATGGATCCAGGATCTTGCGCGACAGGTAACACAAAAAATCCCAACGGATTTACTTTCCGGACCTTAGGGGCCGTCGTCTTCATCTAATAAATTGACTTCCCTCTAGCTGAACCCTAGATTGGAAGTGGATCTTTATAGGCCAATCCCAAAGATGGGGGCGTCACGGCT
>DASREX010000019.1:0-2999 GCA_035651855.1 Candidatus Sulfotelmatobacter sp.
AATTGCTGCAGGTCTGGCATTGCGGCGGGGTCTCTTTGCTCAACTGCAGAAAGTTCCGCCGGGGCCGCCATCGTCCCTGTACGAAAAGGACCCCGACGCCTACTGGACGGAACTGCGCAAGCAATTCCTCATCCCCGAAGACGAGGTGTACCTGAACAACGGCACGGTCGGGTCAAGTCCTGCGCCCGTGCTGCGCGCTGTCTTTGACGGATATCAGCAGACCGAGAAAATGGCGCAGCAGGACCCGGAGGACTATCCCATCTGGGGATATGCCGCGTGGAACGAATTCCGCGATCCCCTGGCCGCATTCGTTGGTTGCAGCCGCGACGAAATCGCCCTTCTGCGCAACGCAACTGAAGCCAACAGCTACATCGCCAATGGAATTGACATGAAGGCCGGCGACGAAGTGCTGATGACCGACCAGGAGCATCCCGGCGGTGAGCAGCCGTGGCAGCTCCGGGCCAAGCGGTACGGGATCGTCGTAAAGAAGATCACGTTACCCAAGCCGGTCCGCGATGCGGCGCAAGTGCTGAATCTTTTTGACAGCGCCATCACGCCCCGAACGCGGGTCATCTTTTTCAGCCACATCACGACAGTGACCGGAGTGGTTTTGCCTGCGAAGGAAATCTGCGGCCTCGCCCGTTCAAAGGGAATTCTTTCCGCCGTGGATGGCGCCCATGTGATCGGGATGATGAGGCTGAACCTGCGCGAAATCGGCTGCGATCTCTATTCTTCCAGCCCGCACAAGTGGCTGCAGGCGCCCAAGGGGACGGGCTTTCTGTATGTCCGCGACGAAGTGATTGACCGCATCTGGAACACCATAGCCACGGAGGGCTGGGACGAGCCGAAGCTGCGGGCCGAGCGTTTCCAGCGCATCGGGTCATCCAACGTGCCAGCGCTGTGGGGTCTGCGAGCTGCGATTCAGCTCGCCAACGACATTGGAATGGACCGGATCGAGCGCCGCCATCGCGAGCTGTGCGATTACGTTCTCGGGGAGATGGTGAAGCGCGGGGCGGAGTCCTGGACTTCGCCTGACCCGGCGCTGCGATGCGCGATTGCGACGGTGAATGTCCCGCCCATTCAGCGCATGGACCTGGAGAATTGGCTGTGGTCCAAACACAAGATTCGCATTCGCGGCGGCGAACCGAGCAAGTTGCGGTTGTCCACGCCGTACTATCTGCAGAAGAGAGAAATTGATCGCTTTCTTGGAGAGTTTGACGAGTACAAGAAGCAGAAGAAGCTGACGTGAGGTCAGACGTGAATGTAGGGACGAGTCTCCAGACCCGTCCGCCGAGCGAAGCCGAAGGCGAGCGGCCGCCAAAGATCTAAAGATCTTAGGCGAACATACCGCGGGGCGAGGGCGCCCGCGCCACATCCACTCGGCTCAGTCGTAATACTCCAGGCCCAAGTGCGTGATCAGCTCCTCGCCCTTCAAATGCCGCAGGGTATTTTTCAGCTTCATAAGCTGAATAAACAGATCGTGCTCGGGATACAGCCCCGGCGCGGTCATCGGCGATTTGAAGTAGAAGCTGAGCCACTCCTGGATGCCGATATCGCGGAGCTCTGAGCAGCGCCGGGCAAGGTCCAGGAACAACACCAGATCGAGAACAATGGGCGCCGCCAGAATCGAGTCCCGGCAGAGGAAGTCCACCTTGATCTGCATGGGATAGCCCAGCCAGCCGAAGATGTCTATATTGTCCCAGCCTTCTTTGTTATCGCCGCGCGGAGGGTAGTAATTGATACGCACCACGTGGCTGAACTTGCCGTAGAGCTCCGGGTACAGCTCCGGCTGCAGGATGTGTTCAAGCACTGAGAGCTTCGACTCTTCCTTGGTCTTGAACGAACCCGGATCATCCAAAACTTCGCCGTCGCGGTTGCCCAGAATGTTGGTCGAGAACCATCCTGCCATGCCCAGAAGGCGCGCCTTGAACCCCGGAGCGAGGATCGTCTTCATCAGCGTCTGGCCGGTCTTGAAGTCCTTGCCGCAAATCGGGGCCTGGTTCTGGCGGGAGAGCTCGTGCATGACCGGAATATCAACCGTCAGGTTGGGGGCGCCATTGGCAAACGGTACGCCTTCCAGCAGGGAGGCATACGCGTAAATCATGGAAGGCGCGATAGCCTCGTCGTTCTGCTGCAAGGCCTTTTCAAAAGCCTTGACCGACTGGTGTGCCGCCGTGGGCTTCAGGAATATTTCCGTCGAGCCGCACCAGATGGTGATCAGCCGCGACGCTCCCGAGCTTTTCTTGAACTCGCGAATGTCGTCGCGGACCTGCTCGGCCAGTTCCATCTTGTTCTTGCCCTTCTTGACGTGGTGGCCATCCAGCTTCTTGACGTAGTTGCGGTCGAAAACCGCCGGCCGGGGCCGGACGGAGCTGAGAAACGGCTTGACCTTGTCCAGAAGTCCGGTTTCGAGCACCCCGGCTTTACGGGCGGCCGTATACATGTCATCTTCGAACGGGTCCCAGCCGGTAAAGACCAGGTCGTGCAATCCGGCCAGAGGCACGAATTCCTTGATCTTGGGCGAGCGGCCGTCGGTGCGTTTGCCGAGCCGGATGGTCCCCATCTGGGTCAACGACCCAATTGGACTCGCGATGCCTTTCCGAACTGCTTCTACGCCTGCCACGAAAGTGGTGGCGACTGCGCCCATCCCCGGGATCATTACTCCCAACTTGCCCCGGGCGGGCGGGATCCCCGCGGTAACAGCTTTGTTTTGAGCAGACTTCTGGCGACTGGCCATTTTAGGCACTTCCTTATGAGAACCTGGACTAGAAGGCAAACGGGTATGTTCTCGTATTGACCAAGCTTTTGCAACTAGCGGTCGCCGAATGGGGAATCTCCGCTCCCGGGCGGTTCATCCAACTATCAGTCAGTACCGCAAAGACTTGGGTAACCCCGCAAACCGGAGGCGCGTCCAACTTTACGGGGACATTTGAGGCGCTCCCTGCGCAATTGGGCATATAATCGGGCGAACCGGGCGGACCATGGCGGGAGTGGAGAAA
>DASREX010000020.1:0-49520 GCA_035651855.1 Candidatus Sulfotelmatobacter sp.
AGGCAGTTCATGCCCACGATGTCTGCTCCGGCGTCGAACAAAGTTTTGGCCGCGTCCGCGGCAGACTTTCCTTCGGCCGTCTCATCTTTATTTTCGAAACAAACGGTGACCATCGTCGGCAGGCCCGTCTTTTTTGCGCGCTCTACCGCGATCAGAGCTTCTCCCAGCCAGGAGAATGTCTCGCCGATAATGAAGTCGACCCCCTCATCGACCTGCACAGCCAGTTGCTCGTCAAATGTCTTACGGACCCGGTCGGCGGCGCTTGGGCTGTTGGGTTCGTACATCCAGGTCAGGCTGAGATTCCCGGCCACCAGGCATTGCTCCCCCGCCACCTCCCGCGCCACCCGAACGGCGGAGCGGTTGAGTTCCTCCAGACGATCTTCCAGGCCGACGGTTGCCAGCTTGTCGCGGCTGGCATAGAACGTGAGAGCCTGTAGAACCTCGGCTCCCGCCTCGCGAAACTCCACGTGCAGTTCGCGAAGGGCGTTGGGATAGGTCAGCGCGACTTCCGGCGTGAACGGACCCGCGCGCACCCAGCCGCGTTTTTCCAGTTCCAGCAGGTAGCCTCCGTCACCCAGTACGGGGCCTTCCTTCAAGCGTTCCAGAATGCCTTTCTTTTTCATACTGTCTCCTGATTGCTAGTCGTCGATATATTCGTAATTTGCCTTGATGGGCTGATTCTCTGCGAAGCGGCTGGGCCGGAATGCGGTGATGTCGACGGTCTTGCTCTTTCCGTCTAGGAACAACTCGCTCATGACCACGCCGATTGCCGGCGAAATCTTGAAGCCCATTCCGGAAAATCCAGCGCAGACATACAAGCCGTCGATTCCTGGGATCTCGCCCAGCAGGGGGCGCGAGTCGGGCGTGACGTCATAGACGCCGGTGACTCCCCGCATGACCTCGGCATCCTCCAGCTTCGGAACTCGCCGGGCAGTGCGCTCGATGATTTCTTCCAGCGACTCTGCGGCTGCGCTCTGGGGAAAATTGTCGGGATCAACCGGACGCGTGCCGTAAAAATCTCCCGCCAGGAACTTGTCATGCGCGTCAGATCGAAAATAAGTCGCGGTTACCGAGTCGATGCAGGCGCACCCCCCGCCCTTCATGTCGGGCGGGTTGCGCAGGATCGCGACCTGGTGGTATTCGCATTCGATGGGCAGGTCATAACCCGCCTGCCGCACCAGAGGCCGCGTCCAGGGCCCGGTTGCTGCGATCACCGTATTGGACGAAATGGTTCCTTGCGGGGTCACTACTCCCGCGATCTGTGTTCCTTGACAAGCAATGATGTGACCTGCGTTCGAGACAGATACGTGGCTCCCAGATCGCGTGCCGCGCTGAGAAAGTCTCCGGCAACGCCGGCGCCGTCCCCGTATCCCGAGTCCGGTTCATAGGCGGCGATGTCTACATCATCGACCTTCCAGTCGGGCTCCAATTCCTGCAGTTGCCGCTGGTCGATCAATTCCACCTTTACCCCCAGCTCCTGTTGCATCTGGACATTGGCCTTCAGCTTCGCGGCTTCCTTCGGATGAACGATGCGAACGAAGCCTGTCTTGCGGAAATCCCCGGGCGCTCCAACGATCTCGCTCCAGTTCTGGAACATCTGCAGACTCAACTGCGCCAGTTGCACCTCGGGAGCGAAAGTGTAGTGCATGCGAATGAGCGCGGATGAGCGCCCGCTGCCCCCGCGCCCCACGTGGTCCTTGTCGATGACCATGATCTTGCCTGCTTTTCGCTTGGCCAGTTGAAAGGCGATGGATGTGCCCATGACTCCCGCGCCAAGAATTACGATGTCGGCAGTTCCCGGCAGCTGCGTGCCTGCTGATTCCAGAGTCATGCCACCCCCTCCCGCAATCGTCCTTTCTTCCAGTCGCGCAATGCCTGATGAGCCGCGTTGCGGCCGGGTGCTCCCGTGACCCCGCCGCCGGGATGTGCCCCGGCCCCGCAAAGATACAGTCCTTCTATCGGCGTCCGGTACTGCGCCCAGCCTGGCACCGGCCGCATGAAAAACAGTTGCTCCAGCCGCAGGTCACCATGAAAAATGTTGCCCTCTGTCAATCCGTACGTCCGCTCCAGGTCGAGCGGGGTCAGAACCTGCCGCGCCACAATTGCGTTCGGGACATTGGGCGCATATTCAGCGATCTTTTTCACCACCCGGTCGCCCAGCAGTTCGCGGTTTTGGTCCCACGTGCCTTGACGCAAATGGTAGGGCACATACTGCACGAAGCAGGTGAGGATGTGCTTGCCGGAGGGAGCAAGTGACGCATCCGCATTCGAAGACACCACGCAGTCCACCCACAACTCCTCTGGGATCTCCCCGAACTTGGCGATGTCATAGCAACGCTCGGCGAACTCGAGCGAGGGGACCAGGGTGTAGAAAGTCCGCTCCAGCGGCGTCGCTTTTGTGGAAGTTCCTGTGAAGCGCGGCTCCTCGGCCAACACCATATTCACTTTGGCGCTGGGGCCCTGCATTTTGATTCCGCGAACAGCGGACAGGAAATCTTCGGAAAGGTCCTTGCTATCGAGAAAGCCCAGAAAAGTTCGTTTGGGATCGGTGTTGGATAGCACCACGCGAGCTCGAAGCTCGGTCCCGTCCTCCAGCACAATTCCGCGGGCCCGCCCGTTCCGTACCTCGATATGGGCCACTGGCGCGCTGGTGCGGATTTCTACTCCAAGTTTCTTTCCTGCTGCGGCCATGGCCTGCGTGATCGATCCCATGCCGCCCATGACGTGACCGTAGAAACCCTGCAGGTCGTGCTCACCGCCGCTGAGCAGGTGAAACAGAAGCCCGATCGCGGTTCCCGGCTGGTAAGGCCCGCCATGTTTGCCGTACACGTTGTTGGCCAGAAACATGGTCTTCATCTTCTCGGTCTCATAATTCTGATCGAGAAATTCGCCAAGACTGCCTGTCAGGAACGAAACCAGCTGTGCGATCTCCGCGTGGGAGATTCCCCGAAACCGCTTGCCCGCGCGGAACAGGTCGCTCCAGCCTTTCAGGCTCGAGGTGTCGATCTCGGGAGGCGGTTCCAGAAAAAAAGGCTGCAGGTAGCGGGCCAGCTTTTTCAACCGGTCATCGACTTCCACAAAACGCGCCGCATCTTTAGCAGAAAGTTTCGAGAACTCCTGTTGCGCCCGGTCGCGGTCAGCCCACCACGGAACTACCTGCCCGTCGGGGAAGGGTACCTGGATCGCCGGATCACACGGGATCATGCGCAGTCCGTAGTCCGCCAGCCGCAACTCCGAGATCACCTCGGAGCGCAGCATGCTTGCGACGTAGGACGTAGTCGACGCCCGGCAACCCGGCGCAATCTCCTCGGTCACGCAACAGCCGCCCACGATCTCGCGCCGTTCCAACACCACGGTCGAAAGCCCCGCACGCGCCAGATAGGCGGCCGCGGTCAGTCCGTTGTGCCCGGCGCCGATCACGGCGGCGTCGTAGAGGCGAGTTGAAGTTGGATGACTCACGGTCAATGCGTTGCTTCAGAATCGAACAAAACTACCCTAAATAGTCGTAAAAATGAAGTTGAAACCGCAATCTTCTTTGGTTATGCTGTCGTGACTCAAAGTCACGTCATGCCGGGAATCGCCAGCAATCGGTCCGCACCTCCGCTTTACCAGCGGCAGTTCGAACTGCGCCCTCGGTCGGAGGCCAAGCGCAGCCGCATCGTGGAAGCCGCCACGAAACATTTTGCCGAGCACGGCTATCACGACGCCCGCGTGGGAGACATCGCCATCGCGCTGGGTATCGCCAAAGGTTCGATCTTCCAGCACTTCGGCAGCAAGGATGGGCTCTTCTTTGAGGTCTACAAACGGGCGGTGCGCTCCTTCGCAAAATATCTGGATGCGCCCCCGGATGTGCGCCAGGCGGGCTTTTTCGAAGTGCTCCGCTACTGGCTGGTGCGCACCGAGCACCTGCTGCACGAAGACTGGATTCCGTACCGCATTTCTCTGCTGGGCAATTACGGCACGGACCTGGTGCTCAAGCGCGAGATCAACCGTTTTCTGCTGAGCGAAGATCCCTATGGGACCGTCAGTTTCGTGCGCTTCGGCCTGGAGCGAGGCGAACTGCGCGACGACCTGGATATTGAGATGATCGTTTCCATCATCGATTGGATGGTCGAGCGCTTTCAGGATGCCCTGCTGACGGCTGAACTCGATCCCGGCCTGTTCCGCCGGCCGGGCGAGTTGTCCGAGAAAAAGGAAGCCCGCATTCAGCAGTTTGTTTCCGTGCTGCAGCGCGCGATCGGCGCCCCGCCCGCGGTTCCTCGCTCGGCAAACCGCTCGCGCGGGAATCACCGCCGTTGATAAATTTTCATCTGGGGAGTTGATGAGCATGCCAGCATCCATCGAGCAAATCCTGTCCAGCTATAACGATCGTGCGCCTCTGTCCGAGGCATCGACGATCCCCGCGTCCTGGTACACCGATCCGCGGATCGCCGAACTCGAACGCCTCAACGTTTTCAGCAAAACGTGGCAACTCGTCGCTCGAACCAGCCAACTGCAGAATGCTGGAGACTTCGTGAGCGCCAGGCTGGCAGGAGAGCCCATCGTGGTCGTCCGCGGAAGCGATGGGGCGCTGCGGGCGTTTTATAATGTCTGCCGTCACCATGCGGCCGCGGTCGTCACCCAGCCGTGCGGGACTGCCTCCATCTTGCAGTGCCCCTATCACGGCTGGAAGTACGGTCTGGATGGATCCCTCAAAGGCATGCCCGAGTTCGAGGGAGTCGAGAATTTCGAACGCGCCGACAACGGCCTGCTCCCCATTCGAGTCGAAACCTGGGAATGCTTCGTGTTTGTGAATCTTGATCCCGATGCTGTTCCGTTACACGAATTCCTCGGCGGTCTGGTGAAGCGCGTGGCTCCCCTCAAGATCAGCCAGTTGCATTACTTCGATCGCCGCACCTATGACATTCACTGTAACTGGAAGGTTTTCGTAGACAATTATCTGGACGGTGGGTATCACGTTCCTCACCTGCACAAGGGCCTCAGTTCCGTCCTCGACTACAAGCAGTACACCATCGAGAACGAGGACCGGTACTGCCTGCAGTCGAGTCCCATGGTGTCGTCCAATGAGGACGCCGCCACCGCAGCTACGCGTCAGGGCGACCGCGCCTGGTATTTCTGGCAATATCCCAACCTGATGATCAACTGCTACCAGGGATACATGGATACAAACTATGTGATTCCCGTCGATGCCGACCACTGCACCGTCATCTTTGATTTCTATTTCAGCGATGTGAGCGAGTCCCGCCGCGCCTACAACACCGAATCGGTCAACGTCGGCAATCGGGTGCAGGATGAGGATCTCGGCATCTGTGAGGATGTGCAGCGCGGCCTCAAGTCGCGGGCCTACGGAGCGGGCCGGTTGTCGGTGCGCCGCGAAGCCGGAGAGCAACTCTTCCACCGTTTGCTTGCTGCCGACCTGAAAGCCCAAACACCCGTGCTCGTCGAGACGTAGCCCGCCGCAATCGGCCCGGCACCGTCGCCTGCTACTGATGATCTCGCGGGATGCTCTCCTGCCAGGTCTTCGTCTTGAACATCTGGCCGTCTCTCAGAAGTTCCCGCGTGTATTTGTAGTAGAAATTCTTTTCATCGGTGGTCACGAGCAGATGTCCGCGCCACACCAGCGTTCGGCCCTTCAGCGCAAACACGCTCTCCGCCTCGCCTTGTACCGTGCAAGTTTCCGGATGCCCATCATCTCCCTCGTAGGTCAGGCTCTCAAAATCGGTCTGCGTGCCCCAGGGATATGTCGAACCATCCTTTCCTTTCCAGTGCACGGTTGTTTTCTGGTGCGCTTCGTCGCGTTCCACGGTCCACTCGCCGGGCCACGGAAAACCTTCGCTCTTGATATCTGTGCGGCGTTCCAACGGCTCAGGCGCAGAAAAGTTCGGAGCCGGGGTTCCTTGCAGCGGCACAACGGGCAGCACAAGCCGCGACCCGCCCTCGCCGCCCAATTCGAGGGAAGTCGTCATCGCGTAAGGCGTCGGCAATACCATGGGCCACAACGCGTTTGAAATCGCGACCCGGATGCGATGTCCCTTCTGAAATACCCATGAAGTCAGGTGCATCTCGATGTTCAATGTATAAACCTTGTCGGGCTCCAGGTCCCGCGGTTCGGTCATGGATTCGCGTTGTGCTCCATTGATTCCCGCGCCTGTGATCTGCGTTACTGTGCCGTCGGGAGACACGTCCGAAAGGCGCGCGAACCAGTTGGCCTGTTTCGCAGTAGCGGAGGCTCGCAGCAACGCTCGCGGACGGCCAAGAATCGCTATCTCACTCTCCAGCGGCGCAGAATCGTATACCAGGCTGAACGCATCTACCGGGCGCGGATCGCTGAGCAGTTCTCCCCACCAGAAGCCCGCCTCCACTCCGGCGGTAGGAACGTATTTGAGCTGATGGCTGCCCCTTCCCGCTACCGAGTCGGACAGCATGTGATTGCCTTCGAAAAACAAAGTTTGTCTCTGTGTGTTCGCCGGAGGCCACACCTCTTCTCTCCGCCATTCCCCGGGCACTTCCTGCAAATTGGGATCCGGCGGATGCCAATGCTGCATGTAAATCACCAGCCGCGGATCGTTTTCCACTCCCGTGTCGCGTCCCTTCAGCCAGTGATCGAACCAGCGCACTGCGTGATCGCGCCATTCCACGCGCGGACCGAAGTCCGCGTCGTTTGGGAAAGAGTGATTCCACGGCCCCACAATCGCTTTGATGGGCGCCTTCGACTGCGTCAGCATGTCGGGAATGTTGTCGCGATATCCGTCCTGCAGGCCGCCGATCAGGAAACTGGGAATAGTGATCTCACTCAAGGGGCGAACACGGTCGCGCCAGAAAGGGCCGTCATGCTGATGCCTCAAATAGAGGAGCGACCATGGCGGCGAATCGAAGCGCGGCCGCAGCGCCTTTTCCTCGACAGCATAGTCCGGCGCTCCCGCCCAGCCCTGTGCCATGTCCATATTCAATTCGAATTCATCGATGTGCGCCATGCCGTCGATATAGTGCACGTCATCGTGAAAGAGTTCCGCGGTGGCGTGGACCGCAATGATGGCCTTCAGCCCCGGCGCATGCCGCATCGCCATTTGCAGCGCGGTGAATCCTCCCCAGGAAATTCCAAACATACCCACGTTGCCGTTGGACCAGGGCTGATGCGCCAGCCAGGCGATCACCTGTTCCCCGTCCTGTTGCTCCTGCTCCGAGTACTCGCGCTCTGGAGGAGTGCCCTCGCTGGCGCCGAATCCCCGTATGTCGACGCGCACGCTCACGTATCCCCGGTGCGCAAAGTAGGTGTGCTTGGGATAATCCTCCGCCGCCGTGCCGTCATCCTTGCGGTACGGAAGGTATTCCAGCAGGGCAGGAAACTTCTCCCCACCTTTAGCTTCCGGCATGTACAAGGTAGCCGCCAGCCGCACCCCGTCTTTCATGGGAATCCGCGCCTGCTCCATGCGAACCCGGTAAGTTGGAGCGGAGGGCGGTTCCATCGCGGCAGCCGCGCTGAAAAGTAAAAAGGAAAGGAAAAGGATGAAGGGAAACTTGAGCAAAGCGGTCTCCGCTCGCAGTCAGCGCTGACCCGGAGTCACTCTGTTCCGCCCGCTTCCCTGCGCAGGGCGCTCAGATCGATTCCGAGTTGTTCCGCCTTCTTATACAGGTGACTGCGTTCGAGGCCAAGCGTTTTCGCCGCCAGGCTCATGTTGTTGTGGCTGCGCTTCACTTCCGCCAGAATGACCTCGCGCTCAAACGATGCTACCCGGTCCGCCAGAGGTCCAGATCCGCTCCCCGTGGCCGCCGCTGTTCCACCTCGCGGGAAAGCCATCTGCACGGTCGCCCCATCAACCTGCCCCTCGGTGGCCAGCAACATCAATCGCTCCACCATGTTCCGCAGTTCGCGAATGTTGCCCGGCCAGGAGTGAGATTGCAGCGCTTTGATGGCGTCGTCGGAGAAGGGAACTGGCTTCCATCCGTTCTGCGCGCACACTTGCGCCGCGAAGTGCTCCACCAATGCAGGAATGTCTTCACGACGCTCCCGTAAGGGCGGCAGCGCCAGGGGAAAGACATAGATTCGATGAAATAAATCCTGCCGGAACTTTTCCTCGCGTACGCGCGCTTCCAGATCGCGGTGGGTTGCGACCACCACCCGCACATTGACGGCAATCGGTTTCTCCCCGCCGATTCTTTCGATCTCGCCTTCCTCCAGCACTCGCAAAAGCTTTGCCTGCATGTTGAGCGGCATGTCCCCGATCTCGTCTAGAAAAATTGTTCCCCGGTCGGCTTGCTCAAACTTCCCGATGTGCCGCCCCGAGGCGCCGGTGAACGATCCCTTCTCGTGTCCGAACAATTCCGATTCGATCAACTCGGCCGGCACTGCCGCGCAATTCAAGGTCACAAACGGACCGCCCGAGCGCGGGCTGCGCTCGTGTATAGTGCGCGCTACCAGTTCCTTGCCGGTTCCAGTCTCTCCCAGGATGCACACGCGGGCCTCGCTGGCCGCAACCCGCTCCAGTTGCCCCATCACGCGCCGCATCGCGTCGCCCTTCCACACAATTTCATGCTTTCCCAGGCGCTGCCTTAATTGCCGGTTCTCACTTTCGAGCCGCTGCAATTTAAGCGCGTTGTCCACGGTAAGCAGTAACTTGTCGGTGGAGATCGGCTTCTCCAGGAAATCGAGCGCTCCCAGGCGCGTGGCTTTCACTGCCATTTCGATGTGCGCCTGGCCCGACATCATCACCACCGGCGCCGTCACTCCTTGCTGCTTCAGTTCCTCCAGCAGCGCCAGTCCGTCTTTTCCTGGCATTACCACGTCCGACAGAATGAGATCGAACTTTTGCGCCTTTGCCAGTTCCAGCGCCTTGGCCGCGTTGTCGCAAACGGTGGCCTCGTGTCCACCGAGACGGAATGCGCGCGACAGCGAGGCTAGCGTGTTGGCCTCATCGTCTACGATCAGCAAGTGTGCTTTCGATGGCAACTGTCCTCCTGAATCAGCCGCGCACAGGCACGGTCTTGTCCCGCGGACTTCTTTCGCCGCCCAATGCCCCGCCGTTTTCCGGCAATTCGATCACAAAGGTACTTCCTTTCCCCGGTTCGCTTCGCACGTTGATTCTGCCCTGGTGGTCGGATATTACGGATTGAACAATAGCCAGCCCAAGCCCGGTTCCGTGCTGCTTGCTCGTGTAATAGGGCGTGAAGATGCGCTCGCACTCTTCGGGCGTAAGCCCCGATCCCGTATCGGCGACTTCGACCACAACTTTCTGATTCTCGCGGCGGCTGCGCAGTGTGAGCGTTCCCCCGCTGGGCATGGCATCCAGCGCGTTGAGCACGAGATTGGAAAGGGCGCGATGCAGCAGTTCTGGATCGGCCGCGATCCGCTGGATCTTTCCGTCCAACTCCAGCCTGCACTCAACAGCCGCTTTCCCCGGCACCTTGAATTGTGCCTGGAACAACTGCGCTACGCCTCCCAGCACCTCGTTTACGTCCACGGCCTGCAATTGCGGGGCAGGCATCTTCGAGAACTCGCTGAATCTCGCGATAATTCCCTTCAAATTTGCAATCTCGGCCAGCAGAGTCTGGGAACTTTCGCGGAAGACTTCGTCGAATTGTTCGGGGGTCTGGTTTCGCGCCCGCATCAGATTCTCGACCGTGAGTTGGAGAGGGAAGAGAGGATTCTTAAGTTCATGCGCCAGTCGTCTCGCCAGTTCGCGCCACGCCGCTACTCTCTCGGCTTGCACCAGGCGCTCTTTTTGCGCGAGCAACTTCGTCGTCATCTGATTGAAGGAGGCGGCGAGTTGCGCCACTTCATCGTGGCCGCGTACTTCCACCCTTGTGCCCCACCGCCCGACGGCGACCTCCTGCGCCGCAGCGGCCAATTCTTCCACCGGACGAGTCACGCGAGCCGCGGCCCAGCTTCCCAGCAGGACGGCCAGAACGATGCCTCCGCCCCCCGCCAGCAGCGCGGCATCCCGTATGCGATGCTTCAGTTCAACATACGACCGCCGCGAATGCCCGACCAGCAAAATCCCCAACAGCGGACGATCCTTGGCCACACCCCGCAAAGGAATGGCGTGAAACACCTCTTGGTCCTCCTCAGCAGACGACCAGTTCACAATCGCCGACATTTCCCGGTCAGAACGCCTCACCGCCTGCACCAGGGGAGCAAGCTTCTCCGCAGGCCCGGCCCTCTCCAGAGTGCTGGATGACGAAGGATCGATCAGCAGATCCGCGGCAAACTGCTGGTCACGATTCTGATAAAGCAGGACGCGCACATCAGGAGCCAGATTCAGAGCGGAGAGGAATTCCTTGTCCAGGCGCCGGCCCCCGGCGACGTAGACCGGATGTTCTGCGGACCGCGTTGTGCGCACTGCAAACAGACCCAGCGCCGACGAGTCCTGCATTTCCTCCAATTTCAGGAACGCGCTCTGCGCGGCGGAAGCCGCAAGGGTCTCAAACGCCGTGTCGGGATATCCATACTTCGCCGGCCACTGCGCCGAGGATACGATGTTTCCGCGCCAGTCGAGCACTTCGAGGAAATCGAGTTGATGACTCTCCGCCAGGCTGCGCGCCAGTTCCAGATACTCTGCCGATTCGACGCTCGCTCCCCCGAGGGCTGCTGCCATGCGCGTCAAAGCCTCTGAACCCGCCACCCGGTCTACGCGCCGGACGACCTCCTCCCCTTGTCGATTGAACTCACTCTGAAACTGGCTGACCAAGGCCGCTGTGCGCCGATTTTCATCTTTCTCGAATGCATTTCGCGTCACGGCCTGAATGAGCCAGGCCACTCCCGTCACGGTCAGCAAAACGGTGAGGGCAAACACCGCCAGAAGTTTTCGCCGGAGGCTCATGGCTGCTGACTCTTCAGCCATGCATTGACCAGACTCAGGCTACCATCGGGGGCGACGGCCCAATCCCGAACACTGGCGGCGCAGGCGTACGCCAGCGGCAGATGGAACAGCGGGATCACGCGCCCGCTCGCCAATGCCGTCTGTTCAGCGCTGAAGAGGTCTTCGATG
The DNA here is from genome assembly GCA_035651855.1 of Candidatus Sulfotelmatobacter sp. Taxonomy (GTDB): domain Bacteria; phylum Acidobacteriota; class Terriglobia; order Terriglobales; family Acidobacteriaceae; genus Sulfotelmatobacter. The sequence continues at coordinate 10,986 of DASREX010000020.1, forward strand.
GACTGCGACTTGCCCGCGATTGCCGGCAATCCCAGTTGGCGGTTGAGAGATTCCAGCGCCGTTCGGGGATTGGAAGAAGCCAGCGGAATCCGCAGCAGGCGCAACTCCTCGCCCTCCGCATTCAATTGCACCCAGAGTCCGGCATCTTTGGCATTCAGCGCGATGCGCTCCGCCAGCAATCTTGCCATGGGATCATTATTGTCGTAGCCGATCATCAGGCTAGGAGCTCCCGGAACCTGATCCCTCAACTGGCGGGCTCGAGCGAGGTCTGCCTCCGTGGGAAATACGAATGCATAACCGCTCATCCACAGGGGCAGCAGACTGGCCGAGGCCTGTCCCGCACCCTGCAGCAGCACCGTGTGCATCGAATGGCGCTCGAGGCTGAAGCGCAGGGCGTCGCGAACATTCTTCTGTTGCACCGAGGCCGCGTCCCCGGCGAATCTCAACGCCACCAGTTCCACGGGACTGGACTGTAGCACTTCGTAACGCGGTGCACCCAGCCGGCGCACCTGTTCCGGCGCCACTTCCACCAGTTGGGCTCTGCCGCTCTCGAGTGCATTCATCTGATCGCGGAAGCTTCGCCCCATTTCGATTTCGATTTGGTCCAGAAACGGCCGTCCCGCCCAATAATCTTCATTCGCTGCCAGCGTCAACTTTTTCCCGGCCTGCCAGTCAGCCACGCGAAACGGACCGGTCCCGCTGATGTTGTTGCCCGAATCCCGCTTCGCAATCGCATTGCGCGGCAGCGCGAGGACTTGCAGGAGTTCGTCTGCCGAAACTCCCGGCTCGATGATCACAAGATCTCCCGCGGGCGTAACGGTCCACCCCGGATTCCCCTTGCGTAGGGAAGCGGCCGCAGCCTCGGCAGTGAGCGGGCTGCCGTCGTGAAACTTTACATTCGGCCGCAGGCGGATTTGAACCCGCTGATCTGCGGGTGAGATTTCCCAGGACTCCGCCAAGGCCCCCTGTACACGCCCGTCCGCACCCGTGGTCACCAGCCTGTCGAAGATCAGCGCGGTCACATTGCGGCCTCCAATGGCTTCGGAGATCTCGGCCGGATCCAGAGACGAAGGGCTGGCCCGCATGGCTACGCGCAAAGTTCCGCCATACTGCGGACGCGTAGCCGCGTTGGCTGCCGACGCCACCGTCAGGAGAACACTAATTACACGCCATCGCCAGCCGGAACGCTTCATAGCTCCCAGTTTCTCGATTCTTTACGATCGCGATTGCGCTATCCCCGCTTGACTCGGTCCACAATTCCGAGATCGCGCCCGGGAACTCCACCGCCGCGCTCACGGCCACCGGGTCGCGATCGGGAAACTCATAAGCCCGCACCGAATCGTCCTTACCCGCGCCCCCACTGGGCGCCAGCACTTGCCATCCCGCTCCGCACGGCGTTCTCACGGTAGCGATGGCGCTGCCCCATTCCATCGCCGACGTCTGATCGCGAATTCCATCGATCAGATGTACGTTTCCATCCGCGGCGGCAAACAGCCAGAGTGTGTATTTCTCCCGAGGTACGAAGGCGGCGGAATAGAACTTCGTTACCGTATTGAACTTGCCTATCGCCGGCCTGATCACGCCGGTGAAGAAGTTGCGCCGTGAGGCAAAGAATCCGGCCAGAAACGGACTGGAGGGATTCGCGGTCGCGGCCAGTGGCCATGGATCGTCGCTCTCCCGGCAGTTCAGAGGCGAGTTGCCCATCGCTGCGCCACGGCAGATTACTCCCGGAAGGTAGGCCTCCAGCGCATGATCCTTTGTCCAAAGCAGCCTGCCGCGCAGATCCAGCGGCCACGGCTGAACATGATTGATAGCCACCGACTGTTCGGCTTGCCACTTTCCCGCCAAATTCCTGTAGAACGAGATATTCGAGGCACTGAGCACCGCAATCCGGGAGGGATTTTCATTTCCTTCCACGATGGCCACATCGAGGATGCGGTCACGTCCGCTCCACAGAAGCGTCTTTCGCACTGTCATCGGCATCGAATCGGCCGCCCTGGCGGTCGCTGCCGGCCGTGGAACCGAAACCATGACAACGGCGGCGTCGGCGTTGCCCTGCCGGATCTCCGCAACCCACACATAAGAGAATTCGTTCTCCGACAGCGAGAGCGTGATCGACGCGGCTGCCTGCTCGCCGTTCACCAGTCGCACGCCGGCCTGCGCCAGCGCGCTTTGCAGGCCGTTTTGCACGATGTCGCTATCCCGTCGGCCCAGCGATGAGCGGTTCTGCACCGACATGGCAGCCGCACCTGGGCCGGTAACTGCCACGATCTTGTGGGCCAGTTGCTGTTCTGCCGCACTCCAATCTGCGGTCAAGGCCGGCAGCGAGCTCACGGCCATGAGGCAACACAGCGCCAACCCGCCACGGCGGAATACGAATGCCGGGCCAGGACCACGCTGCACCGATTTCAAAATGATTTCTGGAATGATCGAATTATAAATTGCCTGTCTCATCCCGCCCCGCTCCCGCCTCTGTACTGTTTGGACACCGCCGCCGCGCGGATACGCTGCGCCCAGGACCCGTCCCTGCGCTCGCCTGGCGGCAAGGACGGAAGACGTTAGCGTGACTTAGGGGAATCTCTGATCAAATTCGTACCTGTCATCCCGAGCGAAGCAGAATTGCCGTTTTTCGGCAATTCTGCGCAGTCGAGGGACCTTGTGTCTTCCCTTGCGATACTTAATCAGAGCCTCCCTAGCGTGGTTGCGCTTCTCCCGGTTCACTCTGGCTGCCCTGGTTCGTCATGTTCATGCTGCGCAGCACGTCATTGGCGAAGAAGAACTTGCCGTCGGCCGGTACCATCATGATCTGCAGTTTGTCGGACAAGCGCTCCGCCACGATTTTGTTGATCAGCAGAGGATTCTGCTTCAGAATGGCGGCCTCGCTGCGCATCCGCTCGGCGTCGGCCGATGCCGTCACCCGAATGCGATCCGCCTCTGCCTCAGCCAGCAGCTTCCGGCGTTCGGTTTCAGCTTTGCTGTCGATGACCTTAGCTTGCGCCGAGGCTTCCGCGTTCTGGATCGTCGCCTCCTTGCGCGCCGCCGCTTCCAGCTTGCTCTGCTGAATCTGTTTCTCCTTCAACGGCAGGGTGTACTGCATGGCGTCGGCTTCTCCTTTGGCCTGCAGTACGCGGACCCTGGCGTCTCCCTCGGCACGCTTGACCTGTTGAACCTTGTTGGCTTCCGCCTCCAACTCGGCAATCCTGACCTGCTTCTGCTTCAGTTCCGTTTCCACGCCCATCTGATCATTTTCCTGTTCTTTCAGCAGGAGGCTCTCTAATCCCTTGGCATACTCCTCGGGCAGTTGAATGTCGCGCAGCATGACTTCCTTCACCACGATGCCGTCCGCTGCGAGTTTCTGCGTGATGAGGCCCGCCGCCCGCTGTCTGACCTCCTCGCGTTTCGCCGAAAAGACGTCTCGCACCGTGTAGTGCGGCACGATGTCGCGCCACACGCTGGCCACCACCGGAGGCACAATTTCCTTTTCCACGGGGCGCGGCAGGTTGCTCTGGATGTAGTCCAGGTGTCGGGCATCCAGCCGGTATCGCACCGTGATGGCCAGCCCCAGGGTCAGTCCTTCCTTGGCCTGGACATCCAGAAGTTGCGGTTTGGATGAACCCTTTGCCGCAGCGGCCTTTCCGTCGTCGAGGGCGCCGGTGGTGAATACCTGATCGCGAATATCGAACATCGCCACATCCTCCACCAGGGGTACGATCAGATGCACCCCGGGATACAGGGTCCCGGGCCTGGTCCCGCTGCTTTGGCTTACGCGAATCCCCGCCATTCCGCTCGGAACCACGACGATGCTGCACGCCACCAGGATCGGTCCCCACGCCAATAGCAGGAGTGCCAGCGAACTGCGCCAGCGCCAAACCGGAGCGGTCGGGACAGACGCTATACCGGGAGTGGCCAGCGCCCTTCGATAGAGCACCTCGAGATACAAGTCGTAGCCCAGGATGCCCACCGCCACCACGATCATCCCAAAGCCGCCATACATCAGCATATTTCGCAGTACCAGCATGGTCGTTCTCCTTTGCGCCTTAGCGCTTCTGTCCTGCCTTCACCGCTTCCGCCTGGCGGGCAAAGAACAGCCGGAATACCTGCCCAAAAATCAATTCCTCCGCCAGCAGAGCTACCGCCAGCGAGAAGACCATTCCCCCGACCACCGCCATGAATGTGATTGCCATCTGCATACATCCTCCTGAGAAACGCGCTATTCACAGGGCACCGTAAAGCCCAGATCGTATGTCGCTGTAAACATTGGGTTATCCCGAAAGGAGGAAGGAGTAAGCGTGGCGCCGATGCCACGCCCGTGTCGCCAGAGACACAACCGCAGCGACAATCAGCAGGACGATCAGTAGAAGTTGCTGGCTATGGGGAGAAGGGGGAGGTTCTTCGTAGCCTTCAAGCGCCCGGCTCCCGCCGTCTGGGGTAACGGCATGTGGGGTTCTGTGGGTTGGAGCCGGGCGATCCTATGACTAGAAGGCCTAGTTCAATTGTGACTATTTAATTCCCAATCCCGGTGCATTTCTGTGACCCCGGTCACAGTTCATCGTGATCCTCATCATCCGCCATTGCCTCTCCTCCCCCGGATCATTGCAGGCTGGATTCTCGTCGCATCACGCACACCAGCCTGTGACCGCAGTCACCGCTCCCCCCGCCTTCGCTTCTTACACTCATTCTTGAGCGGGATGGAAGTGCTCATTTCATTTAGCGGAGACTGATTCCTCATGGCTTATGTAATTACCGATTCCTGCATCAAAGATTCCCTGTGCGTTGAGGTTTGCCCCACCGATTGCATTCATCCGAAGACCGACGAGCCCGGCTTCGAGGCCGCCACTCAGATGTACGTGGATCCCGAGGGATGCATCGACTGCGGCGCCTGTGTGCCCGCTTGTACCTCCGACTCCATCCATGCTCTGGATGACGTGCCGGATGAGAAGAAGGAATTCATAGAGAAGAACGCCGCGTTCTTTAAGCAGTAACCTGAGGTTGACTCGATCGCTCGGGTGACAGCCGCCGGATATCGGACGCAAGGTGAACCAGCCCCGGTCCGATGCCCGGCGGTTTTTTGCCTTGTGCTCGACTTCTTCCACTTTGCCAGGTGGCGCGAGGTTTCCCCGTGATGTTCCAGTTCTCCCCAGCCACTTGGACCAGGGGATCGCGTGAGCGGCCTAGGCGGCTCCGGTTTCCAGAATCTCGGCCGGGGACGCCTTTCCCATGGAACGTCGCAACGGCATCAGGGTAACGCCGTGTTCGCGATCATAGAGCAACGTCCACCGGATTGCGCACTCATCGCACAGCCAGAAGTGCTCCACCAGCCTCTGCTGTTGTCGAGCGCGAACAAACGGAGGCGGTACCGTCTCCCCCGCCTTCATTACCCGGTCCAGTTCCACCAGGAAGAGTTTGCCTTCTCGCAGCTTCAGGAAGGGCTTGCCGCATTGCGAATTGGCGCATCGACTCAGCATGGCTGTTTTCTTTCCGCTCGGTGGAACAGAAAGCTCCGAGCATAGAATCTCTATCCGTTGCAGTTCTGATGCCAAGAGTCCTCTGAGCATGAACGCGAAAGGTTGAATGCGCCTCTTGCCGTTGGACCCCCTCCTTTGCCGACATCTCGGCACCAACCGCCGGGTCCAAGGCGCTCTCCTTGCCTGCATTCCCTCGCGGGACTACCATCTGCTTGTCATGCCCAAGGTCCTGGTGTGTCCGCCGGATTATTTTGATGTTGTCGATCAGAAAAATCCCTACATGTCCAAAGAAAGCATCGTGGACCGGGCGAAAGCACGCACCCAGTGGGAGAATTTCTGTAGCGTCTTGCAACAGAATGGATGCGAGATTCACACCATCGATCCGGTCGTGGGACTGGAAGACATGGTCTTCGCGGCGAATCAGGTTTTTGTTGGCGAAAAGCCCGGATACGGAAAGTTCGTTGTTCCCAGTCGTATGGTCTATCCTTCACGTCATCGTGAGGTCGAATACTTCACGCAATGGTTCCGCGCGCGCAATTTCCGCATTATCGATATTGCATTCGCCCACGACGACTTCCTCGAAGGCCACGGCGATTTGCTCTGGCACCCGGACGGATCCCGAATCTACGCGGGCTACGGATTCCGCAGCACCCGCAGCGCGATTGAAAAGTTTGCTCTGGCCATGTCCGAAATGGGAATTGAGGTCGTACCCCTCCACCTTATCGACCACTATTGCTATCACCTCGATACTTGTCTCTGCCCGCTGAACGATGACGCTGCCCTCCTCTTCGCCGGGGCCTTTTCCGCCGAGTCTCTGGCGGCCCTTCACAAGCACTGGAAACGCGTTCACCTGCTCGACGCCCAGGAGGCCCACCACTTCATGGGCAACGGAATCGTTTTGAATAATCGCTACATCACGCCACGCATGACGCCCCAGCTGGAGGCAATCCTACGCCAGGAGGGCTTGACTGCCGTCATCGTGGATACTTCGGAATTCGAGAAGTCCGGAGGAAGCTGTTTTTGCATGAAGACCTTCTTCCCCTGATGCCGCGGATGACTCCACCTTCATCGCCCGACCAAAGTACTACCGGCAACCTGATTCGCCGGGCTCGTCTGCCGGGTATGCGCGTGCTAGCCTGGGACGGCGATCTTCTCTATGCATCCCGCCGCTACCGCTTGTTTTGCGCCAAGATGGGAAACTTTCCCGGGGTTCTGCACTGGCAAAGTGCAGGGGAATTCCACCCACCGTGGTCCCGCAGGCTCTCGGTGGCAAACCGTTTTACCGCCCGCCTGATGCGCGACGGCTTGCACGCCCTCGCTGTGCTGCCATCGGGCGCGCTCGTCGCCGCGGTTCCCGGCGCGGTTATCGCCAGGAATGCACAGGACCCGGAATTCCGTCGCACTTTCACCGTCACTCGCGGCACGCGCCCCTTGCACATCGCGGCCGTTCCAGGCGGGAAGGTTTTCTGGGGAGAGTACTGGGATAACCCCTCCCGCCAGGAGGTGCACATCTACGCTTCTGCTGACGGCGGCCTCACCTGGAGCGTTGCCCACATCTTTCCCAAAGGCGCCGTTCGTCACGTTCACAATATCGTCCATGACCCGTGGCAAAACTGCCTCTGGGTGCTGACCGGGGACTACGGTGATGAATGCCGCATCCTGCGCGCGAGCTGTGATTTCAGCAGCGTCGAGGTCGCCCTGCAAGGCAATCAGCAGGCCCGCGCGGTGGCGGCTGTCCCCACCGAAGCAGGCTTGTACTTCGCCTCTGACACGCCCCTGGAACAGAACTTCATTTATCTCCTGGATCGGAAAGGTGCGCTGTCACGCCTGGCGCCCATCAACGGGTCATCCATTTACGGTTGTCGCGTCAGCAACCGGTTGTTCTTCTCCACCATGGTGGAGCCCAGCGACGTGAATCGGGATCGCACCGTCCGGGTCTACGGCTCCAAGCCGGACGATCCGGAGCACTGGGATTCTCCGCTCAGCTGGCAGAAGGACCGCTGGCCGATGAAATTCTTTCAATACGGAAACGCATTCTTCCCCGGCGGGAACAATTCCACACCCTACCTCGCCGTAACCACCATCGCAGTTCAATCCGACGACCTGGTGACTTCAATCTATTCCGTGGGCTCATGATGCTAAGCTAGCCGTACGATGGACAGCGCTGCCGTCGAAAGCCAGTCGCTTTCCGCATCGCTGCCACCACGAAATCACCCGGCATGCCTGCTCTCGGCTATTACCGTCGAATCTTCAGCGCCTACCTGCTCGGCGGCAAAAGCCATCTCAACTTCTGGCACGAGACCCCAGGGGAGAATCCACGCGCCTCCGTCCATCAACTGGGCGAGTACTACATGCTCTTCGGCGAAAAGGCGGACTACTCGGGACCATTCGATGCCACCGGCATTCCCCAACTCGATTATCACGGCCACATCGGCCTGCAATACAATCCAATCGCCATCGCGCAATATGCCCTGGGCAACTACAACCTTTGGCGCCGCAGCGCGGACCCCGCTCGCAGGCAGAACTTCTTCCGCATCGCCGGCTGGCTTTGCGAAAAACTCGAATCAAATTCCAAAGGCGTACCTGTCTGGAATCACCATTTCAACTGGGAATACCGCGATACGCTGAAAGCGCCATGGTACTCCGGCCTGGCCCAGGGGCAGGGAATCTCGGTGCTGCTGCGCGCTTACAAGGAATCAGGAGAGCCGCGTTATCTCGAAGCGGCCCGCCGCGCCTTCGCCGGCTTTCAACTTCCCATCGAAAGCGGAGGCGTCGCGTTCACCGACGAATCCGGTGACCTCTGGTTCGAGGAATACATCGTCTCGCCCCCAACCCACATTCTCAATGGCTTTATCTGGGCGCTCTGGGGCGTACACGATTATTTCCTGGTTACCCGAGACCCTTCCGCGCAGCAGCTTTTCGCTCATGGCGTCCGCACTCTGCTGCACAACCTGGATCGCTACGACCTGGGATTCTGGTCACTCTATGAGCAATCCGGCACCCGCCTGCCCATGGTCGCCAGCCCCTTCTACCACCGCTTGCATATCGTGCAACTCCGCGTGATGCATCGCCTCACTGGCGAAGCGAAATTCGAGGAGGTCGCCGAGCGCTGGGAGAGGTACACCCGCAGCCGCGCCAAGCGCGCTCGCGCCCTCTGCTATAAGAGCGCCTTCAAATTGTGTTACTACTGAGATCGCAGTTTCAGCCGTGTCGCCCGGCCACGCGATACCCTCTACATTCACGTGAAGATCCTCTACATTTCACAATATTTCCCGCCGGAAATGGGTGCTCCCTCGGCCCGCGCCTCTGAACTCGCCCGCCATTGGGCCGAGGCGGGACACCAGGTTTCCGTGCTCACCGGCTTCCCCAACCACCCGACCGGCGAGGTTCCGCCGGAATGGCGCGGGCGCCTTCGTCGTCTCGCCTATCGCGAAAGTATGGGTCAGGTGGATGTCTACCGGACCTGGCTCTGGCCGCTGCCCAACCGCAAGGCTCACGAGCGCATGCGAAATTACGCTTCATTCTGCGTCTCTGCCGCCCTGCGCGGCATGACCCTCCCGCCCCCGGACGTGATCATTGCGTCCTCTCCGCAATTGCTGGTTGGCCTATCCGGATGGTGGCTCGCGTTCACCCGCCGACTCCCTTTCATCTTCGAAGTCCGCGATCTCTGGCCCGAATCACTCACCGCCGTTGGTTTGGGTGGCGAAGATTCTCTGCTTCACCGGACCCTCGCCGCCATAGCCCGATTCCTCTACGCTCGCGCCAATCGCATCGTAGTGGTCGCCCCCGCCTTCAAGGAGTACCTGATCCGGCGCTGGCGTCTTCCTGCGGAGAAGATTGATGTCGTCGAAAACGGAGTGGAAACCGGCCTCTTCGTCCCTGTTTCAACCTCGGACGCCGCGGCGCTGAGAACCCAACTGGACGCCGACTCCCGCTTCCTGGTTGTGTATGTAGGAACGATGGGCATGGCGCACGGACTCGAAACTCTCCTCGAGGCTGCCGCCCAACTGCAGTCCGAAAACCCCGGCGTCCGGTTTCTTCTGATCGGCGAGGGCGCGGAAAAGGAGCGCATCAAGAACTTGGCTCAATCGCGCGGTCTCGCCAACGTTCGCTTTCTCGATCAACAGCCGCGCGAGAAGATTCCCCAGTTCATTTCCGCCGCGGATGTCTGCCTCGTCTTGTTGAAAAGGACCGAAGTTTTTAAGACCGTCATTCCCACGAAAATGCTGGAGTTCATGTCCTGCGCCCGCCCGGTGATTCTGGGCGTTGCAGGTCAGGCTCAACACATCCTCGAGGAGGCCGAAGCCGGTTTGGCGATCGAACCGGAGAATGCCGCAGCTCTAGCCGCCGCCATCCAACGGCTCGCCGCAAATCCCGGTCTGGCTCGCGTGCTTGGAGAAAACGGCAGGAGATACATCCTCCAGAAGTTTTCCCGTGCCCAGACCGCGCACAAATACATCGATGTTCTCCGGCGCGTCACCTCATCCACGTAACGTCCTCAGAAAAAACTTGGCCGGATCTCCGGTTTCGTTGTCGACAACCGCGCCTCACAATCGGAATCGGTGCATAGCGATGTTCCCCCTTAGTTTTCCACAGATTTTTGCCAATCAAAGATTGCAGCCACAATCCCTGCCCTGCTAGAGTTCAGGGCACTCTCGAACTCAGCAGAACTGTTTTCACTCACTATCAGCCTAGGGTAGGTGTAGCTGTACCTTTGTGTAGGAATGGAACAGGCGTTGAATCGCGGTCACGCCCGGTCTGAGGGTCGCATCAGTTGACACCCATCTTCCTCGCGATATTTCTGTTGGCGCTGTTTTCATCATTTGTGATGACGCGGTTCGTCCGCGACTTCGCCCGCGCTCGTGGATGGGTTGCTGCTCCCAGCCATGAGCGCCACCTGCACTCGGTGCCTCTGCCGCGCCTTGGCGGCGTGGCAATCTTCCTCAGTTTCGCCGCTTCGATGACGTTGGCCTCGGTCTGGGGATTTCATCATCCCGCTTGGCAGCTTGCCGGCTTCCTTGCGGCCATGAAGACCATCCTTGCCCCTGCCGCTCTGGTATTCCTGCTCGGCGTCTACGACGATATTCGCGGGCTCGGTCCCTACGTTAAGTTCAGTGTGCAGGCCCTGGCCGCCTCCATGCTTTACGCCGGCGGATTGCGTATCGTCAATATTCCGGTACTCTTCGGGGATCGCCCCCTGCCTGGGATTGTCGGATTGGTGTTCACGGTAATCTGGGTGCTGGCCATAACCAATGCCTTCAACCTTATTGACGGTCTCGATGGACTAGCCGCCGGATCGGCACTGTTCTCCACCATGGTGGCCTTCGTTCTGGCGGTCTTCCATGGCCCCGCGCTGGTCGAAGTGATGACGATCGCTCTGGCCGGCGCGATTCTCGGATTTCTCCGCTTCAATTTCAATCCGGCCACCATTTTTCTCGGCGATTCCGGCAGCCTGTTCATCGGATTTCTGCTCAGCGCGCTTGCCCTTTATGGGGCGCAGAAAGCTCCTACCATCGTCGCGGTTGCCATTCCCATCGTCTCCTTCGGCCTGCCGATTCTCGAGACCGTGCTCTCCGTATTTCGCCGCCTGATCAGTGGCCGTCCGGTTTTCACTGCCGATCGCGAGCACATCCATCACAAGCTCCTGCAACACGGAATGTCGCACCGCCAGGTCGTGATCATTCTCTACGGGGTCTCCGCCATCTTCGCCATGCTCAGTCTCTTCCTGCTCTGGCCCACCGGAAGTTCCCTGGGCCTCGTAATGGCGGTGCTGGGCATCGGCATCTGGATCGGCGTGCAGCACCTGGGATACCTGGAGTTCGGGGAGATTGCCCGGGTCGGCCGGCGCACTCTGGATCAGCCGCAGATATTCGTCAACAACCTCGCCATCCGGCGCGCCACGGAGGAATTGAAAGTCGCTCGCGATTTCGATCAGGTGCGCCGTATTCTCACCGCGGCCTTCGGCACGAACGACTTCGACGGTTTTGACCTCAACCTGGGCCATCCCGGACAGATGGCTTCATTCAGTGGCGCCGAGCACGACGTCCGCTGGATCAAGCCGGGTCTCAAGACCTTGAACCGGTCCTCGGTGTGGACGATTGCGCTGACCCTGCTCAGTTCTTCCAACCGGGTTTGCGGTACCTTGACGATCTATCGCCTCTACACCCGTCGCGACCTGCAACTCGACGTCAACCTGCTGACGGCGGTTTTCCCCATCGCCCTCGCCGATGCCCTGGACCGCACGCTGGCCCACTCGGCGCAGATCATCCCACTGCCCGATCAGGATGCTTCCCTGATGCCCGCGCAAGCCGGATAGCCGCCGCTACGCCAGGCCAGATAGAATCTTTGGAATTCATCTTCCATGCACATACTTCACGTTGTTGGCGCGCGCCCGAATTTCATGAAAGCGGCTCCCTTGTTGCGCGCCTTCTTCGCCGCTCCTGGAGTTCGGCAGACACTGGTCCATACCGGCCAGCATTACGACCCCGCCATGTCCGATATATTTTTCCAGCAACTGGAAATGCCGCATCCCGACTGCAATCTCGGCGTCGGTTCCGGCACCCATGCGCAGCAGACCGCGGGCGTGATGGCCGCCATCGAACCGGTCCTGCTGGAGCGCAGGCCAGATCTCGTTCTGGTTTACGGCGACGTCAATTCCACTCTGGCTGCCGCTCTCGTCTGCTCCAAAGTGGGTGCCAGGGTTGGCCATGTCGAGGCCGGACTGCGTTCCGGAGACCGCCGCATGCCCGAAGAAATCAATCGCCTGCTGACAGACCAGCTGTCGGATCTGCTCTTTACTCCTTCCGCGGATGGAAATGAGAATCTCCGTCGCGAAGGAATTGACGAATCCAAGGTTCACCTCGTAGGCAACGTAATGATCGACACCCTCGCTCGCCTCTTGCCCCAGGCGGAGCGGCATTTCCCGCCCGGTGTTTCGTCTTCTTACGCCCTCGTCACCCTGCACCGGCCTGCCAATGTTGACGACCTCCCCTGGTTACGCGCACTGCTGGCCACGCTGGCGGATCTGAGTCAGCACCTCGACGTCATATTTCCCATTCATCCCCGCACCCGGCAGCGTCTGGATGCTCTCGGCTTCTCAGCCCTCCGGCACGGCCGGCTGCGTATGCTCGACCCCTTGCCTTACCTTGAATTCCTGGCGCTGCAGGCTCGTGCCGCCATGGTGATCACGGATTCAGGAGGCATTCAGGAAGAGACCACGTATCTGGGCGTTCCTTGCCTCACGGTACGTGAAAACACAGAAAGGCCGGTCACGGTGACGCACGGAACAAATACGTTGGTTGGGCGGGATCTGGGAAAGCTGCGGCAAACAGCCAGGAACATCCTGGACGGTGGACCGCAAGCCGCGCGTGCGCGGCAAAAGCCCAGCGTGCCCCTATGGGATGGGCACGCCGCCAGTCGCATCGCACAGATCATCCTGCGCGATTAGCGTGACAGCAAACAGAGGGACGTTTCGCTTACAGCTTCGCGCTGGCGTAAGAGTTGATTTCGCAGTTCAGGCAAACTTCTTCAAAAGCAGGTGCAGTCCAAGTCATAATTCCCCCAGCGGTCCGAGTCCGGACCGAGAATGTGCCTTAAGGATATCCCAGCCCTAGGCCCGAATCAACGTGCTGGCCGCAAATAAAGCACCCAACTCTCCGGAGAGTTCCGGCAACACGGAAGACGCCGGCCTTGCCTGCAACATTTTGCACATTTCCGCTGAAATTCCCGATTAGCGGCCTGTTTTCCACACGCACGAACCAGCGCCGTCACTTTTGTACCATCGCTGCTGTATTTACTTTCGATGGACCGTGGATGGGAAGCGAGGTTCAAGCACCGAATGTTTGGCAAAACTGTTTATGGCTCCTCTTTTAGGGACGTCAATTTTGTCCCTTTGCAGTCCGCGACCTTCTGTGTTCAATGCGAGTTGATCAGCACCAGCAACAAGCCCTACTGCCTGGCTTGCGGAAGCCATGCGGTGCTGGGGCTCTCGCGCGTGCTCGGAGGCTCGCTGCGCAACCAGCAGACTGCGCACCTGATCACGGACAGCGAACTCCACAATCTGGTTCGGGACCTGTTACGCACCGTTCCCGACCCGCAGGCGATTTCGCAGGCCGACCACTCGCGAATGCCCTCGGTCGCTCAGCGCAGCCAGCTTCGCGTGGCCAACGCCGCCCATCCCGCCTCCGGCTTCCGAGCGGTCTCTCTCGGCGAAGAAGTGGAGATACATCCCGCCGAACTGGACCTTGAGCCGGCCATCAGCGCGATCACCGAGCGCGCCCAGCATCTCACCGCAGCTACCGGGGCGGCCATCGCCCTTCGCGCCGGAGATGAGATCGTTTGCCGTGCCCGCGCCGGCCGCACCGCTCCCGATCTCGGCGTTCGTCTGCAGACCGACATCGGCATCTCGGCCGAGGCCGTTCGCACCGGAGAAATCATGCTGTGCCACGATGCCGAACGTAATCCCCGCGTGGACCTGGCCAGCTGCCGCCGTCTCGGGGTTCGCTCCATCCTGGTTTCGCCCTTGCGCCATTACCGCCGCACTCTGGGAGTCTTTGAAGTGTTGTCTTCATCCCCCGGCGCGTTCGACGAGAGCGACGTGGCTACCATGCAACTGCTCTCCGGCATGATGGTCGCAGCTATTTCCCGCATCTCCAGCCTGAAGCGCGCCGAAGTCCTGCAACGCGCCGGGTAGCCGAGTCCCCGGCTGAGCTCCCCCGTTTCAGGCAACGCCACCGTTGCCCCGTGTTTCCTCTGTGGGTGCATCTTTCCGCGCGAGTCGTTCTATTCCTTGCATACTTTTGCGGAGTCTCGCGCTAATATGTACTCGATAGATTTCGGGCCCCCTCCCCATGGCAGCCATTAATTCGTCCCTGTCACCCGCGGTCCCCAACCGTCGCCGACGCGTGCGGCACAAGATTCAAACGCCTGCTTACGCCAGTTTCACCGCGGAATCTCAGGGTGCCATGCTCGATCTGCACGAGATTGTCGACATCAGCGAAGACGGCATCGCAATTCAATGCCATTCTCCGCTGGAGGTGCAGAAAACCTTAAGTCTTTGTCTCGACCTGGCCGAGTGTCCGCAGCACATTTACACCACCGGCCAAGTCATCTGGTCCAACCCCGGCGGCCGCGCGGGACTGCGCTTCTCCGAGCTGCCTTCGGAATCGTTGGCGCGTTTGCGCGAGTGGCTGTTCGTCAATGTGATGGCCGGCGTGGCCAACGGCGAAGCCGAGGTCGCCGCCTTCACCGCGGCCCGGGACGAGGCTCCTCCCCGGCCGGGCTACACCGATACTCTGGCTGCGCTGCATGCGGTACGGCGCCAGGTCGAAGCCCTCGGTTCCGATTTTGGCCGCGCCCTGCAGTTGATTACCGAGCGCGGCCGGTCTCTCCTGCGCGCTTCCGGAGTTGCGATCGCTCTGGCCGACGCTGAGACTGATTCCATGATCTGCTGTGCCAGTTCCGGCTCCGACGCTCCCCCGATCGGAGCGCGCCTGCAGGTCGGATCAGGTTTTTCCGGGGAATGCGTGAAGCGCGCTGAAGCCCTGCGTTGCGATGACAGCGAGACCGACGCGCGCGTGGATCGTAACAGTTGCCGGGCGTTGGGAATTCGTTCGCTGCTCGCTGTCCCGATTCGTGTTGGCGAAAGAGCGGTAGGGCTCATTGAGGGCTTCGCGCCTCAGCCGGGCGCATTCTCAGAATCCGACGCCACCGTTTTGCAGCGCCTCGCCGACACCGCCCTGGAGGCGGCTCATCGCGCTGCCCGGGTCGAAAGCCTGCCTTTTCTGAAATCCGCGGAGAAAGAAACTCCCGTTCCCAGTCTGGGCAGCGTCCTGTTCGCCGCCGCGGAAGCCGACGAGAAGGAACAAAAGGCTGAGCCAGATGAAAAAAGCAATGGCGGAATCAGCCTGCCTCGCTCCCACCTGGTGATTCTCTTGTGCGCTGCCGCCACCATTGCTTTGGCGATGGGCTGGGGTATGGCTCCCTGGATCCAAAGCGATGCCACCCCCTGGCTCCTGAGCAAGATACATTCCCGCAAGGCGGATCAGTTGCCCACAGTTCTGGCTTCATCTGACCATCAGAAATCGGAGGCTCTGCTGCCCTCCTCTTCTTCGATCGAGACCACATCCCTCGATCAACTCATGCAAGTCGCTCTCAAGGGTGACGCCGCCGCTGAGAATGCCTTGGGCGTTCACTACGCTACCGGCCAGGGAGTCGCGCTCAGCGAAGTGGAGGCTATCCGCTGGTTCACCAAGGCGGCCGAACAAGGCTACATTCCCGCTCAATCCAAGCTGGGCTCTCTCTACTTCAGCGGGCGCGGTGTTCCCCAGGATTTGAATCGGGCCTATTTTTGGATGGTTGTCGCGCGCCTGAGAGGCGATGAAGCCAGCAATACTCTCTCCCCATCCGTGCGCGCCCGCCTCACCCGCTCGCAAGCCACATCCATCGAATTGGATGCCGTTCGCTGGCTTCAGCAGCACCATCCCGTCAAACCCGCTGCCGGTCAACTGAAGATCGAAGCCCTCGGCACCCCCCACCCTCGCCCGGCGCGTTAAAATATCGGGAAAGAGGTTTTTGTGCCCACCCTGCGCGAAGTTCTCGGCCACAGAGTCCGCGAAGCCGATCCATCCCTTTACCAGAATCTCGGCAACAATCGCGTCCGCTGCTACTCCTGCGGCCACTGCTGCCCCATTCCCGAGGGGCAGGCAGGCGTGTGCAAAGTCCGCTTCAACCGCGCCGGCAAACTTCTCGTCCCCTGGGGATACACCGCCGGTATGCAATGCGACCCTATCGAGAAAAAGCCTTTCTTCCACGCTTATCCCGGCGCCCTGGCCTATAGCTTTGGAATGCTCGGTTGCGATCTGCACTGTGCCTATTGCCAGAACTGGGTGACCTCTCAGGCCCTGCGCGATCCGCGTGCGGTTTCGGCTCCGCTGGAGATCTCGCCGCAGGCCCTGGTTCGCCAGGCTTTGGATCAGCGCGCAAAGGTGCTGGTCAGCACTTATAACGAGCCGTTGATCACCAGCGAATGGGCTGTCGCAGTATTCCGGGAAGCTAAAGCCGCGGGTCTGGTGACCGGATTCGTTTCCAACGGCAACGGCACTCCCCAGGTTCTCGAATATTTGCGCCCCTGGCTCGATCTTTACAAGGTGGACCTGAAGAGTTTTGACGATCGTCACTATCATGAACTGGGCGGCCGCATCGCACCGATTCTCGACAGTATCCGCCGCATCTATCGCATGGGCCTGTGGATTGAGATCGTGACCCTGCTCATTCCCGGCTTCAATGATTCCGAGGACGAACTGCGTAAGCTGACTGAATTTGTGGCGAGCGTTTCCCCGGACATCCCCTGGCACGTCACCGCGTTTCACGGTGATTACAAGATGAATGAACCGCGCGACACGACGCCCGAGGACCTGCTGCGCGCTGCCGCCATCGGCCGCGACGCGGGATTACGCTATATCTATCCCGGAAATCTGCCTGGCATGGTCGGCGACAGCGAAGACACTCATTGCCCGGACTGCCAGGAGACCTTGATCCGCCGCTACGGCTATCTCATTCAGCAGTACCGCCTGACGGCAGAAGGCCGGTGTCCGCGCTGCGCCAAACAAATTCCGGGACGCTGGGCCGCCGCCTTCGATGGCCAGATCGCCTCCCGCCCTTTCCTCCCACACCAGCGCTCGCGTTTGTTTACAATCACAAGTCGCTAAAAACACGGCGAGGACGGACGCCCGCGATTCCCAGTTTAAGAGCTGGAACGTTCGAGCAGCCGCCCTCGGCGGTCCGCCTGCTTCTGGCGAGAATCCAAATCGTGGGAAGAAAATTCAATCTCGCGCCGTTGCTCTTCGCTGTTTTGCTCACGGCCTGTTCTCCCCGCGACTTCCTGACGCGCCGCCTGGCCACAGACCTCATCTCCGCCTCTCCCGAGCTCAAAAGTGCGCAGCAATTCGCGCTGCGCACAGGAATCGTCACCAGCAAGGATTACCCCTCTCCCGAATACCTGGTCCTGCAACATCATGGCTGGATCTCGGCAACCACCATCGCCTGCACGCCCGGCCTGGCTCCTCCACCATGCTGGAATATTCTTCTGACCCCCTCCGGTGTGGAAACTGTCCGCGCCCTGATCCCGGAGCAGGGAGAAAAATCTTCCATTGCCCTTCCCGTAGCAAGAAGGGAACTGGTTGGAGTCACGGGCATTGCCCGGCAGGACAACTGGGCCGATGTTGACTTCGAGTGGAAATGGTCTCCGCTCAACGAAATCGGCGAGGCCCTCTATTCCCGCGACGTGCGTTACAAGTCGAGCGTCGGGTTCCGTAAGTATGACGACGGCTGGCGAATCATCGAGAGCGCCGTGCATCCAGCGCAAACCATGGACGGAGCCCTCAAGAATGCCGAGCCGATTCCGTGACCGCAGGCTGGATCGCTCTCCTGGCGAACCGCCTGAATTCTCGCCGCCTCCGCGTCCACGCCGGATTTCTGGCCCTGTGCCTGTGGGGAGTCTGCCTGATCGATTACTCGACCCCGGGCGTTCTGGATCGCGCCGGCAACATCAAGTTCCAGGATTTCCTTCAGTTCCCCGTATCGGCGCGCTTGATCGCCGGCGGCCGCGCCGGTGAACTCTATCGTGCGCAAGCCCTCACGGATGCGCTCCGTGCCCTTGCGGGTCCGGACACTCGTGTCCGCCTGCAGTATTTCTATGGTCCGCAGGTCGCCTTGCCGTTCATTCCGCTGCTTCGCTTCTCTTTTCTGACGCAGTCGTCGGTGTGGGTCGCGCTCTCTATGCTGCTGTACTTCGCCTGCATCTTTCTGCTCTGGAAATCTTGCGGCGCCCTCCACCCTTTTCCGGGACTGATTGCGCTTTGCGCCATCGCGTATCCTCCGCTCTTTCACTTCTTTGTCCGCGGCCAGATCTCCGCTTGGATGCTCGCCTGTTTCACCGCCGCATATCTAGCCTTCTGGGCCCGCCGCGACTGGCTGGCGGGAATTGCTCTTGGATTCCTGTTCGTGAAGCCGCAATTTTTGGCCGCGGTTCCGGTAGTGCTGCTGCTGGCTCGGGCCTGGCGGCCGCTCGTTGGCCTGGTGGCCTCTGTGGCCGCACAGGTGGCCTTCGTCTCGATCTATTTTGGGCGCGGAGTTTTGCGCGCCTACTTTGCCATGCTGCTCCACAGCGCCGGCCGGCCGGGCACGACCGAACTCGACCTTTCCCCAATCCAGATGCATTCCTTGCGCTCGTTCTGGGCGCTGTTGATTCCTTCTTCACCAGTGGTGTGGATCCTCTACTTGGCGAGTTCCATGGCCGTCCTTGTCATGGCGGCAGCCCTCTGGAAGTCATCACTCCCGCTCTCGGTTCGTTTTTCTTCCTTGCTCCTCGCAGCCGTACTGGTCAATCCCCATCTGTATATCTATGACCTGCTGGCCTTGGCTCCCGCGCTACTGCTGCTCGCCGACTGGACTCGCAGCACTCCGCAGGATGATTCCTCCCCGGCGATACGCGTGCTCTTATATCTCTCATTTTCGCTCCCGCTCTTTGGGCCGGTCAACCGCTGGACTCACCTGCAGGTTTCCGTCGTGGCATTCACCGCACTGTTATGTTTGTTGTGGCGCCTGTCGCGAGCAGCAAAATGGTCCGGCAATCGCAAACTTGCACCCAGCGAATCGGGCGTTGTATAAACCTTGTTCCCGCCGGGAAGCCTATGATCAAAAAGTCTGCTGTGATACTCCTGCTGGCAGTAAGTTGTGTTCTGTCCGTCGCAGCTCAAAAGCCGAAGCTTACCCTCGACGAGTTCTTCAATGCGGTCAGCTTTCGCAGCCTTGAGATCTCGCCCGACGGGAACTCCGTCGTCATCGCCACCGAGCGGCCGGACTGGGATCAGCAGATTTTTCGCGGCGATCTTTGGCTCTACGACGATCATGCAAAGTCTCTCATCCCTTTAACGCAGTCAGGGCATGATTCCGAGCCCAAGTGGTCTCCCGACGGCAAGTGGATCGCCTTCCTCTCAGACCGTAAAACTGAATCAGGCAAGGGCGGCGATTCCGATTCCAATTCCAACGAGGATGCGCCCAGCCAGATCTATCTGATCTCGCCCCACGGCGGAGAGGCCATCCGCATCACCCAGGGCGAAGAGGAAGTCCACGCATTCTCCTGGTCCGCCGACTCGCAGAAAATCTACTTCGCCACCCGCCAGCCCTGGAGCAAGTCACAGAAAGACGAGTACAAGCAGCAATGGAAGGATGTCGTGCAATACCGCACCGCCGAACGCGGGGACGCCATCTTCGAATTGGATGTGGCCGCCGCCTTAGATCGCAGCCTTGCCGCTGCCGCCAAAGCGGAGAAAAAAGAAGGTGAGCCGGAGAAGCAGCCCGACCTTACTCCGGGTGCCCGGATGCTGGCTACATCCGCCTTGCGAGTGGAGCACATGCTTACATCTCCCGATGGCGCCAGGCTCGCCTTCGTCAGCAACGCCATCAACCAGCGCCAGGAGAAGTACGAGGATGTGGAAATTTATGTCGTGGATCTGAATAACGCGGCGCGGGTCCGCCGCATTACCAAAAATCAGGGCGTAGAAGTACAACTTCGCTGGGCCAACGACAACCGCCACATTTTCTTTACCACCGAGACGGGAGACGTTTCCGGTCCTTATCGTGACCTTCAACCTCACCTTTACTGGGTCGATATCGAATCGGGCGCGATCGAGCAATGGGCCAAAGACTTCATCGGCTCGGCAGGGAACTACGCGGTTACAGGCAATTCCCTCGTGCTGTCCGCGAGAACCGGCACCGAAGTGCAGATGTATGCCACCGCCAAGCCGTCCGACTCGCTGCACAAACTCGGGGGCTGGCAAGGCAGCTACGAGAATATCTCGTCCGCGCTGCAATCGCCGCGCTTTGCGTTTATCTACTCTTCGTTAGGCAAGCCTGCGGAAGTGTATCTCGCTGACGGCCCCGCCCAGCTCGATCAGGCTCGCGCCATCACGTCATTCAACCAGTTCTTTACCGAGCGCGATCTTCCACAGGGCAAGCCCTACCAGTGGAAAGCCGATGACGGCACCACAATCGAGGGCATGCTGCTCTATCCTCCTGGAAAATTCGAGGCCCGGCACCTCCCCATGCTCACCCTGATTCACGGTGGTCCGGCCGATGCCGACGGCAATCACTTCGAGGCCGACTGGTACCAGTGGGCTGCCCTAGCCGCCACTCATGGATGGCTCGTCTTCGAACCCAACTACCGCGGTTCCACCGGATACGGTGACAAGTTCCTCATGCAGATCGTTCCCGTCATTGTTTCGCGTCCCGGCAAGGATATTCTCGAAGGCGTGGACGCATTAGTGAAAGACGGCATTGCCGACGCCGATCACCTGACCATTGGCGGCTACAGCTATGGCGGCTACATGACCAACTGGCTGATCACGCAGACCACCCGCTTCAAAGCCGCTGTCACGGGCGCGGGCGCAGTTGAGCACGTGGGCAACTGGGGCAACGACGACACCACCTACGATGATGCTTATTTCCTGGGCGGACGTCCGTGGGAGGCCCCGC
The DNA here is from genome assembly GCA_035651855.1 of Candidatus Sulfotelmatobacter sp. Lineage (GTDB taxonomy): Bacteria > Acidobacteriota > Terriglobia > Terriglobales > Acidobacteriaceae > Sulfotelmatobacter. The sequence goes on from DASREX010000020.1 coordinate 31,985, forward strand.
AGCGTTATCACGATGAAGCCGCAATCTTCCAGATTGACAAGGTGAAGACTCCCACCCACATGGTGGCAGGCGGCTCGGATATTCGCGTCGCCGTGCTGGAAGATTATCTGTTGGAGCACGCGCTCTACTCGCTTGGCGTTCCCAACAAACTCCTGATCTTCCCCGGCGAAGGGCATGGCCTTGGCAAGAATCCCTGGCACGGCAAAATTAAAGTCCGCGAAGAGCTGAAGTGGCTGGAAAAGTACGGCGGCATTACAGCTGGGAACTGATCTGCGGTGGCAGGAGCGCCGGCCAGAATGCCGGGATAAGCATCACGCCGGCGATGCGTCGCGCAATCCCAGGCGCTGTTGCAGTTGAGCCCGGTATTTCCGGCTCAAGCGCAGCCGCTCCCCGTTCTCCAGCAGCACTTCGTATTCGCCTTCCGCACCCAATTCCAGCCCGCGCACCCGATTCAAGTTCACAATCGCGGAGCGGTGAATCCGGCAAAAAGCCGGGGAATCCAACTCTTTCTCCAGTTCGGCCATGCTGCGCCGCAGAAGATGCGCTTTCGCGCCCACGTGCAGGCAAGAATAGTAATCAGCCGCTTCCACCCAGTCGATCTCGGAGTGCTTCACGAACAAAACCTGGCCTGCGCTTTTGACAACCACGCGCTGGCTGGCTTCCCTCGATTCCCTCCCGCGCTGCAGGTTTTCTTTGGCCCGCATCAGGGCGCGCTCAAAGCGCGCGTTGTCGAAGGGCTTCAAGAGATAGTCGAGTGCTCCTGATTCGAAAGCCTTCAGCGCATACTGGTCGTAGGCGGTTACAAATACAATGGCACGGGGCTGGTCTCTCCCCAGTTGCTCCAGCACGTCGAATCCGTCGCACTCCGGCATCTGCACGTCCAGAAAGACCAGGTCCGGCTTCGACCCGCGGATCGCTTCCACCGCCTCCGCACCCGACCCGCACTCACCCACAACTTGAATTTCCGAATCCTCTCCCAGGAGCACCAGCAGATTGCTGCGCGCCAGGGGTTCGTCATCCACAACGATGGTCCTGATCTTTGCCGCGGCCAATTCTTCTACTCCTTGAAGGGCAGGGAGATCGAAACTTCAACCCCGCCGGGTTCCTGATTTTTCATGCTCAGTTCGAAGCCTTCGCCGTAGAGTCTTTGCAGTCGAGTGCGCACGTTGGCGATGCCGATCCCGCTCGTCGTCTGCTCCCAACCTGCCGGAAGTCTCGGACCGTCGTTATATACGCTGAGCGTCACCTTGTCGTGCGCCGGAAACGCCTTGATCTTGATCGCGCCGCCCTGCACGCGCTTGGCGATGCCGTGCTTCACGGCATTTTCCACCATGGGCTGCAGGATGAGGCTGGGCACCTGCGCCGAAAACAGTTCACTGGGCACGCTGACGCTCACCTGCAGCCGTTCTGCAAAACGCACCTTCTGGATGTCCAGGTACTTCAATGCAAACTGCAACTCCTCGCCCAGCGGCACCTGCTGGCGGTTCGAATCTTCGACGACCCTGCGAAGAAAGTCGCTCAATCCCGCGATCATGCTCACCGCGTCATCATTCCGTTTCTCCCGGACCAGTCCGGCGATCGCATTCAGTGTGTTGAACAGGAAGTGCGGTTCGATCTGCCGCCGCAGCAAGCTGAGTTGTGCCTTCGAAAGCTGTTCGTTGAGGCGCGCCGTTTCCGTCTGCTGGTGCGCCATGCGCGCCCGCGAGTCCAGCACGTGCCCGACCAGAAGGATCAACGCATAGAGAATGGCAAAGGAAAGCAGCCCGTTAAGAAACTTGTGCCACCAGAGTTGCGCGAAGGGATCGACCGATGACAGCGCCCAGGGGTTCAGCAACTCGTCCCACATCGCCACCCACGCGGCATAAACCAGCCCGATGGCCGCGCAAGCCGACAAGTGCCCCACCCAGAATCCGGCTTCGCTCCAGCGTGTCGCCGGCAGTCTTCTTCCCAGCCGGAGCACCAGTGGCGTCGATGTCGCCCAAGGAAGCCAGGACAGCACGGAGACGAGAAACAGCGATGTCCAGTGGTGGTGCATGCCTTCGGCGCGCATCACGAATACCGTCTGGGTGGCATCGAACAGGCCGATCCCCAGCCAGAAAGCTGCGATCCACAGCCAGCGGTCTGCGTCCGGCGTACTGGGTCCGGGATCGGCGGGGAGCGCTTCCCCAAGGCGGGCATTCATAACTGGATCGTATTCTACGGCCCCGCGGCCTGCTGGGAAATGCAGCCAATCGACACTCCCCTGCAGCCAACGCGGGGCGAATGCCGCCCACGCGCCATCCCTCCCAACATGCAGTGGAGCGCCGTGCCTGTGCAGCCAGCGGTCTGGCTTTTTCATTCCCGACCAGGGATACTGCCCCGCATGATGATTTCGACGAAAACCGCTCTGCTGACCGTGCTGGTTGTCGTGTCCTCCTTCGCGCTTCGTCGCGGGCAAACCACGCCAACCGTGTCTCCCGAGTTCACCAGCGATGGCCAGATGAAGCTGCCCGAGAATTACCGGCAATGGGTCTATCTCACGACCGGGTTCGACATGAGTTATAACCCGGCGCTCACGTCCATGGATCACCACATGTTCGACAACGTCTTCGTAAATCCCGAGGCTTACAAGTCGTTCGTCGAAACCGGTACCTGGCCTGACAAGACGGTGATGGTGTTGGAGGCACGGGGCGCGGAAGGGAAGGCCTCGATCAACCAGAAGGGCAACTTCCAATCCACCGAGGTCATGGCTATCGAGGTCCATGTCAAAGACGAAGCCCGCTTCCCGGGCAAGTGGGCATTCTTTGGCTTCGATGAGGGCAAGACTGCGAAGATGATACCCACCACCGCGAATTGCTATAGCTGTCATGCCGAGCATGGCGCTGTGGACACCACATTCGTGCAGTTCTACCCGACGTTGCTGCCGATCGCAAAGACCAGGGGCACGCTGAGCGCTGCCTACCTGAAGGACACCGCCGCGCCCGTTCAGAAGTAGGGGGTCATCCCGGGCCGGACGCTTTGCTCGCTCTGGTGAGGCGGACCAATGGGCCCGCCCCTACGTCGGCATTCCGGGCGCCGGCTTACAGGCGTAATATGGCAGCCATGCCATATTCCAACCTTTCCCGGCGTTCATTTCTTGCCATCTCAGCCGCGCTGCCTTGGGCCCTGCGTTCCATGGCGTCTGGGCTTGCGCCTTCGAAAACGATTCCAGTCGGCCTCGAACTTTATTCCGTTCGCGAGGAGTTGAAGAAGGATCCTGAGGGCACAGTGCGAGCCGTTGCCAGGATGGGCTATCAGGATGTCGAATTCTATGCGCCGTATTTCGAGTGGTCCGAAGCGCAAGCTAAGCAGATGCGTAAACTGCTGGACGACCTGGGCGTGCGCTGCTACTCCACTCACAATGATGAGGACTTTTTCAGCGCAGAAAAAATCGGGAAGGCAAGCGACCTGAACAAGATCCTGGGCGCGAAGTACATGGTGCAGGCCTGGAGTGATCCCAAGCCCGATCTCGATGGCTGGAAAAAGCTCGCGGACAGCCTCAACGCTGCCGCCGACAAACTGCAATCGTCGGGCCTCAAGGTCGGATATCACAATCACGACGCGGAGTGGAAGCCGGTTGCAGGCAAGCGCCCCATCGAGGTTATCGCCAGCAATACAAAGCCGTCCGTTATGCTGCAGCTCGATGTGGGAACCTGCCTCGAGGCCGGGGCAGATCCCGTGGCCTGGATCAAAGCCAATCCGGGCCGCATCCGGTCGATTCACTGCAAAGACTGGTCCCCCGATCCGAACGTCGGCTACAAAACTCTCTTCGGGGAAGGGAAGGCGGACTGGAAGGGAATTTTTCAGGCCGCCGAAAACGGCGGCGGAGTGGAGTTCTACTTGATCGAGCAGGAAGGCAGCCGGTATCCCGAACTGGAGACCGCGCAGCGCTGCCTGCAGGCATTCCGCTCTACCCACGCATAAAGATAAAATAAGTTTATGCGGAGTCTATTGCCGGTTTTGCTGATGAGTTGCAGTCTGGGCCTCGCGGCGCAGAATTCGAGTCCGCCGGCGCCCTCGAACTCACCGCCGCCGTCGAAGCCTTCCCCGCGAAATTCCAGTCTTGCCCCGCCTCGTTCCGACAAAGTCGACGCCAGCACGTTACCGGACGATGGCGTGAGTTCCAGCAAGCAGACACAGATCGACCTGAGCCCGCCCTCTGACGATGCCAAGGCGCATCCCCGCAGTTCCGAGGTTCTTATGGATGAGGGCAGCGGGGATGCCGGCGAGATTCATCCGTGGGATCCGCACAAGGCGGCAAAGGATATAGAAGTCGGCGACTTTTATTTCAAGAGAAAAAATTATCGCGCCGCGGAAGATCGCTACCGCGAAGCTCTGTACTACAAAGACAACGATGCGATCGCCACCTATCACCTGGCGCTGTGCCTGGAGAAGCTGGACCGTCCAGACGAGGCTCGGTCCCAGTACGAAAGCTATCTGAAAATCCTGCCCTACGGTCCTGAAGCGGAGAACGCGAAGAAAGCCATAGAACGGCTGAAGGGCGAGGCTGCGAAGGCGGCAAAGTAAGGCCGCTCAGGCTCCTGCCTCGTCTCCACCGATTGTGCGGCGGGAAAGTGCTCGGCGCGGCTCGGTCCCGTTGTTGGCAGGCTGCGTTCCGGGCATGTATTACCTCTCTGTTGATCTGCCCGCGCAACTCGCGGGCCTGGCCACGTTCAACGGTGCCGCTGCGGCCCTGTCCTCTTGACCCTCTTCCGCCCATTCCCGCCGCCATTCCCCACGCGGCTTTGCTCGCCTTCGCCCAGGATCAGGGTGGGCGGCCACTTCGGGCCCGAGTACACCAATCCTTTGCCTTTCCTGGCGGCCTGCACAATCGTGTCCGCCGTGTCGAGACAGGCATGGATCGCCTGGATTCGTAACGCGCCTTCAAAGCCTCCGCGGATGATCAGCATTGCCGTCCCATGCATGAGCGACCACAGCGCCAGCATGAGGCGATTGTGCTCCCGCGGCTTTCCCCCAATCTCCCGGGCGAGCCGCTCCCGCATGAGATTGAATGAAGGCCAGGCCTCATACAGCGATGGCGGCCGTCCCACGCCGTCGAACAGCACTTCATACGCGTAACGGTTGTCCAGCGCAAATTCCAGTTGCCGCTCGATGGCGTCGTGCAGCGTCCGGGTGCGGGTGAGAGCCGCGAACAATTCCCGCCGGGTTCTGAGGCGCAGGCCCTTCAGAATGTCGTCGCGGTCGCGAAACCGCTCGTACACCGTGGGTGTGGTAGTTCCGGCTGCCTTGGCCACGGCGCGCATGGTGAGCAGTTTTTCTCCCCCACGGGCCCACAACCGTGAGGCCGCGGCCAGGATGCGCTGTTCTACGTCGGGATCGGGATGTCGCGGCAAGGTTCCTCCTCACTTCACTCGGGCCGGTGTTAACTTGCACAGTGTACAACTAACGAAGTAAAATAAATGCTCCACACAATCAAAATGTGGCGGCCCGCAGAAGGGGTTCCGCGGACCCAGAAGGGTGCAGCCCTCCCCACCTAAGTCCCGGATCCCCGCCTGCGGAAATTCATGCACCCTAAGGAGTCGTTAATGCAGTCTGGAAGTAAGAATTCCCTGGACATTACCCGCCTCAAAAACGATGTTGCCGCCGCCAGCATCGAGCTGCTAAGCGCCCACTGTGCCACCGACCGCATCCGTCTCCGCTATTCCCTGCCCGACATCGCGCAGTTCGGGGAGCGTAGCGATCTCAGGAAAGCCATCGCTTCTGCCGGCGCCCTGTGCCGTTTCTTTTCCCAGCTTGAGGCCCATGTTCAACGTCGGGAAGAACGTTAAGGCGAAGTTCTCCCGCGATTCGTAAAGCTATTTTTCCACCCGGATGAACGCACCGGTGGAGGCATTCACCGCGACCGTCAGCTTGGCCGCGTCCCGGCTGGCGCCGTAGATCACGTGCCAGACGAGTTCGTTGGTATTGTGGTTCCAGTCGCAGACGTAGGTCACCGGAGTGTCGGGAGATTTCTCCAGAACTTTGTCGCCGCCGTGCTTCTGCGCCTCCGTGAATGCCTGGTCCGAGTCGATCTTCAGAAATGCCATATCCCAGACATGAGTGCTGGCATTGCTCGGACTGTAACTGTCTTCAGTGCCGGGATTGACGCCCTTGGGAGGCGCCCCGTCCGCTGAACTTCCCGACCAGGTGTAACTCTTCACTCGCTGCGCAGCCGCAGAACCGAAGCTGCCCACCCAGACGGCCCACTTGCCGTCGTGCCCGTTGCCGTCGCTGGTGGCCACCGATGCCAGCCGGTACGGCCGCGCGTCCTGATTCCAGCCGCGCGCAGCGATATACACTTTCTGAAAGCCGGAACGCGCCGTGATTAGTTCCGGGCCCTTGTTCTCCGGCTTGGCGGGTTCTTCGGGCTTGCTGGTTTCCGACGAACAGCCCGCCAGCAACAACATCAGGATCGCAGCCAGCGCCAGCATGCCGCAGCTCAACGTGCGTCCGCGCAGCGCTCCCTTCCCCGACCCTTTCTCCGACAGAAATCCGCACCGCGCACCTGCGAAGCTCGCCGTATTCATGGAATCCTTCCTGTTATAACTTGTATCCATATATGGTTGCGGCATCATTCTAACTGAAAGGCAAGCAAAGGTGAGTAACCCGGGATGGACCCTTATCTTGGAAGACTGCGGCAGGAGCTGGCGCACGCGATCTCAGGTCTCGATACCGGAGAGTTAAGCTGGCATGGGCCCGGTAAGTGGAGTTGCGCCGAGATTCTGGAACATCTCTACCTCACTTATACCGGCACCATCAAAGGGTGCGAGCGCCTGCTGGCCTCCGGCAAGCCGTCAGCCTCGCGGCCTGGCTTCAAGAACCGATTTCAATCCCTGATCGTCGTCGGGCTGGGCTACATGCCGTCAGGCCGCAAAGCTCCGGAAGTTGCGCGTCCCCGCGGCCTCCCGCCGGAAAAAGTCGCCGCCGAGATTCGCGTCAAGCTCGACGACATGGATGCTGTGCTCGCGCGCTGTGCCGCGCAATTTGGCCATCGCACCAAGGTCCTCGACCATCCCCTGCTTGGCCCGTTTTCCGTCGCGCAATGGCGGAAGTTTCACCTCGTGCATGGTTTGCATCACATCAAGCAGATTCGCCGGCTCCGAGCGCAACTGAAAAGCGGGCAAGTGCCACCGGCCGCGCTGCAAAAATGAAAGAGCGCCGGTTTTCCTGCCGGCGCTCCTTGCTTTTCACCGATAGCTACTGTTCGCGGACCGATGCGGGTACGCCTGCCCGGCGGGCTTCCTCCTGAAGTTCCTCCAGCTTCTGCTTGGCGTCGTCGACCGCCTTCTGCTTGTCAGCGATCTGTTGCTTGTATTGCGTGTCCTGCTTGTCCCAATCGGCCTGGTTGCGCAGCCGGTTCCCCGCATCAGCGTACATGGCGGCCGCCCGAATCTGGTATTCGCGCTGCAGCACGTCGAGCTCGCGCGTCAGCAGATCGATCTGCTGCTGCTGCGCCCTGAGCTTGTCTCCCCATTGCTTCCACGCCGTCTGCTTGCTGGCCTCATCTTCCGGAGCCTTGGCGGTCGCGCCCTTGTCGCCGCCCGCGGCCGGGGCTTCGGTGCCGGGCTTGGCTTGGCCCGTGGCCGCCGGCGCATTTTCATCCTTCGCTGCGGCGGGAGCTTGCTCGCTCGCCGGCGCCTGCGCCTTGCCTACGACGGAAAGGTGATCCGATTTCGGCAAATTGTCGTTGTCGAAAACTTTGGGCTTGCCCCCGGTTTCCGGAGTCTTCCGGATATGCTTGGCGTAGTCCCCCAGCGATTGCCCCGACGAGCCGCTTTGCGAGCCTGCAGTATCCTGGTTCTGCGCCGCTGCCGCCAGCACCAGCAATAGCGTCAATCCCATTCCACAGCTTGCCATTCGTTTCATAGCTCCACCCTTTGTTCAGTCTGAGTCTGTCCGGGCCCCGCTGTGAGCGCCGCCCTTATGAACCTGCGGCAGCGCCCATCGCCGCCCTGGTATCCGAACTACCGCTGCTTAAAAATCCTCCCACGCTTTGATCAATTTGTGCGGCCTCGTGCCCGATGTCATCGGCCAGTTGCGCTGCCCCTTCGCTATCCCCGCTGGCCAGCATTTGCTGGGCATAGCCGGTGATCGTGCGCAGCGAGCTGCGCAGCTTGAGCGCCATCTCCGCCGACATCTCGTCCCGCAACTCCTGTTGCTTCCGCATGGCTTCCAGTTGGCTGAGGTCGTTGATCAGGCACGCGACGCCAAGCAGCGCGCCATCCGCACCCGGCAAGGGCGAAATGGTCATTGCGAGGAAGCGCTTCTCGCCCCCCGGAGCCTGGTATTCGCTCTCCAGTTCCCGGCGCTGGCTGCCTTCGTGAAGTACCGCGTGAATTTCGTCCGCGACCGCCACGGGGTCCTGTGCCGCCGGGTTCCCGTCTGGGCGCTCCTTGCGCGCCACTGCTCCCCGAAAGATGTCCTGCGCGCTCATGCCCACCATCGAGGCGAATCCCAAAATCACCTTGGCTGCCGGATTGAAGGTCTTGACCAGCCCATTTGCCCCCAGCACCAGCACTCCGCAAGGGAGATTTGACAGCACTGCGTGGCTGAGCGCTTCACTGGTTTTTGCGCGCTGTTGATCTGCCTGCAATTGGGCCAGGATCTCATGCTTCTGTTGCTTCAGTTGCTGGATCACGGTGTTGTAAAGGTGCATGGGGAGGGCGTCCATCGAGTGCGGAGCCTCCTCCTTGATCTCGCTTTCTTCCGCAATCTGGTTGCGCAGGAACCGGATCGCGATCAGGCCCGACAGAAAGGCAAACACCGAGCAGAATAGGACTACCATCGCCCGCAGCAACGCCGGATTGGCCATGATTCTCACCACAGCCTCCCGTACCAGTGCCACAAGCGGTCCCCGAAAAAGAACGCTGCCATCGCCATGCTTCCCAGGAAAACTCCAAACGGCATCTGGTAATTGCGATACACCACCTGCGCCGATCGCCATGCGCGCCGCCGCGCCGCCCCACCGTCTGCCAGGGGTTTCATAAAACGATGGGTGCGCTTCACCCATACAATAAAAACCGTGGCCAAGCCAAACAGGGAACCGGCAAGCGAAGCCGTGAAGATCGTAAAGACCGTCAGCTTGATCCCCAGAAATGCTCCCACCATCGCCATCAGCTTTACGTCGCCGAATCCCATCCCTTCGGCTTTCCGCCACTGCAGGTAAATCGCTCCTGCCCCGTAGATGAAAGAGGCGCCGACCATGGCTCCTCCCAGCGAATCCACCAGCGAAATCAGCCGCTCCGAAATCTCCCCACTGAAGGGCAGGTGCACCATCCCGGGCAGGAATTGCGAAGCCAGATCGTTTACCGGCACTATCCAACTGAAGACAATTCCCAGCGCCAGCCCGGGCAGCGTCAGCTTGTCGGGCAGCAGCTTGGTTTCCGCGTCCGTGAAGATCAGCCCTAGAAGCAGGAATGACAATACGCAGTATTTGAGCGTCGAGAGCGTGAACCCGAAGTACCAGTAACACGCCAGGAACAGGAGCCCGGTAAGCACCTCCACCGCCAGATAGCGAGGCGAGATGCCTGCCCCGCAATTGCGGCAGCGCCCTCTCAGAATGAGCCAGCTGAGCACTGGAATGTTGTCATAGAATGCAATCGCTTTCTTGCATTTCGGGCACGCCGATCCAGGCCGCACCACCGATAATCCCAGCGGCAGCCGGTGGATACACACGTTGAGGAAGCTGCCAAACGCCAGCCCCACAACGAAAATCGCCGATGCAAGAAAAGGATCCACGATAGATCGCCAATCCGCAGCCCAGCGGCGCGAGCTTTTCCTGAAGAACGCCGCACGTTGCAGTTCTTGGTTGGATTATAAGGCGACGATAAGAGTGGGACTAAGGTACTGAAGTCACTGGCCAATCGGCCAAGCCAACAGCAAGCAGTTGGTTTTCCGTTACTTACACCTTGGTCGAGCACGAACTGCCGCCCGCCTGAGCAGATACCAAAGATGTACCCACGCGAGCCGACCTCGAACCTCAGACTTCAGCCCGCGCAATAAAACCCGAGGTCTGAGGTCCGGTCCGAATTACTACTTGGCTTGCACCTGCTCGATGTAAGTCACCAGGTTCGTGATGCGCTGTTGTACTTGACCTTCGCGGCCCTGGCTGATGCTGGAGAACAGCGGCCCCCAGATCGGCATATCCTGGCTTCCATGGGACGGGGTGACGGCTTGTCCCTTGATCACCGCCGCCACGTGAGCAGACGGGTATTTTCCGCCGCTGTTCTTGGCCAGCTGAGTCAGGTCAGTGGGTTGCGTCTTCATGGCCGAGGCGGCGGGGCCGTTGCCTTTGGCATCTTTTCCGTGGCAAACCGCGCAATAGCTCTCGTACATCTGCTTGCCAGAATTCGACGGGGTATGAGTGATGGGTACGTGCTTCACTGTCGGCTTCTCGTCGGACGGCGCCTGCTGTGCCCGCGCGACCGCGGAGATGATGACAAGAATTGCGACTACACTGATGAATCTCGTGACATGCATAGTCTTCCTCCAGGGGCTGTCGGCCCGGAACTGCCACAACAGCGCAGTCTAGGCGCGCCCTAATCGCCCGAATGTGACGAAAATCACAACAGGCTGTGACCTGTGCGCATCCGTGGCCCTGCTGCGATTCCTGCCGCCCTCTTGATGACCCTTGTTACGGCAGCGTGAAGCGCAGAACGTCCCCTTCCAGCGTACATGCCGAGATTTCGTTAGCTGGAAAATTTCCTTGCCACTGATTCCACGCCGCGGGAACCAGGCGTGTCTGGGGCGCCGGATTCTCCACCCATCCCTCCGCAGTCTCTTCCCGTACAAACATGGCGAAAGCGGACCGTCCCGCGGGAGATTCCGTCTTCCACTCATAGAGACTCGCCGCCAGGCTCTCGGTCAGGGATTCCCGCGCGTCCAGGCAGAGAATCCAGTCACTCGGCGCCAGTTGTTCGCGCAGCCCGTCACTTCCGCGACTCGCGCGAGTGATCCGCGCGCCATATTCCCGGGCCACCCGCACCGTCGCGTCTTCGGACTCATGATCCACAATCAGGATATCGTCACACGGATAGAGGGTTTCCAGGCATCTCCCGATGCGTAACGCGTCATTGTGGGTGTGTACCAGCGCAGTGATGGCGGGCATGGCAAGAGAGTCTACCCGAAGTGTTCCAGAAACAGGAATGCCGGCGGTGCCCCGCCTGTGGCGCCCTTTCTGCGTCACAAGGCGGGGCACTTCTGCAATGTCTTTGTCCTACTGCGAATTGCCCAGCTTGGGCCGGTTCGAAACCTCGGACTGGAGCACGGTTACGGGCGACTGCAAGGTAAAGTTCAACACGGTTTCCGACGGGAGCTTGATCTGCTGGCCCTTGGTGGCGGCCTGAACTCCGCCGCCCACGCCGGCTCCCGCCGCGGCGCCAATGGCTGCGCCCTTGCCCCCGCCGGCAATCGCGCCGATGATGCTGCCGATTGCAGCCCCGCCGCCAACTTTCATTGCCGTATTCTTCCCGCGCGAACTGCCCGTCTTCGTGTATTGATCGGTCTGCAGGTTGTAGGTCTTGCCCGCCGAAGTGACGGAATCAAGTTGCAGCACGACCTCCGACTGTCCCTTAAACTTGCCCGCGCTCTTCACCGAAACCAGGTGGCCGACAATATCCACGCCGGCGGGCAACGCCTCTTGTCCGTCCGAAGTCAAAGCCGCATTCAGCGTCGCGTGGAACGTATCGCCAGTCTGATTTTTCTCGCTGTCAATCGCATCCACCAGCCGGATGGCAAGCTGCGTGCCCTGGTCGATGATCAACTTCCTCGGAGCCGGGGGCGGCGCGGGCGCGGAAGTGTGCTCCGGCGCAGCCGGCGCGGAATTCATCGCCGGCGCCGGCGAATTGTTGGCGGAGGTCTGCTCGCCCCGGTCCGGCGTGGCCGGCCCCTCATCGGAATTGCGCGCGGCACGCGAATGCTTCGGCGCTTTCGCCTTCGCCGCCTTTGCAGGAGGCTCCGGCTTATCGTCAGGAACACTGGCTTCCACCGCCGGCATCGGCTTCGACGACGATCCCGCATCGCTTGCCGCATTGCCAACCTGGATATTGTTGATGACGGTCTTGACTCCGGCAATGGATGCTGCCTGCTGGGCCGCCGCCTCTCGTTGCGCCGCGTTATCCACCGTCCCCGACAGCGTTACTACCCCGTTGTTAGACTGCACGCTGAGCTGCTTCGAACCCAGGCCCGAATCCTGGCTGAACTTGCTCTGAATCTCGCTGGACATCTTGGCGTCGTCCAGCTTTCTCGCGCAGCCCAGCCCCAGCAACAAGATCATCCCCAGAACGCATGAATACACTGACTGCTTAGAAAATTTCATACTCGACTCCTTGCGGAAACAGGGATGCCCCTCCCCGTTCAGATACAGTTTAGATGTTTATGACGGTCCGTGCAGCTGTAATGCGAGACGTTGCCGTTCGGAGTTCGAAAAAGCTGCAGGCGAACCTGGAAAGCGCCGAAATGAAAGCGTCCACACTGAAACCCGGGCCTGGGGTGAGCACCAAGGCCCGGGCTGGCTGTTCCAGTAATTGGCGAACCGGAGAGGGCGAACCGGCAATCCGGCTGCGCCAGGAAAGCCGTGAGCGGATCACTCACCCTCTGACTCAGTGCGCTCGCCATGGAGTTGGGCGGCGCAGGCTCGCGTCTGTTTGGAACAGCGATCTACGATCGACTCTGCTTCTTGCGCAGTGCAAATCCAAAAACCGAAGGGGTGCCCAATCCTTGTCAGTCCGTCTTTGGAGCGACAGGGGGGAAGTTGACTCAATCCCGCCGCTCACTTCTTCTGCTGCTCGCGAACGTAGGCGATCACCATCTTCACCTGATCGGGACTCATGCCCTTATTTGCGAACGAGTGCATTGGTTTCTTGGCCTTGCCGCCATTAGCGATGGCCTCGGTCAAATCGGCATCGGAGGCATTCTTCGCTTCATCGGAGACGAGGCTGGGAGCCTTGGCCGCCGGTTTTCCGGCCAGATCGGCCCCGTGGCAGGCTGCGCATTTGCTCTTGTAAAGGGCCGCGCCATCGTCGCCGGCCCAGGACAGGCTGGGTAAAACCAGGAATAAGGCTACCGCGATCGCTGCGATCACCAGCACCAATTTCACCGTCTTCATGAATGCGTTTCCTTTCACCACCTGAGGCTGTTGCAAGCTGTGGGCCAACAGCAGCGGCGCTCGCCCACGCTCAACAGCGTTATGAAACTTACTCACCGCATCCAGTTTCCACGGAAAGCGCAATCCGGATCAGTGATTGCAGTCACGTGCGGCCGTGATCGGGCTCCACTGCTAAGTCGAACAAAAATCGGTAGATCGCGTGAAAAAACTCGCAGTCCGCGTGATATTCCGCAGTATTCCACAACCCAGGGCCTGAGGAGTTCCTCATCAGTTCTCCCAACGCATTGAAAATAGTGCCACTTTAAAATCTGCCGTTCCCGCCGCATTTGGCACGGCGGTTGCCTTTCTTAGAATGCAGCTTGCGCCCGAGGTGTTCGTCTTGGAACCCACTCTCCTGGTTATTGGACTGAATCACCGTACAGCGCCACTTGCCATGAGGGAACGATTCTTTATTGGCGAGAACCGCCGCTACGAAGTACTACGTCAACTAAGCAGTGCCGAGGGTATCGAAGAGGTCCTCGTACTCTCCATCCCTTGCCGCATCGAATTCCTGATCTGGGCGAGCGAGCCCACCCTGGCCGCCAATTCCTTGCTCCACTTCCTGGGTACAGACCATGGCCTGAAGCTGAGCGAGTGGGAACATTTCTATCGCTTGCTGGACGATGCCGCGTTTCGGCACATTTTTCGCGTAACCGCGGGGCTCGATTCCCTGGTGATCGGCGAGCGGGCCATCGCCGGGCAAGTTCAGACCGCATGGGAATATGCGCGCACAGTCGGCGCCGCCGGGCCGTGCCTGAAAGCTGTGGTGGAGAGGGCCTTGCAAGTCGCCGAACAGGTGCATAGCCAGACCGATATCGGCAGCACCTCGTTTTCGTTTCCTTCAGCCGCAGCCGAAGCAGCGCGGCAGGTGTTCGAATGCCTGGAAGGCCGGCGATTGTTGCTGCTGGGTACGGGGAAGACCGCGGAGCTTGCGGCCCGGCAGATGGTTGGGCAAGGGGCCGGATCCGTCGTCGTGATCGATCAGACCCCGGCGCGCGCGCGCGAACTGGCGGAGAGCCTTGGAGGAACTGCGGCGACCCTCTCTGAGCGCTGGCAGTGCATGCTGCGGGCCGACATCGTCATCAGCGCAACCGGCTGTCCCCACCTCATCCTTACCCGGGAAGAGGCCGAGCGCATTGCCCAGGAGAGAAACCGGGTGGCGCTTCTCATCCTCGATATCGCTATGCCTCGCGACGTTGATCCCGAGGTCCGGCGCGTTGATGGCATCTTGCTCTACGACCTGGAAGGTTTGGAGCGAACGATCCGCAACAGCGCGGGCCCGGATGTCGCCGCAGCCGAGCGCGCCGAAAAAATAGTCGAAGGGGAAGCGCAGCTGTTCCGCGCTCAATTACATACCCAGAACGTGGTGCCCACTATCGTCGCCCTGCGGCACAGCCTCGAAGAGATATGCCGGCAAGAGCTGGACTCCTTTATCCAGGAACGCGGGCCCTTCACCCGGGAGCAGGATCAGTCTTTACATGCAATCACAGCACAAGTCATACAGAAGATTGCCAGCTCCCTCGCCCGCGAACTCAAGGAGGTTCCAGAGAAGGAGGAGCAAGAGCGCATGACGGCTGCGGTGATGCGCTTGTTCCACCTGAACCCGCCCAATACGGCGCTTGCCGGCACCACCTTGGATAGAAGAAAACGTCCCCGAATCGGTAACAGCAACGCCATAGCACTCCACTAACAAATCACGTAGCGCCGGACGCATTCGTCCGGCGGGGTGTGTGCTGAATTGATTCCGTGCAGGTGAGCTGGCATGACGGCCGGACCAAAGGGTCCGGCCCTACGTGGTGTGGGGTGCTTCCGGACAGTCTTCCGTAGTCACGGATTACGTGGCGCCGGACGCATTCGTCCGGCGGGGTGTGTGCTGAATTGGTTCCGTGCAGGTGAAAACGCATGACGGCCGGAACAATGGGTCCGGCCCTACGTGGTGTGCGGCGCTTCCCGCTTAGTCTTCCGCAGCCACGGAATCGGCGCTTTCTTCTTCGCTTGCGCCGACAAGTTCAAACTTCTTCAGCTTGTAGCGCAAGGCGTCGCGGCTGATATCCAACAGGCGGGCCGCGTGGGTCTGGTTCCCGTTCGCCTGCCGCATAGCGAGTTCGACCATGGCGCGTTCGACTTCTTCCAGCGACGTGCCTTCTTCGGGGATGTAGAGTCGCGGGAGCACGCGTCCGTTGGCCAATTGCTTGCCTCCGCCGCCGTCGGCGGGAGCGCTGCTGGCCTCGAACGCGGTCAGTCCGCTGCGCGCGGCTTCTCCGACGGCAAATGGCAGGTACACGGGGCGCAGCATCGCCTCATCCTCCAGGATCATGGCACGCTCGATAGAGTTCTTGAGTTCGCGCACATTGCCCGGCCAGGTATGAGCCAGCAGCAGGCGTCGGGTTTCGGGACTGATGCCGCGAATGGATTTCTTGAACTTCCGGTTGTACCAGTCGATAAAGAAATCCACCAGCGGGAGAATATCTTCGGTGCGCTCGCGAAGCGGCGGGATGAAGATGGCGATGATCGCTAACCGGTAGTAGAGATCCTGGCGGAAGTGGCCTTCGCGCACCGCTTTCTCCAGGTCGCGATTCGAAGCCGCGATGACCCGCACGTCCACCTGCATGTCCCGCACTCCGCCGATGCGCCGGATTACCTGGTCTTCCAGCACGCGCAACAGCTTGGCCTGCAGCAGGGGAGAGAGTTCTCCGATCTCGTCCAGGAAGAGCGTGCCGCCATTGGCGGTTTCAAACAGGCCCTTCTTCATGGCCTTGGCGTCGGTAAACGCGCCCTTCTCATGACCGAAGAGTTCCGCCTCCATCAGCGTCTCCGGAATTGCCGAGCAGTTGATGGCGACGAACGGGCCATTCTGACGGGTGCTCTCGTAGTGGATCGTCTTGGCGATCAGATCCTTTCCTGTGCCGCTTTCGCCTTGAACCAGGATGGTGGTGGCCTCGCTGGCCGCGACTTTTTGCACGAAGCTCATCAGTTCCGTCGTCTTGGGAGAAACTGCCACGACCTCGTGATACCCCGTGTTGCGCCGGACTTCTCCGCGCAGCGATTGCACCTCAGTGCGCAGGCGGTTGGCTTCGAGAGCGTTGTGGATGGTGATGCGTAACTCTTCGAAATCCAGTGGCTTGCCGACGAAATCATAAGCGCCCAATTTAAGCGCCGTCTTCACGTCATCCAGTTGCGGATCGGCTGTGATCATGATGACCGGCGGGGCTTCGGGAGCCTTCTTGATCTGTTCCAGGACCTGGATGCCATTGATGTCGGGCATCCGGACATCGAGCAATACCAGGTCGGGCGACTCGTGCTGGGCCAGCCGCAAGCCGGGGTCTCCGGCGGCGGCTTCGACTACCTGGTATCCCCACTCTTCACACTTCTGGCGAAGGGACCAGCGGACCAGGCGCTCGTCATCAACGATGAGGATCTTTTCTGCCCCAGGCATCTTGCTCTTAGCTTACTACGGATACCACGGACAGATCACATCGGCATGAACCCTGATTAGAGGCGATGCGAGTGACTGGTTTGCGGCAGCGGCGCGAGTTGGGCTTCCCCTGTCAATGTCGGATGACGGATGATAATCTTTGCCTTCCATCTGCGCCCACGGATCGTCGTCAGGTTCTGATCGTTTTTCTCTTTTGCGCTAGTGCTATGAATAGCAACGACGACAACCAGGCTGGGCAAGACGAACTCCGCAAGCGAATCGCAAGCCTGATGCGGGCGAATCAGCAGGCGCGGCGCAAACCCATCACGGGTGAAGAGCTCAAGACCCTCGAGAACGCGGCTGGCCGTCTTGACAAGATGTTGAACGCCGCGGCGGGCGCGGATACAGATGCCCTCAAAAGCGCAGCGGCCAGGCTCGATCAGTTGCTGGAAGACATCCGGCAGGGGAAAGATGTATCCGAAGATCTCAAGCGGCGTGCCAAGGTTCCGAAGCGGCGATGAAGAGAATTGCACGACGCCCGCCTTGCAACCAATCGCCTATTCTGACCCCTCAGGACTTTGGGGAAGGATCGCTTGCACGACGCCACAAACAGGGGCAGAATTACTCCCGCATTACGGTGAGGATCGGAGATGTCGTCACTCATTAGCATCGCGGCAACCCTGCTCCTACTTGCTCAAGGTCCCGCTTCACCTGATTCCAAGTCCGCCGAGAAACTTCCTCCTCCGTGCAGGGTTTCCGGAAGGGTTGTGACCGCTGCCGAGGGAACGGCCGTTAAGTCCGCCCGCGTCGTGCTGATCCCCGAGCACAGGTCGCGAGAGGGCCAGGCATACGCCAGCGCGTCGGACAGTAGCGGTGGATTCACTATAAAGAACGTTCCCGCTGGCCGTTACCGGTTTCTCGCCACCCACACCGGCTTCGTAGATCAACACTACCAGTCG
>DASREX010000021.1:0-91693 GCA_035651855.1 Candidatus Sulfotelmatobacter sp.
TCGAACACCTCTTCCATCTCGATTACGAGGCTCGCGGCTGTGACCAACCGGCCGGCCAAAGTCATCGGAATGCATTTCTTCAATCCGGTGCCGGTGATGAAACTGGTAGAGGTGATTCGCGGGCTGGCGACTTCCCAGGAGACGTTCGCGAGCGTGCGCGATCTGGCCGTGAAACTGGGGAAGACGCCGGTTGAGGTCAACGACGCGCCCGGATTTGTCTCCAACCGCGTCCTGATGCCCCTGCTCAACGAAGCAATGTACGCGGTGATGGAAGGAGTCGCCACCGCGGAGGCGGTAGATCAGGTCTTCCAATTAGGGATGGCGCATCCCATGGGGCCGCTGGCCCTGGCGGATTTCATCGGACTCGACGTGTGCCTCGACATCATGCGCGTGCTGCACGCCGGACTGGGCGATCCCAAGTACCGGCCATGCCCCCTGCTGGCGAAGATGGTGGATGCGGGCTGGCTGGGAAAGAAAAGCGGGAGAGGGTTCTATCAATATCAGCAATGATCCACAAGCTGCGGACCCTCGCTCATTGCTCAGGGTGGGCTAGAAACAACATCCCGGAAATGAATATGTGGCTGCGGACGCATTCGTCCGGAGGCTGATTCCTGATTTTGCGTTATGAAAAAGGTCGATGCGACCGAGCCGACGCGAAGCGATGCCGCGTTTTATTGCCTGGCTGCGCTTTGCGGCATCGCCACCGGCTGGGCTGACGTCACGGTCAACGATCTTCTGTTCACCGCGCTGCTGGTATTATCCGCCTGTCTTCTGCTGGGAATCCTGCGCCCGCGATGGCCCTGGCGCTGGGTGCTCACGGTTGGTGTTTTCATACCGCTCACCGAACTTGTTGCTTACCTCGCGCTGACGCTGAAACCGTCGCGCGCCCAGGTGTATGGCTCCATTCTTGCGTTTCTGCCGGGAGTCGCCGGGGCTTATGGCGGATCGGTGGTGCGCAAGGTTTTCGATGATTTGAAGCAGGGAAAATAGGAGGATGGTTCGACGACATCCCAGGAGTGAATGCGTAGCTCCGGACGCATTCGTCCTTAGGCGTCCCCCGCCTGGTGGCTAGCCACAAAAGTTACTCGCGATTCCACAGGAAATGAGGGTATGCTTGCGGCCATGGGCGTAAGTGTCTCGATGCTGGCTTCAGGGAGCCGCGGCAATTGCGCGGTGGTGGCCAGCGCATCCACCCGGATTCTGCTGGATGCCGGCATTTCCTGCCGCGAGACTTTCAAGCGCATGAAGGCGCTGGGCGAAGATCCGCACTCGCTGGCCGCGATCCTGATCACCCACGAGCATTGCGATCATATTTACGGGCTGGCAACGCTGGCGCGGAAGCTGCGTATCCCAGTCTTTATGACCGGCGCGACGCACGCAGCGTGGTCGCGCGCCCTTCGCGATAAGCATGGGGAGCGGCCGCAACTGGAAAGACTGGAGCGCTTCGAATCCGGCCATAGCTTTCAGATCGGCGACATCGCGGTGAAGCCGTTCACCATTCCACACGACGCCGCGGATCCGGTGGGCTTTACCTTTCGCGCCGAGGGCATCAAGATCGGCATCGCGACCGATCTGGGATACATTCCCGTCAGCGTGCGCGATCACCTCCGGGGCTGCGATGTGCTGGTGATGGAGTCGAATCACGATCTGGAAATGCTGCGGGTAGGGCCTTATCCCTGGTCGGTTAAGCAGCGGGTCATGAGCCGTGTGGGCCATCTCTCCAACGACGCCCTCGCGGATTTCTTCAGTAACGACTATGATAATAGTGCGACCTTTGTAGTGCTGGCGCATCTGTCGGAGCAGAACAATCATCCGGAAATTGCCCGCAGAGAGGCGGAACGCGCCTTGGCTGCGCGGGGTGGGTTGTTCTGTAACCGCGTGCTCCTGGCGTCCCAGACGGAAGCGCTGGAGCCGATTCGCCTGTAATTGGGCTGGCGTGGTTGGCTGATTTCGTACCCCCAAAATGAGTCAGCAGTGCATTGATCCAATCGTAGGCAAGATCCTGGCGGGCTGGAGATACGACATTTCCGGCCTGGCGCCGGAGATGCGCGGAGACTACGAAGAACACTTCGCCGGCTGCGAATACTGCCGCAGCCGCCAGAAAATCCACCGCATGATTGATGTGGGTCTCATCGCCCTGGCCTCCGTTTCTGCCGGGGTTTTTCTGCTGGCCTTCGCGGTGATCCACTACCTTGGACCGCGGCATGCCTTGATCATGGAGATTGCGGCGCTGGCGGGATTCGCCCTTTCCGCCCTTATCTGGCTCGGCGTCGCCGTGGCCACCCCTGCGCCGGTGACCGTACTGGATGCTGCCAAGCAGGGTGCGCGGCGGGTGCACGACCGCCTGCCGGAAGAAATCCGGCAGCGCCTGCCGGAAGAGCTGCGCATGAAAATTACCGGGACATAATCCCGCGCGCCTCTCAGTCTCGCCTTCCCTGAACCGAATCTCCCGTCTTCATGGCCGGCCGCTGCCGGGTCACGCGCCGGCGCAGACTCTGTAACTCGCATGACATGAAGTCAGGCGGTATTAGTGAATCAGATTCGGCAGGTTGTAATTCAGGGTATAGTCGGGCGAGAATCGGTTGAATGTTGCGGGCCCTAAGAGTATTGCGAATTGTGCAGTGGGCTATGTTAGCCAGCGTTATTCTATACGCCGCGGTGGGGGAGTTAGTTCGACCACCGCTCAGTGCAGTCAGCCCCTCTTTGAGCTATATGTTCACGACTCTGGCGGTAGCGCTCATTGGTGTGATCTTCGTGGTCCGGCGAACTCTAGTAGCCCGGCCAGGAGCCACCCTGGCGGCCCAACCAGAAGATCAGCTCTGCTTGAATCAGTGGCGGACCGGATACATCGTGACGTATGTACTGTGCGAGGCGCTTGCTTTAATGGGCCTGGTTCAGCGCTTTCTGGGCAGCAGCCTTCAGCAGAGTGCCACGTACTACTTCGGCGGTTTCATTCTAATTCTCTTCTTTTGGCCACGACAGCCGGAGAACCGCTCGTAAGACCGGGTGCCGCTTAATCACTTAGTCGCCTGATTACTTAAGGTGGCAACTGGCCAGACCGCGCTTCTCCAAGTATTGCTGATGATATTCCTCAGCAGGATAAAACGTCGCCGCGGGAACTACCTGCGTCGCGATGGGCTTGGAGTAGTGATGCGACCGGTCCAGAGCTTCTTTGGAAGCCTGGGCTTGCGCCTGCTGCTCCGGGGAATGAAAGAAAATGGCACTGCGGTATTGTGCACCCCAGTCCGGCCCCTGACGGTTTACCTGGGTCGGATCATGATTCTCCCAGAAGACCTTCAGCAGATCGTTGTAGCTGACTTTGCTGGGATCAAATTCCACCTCCACGGCCTCGGCATGGCCGGTGCGGTCGGTGCATACGTCCTGATAGCTGGGGCTTTCGGTATGACCTCCGATGTAGCCGACGCGGGTAGAGATCACTCCCGGAATCTGGCGGAACGTCGCTTCTACTCCCCAAAAACATCCTGCTGCAAATGTAGCCTTGTCCATTTGGTTCTCCACTTCCGAGGGTCTTCGTCGCAGGGGGCACGGGGAAACACAAACTAGCCCCGGCCCTCCTCTGGATCCCTATTGTCTCGTAATTGGATGGCGAATCAGGAGAAAAGTCACACTTGGCGTCTCGATATTCGGACTGGCTTCTCCAGTCGTGCCCTGTGTCTCCCTGCCACGCTGAAAAGGGGCTTTCCTGCCGCAAAGTGCCCGGAAATGCGACGGAGAACCAGAAGACCGCTTAGCCGCCTGGAAGGCTGCACCCTGATTGACGCCAGTGGGGAATCACGATAAAGTCCGGTCAGGGTAACTGCAGGACGATTTTGTGTTTTTTTTATCTTTCTCCAGCCATCTCCACGATGCGGGAAGAGCCGCGCGCAAGCTTGCGCTGCTCGTGTCGTGCGCACTGCTAACGGCTCAGGTTGGGTTCGCCATTTCCGCGTTTACTCCTCAACTGCGAGTCGGTTATCGCTCCGGCGACCAATGGGAACCCGCGATAGCAGCGGACAACCATGGTCACATCTACGTTCTCTATCCGCAGTACGGCTCGATAGCCGAATGCTCCACCTGCACCCCGCCGGCCATGGCTCTCCTGGTAAGCGATGACAATGGGCTCACCTGGCATGCTTCACGGCCGATACTTCCCTTTCCGACCGGTCAGTTTGATCCGCAAATCGCAGTCGACCCGGTGGATCATCAGACCGTGTACGCCTCCTGGCTGCAGAACCAGAAGCGGGACATCGTGGTAGCGCGCTCGCTGGACTTCGGCCGCACATGGTCCTTTTCGTGGGCGGAACGCGGTCGGGAAGAGGCCGACAAGCCCACCCTGGCGGTGCGCGGCCCTGATGTTTATATCGGCTTCAACCATGAAGAGAAGCTTTTCGTAGCGGCATCGCACGATGCGGGGCAAAGGTTCAGCAGCGTCATTGTGAATCCGAATGCGGAGCGCGGTTCGTCGCTCGCCGGAGGCGCCGCCGTGGATCCGGCGGGCAATGTGTACTTGGGTTGGACGGCTTATGCGCGCCACGACATGGAGAACAGCGCGGTCAGCATCTACGTCAGCCGGTCCGGCGACGGCGGACGCACCTGGATCACCGCGCTGCTGGACCGGTCGAGCGCACCTCCCGCCTGCCAGGCCGAAGGCTGCCAGACGGGGTATCTGGGTCCACAGATTGCGCTGGCCGCGGATGCGGCTGGTTCCCTCTATGCTTTGTGGAATTCAGGAAGTCTGAATGGCGGGGCGGAACGCATGTATTTTTCCTCTTCCACTACAGCGGGCGCGACCTGGGTTGCTCGGGTGGATGTCTCCGGCGCGAGCAGCGGAATCGAGCACGCATTTCCTGCCATCGCAGCCGGGGTGGCCGGGGATGTTCGCATCGCCTGGATGGATACAAGAAGGTCCGCCTCTCACCCGCCGATGCCTTTGTGGAATACCTTCTATCGGAGTTCTACCAACGGCGGAGCGACCTGGGGTCCGGAAGTACAGCTTTCCAGCCCTGTCCGGGGCTATGACTACATCCTCGCGGAGGGCTTCCGCTTCCCTTTCGGAGATTACTTCGGGCTGACCATCGACAGCGACGGCGCTACCCACGCCGTGTGGGGCGAGGGCCGGGACTACAAGTCGCCTGGATCAATCTGGTACACGCGCGCCCGGTAGCGACTGTGCACGGATTTCAAAGAGAGAACTTCATTCTTCCAGGGATCCTGCGCGAGGGGACGGTCGCGCGGGCTATTCGAGCAGCATTCCTCCGATGAAATCGGCGATTCGCACCACGTGGTGATCGCGGCACCAACTCTCCAACCCATCCACAATCTTTTCCGTGGCGCAGGGATCCCAGTAGCTGGCGGTGCCGATCTGCACGGCAGTGGCGCCCGCCAGCATGAATTCGATTACGTCCTCGGGAGTTGAAATTCCTCCCATGCCGATCACCGGGATCTTTACCGCGTGGGCGGCATCGTACACCATGCGCACCGCGATGGGTTTGATCGCCGGGCCGGAGAGTCCCGCGGTGACGTTGGCGATTCGCGGCTTGCGGGTTTCGGGATCGATCGCCATGGCGGTGAAGGTATTGATCAGCGACACAGCGTCAGCGCCCGCCTCCTGCGCCACGTAGGCCATCTGCGCAATACTGGTGACATTGGGCGAGAGCTTGACGATGAGCGGACGACGCGCGACTCTCCTCACCGTGGTGACGACTTCGTCGAGCGAACGCGGATCGCTGCCAAACTGCAAACCCCCGTGCTGCGTGTTGGGACAGGAAACATTCAACTCGTAGGCTGCGATTCCCTCTCCTTCATTGAGAATCTCGACCGTGCGCTCGTAATCCTCCCGGGTGTAGCCGAAGACATTGGTAAGCACAACTACCCCTTGAAGCCGGCTCAGGTGCGGCAGTTTTTCCTGGAGAAATGCCGTGGCGCCGATGTTCTGCAGTCCAATCGCGTTCAACATGCCCGCGGGAGTTTCCCAGAGCCGCGGGGGAGGATTGCCGATCATCGGCTCGCGCGACAGCCCTTTCACTACGAAACCTCCGAGCTTCGCGAGGTGAACCACATCTTCGAATTCCACGCCGTACCCGAAGGTTCCGCTGGCCGCAATGATCGGATTCTTCAAAGCGATGCCGGCCACGTTTACACTGAGGTCGGGATGAGCGGAGGCAGCGGTCATGGTTGGGCTTCTCCCGGGCTGGTGCCCTGACGCGGCGCGAGAGCTTCGGTCAGCACTCGTCCCACGGAGTGCGTCGGAGGATTGATTCCCAACAGGGATGCGAGCGTGGCCGCGAGATCGACAGGTTCGGACGGTTGGCGATAGGTTCCCGGCTGGAAGGGCACGCCGTAGAAAGCCAAAGGCACGTGGGTGTCGTAGTTGTAGGGAGATGCGTGATCCGTGCCGGCGGTGGATCCCACGTTGTAAAACTTTGGCACGCCCATAACGAACCAGCTTCCATGCGGCGAATAGCTGTTCAAATACTTGCGGCCGAGATCCGTGTTGGGCACTTCGCCTTCCGCCAATTGTGACTTCGTGTAGTACTCCGGCAAACCGGCTTGCTTAATAGCCTCGCCCACAGCCTTTTCCGCATCTTGCTCAGAAACGTGAGCCGCGGCAAAGGCATTGTTATCCAGCCAGGCAAGGGGATAGTCGAACCTGACGTAGGTGGTGGCATGCCGGGGAGAGAATTTAGCGGTCAGGGCTGCGTTCAGTTGCTCCTCGAGCTTCGCCGCCACAAGATTGGCCGCGGGAATGCGCAACTTCTTCGCCGCCTCGGGAAGAGAAGAAACTCCGTGATCGGCGGAGAGCGCGAACCAGACATTCGCTAACCCGATCTGATGTCCGACAAAGCTGAAGAAATCCGCCAGTTCGCGATCCAGGTCGAGGGCCATCTGGCGCATCTCCAGCGTGTCAGGACCGACGGCGTGGCCCAGGATATCGTTGGCGGAAAGGCTGACCGAAAGCAGATCTGTGGCCGGACCACGGCCGACATTCTCATTGGCCATCAACGCTTTCGCGAATTCGAATTCGTACTCGTTCGCGAAAGCGGTGCCTCCAATTACCTCATAAAAGCCGGCGTCCATTCCGTCGCGATGGGCCGTGGAACGCAAAACTCTGCCTTGCGAGTCTTTCCAGTCGCGGTCCCAATAGCTGGCGGGGCGGGTTGCATTAAACTGCTGCACCCACTGCGGGAGTGTGTCGCGATAGTAAGTCGAAGTAATGAATGCGCCGCTGGCGGGATCGATCCAGTAAGCGGCATCCGCGGCGAAGCCGCCGGGCAGAATGGCCGCGCGATCCTTCAGGGAGATTCCGAAGACCCGCGACTTGCCCTGCGTGGCGAGTTTCAATTCGTCGCCCAGAGTATCGGCCAGAAGGTTGCGAGGCGAGCCCCCCGCCTGATCGCCACTGACTCCAACTAACCGGGTAGATTCGTCCTCGACGGAACTGACCATGCGCTTCTTCTGCGGGTCCCACCATTCATTGCCGGCGATCCCGTGACCGTTGCTGTAAGCGCCCGTAAATAGCGTGGAGTGCCCTGGAGCGGTGCGGGTGTTGGCGTAATGGTAAAAGCAATTGGAAAAGTAGGCTCCATGATCCAGGAACAGCCGAAATCCCCCTTCGCCGAACTGGTCGCGGTAGCGTTCCAGGTAGTCTCCCCGGAACTGGTCAATTACGATCACCACGACAAGTTTGGGATGAGCATTGTAGGCGGATGCCGAACTGGGCAAGGCAACGCCCATTTGAACCACAATGCAGGCTGCTAAAAGGAGGGTGACCGCGCGGGCAGACCTGAGGGACGATCTCATCGCGACCGTAGTTTACACGGCGAGCGCCATAAGCCAAAGCAAGCCGGACGATGGACGCACGTCGGGCTAAGCGAACCTGGCACGGGTGCGCATCAGTTCGTTGCCGTGGCGGTCCGATTCACTTCTGGAATGGCGCGATTCATCAGGCGCCGCCAGGATCGAGAGCGGCTTATTGCGGTGCCAACGCCAGTCGCTGGCGCTGCTTAGAAACATCGCCACGAGAATTCCGAGACCGGCGGCAAGCGCGACGAAGTACCAGAGCGCGGGGAACCCCAAAACAAATATCAAGGCGCTCCCTGCGGCAAAGAGCAATCCCACAAATCCGCCGCCAAAGGAAAGCTTGTGCATGGTGATGCCGGGATGGCGTTTCTCCCCCATGTTGCACCTCTTCGCGTGCTACTCTCTGATCCAAGGCTACACCTTTCCACAGGTCCCGGCACGTGCGTGTTATATTTTCGAAATACCCCCCCCAAATTCCCCAAAAAGAGGGCCCTGTGAAGAAACAGATTTTTGCAGTCAGCATTATTGCGTTAGGCTTCGTATCGATTCTGGCAGGCGAGCAGAAGACCGTCTCGCGTGTCTCACCGGCCAAGCTCGCGCGCGGCAAGTACCTGGTGGAAGGCATCGGCATGTGCCACGATTGCCATACACCCCATAACGAGAAGGGCGAACCAATCAAAGAGCAGTGGCTCAAAGGAACGGAACTGCCATTCAAGCCGGCGGTTCCTATGCCGGTGTGGGCGGACAAATCGGTCAACATCGCCGGCCTTCCCGGCTGGGAACACGACGCAGCGGTCAAATTCCTCATGACCGGAATCGCGTATAACGGCCTGCCCGCGCGGCCTCCCATGCCGCAATATCGCTACAACCAGCAGGACGCCGAAGCGATCGTGGCATATCTGAAGTCGTTGGGACCATCCAAGTAAGGTTGCAGCGAATCAACGGACGCGAAGGAAACCCAGAATGGGGTCCTTCGCGTTCTTCTTTGGCGGTCGAGGGACCGCCCTGGCGACGCCCGGAGCGTGCATTTTCTCCGGCTTTTCCGATACAGTATTGGATTCCCATGCTCGATCTGAATTTCGTCCGAGAAAACCTGCCATTCGTCGAAGAAAAGCTGCGCCAGCGCGGCCTGGACCCCGCTGCCGTGCTTAAGGACTTTCGTGAAGTCGACACCAGGCGGCGCCACGCCATCACCGAAGCAGAAACCAGCAAGGCGCAGCGCAATAAGGCTTCCGAAGAGATTGCCAAGCTCAAAAAAAGTGGTCAGGACGCCAGCGTGGCCGTGGCGCAGAGCAAAGAACTGCGCGAGAAAATCGCTGACCTGGAAAAAACTGCCTCGGATCTCGATGCGCGGTTGCGCGATATCCTCGTCGGCATCCCCAACCTGCCCCATGCCAGCGTGCCCGCAGGGCACAGCGCGGAGGATAACGTTGAAGTGCGGCGCTGGGGAACGCCTCCGCGCTTCGATTTCACTCCTAAGCCCCATTGGGATCTCGGACCACAACTGGGCATTCTCGATCTGGAACGGGCAGTGAAACTCACCGGCGCCCGCTTTGCGGTCTACTGGGACCTGGGAGCAAAACTGGAGCGCGCGCTGATGAATTTCATGCTCGATCTCCATACCAAAGAGCATGGCTACACCGAAGTGCTCCCGCCGTACCTGGTGAATTCGGAGTCGATGTACGGTACCGGGCAGTTGCCGAAATTCGCCTCGGACCTGTTCCGCGTGCCGCATGGCGACAAAGATCTTTGGCTGATCCCCACGGCGGAAGTTCCGGTTACCAATCTTTACCGCGACGAAGTTCTCGAACAGGCGCGGCTTCCCATCTCGCTCACCGCCTACACGCCCTGCTTCCGCAGCGAGGCCGGATCGTACGGGAAGGACGTCCGCGGAATCATTCGCCAGCACCAGTTTCAGAAGGTAGAACTGGTCAAGTTCACCCATCCGGACAACTCTTACCAAGAGCACGAGAAGTTGACGCGCGATGCGGAAGAGATCCTGAAAAAACTGGGGCTGCACTACCGCACGGTAACCCTGTGCACAGGCGACATGGGACCTTCGTCGGCGAAGACCTACGACATCGAAGTGTGGCTGCCGGGACAGCAGCTTTTCCGTGAAATTTCCTCGTGCTCGAACTTTGAGGCCTACCAGGCTAGACGGGCGAACATCCGCTTCCGCCCTGAAGGCAAGAACAAGACGGATTTTGTCCATACTCTCAACGGCAGCGGGCTGGCGGTGGGCCGCACCTGGGTGGCCATCATCGAAAACTATCAGCAGGCCGATGGCAGCGTCGCGATCCCGGAAGCGCTGCGGCCCTACATGGGCGCGGAACGAATCATTCCCAGGAGCTTGTAGCTGCTAGCGGCTACCTAAACACGATTTGAGCTGAGAGCTAGCAGCTATAAGCCAGGAGCTAGTAGACTGGCATAGAGCAGCAGTCACCACCGTTTCGTCCGGCGCGCCTCGCCCATGAACGCCATCTGGCGAACAATTCGCGGCTACATTCTGTGGCAGCACGAGCGGGGCACCCTCCACTACGACATCATGGTCACGCTGATTATCATCTTTGTTTTGTTCTCTCCGCGCGTGATCAATTTCAAGGACAAACCCATCTCCCGGAATCCGCATCCGACCGAAGTGATAGTAATGGCCGCAGCCGACGGCCATTTGTCGTTTCAGGTAGCCGCCAGTGCGGTCACACCGGGCGATGACCCGGCGGTACGGGATCAGTTGCTGCACATTATCGAGCCGATCTCCGGTGCGGTTTCGATTGTGAGTTATGAGGTTGTTTCCGACCGCAAGGGTAAGGTGCAGAGCTATAAGGTGCTCGCCCAGCGGGAGTAGCAGCTATCGGAAGAGAACAGAAAACGCTCATGAACCGTCTCTCCCTGATCTTGACGCTCGCGATGGCCGCAATTCTGCCGGTTGTCGCTCCGGCGCAACAATCGAAGCCGGGCGATCCGGCGGCGCTGGATGCTGTGCTGAAAAAGATGGACGCGGTCGCCGCCAACTTCAGCACGGCTCAGGCGGACTTCGAGTGGGTGACCTACCAGAAGGTGATCGACGAAGTGGTGGACGTGGAACGAGGTGTAATTTATTACCGGAAATCCAACAAGCAGATTGAAATGATGGCGGAGGTCAAGCGCGCCGGCACCAGCGAGTCGTCGATGAAGTCGGAACCGAAGTTTGTTCTGCTGAGCGGCGGCAAGATCCGCCTCTACCAGCCCAAGATGGACCAGATCACGGAATTCGACCTGGGAAAGAATCAAACGGAGTTTGAGAGCTACATCGTGCTCGGCTTCGGAGCCAGCGGGGAGGATCTGCAAAAGAACTTCGAGGTGAAGTATGCCGGCCCGGAAACCATCAATGGAGTGAACACCGCGAAGCTGCAACTGGTTCCCAAGTCCGCCAAGGTAAAGAACACTTACAGCCAGATTCTTCTCTGGATCGACCTGGAGCGGGGCGTGTCGGTGCAGCAGCAATTGTTTCAGCCGCAGGGTGACTACCGCCTGGCGAAGTACTCGCAGATCAAACTGCATGAAAAGGTCTCGGACGATGTTTTCAAGCTGAAGACCACCGGCAAGACCCAGACCGTGACGCCGCACGGATAAGTCGTTGAAGACAAAGGAATTGAAAAGTCGCGAGAAAATAACTCGGAGATTTTTTAGGCAGACGCTATACTGACGAAACCTTCAGTTGGGTTCATTCATGGCCAAAGTTTTTACTATTACAGTCCCTCCTAAGCTAGGCAATAAACGCCGCGAACGCACCTCGGATTCACGCTATGTTGACGGTCAAAAACTGCTGGTGGACGCCATGAAGTACCTGGCGCAAGACGATCCCATCCGTCACCGGCCGGCGATCGAGCTGATCTCGGAACACGTGCGCACGCGCTTCCGCATGAGCGACTCGCCGCTGGGGTAGACTCCCTCTCCAAGGTCACGAAAAATAAAAGGGGCGGATCTCTCCGCCCCTGAAGGACATCTCTGCGAGTTAGAACTCGTAGCGCAGCGAGAATTGCATGACGCGCGGTACGCTCATCGTGTTGGTGTAAGCGCCAAATTCGCCGAACGTCAGGCCAAAGTTATATGCTGCCTGAGCCGCATCGAAACGCGGCGTGTTGGTTACGTTGAAAACTTCCCATGCGAACTTCAGGTTTTGCTGTTCAGTAACTTTCCAGCTCTTGAAAAGGCCGCTATCCAACTCTAGATAACCCGGCCCACGAAGGTTGTTCCGTTGTCCTGATTCTCCGGGATAGGGAACGCGGAACGCCCCAAGAGCCTTGTTCGTATCCTGAAACATGTTCGGATTTCCGTTTGAGTCCCGGAATACGCCAATTTTGCCAGTAGGCCCCGTCTGGACCGCTGCACCCTCCAGTTGCCAGTTGGTAGACCAGCCCGCGCCCGACGCCATCGAAAACGGCAAGCCGCTGGTCCAATGGAAGATGCCGGAGATTCCCCATCCTCCGAGCACGGCGTCGACGAACTTGTTAGCGCCGCTGGCGAATCGGCGGCCGCGACCAAAAGGAAGTTCGTAGACCCAGTTAGCGTTGATCTGATGCTTCATATCGAAGTCAGACACAGCACGGAGTTGGTTCGGTGACCAGGAATTGATGACTTGGCTGGCAAATCCGAAACCCTCAAATTCATTGACCCGTTCGGCATTGGAGCCAATATCGATCGATTTTGAGTAAGTGTAGTTGAAATCGAACTGCAAGCCACGAGTCATAGCATGACGCAGTGTGAGCTGGAGCCCGTTATAAGAGCTGTTACCGATGCTCCGCCAACTGTAGAGAGACGAGAACTGATCGTCCCAGAAATTGAAGGGCTGGGGGGCGGTCTGTCCGGGCAACTGCGAACATGCTGGCAAACAGTTCAGGTCCGCCACGAACAGTGCCGAGGTCTCGTTGCCCGCAAAGCAGGAGAACATATCGTACATTGCCTGAGTAGCCGTGTAGTTGGTAACTGCGGGATTGCTTCCAGGAGCGCAGCCCAAATTGCTAGAACTACCTGGAGGGCCGAACCCGAGCTGCCCCGCTGCCGCCGGGAACAGGTTCTCCCAATAGGGAATGGGCGCCAACTGGCTGATATCCGTACCGGCATTTGCAGCCTTCGTCAGCATAGTTGCAGCTGCGAAATAATCCGTTTTCGATTTGGGATCGACTACATCCAGCGGCATGGCCAGGTCCTCTTCCTGCAGCAGGCGGTGTGCAAGGCGGCCAATATAAGTAGCCTCAAACACGAAGTTGTGGCCAAGATCGCGCGTGATCGACAAGTCAAATACGTGCGAGTAGGGGGTTTTCAGTTTGTCATCCATGCCCCAGTAAATTGAGAAGGAGCCCGGATCGAACAACGTTGGAGGAGTGACCACGTTGGGGAAGGTCGCCGGTGGTGGACCCACTACCTGCTGTCCACAGTAAGTTGCCGATGCCGAAGGCAGGACGAAGAGGCTCGTGAGGCGGGGCGTGCAATCCACGTCTTGCGTGCCAGCCGGATTGTCCAATGCCGTCGTGAGGCCGAACGCGCCGTTCCGGTCGAAGCTGTTGACGATGCCCTCGCCGAAGTGGTCGTAGTAGATTCCGTATCCGCCGCGGATTGAACTCTTCCCTGCGCTGCCGAAAAGCTTGTGTAAAATGCCTTGGTCGGCGTGGGGCGAGTAGGCAAAGGCAACGCGAGGAGCGATGTCCTTGTAATCCCAACCCCAGAAGGGCTTCTTTCCGTTCGCCTGCCCGGAGAGAGCCATCTGAACTTCTCCTCCCGGGGTCTGAGAATAAAAGGTCTGCCCGGCCAACATCGCCTTGTCCCGCTGCTTGAACCAGTTATTCATGCTGACGGTGGGCGAAACCTGGTTCCCATTGGTTTCGTAAGGGGGTTGCAGCAGGGAATACCGGACGCCTCCAGTCAGCACCAAATTGGGAGTCACGCGCCAGGCATCCTGCACGTAAAGCTCACCCTCATGAGTGCGGAAGTTGCGGACAATCATCTCTCCAGGGGCGTAAAAGTGCCCGTTTTTGTCCTGATTGTAGACCTTGTTGGTCTCGGTGAGGAGGCCAGCCAATGCAGCCATAGCAAAGTCATAGTTGACTCCCCACGAAGAATCCACCGACGGATACGTTCCATTCGTACCACCACAGGTAAATGCTGTCCCGGCCTGGTTGGTGGATGCTCCCATATTCGCCGGATCGAGACTGCTGCATGTATTAGCGATGCCCGCATTGTCCAGCCAATAAACGTTCGTGAATGCGTAAGAGTAGTTGGACTGGTTGCCTTTGCGATTATCGGTAATGATGCGGAGATTGCCGCCAAATTGAATCGTGTGCTTGCCTTTTGTCCAGCTGACATCATCAACGATGTTGTGCACTGGCACGTTCGTCAACGTAGTAGGAGTGAAGCCTGCACCCTGGAAGTTTGCCATTCCACGGAAGTAGTTAAAATCCGACACTCCCAGACCGGTATCCCCGAGCCCTTGACGAATGTAGCCGTACCTCAAGTTATTGATGAAAGTGTTGGTAAATAGGGCGGTGTAGCCAGCGAACAGCCCCTTGCTGTTGTTTGTCTGAAAATCATTGGGGGGCAGGCCCGGGAACTGGGGCACCCCATTCGTGTGCCAGTTCTGCAGATGCCCTTTGACGAACAGGCTGTGATTACCGTTCTGCGTCAGTCTGTAATCAAGTTTAAGGATGTATGTGTCGTGCTTGGTCGGATTCGGTGCAGCGAATGTAAATCCGCGATAATCATAGCCGTCGCCCACCGAATCCGTATTCGGATGAGGGTACTTCTCAAAGATTGCATCAGGATTCGACCCCAAGATATTGGCCACGTAAGGGTCCGGACCGCCGTTCCAGGGGCACGTCCCGTTCCCGCTGCAATTGACATCGAGAGCTTGGATCTGCGCCGCGGACATGGTGACGAGATTCTGAGTTGAGTTCAGAGCCGTTACCGTGAAATTTGGATTGGACGTGGTGCAGTTGGGGTCAAGCGGCGCGCCCATATCGTTCAAGGCGGTACTGCAGGGAAACTGCATGATCCCTTGCCGCATCAAATCGCTGGGAACCACGTGCGTTATCTGTACTGCTTCATTGGTCCGTTGTCCTTCATAGCCGCCGAAAAAGAACAAGCGATCTTTCTTAATCGGACCACCGACCCATGCTCCGAAGGTGTTTCTGTGCAGAACACCTGGTGTGTTGGGTTCGCCAGCCCGGAGTTGCGCTTGCTCATTGAACCAGTCGTTTGCCTGTCCAATATTGGACCGGTTGTACTCGTACAGGGTGCCATGAAGACTGTTGGTACCGCTCTTAGTCACCATATTGACTTGGGCACCCGACGAACGGCCGGAGTCGGCATTGGAATTTGTGGTTGTGACCCTGAACTCCTGAATAGAATCGAGCGGAACCCTGAGCGCGCCCTGAAAGGCGTACCCCTGCAATTGATCGTTATTATCCAAACCATCCACAGTCACATTGGTCTGGTCACTCCGCGCTCCCGCGACCGCTCCCGCGCGGCTGTCCTCTGTCTGATTCGGTTTGCTATTGTCCTGGTTCGTGCTGCCGAGATAAGTCACTCCCGCCTGGAGGCTGAGAATGCTGACAGGGTCGCGGCCTTCCGAGGGAAGGCTGCTGAGTTGGATGCTGTTGAAGACGTTCCCTTGGCTCGCGTCCGTGGTATTGACCAGAGGTGCCGCTCCCGACACCTCGACGACCTCCGTCGTGCCCGCAACATGCAGAACGATGTCTAATGTCGCCGGCTGGCTGATCTGCAGCGTCACGTTGTCTTGCTTGATGGTGGCGAAGCCGGACACCGCTACGGTCAGGGTGTAGTTGGCGGGCGGCACCTCGAGAAACTGATACACACCGTCATCGCCGGATTTGGTGGTGCGAGAAAATCCAGTTGCGGGATTCGCGAGAGTGACTGTCGCTCCGGTGACGACCGCACCTTTGGGGTCCGTAACTGTGCCACGCAGAGACGTGGTGGCGGACTGAGCGAACATCAACGTAGACACGCTAACCACAGCAACGACAGCAACGACGAGGACTGCAACGGTTCGCAATCGAGATCGCATAGACACTCCCTTTGCCGCACGGGGCATAGTTAATCCAACGATGTTGGCGCCCGGGTATTTGGAATTAAAAAGTAAGCCCAGGGAAGCTGATGGGTCGCTATTGTGCAACTTCCGCGCCAAAATCTTCAAGTAGAATCTGCAGGGGTTAGCTGCTTTTAAAACGTTTGAATACGGAACGGCGGAGTCACTTTTCCAAAAAATGGAAGTTTATTCAGCGCGTTGGAAGATCCGGCAGCAAAGCAAAACAACTGCGGGATAACATTCCAGCGTATAGCGGGGCTCAGGATTTTCCAGGCTTCCCAGGAACAGCGAACGCAGGGCGAGAAACAAAACAAATAGGCCGACGCCAAAGACTGCGCGGCTTCGAATCCCGCCCGCAAGAGACATAACGACATAACAGAGATTGATGGCCCCGAGCACCAGGCTCAGGGTCAGCCAGCGGCGGTCGTCATTGAACTCCCACCAGCGCGGATCGGAGGGAAACAACTCCGTTCGCGGACGCAGCCACATGTCGGCGATCCGCACAGCGGGCAGCCACACGTAATACCGCAGGGGGGCTGCACGAATCCGTTCTGCCGCAAGCGCGCCGAAACCTGCGTCGAGTTCGGGGCTCATTTCATGGGCCTCGTTGTACTCGGAGAAAAGTCGGCTGGTCTGAACTCGCTGTGGCGCGGAATCGAAGGCACGATCGGGCAGGCGGGATACATCAATGTCCGAGCCGGGAACCGGCCAGTAGATTTCCTGCACCGAAACATAGTCGGCAATCCAGCTCTTGACCCAGCGATTGAAACCCGGCATTACGAACTCGTCGGAGTCGGTGGCATAGCGCGGGGCCAGCGGTTGGAAGCGGTGCAGGGTGTGAAGGTTTCTGAGCGTCCAGGGAACTAGCGGCGCCAAGGCGGCGAGCGCGATGAGAGTTCCCGCGGAAATGAGTTTCCGGGGCGAGAGACTTGGAGCAAGATTCTCCTGCTGCGCTATGCCGGTCAAGCTTCTCAGCAGCAGCCAGCACAGATAAGCGCCGATTGCAGCCAGGAGAATTCCTCCATCGGGACGCAGCAGGATACTGCCCGCAACCGCGAACCCGCAGGCCAGCCAGTTCAGCGCGCCCGGTTCTGTGCCCCTGCCGACGCCCAGCCCGCGAAGCACCAGGTCGAGCGCGAGCGCGGTAAAAAAAATCTCGAGAGTCTCGGTCAAGGCAGCCGCCGCATAGTTGGCGAGAAAAGGGCAAAGGCCGCTCAGCAGGAAAGCGGCCTGCGCGGCGCGAGGCGAGAACAAGCGGCGCGCCATGTCGGCAACTAGAAAACATGTGCCCAGATCGAACAGGACCTGCACGAGCAGAACAGCTTTGAAGTTATCGTTGCCGAAGATCGCAAAAAGCGTGGCCAGAAACGCGGGATATCCGGGAAGGCGCGAGAGCGTGGGCACGACCCGGCCAGAGTCGGTAATCCCGTAGACACCGTGCTGCAGCCAGTTCCTGGCGATGTCGGCGTAGACTCGGGAGTCGTCCACGACGGCAGGAAACTGCCACACCAGCAGCAGGCGGAAGGCCAAAGCTGCCAGAGTCGCCAGCAGAAAGAACCGCGCTTTGCCGCGCACCAGTTCCCGCACGCTGCGAATGATAACGCGTTTGCGGCAATCCCAGGTTGGCGAACTGGCATCTTATTCAGGGAAGACACTCACTCCGCCACGCCACAAATTGACCCTTTGCTGTCAACAGCATACGATTAAGTACGTCCCCCATGGCCGAGCCAGTCTTTTATGATCCCCGACGCGCCCGCTGGAAACGGCTGCGGCGCGTCGTTGACGTCACCGCCGTGGTTGTCTCCGCCCTGATTATCTTTTTTGTTTACACGGCACTGCGTGACGAACCGCTGCCCGAGTTACTGTTTTCCCCACAGAAGCGGGCATTCAAGGCGCTGAAGGAAAGCGAGAAAGAAAAGGCTCGCGACCGTGTCAGGAAACTCGCGGCACGCTCGCACCGCAAGTCCAAGCTGGCCGCTTCGCAGGTCACGTTAAACCAATCGGAAGGCATTCGCGCCGCCTTTTATGTGCCCTGGGATGCGGGCAGTTTTTCTTCGCTGCGCTCTTATGCGCACCAGATCGACATGCTCTATCCGGACTGGCTGCACGTGCTTACCCGGGACGGACATCTGCAGGGCGTCGATGACCAGACGAGCAAGTATTTCGACGTCATTCAGGGAAACAGCGTGCTGCCGGTGGACGACCGGGTGATGCCGTTCGTCAAGAGCGAAGCTCCGGGAATGGAAGTCTTCCCGATGATCAACAATAACGACGGTTCCGACTGGGTGGATGTGTCGGACTTCCTGAACGATCCCGAAGCCCGGGCGCTGTTCCGCCGGCAGGCAGGACAGTTTTTATCTGCCGGGCGGTATCGCGGGTTGATGATCGATTTCGAAGCGTTTCCGGCAAAGGGGCAGCCGGGTTATGTCGCGCTTCTGCGGGAATTGGAGAGCGACCTGCACGGCCGCGGCATGAAGCTTTATGTGGCTGTGCCTCCGCACAACGACGAATTCGATTATCCCTCGATTGCCGCCGCGGTGGATGGCGTCGTGCTCATGAACTATGACGAGCACTATCCCGGCGGAAAATCGGGCCCGGTCGCGTCCCAGGACTGGTTCCTGGACAACCTGAAATACGCGCGCACCGTGATCCCCAAAGACAAGATCATGTGCGCCATCGCCAACTACGGTTACGACTGGGTTCTGAAGCCGAAGAACGGCAAGCTCCCCCCCGGCATGCATGATGCCAGCGTCAGCGTGCAGGAGGCGTGGTTGGCGGCGCGCGATTCGGATGAGGACATCAACTTCGATGACGATGCGATGAATCCTCACTTCAGTTACCTGGATGAGCGCAACTTGCGGCACGATATCTGGTTCGTAGACGCGGTGACCGCGCTGAATCACATGCGCGTGGCGCAGAGCCTGGGGATCCAGACGTTTGCCCTGTGGCGCCTGGGCAGCGAGGACCGCTCTTTGTGGCGGGTTTGGGACATGCCGGGCGATCCCGCCGCCGCCGACAAATTGCGGGATGTGCCTCCGGGCGCCGACGTCGACATGGAGGGCCAGGGAGAAATCCTGCGCATCGAGGAGAAACCAGCCCACGGCACCCGGGATTTGACCATCGATGCCGACAGCAAACTCATTACCGACGAGGTTTTCCAGAACCTGCCTGAGCCTTATCGCGTGGGACGCTACGGATACAGCTCAAACAAGATTGCGATTACCTTCGACGACGGGCCTGACCCGGAGTGGACGCCCAAGATTCTGAGCGTCCTGAAGCAGAAGAACGCCACCGCAACTTTTTTTCTGATCGGGATCCAGACGGATAAATTCTCCGGCCTGGCCAAGCGTATTTACGCCGAAGGGAACACTATCGGCAATCATACCTTCACCCATCCCGACGTGAGCAACATCTCCACCGGGTACATGAAAGTGGAGTTAAACCTGACCGAGCGCCTGTTCGCCAGCCTGCTGGGAATTCGCGCCACATTGATGAGGCCACCATACGCCATCGATGAGGAACCGGACACATCCGACCAGGTGCGGCCGCTCGAGATCCCGCAGGAAATGGGCTACATCACGGTGGGAAACCGCATCGACCCGAATGACTGGAGCGATAATCCCCGCCGCTCGGCGGAACAGATTACGTCGTACGTGCTGTCGCATCTGCCGCCCTGCAAAGTGGAGAACCTGCGCTGCGGCAATATCGTGCTGCTGCACGACGGCGGCGGCAACCGCTCGGAAACGGTTCGCGCGCTACCCATGATCATTGACGGAATTCGCGCCAAAGGTTACCAGATCGCCCCGGTTTACGAGTTGCTGGGCATGCAGAAGGCGAATGTGATGGCTTCCCTGCCCCGCGGCGAATTGTGGGCGGCGCGGCTGGACCGGCTGGGTTTCTGGATGTTTGACATCGTCATCATCGGGATCACCTGGATCTTTCTTATCGGTGATCTGTTGATGACG
Organism: Candidatus Sulfotelmatobacter sp.; assembly: GCA_035651855.1. Lineage (GTDB taxonomy): Bacteria > Acidobacteriota > Terriglobia > Terriglobales > Acidobacteriaceae > Sulfotelmatobacter. The sequence goes on from DASREX010000021.1 coordinate 19,846, forward strand.
GGCCGGCTCATATTTATCGGGGCGGCCGCCATCTACGACCGCTTGCACGAGAAGATTTTCGGCAAGCCGGCGGAGGTTGCGTCCTACAAGCCCAAGGTCGCAGTCCTGATCCCGGCCTACAACGAAGAAAAAGTGATCGAGCGGACGGTGCGCGCGGCCCTGAATTCAAATTATCCGAATCTGCGCGTCATCGTCATCGACGACGGCTCGAAGGACGCCACGCTGGCAGTGGCGCGGCATGCCTTCCAGGCCGAAGCCGCAGCCGGCAAGGTTCTTATCCTGGGCAAAAAGAACTCCGGAAAGGCCGAGGCGCTGAACTATGGCATCGAGCACATTGGCGACGCGGAACTCTTTGTCGGCATTGACGCAGACACGATCATTGCCCCCGACGCCATTGCTCGTCTCGTGCCGCATTTCATCAATCCCAAGGTCGGCGCCATCGCGGGCAACGCCAAGGTCGGCAACCGGGTCAATCTCTGGACGCGCTGGCAGGCCCTGGAATACATCACCAGCCAGAATTTTGAGCGCCGCGCGCTGGATGTCCTGGGAGCCGTCAGCGTGGTGCCGGGCGCAATCGGGTGCTGGCGGGTCTCTGCCGTACGCGAGGCGGGCGGTTATCACATCGATACGGTCGCCGAAGATGCCGACCTCACCATGGCGCTGCTCCGTCGCGGCTATCGCGTCGAGTACGAGGACATGGCATTGGCTTATACCGAGGCGCCGACCAACGCGAACGGCCTGATGCGGCAGCGTTTCCGCTGGTCCTTCGGAATTCTGCAGGCGGTTTACAAGCATCGCGGAGTTGTCGCGCGCAAGGGAGCGCTAGGCTGGGTGGCGCTGCCGAATATCGTGATCTTCCAGATCCTGCTGCCCCTGGTGTCCCCGCTGATCGACATCATGTTCGCCGTGGGAACGATCTGGTACCTGATCCAGAAACACTTCCATCCCGACTCTACGGACCCGGCCAGCTTTCATAAACTGGTCGCATTCTTCTTCGCCTTCCTGGTGATCGACTTCATCGCGTCGGCGATTGCCTTTGCCCTGGAACGGCGCCGCGATGACGACAAGGAAGACGTCCTTCTGCTGAGCCAGGTTTGGCTGCAGCGCTTCGCTTACCGGCAGTTATTTTCCATTGTGCTGTTCAAGACTCTGAAGCGCGCGCTGGAAGGCCGCAAGTTCGCCTGGGACAAGCTGGAGCGGACCGCGGCGGTGAATTATGTGCCGGCGGAAGACCACAATCATGTCAACGTTCCCTAGGATTAGTGTAGGGGCGGACGCCTCGTCCGCCCGGCGGGAAGCGACGCGTTGCGCTATCGCTGACTGCCATTGCGCTTTCGCGCAACCCCGGACGAGGGCGTCCAGGGCTACACTAGCGGAATAACAGGGGCGCGAACTCTGCCAGATTCCTGCGCCAGACCATCCAGGTATGCATGCCGGGGGTCTCGATGTCGGTGTGCTGAATTCCCTTTGACTTCAGCCATTCGCGAAAATTGCGGTTCAGGGCGATCAGCCGGTCTTCGGTCCCGCACGCCACCCACAGCAAGCGTATCGGCGGATTCGCCTTGCCATCCAGGCCGGGAAAGTCCTTCTCAAAGGGCTCCGGAAGGCCGCCCGAACTGAAGGCGCCGATCCAGGCGAACTTGTCGAGATTGTTCAATCCGGTCAGCAGGGATTCCGAACCGCCCATCGAAAGTCCCGCGATGGCGCGTGAATTCCGGTCTTTCATCGCCCGGTACTCGCTTTCGATCCTGGGCATCACCTCGGTCAGAAGCGCTTCGCGGAACTTGGAAAAATTCTCATCCCGAATATCCTGGCGGTTCCACACTCCCCACCCCACGCTGATCATCTGCATGGTGCCGTAGCCGAGAGGCATGACGACGATCATGGGCTTGGCCTTGCCCTGCGCAATCAGGTTGTCCAGGATGACATTGGCGCGCCCGACCGCGGTCCAGCCGCTGGCGTCATCGCTGTACCCGTGCAGCAGGTAGAGCACGGGATAGCCGGCCTTCGATTTCGGATCGTAGCCAGGCGGGGTGTAAACGTAATAGTCGCGGTCGTCATTGGCAACAGTCGAGCGGTAGAAATGATGATGGATCTCACCATGGGGCACGGCGTTCAATTCCCAGGGCAAGGACGGCGGCCCCTGCACGTGAACCATGTTCTCGGTGGAAAGCAGGTTCGGCTTGAGCAAATGGTTGTAGGGATCGATGGAGCGCGCGCCATCCACGATGATCGAATACCCGTAATAGTCGGGGGACAGCGGCGGTGTGTTGGCGCTCCAGACGCCGGACTCGTCCTTTTGCATGGCCATCGGCTCGGCGCCTTCGCGGGCCAGTTTCACTTCTTGCGCGTTCACGGCGCGGAAGCGCACGGTCACACTGTTATCGGAATGAACTTCCGGCGTGACCAGCGCGGGAAGCGGCGCCGGCGGAGGCGCGGTGGCCGGTTTTGCCTGCTGCGCGTTCACCAAGGGGGAACACAGGACCAGCCAGAAAATAATCAGGACCGGGTGATACTTCATCATGCAATCTCCTCAGCCCAGCGGGCGGCCCAATTGTATAAGGTGAGGATCGAATGCTACCAGTGGGAGCGCAACGGCTGGCCGCGAAAGGCCCGCGCCAGTGCGGTAAACTACCCTCGAGAAAAGGACTCGCCCTTCAATGAATAACCGTGGCCGCATGCTCGCCCTCGCAACTTCAATGCTGGCTTTATGCCTACCGTTGTATTCCGCAAGGCAGGACTCTCCGGCGAAAACGAATTCTTCCCAGTCGTTTGTCGGCCGCTGGGACCTGACACTCAAGATGCCCACCGGCGAAGCGCCTTCCTGGTTGGAAGTCACCGAAGACAACGGTCGGTTCCACGCCCGAATGGTGAGCCGGTGGGGCCATGCGCGGCCGCTTCCGAAGATCCAGATTGAAAATGACCACATCACATTCGTTTCCCCCAAAGAAGAGGAGGAGAGAAAAGATGACATGGTCTTCGAGGGCAAGCTGACGAAAGGCCATCTCGCCGGTACGACGACCGGGCCTGACGGAACGCCCTGGCAATGGACAGGCGAGCGAGCGCCCGACTTGAAGCGAAGCGGTGAGCCACATTGGGGAAAGCCGATCAAGCTGTTCAACGGGAAGGATCTGAGCGGATGGACACCGAGTGATCCCAAGGCTACAGCGGCCTGGACGGTCGAGAACGGAACGCTGGTCAGTCCCGGACGAGGCCCTGAACTGATCACCAACGCCAAGTTTCAGGATTTCAAGTTACACGTTGAATTCAATTGCGCCAAAGGATCGAACAGCGGCGTGTACCTGCGGGGCCGTTACGAACTCCAGATCGAAGATGATCCTGAGCCGGAGGCGGCGACCATGCGCATCGGCGGCATCTACGGATTTCTCGCCCCCACTCCGGAACAACCGCGCCGGCCCGGGGAATGGCAGAGCTACGACATCACTCTGGTCGGCCGAACCGTTACGGTTGTGCAGAATGGGCAAACCATTATTGACCGGCAGGAAATTCCGGGGATTACCGGCGGCGCCCTGGACAGTCACGAGGGGAAACCGGGCCCCATCTACCTGCAAGGCAGCGAGGCCGGGCACGTCGCCTTCCGCAACATAACGCTTACGCCGGCAAAATGATCGCGGCTACCTGCCTTGCTGGGCGACGTCGAGACGGGCTTCGGCGCGGTGCAGCGCATCCAGGGCACGATCGACATCCACGGAGGTGTCCCCGCTCGTGAGCCGCTGCTCAGCGCGTTCTTTCGCTTTGCGAGCGCGTTCGACGTCAATTTCCGACGGGCGCTCCGCAGTTTCGGCAAGGATGGTCACTTTATTCGGCAGAACCTCGGCGAATCCCCACGCAACTGCCAGCTTCTGCTCGGTGGCATTCTCGCGATAGGTAATTTCGCCGACGGCCAGCTCCGTGATGAGAGGAGCGTGTCCGGGCAGCACGCCCAGATAGCCATTCTTGCCGGGGATCTGCACTTCCTCGGCCGCCGTGTCGACCACCTTCTTTTCCGGCGTGACAATCTCGAGTTGGAAAGTATCGGCCATTCCGTCTTTCGGTTCGCCGTAGAGACGCAGCTTGCTGCGTCTAAAGGTTTCGGCACTCCAGGTGGCGGAGACGTTGCCACCTATGTCTCTACGCTGCGGCCTTCATCTTCTCCGCCGCTTCCAGCACTTCCTCGATGGGCCCCTTCATGTAGAAGGCCTGCTCGGGAATGTCGTCGTACTTGCCTTCGACGATGGCTTTGAAACCTTTTACCGTGTCGGCAATCTTCACGTAGCGTCCCTGCGCGCCGGTGAACTGCTCGGCCACGTGGAACGGTTGTGACAGGAAGCGCTGGATCTTGCGGGCACGGGCTACGGTCAGTTTCTGATCCTCGCTGAGTTCGTCAATGCCGAGAATCGCAATGATGTCCTGCAGGTCTTTGTAAGTCTGCAGGGTCTTCTTGACGGCCTGGGCCACGTCATAATGCTCCTGGCCGACGATGCGCGGGTCGAGAATGCGCGAGGTCGACGCCAGCGGGTCGACGGCAGGGTAGATTCCGATTTCCGTCAAGGCACGCGAAAGCACCGTGGTCGCATCGAGGTGAGCGAAAGTTGTTGCCGGCGCCGGATCGGTCAAATCGTCGGCCGGCACGTAAATCGCCTGCACCGACGTGACGGAGCCCTTCTTCGTCGAGGTGATGCGCTCCTGCAGTTCGCCCATCTCGGTGGCGAGGTTTGGCTGGTAGCCCACTGCGCTGGGCATGCGGCCCAGCAGCGCCGATACTTCGGAGCCGGCCTGCGTGAAACGGAAAATATTGTCAATGAACAGCAGCGTGTCCGCGCCTTCGGCATCGCGGAAGTACTCCGCGACCGTGAGTCCGGTCAGGGCCACGCGCAGACGCGCCCCGGGAGGCTCTGTCATCTGTCCGTAGATGAGCGCAGCCTTCGACTCGGCGGGCTTGCCCGGCTTGATCACTCCCGACTCCGACATTTCCAGCCACAAGTCATTGCCTTCGCGGGTGCGCTCCCCCACACCGGCGAACACGGAGTAGCCGCCATGCTGCTTGGCGACGTTGTTGATCAATTCCATGATGACGACGGTCTTGCCGACTCCGGCGCCGCCGAACAATCCGATCTTGCCGCCCTTCAAGAAAGGCTGGATCAGATCGATGACCTTCACCCCGGTCTCGAACATCTCCGCGCTCGTGGCCTGCTCATCGAAGGCGGGAGCGAGGCGGTGAATCGGCATCCTCTCCTTGTATTCGACGGGACCCAACTGATCGACCGGTTCGCCAATCACATTCATGACACGGCCCAGCGTGCCTCGCCCTACGGGGACGGAGATCGGTCCACCCTGATCGATGGCCTTCATGCCGCGCACCATGCCATCGGTGGGCTGCATGGCGATGCAGCGCACGCGGCCCTCCCCCAGGTGCTGCTGCACCTCGAGAATGACCTTGACCGGGCTGGGAACGGTGAAGCCGTCGCTGACTACTTCGACAGCCTGGTAGATCGGGGGCAGGTGCCCATCGGCAAACTGCACGTCCACCGCGGGTCCTGCGATTTGGATTACGTGTCCTGCGTTTTCTGGCATATATCTTCTCGTAGAGGCGTGACTTGTTACGCCTCTCTCTTTCCACATGCAAAGACGTTGCAAACAACGTCTCTACGGCTACATCGCGGCCGCGCCGCTGACGATTTCGATGATCTCTTTCGTGATCTTCGCCTGCCGGGCGCGGTTCATCACCAGGGTCAGCGAATCGATCATGTCGGTAGCGTTGCTGGTGGCCGAATCCATGGCCGTCATGCGCGCCGCGTGTTCGGCGGCCACCGACTCCAGCAGGGCGCGGAAAATCTGGATACTCACATATTTCGGCAGCAGCGCGCGAAACAACTCTTCGGGCGACTGCTCGTAAATGTAATCCACCTGTGAGGTGCCGAATTGCAATGCTGCATCTCCGGCGCCTTCGGTCGCGCGCATGCCCACGCCGGCGCTGACCGCCGCTTCTTTCGCTTTCTGCTTTTCTTCTTCGGTCGGCTCCTGGGCAAGACGGACGGCCTGCTCCCCGATCTGCTCGATAGGCAGCACTTGCTCCACGATCAGCCGCTGCGCGATCACCGACTTGAACTCGTTGAAGACGACGTACACGGCGTCAATCTCCTCGCGGGTGTAGCGGGCAATCACGCTCCGAGCCAGCGCCGAGGCTTGCGCGAATTCCACTTTCCCCAGAACGCCCACGTGCTCGCCCGTGATCTGGAAATCCCCAGTCCGTTCGGCGCCTTCCGGTTCCGTTTCCATGGATTCCACCAGATCCGCAAGACTCCGGGTCTGGACCTTGGCCGCGGGATAACGCCGGCGCAGGAAATCGCGCCCTTTGCGGCCCACCGCTTCGATGTCGATGTTCTTCCCGGCCTTCGATTCCAGGAAACGCATGGCAGCTTTGGTGATGTTGGCGTTGAACGCGCCCGCCAAGCCCTTATCGCCGGTAACCACGATCAGGAGAATGTTTTTCTCCTGGCGCTGCGCCAGCAGAGGGTGCTTCGGCTCACCGGTCTCCGGATCGTAAATCTCGGCGCGGGTCACCAGCGATTTCAGAACGTTGGTCAACATCTGCGCATACGGGCGCGCCGCCAGCGCACGTTCCTGCGCGCGGCGCAATTTCGCCGCCGAGACCATCTTCATGGCCTTGGTGATCTGCCGCGTGTTAATCACGCTGCGGATACGCCGCCGGATGTCTAAAATGTTTGCCATAGTCGTAGAGACGTAACTTGTTACGTCTAGCGGTTAGTACGTGGACAGAAGAGACGTAGCAAGCTACGTCTCTACGAATTACTTCGCCACCGCCTCCCGCTGCGCTGCGAACTGCTGCTTCGCTTCCTTGATTACGTTCTGCAGCTGCGACTTCAGCTGATCGTCCAGAATCTTCTTCTCCATAATGGCGCTCAGCAGGCCGGGATTGGTGGACTCCACATACTTGTACAGCTCACCTTCGAACTCCCGCACCTGGTCGACGGGCATGTCGTCCAGGAATCCCCCTGTGCCCGCCATGATGATCAGGATCTGCTTGGAGAACGGCAGGGGCGAGAATTGCTTCTGCTTCAGCAATTCCACCAGCCGCTGGCCGCGATTCAATTGCGCCTGGGTGGCCTTGTCGAGGTCGCTGCCGAATTGCGCGAAGGCCGCCAGCTCTCGGTATTGCGCCAGTTCCAGTTTCAGAGTACCCGCCACCTGCCGCATGGCTTTGATCTGTGCGCTGCCGCCGACCCGGCTTACCGACAAGCCTACGTTCACGGCCGGGCGCACGCCCTGGTTGAACAAGTCGGTTTCGAGATAGATCTGGCCGTCGGTGATCGAAATAACGTTCGTCGGGATGTACGCGGAAACGTCGCCGGCCTGCGTCTCAATTACCGGGAGCGCGGTCAGCGAGCCGCCGCCGTTTTTGTCGCTCAACTTGGCCGCGCGCTCGAGCAGGCGGGAGTGGAGGTAGAACACGTCTCCGGGATACGCTTCGCGTCCCGGGGGGCGGCGCAGCAGCAGCGAGATCTCACGATAGGAGGCCGCATGCTTCGACAGATCGTCATAGATCACGAGCGCGTGCCGCTTGGTGTCGCGGAAGTACTCGCCCATGGCGCACGCCGCATAAGGCGAGATGTACTGCATGGGCGCGGGCTCCGAAGCGGAGGCGGCCACCACGATCGTGTATTCCATCGCTCCGGCGTCTTCCAGAACCTTCACCACCTGGGCGATCGACGACCGCTTTTGGCCTATCGCGTTGTAGATGCAGATCAGATCGTTGCCCTTGCTGTTGATGATGGTGTCAAGCGCCACCGCCGTCTTGCCGGTCTGGCGGTCTCCGATGATCAACTCGCGTTGGCCGCGGCCAATGGGAATCATGCTGTCGATAGCCTTCAATCCCGTAGCCATGGGCTCGCGGACCGGTTGGCGGTCAATGACTCCCGGAGCCAGCCGTTCGAGCGCAATAAATTTGTCGGTCGAGATCGGGCCTTTATCGTCGATGGGCTGGCCGAGCGAGTTCACCACCCGCCCGATCATGGCGTCGCCCACGGGCACGCTCATGATGCGGCCGGTGCGTTTGACCTCGTCGCCTTCCTTGATTTCGGTGTACTCGCCGAGCAGCACGACGCCGACCTGATCTTCTTCCAGGTTCATGGCAATTCCGGCCACGCCGTGCGGGAACGCCAACAACTCGCCGGCCATCACTTTGTCGAGGCCGTACACCCGCGCGATACCGTCCCCCAGCGTGATGACCGTGCCGGTTTCGTCCACGGAGACCTTGGTTTCGTAGTTCTCGATCTGCTCGCGGATCAGCTTTGTGATTTCGTCTGCTTTGATTTGTGCCATAAATAGATCTTAGCTTTCAGACTTCAGCTACTAGCTTCTAGCTGCTGGCTTCTAGCCAAAACTTCGAAACCAGGAGCCAGCAGCTAGGAGCTGATCGCTTCCTTCATTCTTTCCAACTGGCCCTTTACCGAGCCGTCATAAATGGTGCTGCCGATTCGAACCACCGCGCCGCCCAAAAGGGACGGGTCCATTCCGTACTGGGCGCGTACTTTCTTGCCCGTGACTTTCGCAATCTGCGCTTCCAGCGTGCGCTTTTCCGCATCACTGAGTTCGCGAGCGCTGGAAATCTGAGCTTCGGCGAATCCCATGCGCGAATCGAGTTCCTTTTCCAGTTGCTCGACGATTCTCGGAAGAAAGGGCAAACGCCGTTGATCGATCAAGACCGCGATGAGATTGCGCACCGGCCGGTCGATGCCGTCCCGCTGCACGATGACGTCGAGCAATTTCCGCTTCTGGTCGGCGGGAACCGCGGGATTCTCCCACACGCGGCGTAACTCAGTACTCTGCTCGACGAGCGCTGCGATCTGGCGCAATCCGCCGATTGCCCGCGTTGCGTCCATGCGCGCCCCGAACACGACGTCGGCGAAGGCCCGGGCGTAGGTGCTGGCCACCGAAGCCATGCCCTAGTTTCCATCCTTTCCAGATTTATCCGAAGCCGATCCCAGTTGGGCGGCGAAATCGCGGACCAGCGCCTGGTCCGTGGCAGCATCGACCCGAATCTGCTTCGCCGCGATGCCCACCGCCAGATCCGCCGCATGCGCGGTCAACTGGCGGCGTGCAGCCTTGGCCGCGGCCGCGATCTCCTGCTGGGCGGAGGCAATGATCTTGTGCGCATCCTCTTCCGCAGCCGCCTTGATGCGCGCCTCTTCTGCCGAACCTTCCCTCTCGGCGGCGTCGCGCATCATGCCAATTTCCACATCGAGTTTCTGCAGCCGGGCTTCGATGTCCGCCAGTTTGCGCCGCGCTTCCTCGCCGGCCTTCTGCGCCTCCTGCATCGCTTTCTGGATGGCCATCGTGCGGTCGCGGAACATTCCGGGCAGGTGTTTCCGGCCAGCCCAGATCAGGACGGCCGCGATTACCGCGAAGTTGAGCACAACACTCAACCAATACGACTGCTGCAGATTCAATCCCGTGAGACGGGAGATGAGCCGCACCGAGGCCGAGTGTTTGAACTCTTCCATCTCGTCCTTCTCTTGTCCTGCCGCCTCGCGGCTCTCATGCGCCAGCTCGCGGCCGGGACTTGCCGGGCTGGACGAAGCACCGCTGACGTGGGTCAGAGCAACACTGGAGGACTGCAGAGTGTGCGCCGGCAGAAAGCTCGCGCAACCGATTACGAACACGAAAGCTGGCAGGGTTCGCAGCAATATCTTGCTCATATCAGCGTGCCGCTCCCGCCGGCCGCAAAACCCGCCTTACAATTTCCCGCGCCAAAGCCGCCGCTTGGCCCTGCAAGCCCTGTTCGGCCGCGGCCCGGTCTTTCTCGATATCCGCTTTCGCGGCCTGCACCTGCCCCTGGGCCTGGGCACGGGCCTGGTGGACGGCACCGGCGCGCGCCTGCATGGCGGCCTGCCTGCGGGCCTCTTGCGCCCGGAACACCGCGGCCCGAGCCTCCCGCAAGCGCTGCTCGTACTCCGACGTCCGGGCATCCGCCGCCGCAATATCCGCCTTGGATTTTTCGATGGCACCCTCAGTCTTGCTGCGCCGTTCAGCCAGAACGCGCTGCAGGGGCTGGTGCACGACCACCCTGTACAGACCGTACAGCAGCGCCAGCAGAATCACCGTCGGCACTGCTCCGAGCAGTAATTCCCCTAATTGTTGAAGCGTCTGATCCATGGGGTGCGGTTGTCTATAGGCCGGAGAATGAGGGCTCTAGAAACTGTCAAGTCTAACGTCCAAAGAACTTTCATGTCAACGCGCGAAGAGCGCTTCGGGATTCGCTCTCGCGGGACCCTAACCGCCAGTCACCTGCCAGTGCCAGTGGACCTCGCGCCCCCGGGGGAAGGCACCCGAAGAAATGCCTCCGGGGCTACGTGTTTCGCGCGAATGGAGCAGCATGATTATGAAAATGCGCGACTTGCGGGCGATCCGGCGACTTCGCAGAAACCGGCAAGATTCTGCATATAACACTTGACTTCGCCCCGCAGAGGAATAGCATAGAGATATCACCTCCGATCCAATTCAGGATCGAATGGGCCGATAGCCAAGGAATGTCACCGCTTCTTGGTTGCCGGCCCATTTAATTTTTGGTCTCACCTTGAGTCCCGCCCCTGTACACCGCTTTGCCGGCCAATATCACGAGCACCGAACTGTTTCAGCGACCGACTTACCCTGGGGTACGCCTGCATCAGCTCACAACGAATTCCCGTACACGCCGGACTAGGGATTCCGGAGCATCCGCGTCAAACTCGACCTCGCCATCCTGGTACTTGCGGGAATATATCCGCGCCCGCGCCTCGAGCATGGCCAGGGTCTTCCCTTCTTTTTGCGGGATGCGCAGATGCACGCGGCTGACGCGGTCTTCCTCGATCATCTTGTCGATGCGCTCCCGCAAAGTATCGAGGCCCGCCCCTTCGATGGCAGAAACGTAGACGATCTTGGAGCCCTCGCGCGCGGCATCGGCCAGCAGGGACTGCGCTACTTCGTCGTCCAGCAGGTCGACTTTGTTCATCACGCGCAAACGGGGCTTCTGTTCCGCTTCGAGCTCCTTCAGCACGATATCGACCTGCGCGTCCTGCTCGGCGGAGAGACGGCTGGCGGCGTCGGAAACGTGCAGGATTAACGATGCGCGTTGAACTTCTTCCAGGGTCGCGCGGAATGCGGACACCAGGGTGTGCGGCAAATTGCGGATGAATCCGACGGTGTCGGACAGCAAGACTCTCCGCTTCGACGGCAAGTCGATCCCGCGAAGCGTCGGATCCAGCGTGGCAAACATCTTGGGCGACGAGAGCACTCCGGCATGGGTCAAGGCATTAAACAGGGTCGACTTGCCGGCATTGGTATAACCGACCAGGGCGACGGTGGCTACCGGAGCGGACTCCCGGCGCTGTCTTTGCTGAGCGCGTATGCGGCGGACGTTCTCCAACTGCTGCTGGAGATGGCGCACGCGCCGCGCAATCTTGCGGCGGTCGGTTTCCAATTGCGTTTCACCAGGACCGCGCGTTCCGATGCCGCCACCCAGCTGCGACATTTCAATACCCCGGCCTGCCAGCCGCGGCATCATGTATTGCAATTGGGCCAACTCGACCTGTAACTGGCCTTCCCGGGTGCGCGCGTGGCGCGCAAAAATGTCGAGGATCAGTTGGGTTCGATCGATGACTCGGCGCCCGACGAGTTTTTCGATGTTACGCTGCTGCGAGGGACTCAGATCGTGATCGAAGAGCAGCACATCGGCATTTACCGAGGCGGCGGCGCCCGCGATCTCTTCCAGTTTGCCGGCGCCGATCAGCGTCGCCGGGTCCGGCCGGTCGCGCCGTTGCAGGATCTCGCCTACGACCTTCGCACCCGCGCTTTCGGCAAGAGTTCGCAGTTCGGCGAGTGATTCCTCCGCATCGAACTCCGGAATGTGGGGCTTGCGGTCGGAGCCGGACGCCCCGTCGCGCCGGGGTTTCGGAGAGGAAGAAGAGCTCTCCGAACCCTGCAAAGCCGCTTCGCGCGCCGCTGCCGCATGCGCGGGAACTGTACCTTTCCCGCGCCGCGACCTGACGTCCAGGCCCACCAGGAACGCACGTTCGCGCGGCGGCTGCCCTTCAGGCGCAGCGGGGCCCCAGGGCACACCTTCAGATGCACGCGTCATGCCGCGGGATTTCTTGCGATGAGAACTTCCCAAGCCGAAAAAGCCTATCCCTCGGTGCCCGAAGCCGTAGCCGCCGTGGCAGCAGAAACTGGCCCGCTGGCCGCCTTCTCCGGATGCGGCGCGTGCAACGGATGCGCTGATGCCACCCGCCCCATCACCACGGTGGAGATGGCGTGCTTGAAGATGAGTTGCTCCTGACCATTTGCCTCCAGCACCACCGAGTACTTGTCGAAGGAGCGGATGCGGCCCGTCAGCTTCACTCCGCTGAGTAGATAAATCGTGATGCTGGCTCTCTCCTTGCGGGCCGTGTTAAGGAAGGAATCTTGTATGTTTTGTGCCGGCTTATTGCTATCCATAGCCGATCTCCTTGAGTTGTGAACTGCGAACATCCAACCGCCGGCCAGGGGCGCTCAGGCCAGCTCAAACCTACAGCAAGTTCCCGAGCCTTCCCGCGCTGCAGGAACAAGGGGGGAAAATACCGACGGAATACGCACTTCCCTGGAAGTATGCATCCGCCGGACGATGTGAGTACGATACGGCCATCTGAGTTGCTTTTCAAGGTGAGAAGTTATCTTCTCCGCTACCCGTAATTGACAGGAAGCAGACCTGAAGCGCAGACTTTCCACGATTCGGCGGGATGCCCAGCGTCCTTCCGGCTCAACCGTTTCCTATCTCTCTGGCAGGATGCAGCGTTCTGCCGGTGAATCACCCTGGTCCAGGGCGATTCGGGGCGTTACCAGGCATCATAACCGAAAGTCCGAAGTTGCGGAGGAGATCCCGATGCACCATTTGGCGGCCGTTCCGAGCGCACTTGTTATGCCTACCATCACCGGCAAGGAAGCCACCATGCTGATTTTGCGGTGGTTCCATTTTATGGCCGGCATCACCTGGATCGGCCTGCTGTATTTCTTCAACCTGGTAAATGTCCCCTTCATGAAAAAGGTGGACGCGGCGGCAAAACCGAATGTCTTCCAAAACATGACACTGCCCGCGCTGAACTGGTTCCGCTGGAGCGCGCTGGTTACCGTCTTTGTCGGTTTCTGGTATTGGGGTCAATTCCTGGTAGCGCCGGCCGCAGAGCGGCAGGAAAAGGGCGCAGGAAGCACGATCGGATTGTTTGTGCTGCTCTGGCTGGCAGTCTTCTGGATTCTCTACTTCGTGATTAAGAAAATGGCTCCCAGCGGTTACGTCCTGGGTGTAATCACCATCATTCTGGTCTACGCCGCCGGATGGGTCTTTGTGAATCGCACTCCCGTCGGGGGAGATGACAACCACGTTCTTTGCATCGGAGTGGGCGGAGGATTCGGGATGGTGATGCTGTTCAACGTCTGGGGGATCATCTGGCCCAATAACAAGAAGATCATCCGCGCAGCCCTGGCGGGCGCTCCCCGCGAAGATGCTGCCAAGCTGGCCCGCCAGGCGTTCCTGGCCTCGCGAACCAATTTCTTCTTGTCCGTGCCGATGTTGTTCTACATGGCCGCCGCTTCCCACTTCTCGAGCACGGTGATCTTCGGGAGATAGGCGCCTGCGGCTAAGCGCTGAAAGGATCGCGGGCGCAGGTAACAACTGCAAAATAGCTGTGCCCTGCGCGGCGTACAAAGAAAAAGGGAGGCTCAATTACGAGCCTCCCTTCAATTTTGCTTCCGGCTCAGCTAGAAGCTGAACTTCAGAGCCAGCTGCATGGTGCGCGGACTGCTGGAGAAATTCATCCGCGGCTGATTGAAGACCGTGCTGTTCGCAATGAAGTTGTCCCGCGATGGGCCGGTGACTCCCAGGCTGGCAACGTCATTGATATACCCAGTTACGAATTGGGGATGGTTAAAGATGTTGGAAGCGCTCGCCACGAAATCCAGTTTCAGGCGTTCGCCAAAGGACAAGTGCTTGGCCGCTGCAAAGTCGAAATTGTTGATGGGCGGCGTCTGCAGCGTGCTACGGCTGGAGGTAGCATAAGCCCCGTAGCCGGCGGTGATGTACTGGGCGCTGGGATTATCGGCCAAGTATGCGACCGTGTAGCCAGCGGAGTTGGGAAGTGGTGTTACATCACTGCCCGTACCCTTTACGCCGGCGGGATTCAGGACAACCCGGTCTGGAGCAGCATCGCCGTTCAAATTGGCGTCAATCGCGCTCTGCACCGTTCCCCACTGTCCCGACTCCCAAGTATAGACAGGGATGAACTGGTAGTTGCCCAGGATGTTCTTCTTGAACCAGTTGGAGTCGTGGGAGAACCATGGCACATCGTAGCTCACCTGGAAAGTAAGACGGTGAGCATGATCGAGCAGAGAATTGCCCCGCTCCGCACGAAGGTTAAAGAAATCCTGCGGACGCCGCGGCGTGATGTCGGTGGAGTGAAAATCCGCCGTGCTGTTATCAATCGTGTGGCTCCAAGTCCACGCTCCCTGTAACTGCAACCCATTAGTCAATCGCCGCTGTACTTGCGTCTGCAAGCCATGATAGGTGGACGCGCCCCACGGCATGAAGCCTGTGATCGCCGACTGGAAGCCGGCATCAAGGTAGTTCTGGCCGATCAGGCAAGTCGTGACGCAGTTGTAGCTCTGATCAAACAAGCCTCCCGGACCATCCAGGGTGATCGGCAGGGCATCCAGTTCCGCCGGCGTCGGAGCACTCAGGTACGTTGGCAGGGAATTCGCCTTGGTGACGTAAGTGACGAGGTTCAGAATGTTCTGCGTCGGAAGGTGGATGCCGCGCGATCCCACATAGCGCACTTCCGCCGTGTAGCTCTTGAACACATGCTGAACGCCCAGGCTCCACGATTCGGCATACGGATACTGCACTTTTTCGGGCAGATACGATGACGTATTTGCCCGCGCATCCGCCTGATTCAGAACAGTAATGCCACTGGACTGCTGCGGCGGAATACCTCCGTTTGCAAGGAAACCGCTGGCATGACAAACTCCAGCCGTGTCCGGGCAGTTAACGGTGGAGCCGATCTGCGGCGGGCGGGACAACGAGCCGATATTGTCATACAGCACGTCGTACCCCATGCTGAAGCCCCCACGAATCGAGGTATTGCCGCTGTTCCCCGGCGAGTAGGCGAAGCCGATTCGTGGCATGAAATCCTTTTTCGGCGCCTGGGGCGAGTTAAAGGTAATTAAGCCTGGAGCATCGGCCACCTTATTCAAAGCTTGCTGGGTCCAGCCAAACGGAACCGTCAGGTACTCATACCGAAGTCCCAGGTTCAAGCTGAGGTTCGGCCTGATCTTCCAAATGTCATTGACGTACCAGCCGTACATCTTGTCGTCTCCGGAATAGCCAACCGCTCCGAAGCTGCGCTGCGCGAACCCGGCCGCATTGGTGGAGTTCGGACCGAAGTCATTCACAAATCCATCGAGACTGGCCCACTCGTAATCGCCACGGGAACGCTGGATGAACAATTGCGGATCGATCTGCTTGCGCAAATCGAGACCGAACCTCAGGTTGTGATTCCCCTTCACCCAGGACAAGTTATCCTGAAGCTGATACGTATTCTGCACCGCGTACTGGGGCGCATTGGGATCCGGACCGACGTTGATGTTGCCGAGTTCGTCGATCGTCAGGTTCGGAAATGCGTCCAGGCCAGGGAAGGTCAGCCCCTTAGCGACCGTGTAATCGTTCGCATTTCGATTGAAGCCCACGCGCAATTCATTGCCGATATTGGCTGAGAACTGGTGGAATTCCGCCAGCGTGACCAGGTGACTCGGAATGACCAGGGGAGTGAAGAAGACGGCTAATTCCGCTCCAGTATCGAGACTGGCGTACTTGTTGTAGATGTATCGTCCACGGATCTGATCGCGATCGCTCATGTTGTAATCCATGGAAGTAACCAGCGTGCGGTAATTCGAAAACGCCGGCGCCACGATCGGAACGATACCGATTGGAATACTGTGGGCAATGGGCGTGCCCGGCGTGGTTACATAATCGTTCACGCTTACCGTATCGCCACTGGCGACCGGGGCGGTAGCATACTTCGAGAAGCCATTCACATTGTTGGCGGAGGTGCCCGGAATGCCCAGGATCTGGTTCCAACCGTCCGCCGTAGGAGCAAGCGCCGGAGAACTCGGCACGGCCGCCTGCCCGATGGGGTTGTACTCGAAATTCACAAAATAAAACAGTTTGTTCTTGATGATCGGCCCGCCGACTTGGCCGCCAAAGCGATTGTTGTCGTAGCGCGGATTCTTCGGCGTCTCTCCCGGAGGCGTGTTGTTCGCCACCGTCTGGTCAATCGCATTCAGATTGCGGTTTTGGAAATACTCGTAGACGCGGCCGTGAATGGCATTGGTGCCGCTGATCACAACCTGGTTGAACTGGCCGCCGGCCGAGTGCCCGAATTCAGGACTGAACTGGTTCGCAATGACGGTAAAGTTCGATACGGCATCGTTCGGAATGGTCACGATCCAGCCGGTCACACCCTTATCATTGTTGTCCGTACCTTCAATGGTGAAGTTGTTCTCGCGCGGGCGCTGTCCACCGACGGATGGACCGGAACCTGCACCCAGACCGCCGGTGCTGCCTACTCCAGCCTGGAGCAAGGAAGCATTCAACACGCCGCTGCCGGTCGTTACAGCGCCCATGTTGTCCAGCAGTTTACTGTCATAAGTCGTCTGCAACTGATTGGTCGTGGTATCGATGGTCGGAGGCGTTCCCGAAACCTCGATCGTCTCAGACGCTGCGCCCGGCTCAAGACGCAGATTCCTGGTCGACGTCATATTCAACTGCACCTCGACGCCTTCGGTCAGGCTCTTGAAGCCAGCCGCCTTCACATTAATGCGATAAGTACCGACACTAAGATGATCGAAACGATACTCGCCCGAACCATTCGTCTTCGAGGCCGAACTTACACCTGTGGCGACATTAGTAGCGCTGACTTCGGCGCCCACAATGGCTGCTCCGGTGGCATCGACCACTGTACCTACGACATTTCCATCGATGGCTTGTCCCACTGCGATTACTGCGCTCAAACAAAGAACAGCCAAGAGCGCCACCAACCAATTAATAGTTCTCACTCGCATCTCGCCTCCTTATGAACTCGACACACCAAACCCGGAACCACCGCATCTCGAACCACCGCATTCGCGTTGTTCTACGGTCGCGGATTCTGGCTAAATTTCGTGTTTCACTGGGAACTGAAACCTGAGATCCTGGGACTCTCGTGTCAGATTGCTTAGAGCTCTTCCAAAACGAAACAATGAACAACTAAGCCAAGCAACTGTCTAACCAAACAGATCATGTAGACAAACCGTTTGTTTGCTTAATCGATTTTCTAGACACCTACGCATTTGTACTGAAAGCTGTAGCCGCGACATAAGCAATATATGGAATCTAGTAAAGGCTGGATGTGACTGGAATCACAATGTTTCTTAGTGTTGCCGCTTGCTGGGGCGAGGGACAACTTCTCCCGGGGCCAACACTCGTCGCACGATTGGGGTGTTGAGCTTGTATTTCCGCTCGACAACGTTTCCCGCGCTGTCGCGCACCCGCAAAACAAATACGGGCAGTGTGCCTTCCTTGTCGAACTCTTCGCGGGCGACGGTCACCGGGAGAACTCCCATCAGCCCACGCTCGCGGTAAGCGGTTTCATAGCGATGCTTGCGGAGATTCCAGGTGAAGACCCGGATTTGATCGTAGTCGTAGGGCGAGCCGTCATGCGGCTCGGTCAGCACGCACAGATACTGAGGAACTCTCTTCTCTGCATCCTGGACTTCGTTGAGCACGAAAAAGGCAACGAAGCGCTGACCTTCGGCATATTGCGCGATGTCGAGAGGTACGTCGACATCGACCATCCGGGCCAGCACCCATCCCACGCGTCCCTGCGCGTCTCTTACCAGCCACCAGTCTTCCAGCACCGGGCCGGCAGGAGCCTTGCCCGGCCTGACCGTGACCGGCTTCGGCACAAATGTTCCGGGGAGTTGCTTCTCGGCGGTGGCGCGCTGCAGGATGGAAACCTTCGCTCCCGAGGTGAGCTGGTAGAGATGGTCGCTCTCCCGCCCCGCGGTGACGTGCAGGTTCGTGTCATTGCGTAGAATTCCCGGCGCCTGCACCGGATCGCTCTGATGTTCCTGCGTGAGCTTCTGCAGGGAATCGTAGGTCTTCTGATCGACGAGGTAGCGCTGCTCGATCCAGCCTTCAATGCCGCTGGCGGTGCGGACCCGGGCGAAACGTTTTTCGCGATCAATGATCTCGACTCGTTCCCCGTTCTTCACATTCCCCACGCGGTTATAGATGGCTGCTACCTGATCGCGCAGCGCCGCCTGCGGCGCCGACACGTAGGCAACTTCCAGCACGCGGTGACGCCCGCGACCGCAAGCGGGAAGCAGGGCGATAGTGAGGAGCGTGGCAACGTACAGCCGTCCGGCACGGGTTGAGAACAACCGTTTCACGATTGAAGGAGTGAACCGATTACTATAACGCTTCGGACTGAAGCTTTTCCGCACCGAGGTTTACGACTGATGGACCAAGCAGAGGTTCACAGGTTTGCATTGACGAGGTAATTTCCGAGCTGCGGCTCGCGACCTCAAGGAACTACAGAATGCTGGGGCGATCCTCCACGGCCACAGCAGGCTCTCGGGACGTCACCTCTTTGTAAGCCAGGCCCAGTAAGGGCGGCGCGATCAATGTTGTGGCAATCGACATGAACACAACGGCATCGTAAATACTCTGCGCGATCACCCCTAAGGAGAGGCCGATCTGTGCTACCACCATGCCAACTTCTCCCCGAGGAATCATTCCGACTCCAACTCGCAAGGCCGTCTTCCGGCCCAGCCGGAGCGACGCCAGGCCGCAGCCCAGGAATTTGGAAAGCACCGCCACCAGAACGATCAGCAGCGTCAGCCACACTGTGCGCCAGTTGCGAAAGGTGGCCAGATTGAAATGCAATCCGATGCCTGCCAGGAAGAACGGAAGCAGAAATTCCGTGACTCCCTGGGTGAGATCGTGTACCCGTTCTTCGACGTTGTCCGAGAGCATCATGCCTGCGAAAAATGCGCCGATGATGGCAGCGACCCCGGCATACACCGACAGCACCGACAGGGCGAACATGAGTACGACCGCCGCGCTGAACTGTGACTCTCCCGCGCGCAGTTGCTGATTCAGGCGGGGAAGAACTCTTCCCATGGCGGCTGCGCCCCATTTCACCACTACCAAGGTAAAACCAACGGCGAACAGGGCGGTGAGGCCCAGTTCGAGAACGTTGACCGCACCTTTGGCCACGCTGCTCACCAATGCCAAAACCAGTAATCCAAGAATGTCATCGATGACCGCTGCCCCCAGAATGATCTGGCTTGCCTGCTCGTGCAGCAGGTTCTTGGCCGCCAGTACTTGCGCGGTGATGCCTACGCTGGTAGCCACCAGAGCGGCGCCCACAAAGATCGACTCGATCCGCGACTCACCCCAGAGCGACAGCAAGCCCCAGCCGGCAAAGAACGGAACAATGACTCCCAACATTGCCACCAAGGTTGCCCGGGGACCGGCTTTCATCAGGTCCGATGACGTGACCTCCATGCCCACTCGAAACAGCAGGAACATAACCCCTAGTTCAGCCAGCCTCGAAAGAAAGACGGTCGGAGCCATCCAGACCAGGACGCTCGGGCCAATGAGGATCCCGGCTAGAATCTGCCCTACGATTCCCGGCTGATGCAAGCGTTCGAAGATTTCATCCAGAAGCTTCGCCGAGCCGAAGATCACCAGCATGGCCAGAGGAAGGCCGAGTTGTTCAGCATTGCTCGCTACCAGGAAAGTAGGGAGGATGACGTGCACGGCATCATCACAACAGATGCACTCAGGTTGTTCAACCCCGCAGGTCAAAAGCAGGGTAGTTTCGCCGTGTCGTGCCTTTCTACCCGGATTGATAACGTCATCCCGGCTGCGGTGTCGTTCGGTTACTATAGTTCCAGGCTTTTTGCGGGGGTGGCAGGCGGCTCGAGTTGCCCTTTGTGCGTCTAATACCTTAAGGAGATTCCATACCCTTGCTTCGAGGAAACATGAAGAAGATCTTTGCTCATTGGCTTGCATTGCTTTCCCTGGTAGCTCTGGTCAGCGCGGTTACGGTCGCTCCCGCCGCCGCACAGGACACGGTGGATTCCGTGCTGCGTCCCCCCAAGGGAGCGCAGCTGGCTATCGTGGTCTTCGAAGACTTGCAGTGCCCCATGTGCCGGCGCACCGCGCCGCTGGTGGAACAGGCTTCCAAGACCTATAAGATTCCGGTCATCCGGCACGATTTCCCGCTTCCCATGCACACCTGGTCCTATCAGGCTGCGGTGATGGCGCGCTATTTCGACACCCATTCCAAACAATTGGGCAACGATTTCCGCGATTACATCTTCCAGAATCAGCTCGACGTCACTCCGCAGAATCTGCGCGGCTACGCGGAAAAATTCGCCACCGCACACAAGGTGGAGTTGCCTTTCATGATCGATCCCAGCGGCAAGCTTGCAGCCGAAGTCAATGCCGACCGGGACCTGGGCAAGGCGATCAAACTCGACCACACTCCCACGGTCTACATCGTGAGCAGCCGCAATCCGAACAAGCCTTACGTCGAGGTGAAGGACAATAACCAGCTCTATTCGACCATCGACGCCATGATGAAAGAGTAGGTAAGCCCGGTACGGCGTGTCTTTCGAGCTGCAGCCCCAAATTTGCAGCGCGCGCCGCGGCCGTCACGATTAGAGAATGTTTCCCTGCTCGCGAGGTGAGACGGATATCAGTGTCGTTTCAGTAGCCGCTGACCGTGATCGTGGCCGGGTTGCTGGTGATCCCGCCGGAAGAAGCGGTGATCGTAATGGTGCCGTCCGCCCCTGCGGTGCCCGTAGGACTCACTACGCCCGCCGAGACCGTTGCAATCGTCGTGTTGCTGGAGTTCCACTTGGCAACACTTGTCACGTCCACAGCGCCGTTACAGGTATTGGCCATGGCAGTAAGGGTCACGCTCGTATTCCCTCCGTTGCTAATGGTGCCGCTGGTGGGCTGTACCGAAATGGTTTGAATGCAACCGACAGTAACCGTGACTGTCTGTGTCCCGGTGATGGACGGGTTCTGAGTGGCGCTGGCGGTTACCGTGGCTGTGCCGGTGGCAACCGAGGTCACCAAGCCACTGGGGCTGATCGTCGCCGTAGTTGTGGGGCTGATGCTCCAACTGACCGGAGGATTTCCCGTGCTGCCGTCGTTAAACGTTCCCACTACGAACATCTGCACGGTATTGTTCGAACTGCCGGTCTGAATGGACGGCGAAGCTGGCCCAACGGAGATCGACGACAGCGTTGGTTTCACGAAGAAGCCGCGGCAACTCGCTGCCAAAGCCATAGTCGCCAGTACAGCAAAGGCGCCGATCAAGCGGACTTTCGGTGTCTTGGAAGACATTCTGGTTGCAACTCCTTGGGCGCGCTCCCTCAGGTGCTCAGGCATTGTGCAGTGTTTCGGATACAAAAATTGTAGCAGAGAAGAATTCCAGCGTCGCACACGCTGGTGCTGTGCTCGCAGCGCGCGGAACCATCTCAGCCACTTCCCTCCGACCCCTGTAGAACGGCGCTGCAGGAGCGCCTTGCAAACAAAGTAGATAGTGAGGCCAGGGCAAGAACACGTAGCGGCGGACCCATTGGTCCGCCGAGCGAAGCGAAGCGAGCGGCCCGGAGGCAAGGAAATCAGGAACGGAAGCGAGCATTCCAGGTTACGAATTCTGCCGAAGCGAGGCGCCCCGACAAACAATACGGCTAAACCCGCCCGGACGAATGCGTCCGGGGCTACGTACAAAGTGGAAGGGCGGGGGTGCCTTCCCCCGCCCTGATCACTCCAAACTGCTGTTAACGACCGCGATGGTCTCCCCTCTGGGGACCATTGTCATGCCTGGGCGCCGGAGCAGGTCTCGGATTCTCGCGCGGGGCGCTCTGCGGCGGGCGCGACATTTCCCGAGGCTGATTCTGCGGACGGTTCTGATTCATCCGGTTGTCAGGCGGACGATTCTGGTTGGGACGATCGTTCATCCGGTTATCGGGCGGACGATTCTGGTTGGGACGATCGTTCATCCGGTTCGGCCGGTTGTCGTTCATCCGCGGATTGTTGTTGCCGCCGCGGTCATTGGCCGCTCCACCCCGGGAAGGCGGTGTAAACGGGCGGTATCCTTCGTTGCCGCGGTTTCCCCTGTTCTCCGCGTTACCGCGGTTGCCTGCGTTCGGATTGCCGCGGTTAGCATTGCCCGGATTCACTCGCGCCTCCCGAGGAGACATCTTGGGCACACGCCATTCTCCGCCAGCAGCCCTCGCGGGCACTACCGCATGCCGGCTGAAATCCGCAGCCCTCGCGGTGGCCGCTACCGCCGGACGTCCATGGTTCTCCCGGGCAAAATTCTGTCGGTTCTGCATGGCCGCACGCTCGTGCTCCCTCTGCACTGACAGTTCGGGCCGGTGATTTTCCCTGGCCCAAGCCTCTTGCTGCGGGGTCGGGCGCATGCGCACGCCGCCGTTGCCTCCGTTGTAGGACACGCGGGTCTCGTTGTTGACCACCACCGTGCGG
Source organism: Candidatus Sulfotelmatobacter sp. (assembly GCA_035651855.1). Lineage (GTDB taxonomy): Bacteria > Acidobacteriota > Terriglobia > Terriglobales > Acidobacteriaceae > Sulfotelmatobacter. Next base: position 42,479 of record DASREX010000021.1, read on the forward strand.
TTGTAGACGTTGGTCACGTTCGTGACGCTGACATTCGTGACGGAACGGTTGTAGTAGAAGCGGTCGCCGCGCCACTCACCGCCATAGAATCCGACCCCGGTGTAGCCGTATCCGTAGTTAATACCGCCGTAGAAGCCGACGTGTGGCCCCCAATATCCCGCATGCCATATGTAAACTCCGCCGCCCCATCCCCAGTAGCCCGGAGTCCAGAACATTCCCACCGGTGCCATGACCCAGGTGCCGGGCACCCAGTAATAGCCGTCATCGTCGTCCCAGGCCCAGTACCCGGGCGTCCACAGATAACCCGGACCAGGGCAGATGGGTTGCGCGTACACGGGCAGTGGGGGTGGGCCGATGCGTACCGAAATGCCCACCGCCACTTGCCCAAACGAGGCTGCGGAAAACGTCACTACGAGAATGCTCAATAAAGCCCAGCGAACGATGGATTTTTTCATACGATGGCCCTTCCTGGAGTTCGTCCAAGGCCGAACGGATAGTTTGGCGTTGCGACTTTCATTGTGCCGGAAAACGCTCCGTATGGCCTCATTACGTTCCTCCCCTATAAACCCTGAACTTACGGGTATGTTGCGCAGGCAAAAGGTTGCAAGCGAGGGACTTACAGCGAGACCGAGACCGCTTCCGGGAGCCGAGGGGCTTAAACCAACTGTGTCACGGGCAGGAATTCTTCAGGATGGGTCGCGCACGACCGTGGAAAAATCGTTGACTCCTACTTAACAGCGGAAACTGGAATACTTCAATTCACCCTCTTCGCCCGCGCGATTCGCTCATCGATCGGCTTGCGTCCGGCGAATCCTTCCTCTACCCCATGCCAATGAGTGATAGCTTTTTCGCCCAGCTTCCAGCACAAGAGAATTTTTTGCCCCTCGACCTGGCAGGGAAAGTCCAGCAGGCCGATACTCAGATCCTTGATCTGCACGCCGATGGAGTCGATTTCAGCAATAGCGTCTTTGGCGCGCTGCTCCGCCCGGGCCCGTTCGGATTTGCGCCGTGCCAGGGAGGCGATTTCAAGAAACATTCCGCCGTTGAGGAAAATCCGGTGATGAAGGGCCTGCAGTTCGGCATCGACCTCATCCATCAGGCTCTTGGCAGTCATGGCGGCGCGCAGCAGGGATTCCAAAACGGGCAATAATGACTGCGCTTCTTCGAGAGTAAAGCTGCGATCAGACATGTGGCTATTCCATTTTAACTCACCGCTGAAAGCCGCAGCAGGGTCTGGCGTCAGGGGCCACAAAACCTGCAGTCGGTTCGCTCATGGCACTTCCGGCAGGAGCGATCTTGTCCTGATCATGACCTTTCGCCGCACCACAATCTCAATCGCCTGGGCAACGTCATCGGCCTCGGCGCGAACCTGGGCCGGCGCGGTGACCACCTCATAAGTGGTGCTCGTGAGAAATTCATCGGGCACCACGGTCAGGACATACGGGCCATGCTTCGCCAACCGCAGCTGGAAATGTCCGGAGCTGTCGCTAAATGCGGTCTCTTTGCCGATCTGCAGGGCCGCCCCTTCCACGGCTTGGCCCTGTTCATCGGTTACGATCCCTTGAACCACATACTTCGCCATCGAGAAGGACTGCTGCGGAAGAGCATTCGCGGCCATTCCACTCAGCCGGTAAAGGTACGTGCTCGCGCCGAAGGAATAGCGCATCCGTCCGTCAGGAGCGATGTTGGAAACCGCCATAACCTGCAGCGGCCCGCGCACGCGCACCATCACATTGAGAGCCAACGCCTGTTGGAAGGGACGCTCCGGACGGAACGGCAAATAGACATTCTGATAATCCGCGCGGAACTGGAAACGGTTGCTGGTGAAATCTCCGCCGAAGGCGAATGTAGTCTGTCCTGAGGTTCGGGAGATGAGCTGCAGCAGGCTAAACCGGGAAGAGAAATTCTCCCGCACCGTGCCCGATAAGACGGTCGTCTTCTCCGCGGGAGTGGTTCCCTGCCCCTGCGGTTTGCTGCTGAAATAGTTGACATTCACATCCATGCGCTGCCCCAGACGGCGACCGATATATAGATTCTTCCCGCTGCTCCCCCTCCCGGCCGCGTGTGACGAGAACCATCCGCTTCCGAAATAGAATTTGTCGATATGAAGGTCTGTCGAGAATTGGTTGACCGAGGCCTGCTGCATGGGCTGGCCTACGGCGAGCGGTTCCAGGATGTTCTGGTGGCCGGTGGTGATGCTCACATACCGATTGGGCTTATATAGCATCTGCACATTGCCCTTGTTCACCTCCGAAGCGAAAGGACTGAGCACGGTTACGCGTTCGAAACGATCTCCCGCCAGAACATAACTGGCCTTGAGCGCGAGTGTCTGCGTCTCGGCATCGAGGCTGGATGCGAAGTATCCCTGATTCGAGCCGGCGCCGCCGGTCAACGCGGTCATGAGCCACTTTCTCGGTTTCCATTCCACGCCCTGGAGCGCGGTCTGGGTGTTGGAAACGATCTCCCGCGAAAAAAACATCAGGTCACTATTCAACTTCCGCTCGTAAAAGAAAACTCCGGCGGGGCGATCGCTGGTGGCAGCATTGAAGAAACCCGTTCCCATCCAGGTCGCGGTCGTTCCGGCAAAGGCATAGAAGCGGCTGTCTTCAAATTTGCGGGTCACGCCCGCTCCCCGCGCCGAAAAATAGTGGCTGGCGTCGAAGATGTCAGTGGGCAGGGTAAATGGGATGTTCTCGTCGCCGGCCAGCAGGGTGTAACCGCGAAATTTGTAGCGAGCCTGGCCGCCGAACTGGATTCTGTCGTTGTAGTAGCCCAGTCCAACGCTGCCGTCGTAATCCGGAGCTTTGAACTCAACGGAACCGCCTTCGGTGTTCAGAAGCGTAGATTCACCGGCCTGGACGCGGAAGATTTGCGCGTGGGCGCTCGCCGCCAGAAGCAGGATGGGGACGACAAACGCATTCTGGCATCTCCGGCGCATGCGAAGTTAGGGCACTCTGTCCTTCTGCTGCACCGGCGCGCCGGGAGCCGACGATGCGGGAACGGCTGCCGCGGCGGCAGTCACAGGCTGCGCTTCGCGCGCGCGTTGCAGTTTCTGTTCCAGCTTGAATTTCTGAAACTGCACCGAGACTTCTACCGGAACGTTCTCGCCCTCCGCCTTTTCCGTCAGAGGGATTTCCAGGATGCGCTTGCTATGGGGAAACACGGGGAAGCCGGGCGCTTCCTGTTTTTTCTTGTTGTAGACCAGCTGGGTCTCGAGGACGCGTCCGAAGTTGTCGCCCTGATTCTCGACTTCCAGCGTGACCTTGTTCGCTGCCGGATCCAGTTCCGCGCGGTCGATGATGATATCGGGACGCTCCACTCCGGCCTTCGGCAGCAGGTAAACCGTATGGGGCAACTCCAGCCGCACGTTCATCCCTTGCGCGGTGCGGAAGTTGAATCCGGTAAACGCGGCATAGATGACGAACCACTGCGGGCTTTTCGGCGAACTCGCTTCATAGAAGACGTAGTAAGTCTGCTGCGGCTGGACCCGGAAGCTGGTGGCCGAAAGCTTGAGGTGAATGTCAGGATCGAGTGGCCGGTAAAGGATCTCCCCGGTCTCTGTGACCGTAAAGCTCTTGGCCTCGAGCACGACGTTGAGCGGGGTCAGGCCGTCATTCACGTATTCCACACGGCCCTTGGAGGGATTGCCCAGTTCATTGATCAGCGGCCGCACGGTCTGTGCCGCGCCGGGGTTGATCATGGCGGAAATGCAAAGTGCGCCGGACAGCAGCCGGATCGCGGTGTGAAGAGTCCTGGTCATCGCGTCGCTCGCTATGAATCAAAGTGCCTGGGCTTGAATCGTCAGTGTTCCCGTGTACGTTGCCGCCGGCAGGCTGGGCAACGTAGTGAGATTGATATTGAAGTTCATCGAATCGGCATGCGAGCCGGAGCGATTGTTGCCGAGAATCCTGGTATTCGACAGGAGCAATCCGGCATTGGCTCCCCCGAAGGGCACAGTCGTAGTCAGCGCCGTAAACGGTCCCGCATTATTGGAGATCTGAAAATCGGCCGAGGGGATGTTGTCGCCAGCGCCATCGGTCAGCGCCGCTGCCGAACTGGCGAAGAAGGCGTAAACCTTTACGCCGCCCACACTCGGTTTCAGCGCCCAGGAAGTGGTGGCCGTAATGCCCAGGCTTCCGGGATTGTTGGCACTTCCCGGCGTCAAGGTGAAGCTCACCGCGTTTCCGGAGAGCGAAACCGTCAGAGAGTCGGTCAGGACCGCTTGCAGCGTGATCGTGCTGGCGCCGGAATTCAGCACCTGCGCCTGGGAGCGCGCAGCCAGGACCGCAAACAGCAGCGCCAACACCGCTCCCACCCGTCCGATTTTTAGCTGCAGGCTCATCGCGTCGGTTCCATGCCGATCCCTACGTTTAACAGCGCAGGGGCGGGCCCCCAAGTGCCCAGCCCCCACGCCGTTCTCGACACAAAACTACGGAGTCGCCTGCGCCTGAATGTTCAGCGTTCCGGTATATGTAGCCGCCGGGAGCTGAGGCAAGGTGCCGCCAGTCAGGTTGATGTTGAAGGCCATGATGTCGGTGCGACTTGCGCTCTTATTCGCTCCGGTAATGGCCACGTTGGCCAGCTGGGTTCCGCCGTTGGCCGCGCCAAAAGCGACTGTGCTGGTAAGAGCAGTCGAGGGTCCGGCATTATCCGCGATAAAGAATGCAGAAGAAGGAATGTTATTGCCCGCGCCGTCGGTCAAGGCGGCAGCTGCATTAGCGAAATAGGCATACACGCCAACCGCGGTGCGGCCAGGCTTCAAGACCCAGGTTGTGGTCGCCGTGATGTTGGTGCTGCCCGCGTTGGCCGCGCTTCCTGCTGCCAGCGTGAAATTGACGGCGTTCGCCGAAAGGCTCAGAGTGAGCGATTCCGCCAGGTTTGCGTTTAACGCGATGGTTTGTGCAGTCGAGTTCAACTGCGCCGAGGCCATCGTGGTGGCCAGGGCTAATCCAATCGCGATTGCTGCGATACGAGAAATTTTGCCAGTGGTCATATCTCCCCTTAGTTTTCTTGTCCCCAAGCTTTAGTCCGACCCGCCCTAGAAGGTTTCCAATCACCGCATCCGGAAGGTCATGAACTGAAGCCGATTATTAGGAAAGACTCAGGCAGAAAAAACTTACTGAAGTAACGGCCAACTCTCGAAATGGGAACCGTGGCCTGCCCGGCAAGCGGCATTTTCCCCGCAAACAGCAGCCGCGTAAGGCTTTGGAGCCAGGATGGAGAACACGGTCTGCATGCAGAGTGTTACGCAAGTGACCCCGAAAGTGAGACCGAGGTTACCTGCTGGAAGGACGGCCGGCATTCAGTACTGCTTACTGCGATCGGCCGTGAGAAGGATCTGCCGAGGTCGCCGCATCCAAGTCAACGTGCAGGCCTTTCGCGGCTGAGATCCCGGGTGGATAGCAGTTCCCGTCAGGATTGTAATTGTTGCAGTGCGCCGCCACGTCCTTGCGCCGGGGAGACTGGGCAAACTGCCATACCTCGGCAAAACGAACTCCGCTCTCGCCCGGTTGGGGAGGGTGAGGCGGCAATGCACAGCCGGGCGCGGGCGGGCAGGCGTCGTTGGTGACCCAGTACACGATTTTGCGGGAGCCCGCGTTTTGACGAATATCTTCGGCGGTAATGACATTCTCACCGTCGGTCGCGGGCATGCCGGAACAATAGATTCCCGCGGCGAATCCGGACGCGACGATGCCATCCACCCACGCGAAGATGTAGGACTTCTGCTCCGGCAGCATGCGCCCACCCTGCTCCTGGTCCAGAAAAATCAAGGTGCGCGGGCGGAAGCCCTCCCGCCGGGCTGCATTCACCGCAGCACGGGCGTCCCGCGCACCCATGCGCCGCGCATTGGCAACGCTTTTCAGTTCGGCGTAAAGCCGCCCGTTAAACAGCACGAGGAAACCGAATCCGGCAGACTCAACCGCAGCGCGATGACCAACCCAGCTATTCGAAGATTCCCCAGGCGGATTATTCAGCCAATAACCGCTGTAGGAAAAAGTCTGCCGCAAAGTTTTGAGATTGGCATCGCCGGGATAAGCATTGCGATCAAAGCCGAGATACGTAGTCGAGCCGCTCTGTCCCTCAGCGAGCATCACGCTCAGCAAAAGAATTGCCGGGATGGAGAAATGAGGAGCGAGCACAAACCGATCTTATCGTAGAGACGTTGCTTGCAACGTCTCGCGGTAAATGCATTGGGGAGCGCGACTCCGGAACTGAAACAAGGACGTAGCGTCCGCGAGCAACTTGTCATCCCCCGATATGCACCATGGTGCGCGAGGCGGGGACAAAGTCCGGCTCGCCAATGTGGTGACGCTGTTCCTTCTTCATCACCACGGCGCCAATGAAGTCGGCCAAGGCTTCGTCACTGGCCCCGGTCCGCATCTGCGCGTACAGGTCGTGATCCCAGACCGAAAACAGGCAAGTACGAATTTTTCCATCCGAAGTGATGCGAATGCGGCTGCAATGTCCGCAGAAGGGATGCGAGACCGGGGCAATAATGCCGATCTCGCCGATGCCATCGTCGAAGCGATAGCGGCGGGCCGTCTCTGAGCGGCCGTGAGGAATTTCCGCCAGGGGACGGTACTCGGCCATGCGCGCCAGGATCTCATCCAGCGTGACCACGGTCGAGGGCGCCCAGGTGCGTCCTTCCTCGAGCGGCATGAACTCGATAAAGCGCACGGTCACGCCTTCCTCTCGGGCGAACATGCCGAAAGGAATGATCTGGTCTTCATTGAAGCCGCGCATAAGCACGCAGTTCACTTTCACCGGACCGAGCCCCACGCGCCGGGCGGCGCGAATTCCGGCGAGCACGTTGTCGAATCCGTTGGGCACGCGCGTGATACGGGCAAAGCGGTCGGGATCGACGGCGTCCATCGAGACCGTCACCCGGCTCAGACCGGCATCCTTGAGCGGTTGCGCCAGGTCGGCCAGAAGATGCCCGTTGGTGGTAAGCGCGATATCCAGCGCACCAGAGGAGCGGACGGGCACCTCTTCAGCCCAGTCGTCAAAGCTCTGGGCTGGGGTGGGCTTTCGCCCCGGTGGCTGAAGTTTCGCCAACTCGCGCACAAATTCCACAACGCCGTGGCGAAGCAACGGCTCGCCGCCGGTCAAGCGAATCTTTGTAATGCCCATGCCGACGAGCACCCGCGCCATCCGCAGGTAATCCGCAAAGGGCAGATCGCCATAGAGCGCACCCTCGTTCCCTGTCCGGCAGTAGACACACTTATAGTTGCAGCGATCGGTGATGGAAATCCGCAGGTCGGTGATGGCGCGTCCGAATTTGTCGTGAAGGGCAGCCATTGGCGCGTAGCTATCACGTGTAGCTCTGAAATGGTCCCGGAGCTTAACGCTGGTTCCAGGAAAGGACGAACGCGCAGGAGTACTCCGGCAGGCTCGTTTCCTTTCCAATGCGCTCAGAGAGCGCGGGGAGGCGCGGGCGTTTCCACCAGCACCCTCGGGAAATGTGGCGCGGGCGCCTGGCCCGCGAATACTTCCCTCGCCGTCAGGGCCAGGATTATTCCCGCAGACCAAGACGGTCGGAAACTGATGCCTATTATAGACGCGCTCTAGAAAAGATGTATCGCCCGCGCCCTGCCGGAGAAGCTGTTGCGGACCGGACTCACTTCAATGCCTTGGCGATGGCCGCATCGGCCAGCGGAGCCATGATCTTGTATCCCGACGCATTGGGGTGCAGCCCGTCATCCGCCAAATCCTTCTTGAGCATTCCTTTGTCGTCAACCAGGGCAGAAAAATAGTCGAGATAGACGATATTATTCTTCGCGCAATACTGCTTGAGCCAATCATTCAGTGCCAGAATCCTGGCCTGGGGGCGCTGCGCAAAAAAATCCTTCGCGCGCTCGGTGTAATTGTGCACCGGCAGGATGGACGAATAGACCATCCGGATGCCATGCAGGCGCGCCAACTCGGCAAAGGAAGCGTAGTTGGCCTCAATGTCCTCATTGCGCATGGGTCCGGTGTTGCCGGCAATGTCGTTGGTTCCGGCAAGAATCACCACCACCTTGGGCTGAAGATCAATCACGTCTTGCCGGAAGCGCACTAGCATTTGCGGCGTAGTCTGCCCGCCGATACCGCGGTTGAGATAGGGCTTGTCGGGGAAATAATCTTCCAGCTTCCATATGTCGGTAATGGAATCGCCAAAGAACACGACGCGGTTCTGTCCGGCCTTCGGCGGGCCCAGCTGCGCGTCGGCCTCGCGATACCGGGCCAGTTGCCCGTAATCATCGGTAAACACGGCTATGCGCGAGGCGCGGTATTGATCCAGGCCGGCAAACCCGGTGGTGGGAATGGCGGGAGGGGCCTGCTGGGCGAGAGCGGCGTGACACGACAGGATAAACAGCGCGCAGGTGCAGAGCAGTTTCCGTTTCATAATTCCTCGGTACCAAGAATACCCCAGAAGCGCGGCGAGGCTAAACGATGGGTTCGGTTTCGAGCAGGGGCCTTTTTGCTGCAAATATTCTGTCCGCATTGAAGCCGGCAAACTTTGCACTGGCAATTCCAGTGCCGGGATGGTTGGCTGAACGCCCCCCGATTTCCCTGTCGCTCTTTCCTAAAAAGGAATGTCTCCCCCGGTACTTGACGCACTCTGCGTGTTACTCCGGTGTAAAATGCGATTATTCGCAACACTGGATTTTGGAAAGTTCCGAGCCTGCATATGAGCACCGCCAAACAAGACGTTGAAATATTGCTTAACAAGCTTCCGGACGACTGCTCGGTCGAGGATATTCAATACCACCTCTATGTTCTCGACAAAGTTCGGCGCGGGCTCGAAGACGCACGCGTGAACGGGACTGTTTCCCAAGAGGAAGTCGAAAGCCGCCTTAGCGAATGGCTCAACGAGTAGCCTGGTCCCGCCGCGCTTTGCAGGATCTTGAGAACATTGCTGAATACATTGCCGCGGACTCTCCGACGTACGCCGGAATTGTGGTGAAGAAAATCGTGAGTGAGACTCGAATGCTGGCAAAGTTTCCACACTCAGGCCGAAAGGTTCCCGAGTTCGATGACGAAAACCTGCGCGAACTCATTGTGCTTAGCTACAGGCTCATTTACCACCTAAGGGAAGAGGGAATCGTGATTGCGGCGGTCACGGACGGCGCAACCTGCCATAAGCAACTTTCCCTGCCGAGTGGAGCCGCGCAAATCTCTGGCGAGGCATTTAGTTTACATGCCGTCGTAATTCGGCCCGCCTCCGCCTTCCGGGGGCACCCAGGTGATGATCTGGTAGGGATCCTGAATGTCGCAGGTCTTGCAATGCACGCAGTTTGAGGGATTCAGGCTGATCCGCTTGCCGTTTGGCTGGCTTGTGTCATCCACCATCTCGTACACGTTCGCCGGGCAGAAATTCTGGCACGGATTGCCGAATTCCTTCACGCACCGGGTATTGCAGAGATTGGTGTCGTGGATCACGAGGTGAGCGGGCTGATCTTCCTCATGCTTGGTTCCCGAATGATACAGATCGGTAAGCTTGTCGAAGGTCAGCTTGCCGTCGCCCTTGGCCGGGCCGATCAGGTGCGCTTCCGCTCCGCCATCCGCAGGTAAATTGGCAAGCGGCTTCATACGCTCGTAGCCGGATACCGCTGCATACCGATTGCGCAGGCCGCGCCCGCCGGTCACCATCTGCAGGCCGGTGTGGAACATGCCGGCGAACATGCCGTGCTCGAAGCCCTGGTGCAGGTTGCGGACTTTCCAGAGCTCCTCTTTGATCCAGCTGCCATTCACCTTTGTTTGATATTGCGCCAGCATCGCTGCCGAGAAGTCATCCTTTTTCATCGCTTCGAAGGCAGTTTCCGCGGCCAGCATTCCGCTCTTGATGGCCAGGTGAATTCCCTTCAATCGGGCCGAGTTGAGAAAGCCCGCGGTATCTCCCAGAAGCATCCATCCATTTCCCGCAACTGGCGGGATCGCCCACCACCCGCCATAGGGCATCGACTTCGCGCCGTAGCGGATCATCTTGCCGCCCTGGAGCAACTTCTCCACCCAGGGGTGGCGCTTGAACTGCTGCAGCACGCGCTGCGGATCCAGGCGCGGATCGACATAATCCAGCCCCGTCACGAATCCCAGCGAGACGATGTTGTCCTTTGAACCATAAATCCAGGCGCCGCCGTATTCCCTTGTCGTGAGAGGCCAGCCCATCGTGTAAATCACTTCACCCTTGGCGATGCGACCGGAGGGCACTTCCCAAAGCTCTTTGATGCCCACGCCGTAAGTCTGCGGATTGGCGTCTTTTGCCAGGTCGAATTTCTGGATGAGCTGCTTAGTCAGGGATCCCCGCGGCCCTTCAGCGAGAATGACGACCTTCGCTCGCAGATCGTAGCCCGGCTCAAAATTGGATTTCGGCTGTCCTTCTTTGTCTACGCCCTTATCGTCGGTGCGCACCCCTGTGACGCGGTCTCCCTCGTAGAGAAGTTCTGATCCGGCAAACCCGGTGAAGACGGTGATACCTGTCTCCTCGACTTTTCCGCCCATCCACTTCACAAACCTGTTCAGGGAGATGACATAGTTCCCGTGATCACGCAAGAATGGCGGCGTGATGGGCAACCTGAATGTGGATTTTTCAGTGAGGAAGTAGACGCCTTCTTTGGTTACCTCGGCATCCAGCGGTGCTTCCTTTTCAAAACCCGGCAACAATTCGCGCATGGAGCGCGGATCGAGAAGCGCTCCTGACAAACAGTGCTGGCCAACCTCGCGGGCTTTTTCCAGGACGTAGATGTTCTCTTTGCTGAGTTGCGCATCGGGATTGGCGGCATTGTGGGCGTCAATCAGCTGCGAAAGCCGCAGCGCGCACGCCATCCCGGCCGGCCCCCCGCCCACAATGACTACGTCAGCGGGCATCTGCGGACGTTCTACGCCTTCGACAGGTTTTCGAAAGACAATCATTTCAGTTTCTGGTTTCGAGTTTCGTGTTTCCAGTAACAACAGCCTGCGGACTCATCGATTCGATCAGCCCGTTTAACAGCCTGCGGACTTCGGATGACCTCAGCCGAAGGTCATCAAATTCGTCTTCGCTAAGGAAATGCAGGTCCAGCGCGATAGCCAACTGAGTTTCAACTTCCAATAATGAACCCCGCGCCTGCCCCAAAAAGTGCCGGAACTCCCCTTTGGTCAATCTACCTTGCCCCTCGGCGATATTTGACGCAACCGATACTGCAGCCCGGCGCAGTTGAGAGGTCAAACCATACATTTCCGTTCTCGGGAAAATATCGGTAGCTCGATAGATTTCCGACGCGAACGTCTTTGCTTTTTGCCACGCGATCAGGTCTTGATACTTGTAGCCCATCACGGACCTCATACTGGCGCCGATCGAAACTTGAAACTTGACACTCGAAACTATCCTTTGGCTTTTTTAATCTCCTCAATCAGCGGGGGCACGATGTCGAATAAATTTCCTACCACGGCGTAGTCGGCGATCTCAAAAATTGGGGCCTCGGAATCCTTGTTCACCGCGATGATGGCCCGCGAGCCTTTCATCCCGACAATATGCTGAATGGCGCCGCTGATACCCAGAGCAAGGTAAAGCTTGGGCGCCACCGTCTGCCCTGACGATCCGATCTGGCGATCCATCGGCAGCCAGCCTGAATCGCAGATGGGACGTGATGCCGCCAGATCTCCGCCCAGGGCGTCAGCGAGATTCTTGGCCAGTTCGATGTTTTTCTGCTCCTTGATGCCGCGGCCGACCGCGACAATGATTTCCGCCTGCGTCAGATCGACCGCCTGCTTGGCTTCCTTGAAGACTTCCTGCGGCTTGTTGCGGATCCCCGCTTCGGCAATTTCGACGTTCACAGTCTCAAACGCGGCGGCTGCAGCGCCGGCCTCAGCCTTGTCTCCGCGAAAAGCCCCGTTCTGAAAGGTGACGAACCAGGGAGCGTCGCTGACGAAGCTGACATCGGCCGCCAGCTTGCCCTGAAACATCTGCCTCGTGAATACCAGCTTGCCGCCCTCGTGCTTGAACCCGATGCAGTCGCTGATGACCGTGCGTCCCATCGCGGTGGCCAGCTTGGGAACAAAGTCGCGCACCTGGTAGGTATGAGGCATCAACACCAGCTTTGGCTGCTTCGATCCGAGAAACTGCTTGAGTGCCGCGGCAAAAGCATCGGGGGTGTAAGGTTCCAGCTTGGGCGATTCAACGCTGTAAACCTTTGCCAGCTTTTTTGCGGCGACTTCGGACGCAATAGCCGCCCCGCCGCCCACAACCGCGGCTTCGAGTGACCACCCGGTGGCCGCGGCAATCGCCTGCCCGGCAGTGATGGTTTCCCACGAAACCCGATTCAGCTTTCCTTCGCGCTGCTCGACGACAACCAAGATGGTCTCGGCCATAAAAGCCACGTGCTCCTATCTGCGATCCTCTTCACAAACCCACGTAGGGACAGCCCTTGGGCTGCCCAGCCGAGCCAGGCTCGGCCCGCGGACGATGGCGTCCGCGGCTACACTAAAGCACTCTTAATTCATTTTTCAGCTTGTCCACCAGCTTCTTCGCGATCTCAGCCGGCGGACCGTCGATGTGCTCGGTCTTCTTGGTTTTCTGCGGGACGTATAGTTTCTCGATCTTCTGCAAATTGTTGCCCACCGCCGCCTGCACCTCGCCGAGCGTCACCTTTCGCAGAGGCTTGTTCTTGGCTTGCTTGATTCCGATCAAAGTCGCATAGCGGAGCTTGTTGATACCTGACTGGATCGTCAGTACGGCCGGGGTCGGCATATCGACAAACTGGAAGTATCCGGCTTCGAGCTCGCGCTTCACGCGGATCCCGCCGTCCGTCTTCTCAATCTGCATGATGATGGTAGCGTGGGGCCAGCCTAACAACTCCGCCAGGATTACGCCGGTCTGGGCATAGCCGTAATCGTCCGACTGCAGGCCAGTAAAAATAAGGTCAAACTGCTCGTCCTTGATGGCCGCCGCAAAGGCCTTTGCCGTGTTGAAAGCATCCAGCCCGACAAACTTATCGTCTTCCAGATGAATGGCCCGATCCGCGCCCTTGGCCAGGGCCTCGCGCAAAACCTGCTGCGCCCGCGCTGGACCGCTGGTGATCACCACCACCTCACCCTTGTGCTTCTCCCGCTGGCGCAAAGCCTCTTCCAGTGCGTAGGCATCGGGCTCATTGACTTCATAAGAAACGTCTTCGCGGATCCATGTCCCCGACTCGTTCAACTTCAGCGGCGCGTCTTTCTGCGGCACCTGCTTCATGCAAACCAGGATTTTCAAGAGAGTTTCTCCCTGTGGCCGTCGCAGCCACGGCAAAACTGGTCAGTATAAATGACCAGTCCGCGCATGTGGAAATACCCGGAATCGGGTACCCGGTCGCTGACCAGTCGCGAGTTAAGCAGCTGAGATCTCTTCTAAACCCCTCGCCTGTGCGAAAGCAAACCAACGCGATGTGATCGCAATCACAGACTGCGGGCACTTGGCACGGCAGCATGACCGGGAGGCTCATCATGCCAGACGACACCTTCTCCGCCATGCGGCAGAGCATCATCGACGGCGCGCCCGACACCGCGTCGAGCCTGGCCCAGCAGGCAATCGCCGCGGGCACCACCGCTCTCGATGCCATCAATCAGGGATATGTTCCGGGAATGCACGATGTAGGCGAGCAGTTCGCCCGGGGACAGATGTTTCTGCCCGACATGATGGCTTCGGCAGAAGCCATGCGCGCGGCTATGGGGGTGCTCGATCCCGAACTGAAAAAGCAAGGCGCGGAGCGTCCCATGGCGGGAGTCGTCGTGCTGGGGACCACCAAGGGCGACATCCACGAGATCGGCAAGACCCTGGTGGGCACTCTGCTGGCGGCGCACGGGTTCCAGGTTCACGATCTGGGCGTCGATGTCTCGGGAGAGACCTTCGCGGCCAAGGCCAAGGAATTCGCCGCCGATATTGTGGGCATCTCCGCGCTCTTGACCACGACCATGCGCAACCAGAAAACGGTCATCGAGGCGCTTGAAAAATCCGGCCTGCGGGCGCAAGTGAAGGTCATGGTGGGCGGCGCTCCCGTGACCCGGCGCTGGGCCGACGAGATCGGGGCAGACGGGTACGCGAAGGATGCCATGAGCGCGGTCGCCCTCGCCCGCGAGCTGATGCAAAAACAGACTGCGTAGAGACGTTGCTTGCAACGTCTCTGCCGGAAGCGCCGAACCAGCTAGCTTGCGGCAAAGACGTAGCAAGCTACGTCTCTACAGAAGGGCCGTATGCATTCGTCGGCGGCGTGGGGTGGCTGTTTGATTCGTTTCCGCGAGATTCTTGCCCGGGGGCTCGCTTCGCTTCGCGGGACGTACCAAGGGTCCGTCCCTACGTAAGACTTGCTCGATTCAAAGGAACTATGCGACCGAGATTCGAACTGCTCGATACTCCGCTGATCGAACGCATCCTGGAGGAAGCCTTCCAGCTCATCGCAGACCCTGGCGTTAGGGTCGCGCCCTATGTCGAGGACCTGCTGCGCTGCGCGGGCATCCCGGTGAGAGATGGCGTCGGGCACATTCCGGAAGCGCTTGCGCGCCGCTGCCTGGCCCTCGTTCCCCATGAATTCTCTCTTTACGGCCGTAATGGCCAGCCTGCGGTTCACTATGGCGGCAACCACGTCCATTTCGACCCTGGCTCCTCCTGTCTGAACATCCTTGATCCCGAAACCGGGCAGCCTCGTCCGGCGATGTCCTCGGACCTGGTGAAACTCGTCCAGATCGCGGAGATGTTGCCGCAATTCGCAGCCCAATCCACGGCAATGGTGTGCAATGACGTCCCGCAGGAGATCGGCGACTGGTACCGCCTGCTGCTCGTGCTCTGGTATTCGGAGAAGCCGGTTGTCACCGGAGCTTTCTCGGCGCAAAGCCTGCACACGCTGATGGAATTGCTCGCCCTGGAAAGCGGAGGCGGCGACGCCCTGCGCCGGCGCCCACGAGCCGTCTTCGACGTTTGCCCCTCCCCACCGCTGAACTGGTCCGAATTCGCCTCGCAGAACCTGGTTGACCTGGCGCGCGCAGGAATTCCCGCCGAAATCGTCAGCATGCCCCTGGCCGGCGCGACCGCTCCCGTAACCCTGGCGGGATCAGTCGTGCAGCACGCCGCGGAGTGCATCAGTGGGATTGTCATCCACCAGCTCGCGCAGCCCGGCGCACCCATCGTGTGGGGAGCCGCCCCGGCGATTTTCGACATGCGCAGCGGCAAGACTCCCATGGGGGCAATTGAAACGGCCATGCTCGATGTCGCTTGCGCACAGGTGGGAAAGTATCTGGGACTGCCCACGCACGCCTACATGGTCGCCGGCGACGGTCGGGTGATCGACGCGCAGGTAGAGATGGAAAGCGGCATTTCGGCAGTGTTGGGCGCGCTCGCCGGAATCAACATGATCTCCGGCGCAGGCATGCTGGATTTCCTGGCCTGTCACAGTATCGAGAAGCTGGTGATCGATGCCGAGGCGATCGCCTCTGCCCAGCGCCTGATCGAAGGCATTGAGCCGCGGGGCAGTTCGTTGGCGACAGCCATGTTCGCGCAAACCGGGCTGGCCGGGGATTTCCTCAAACTGAAGGAAACGCGATCCCTGTTTCGCCAGGAGCAGCACTTCCCTTCCTCGATCATTGATCGTGGCCTTCCCGACGGAGACATCGAAAGGCCTGGCATTCTCGACCGCGCATGCCAGCGTGTGCAGGAACTCCGAGCGGCGTATGAGCGCCACCCCCTCTCTCCGGACCGCGAGCAGGAGATGGTCGCCTTCGCCGAACGCGAAGGAAAGAAGTCTGGCCTGGAAGGCTTACCCCAGATTCGGGAGTCCAGGACGGTCCCCTTGTGATGCCTACTCTACGGGGTGAAAGGGCGGCCCCAGGGTGGGAAAGCGGCTCAGGGTGAGAGAGCGGCCCCAAGGCGGGAGAGCGTCCCAAAGGGGGAGAGCGGCCCGAAGGCGGGAGAACGGCCCCCAAGGTGAAGAGCGGTCCAAGGGTGAAAGAGCGGTCCCAAGGTGAAAGAGCGGCCCAGGGCGGGAGAGCGGCCCAAAGGGTGGAAGAGCGGCCCTTCAGGGCCGCGTTAGCGGACAAAAGAACCAGGGCTTCAGCCCCCGTCTTTGTTATTCCGTCAACACCGTGGACTGCCCTGAAATTTCGAACCGCTTGCGACAGCGCATGTTCTTGCAGGCCATCATGTCGTCTTTGCGCACCATATACGAGCGGAATTTGGCGAACCGGGCCCGGTCGCGCTCATCGGCCCGGCCTGAAAGCTGCCGCTTCTTGGTGCGGACAATCCACGTCACTTCATAGTCTGCCGACTGATGGCAATGCGGGCAATTCAGCGATGCCGGCTTCTTTTCCTGCTTCTCGTCAAAAAAATCTCGCTCTTCCATGTTACAAATTATTGCACACTCAGCGGCGAACAACGCTCAAAACACGATGTTTCCGCGGCTCAGGGACGATTGTTGGGAGTGCCAGCGAGGCCGGCCAGTGGCCAGGAAGAAGAGAAAAAAGCCATTTCGCGCAGTCACTGCGGTCAAAGAATTGGCCCGCGATCGAGTAGGCCCGCCTCCGGCCGCGAAGATCGTGGTCGAAAAAAAGAAGAAGCCGGAGAAGCACAAGCCCACGCTGGCAAAGCTGCTCGGCCAGAATGAGTAGAGCCGGTTGCAGTGACTCAGTTGAAGGATGCGGTGACGGTCACGTCCCCGTTCATGGTCACATTGCATGTCGTGCCGGACGCGGATGTGCACCCGCCCCAGGTTCCGAAAGTATGTCCGGAATTGGGAGTTGCGGTGAGCGACACCGAGGAACCGGCCGGGAACGAGGCAGAACAGGTCCCCCCGCAATTGATGCCGGCGGGCGCACTCACGATCGAGCCATTGGTGGCACCGGTCACGTCCACAGAGAGGTTGAAGGTAACCGTGCCTGTGGGGCAGCCCAGACTGGCGGGACCGTCCACTGTGATTGAGACCAGGTTGCTGACAATGTCATTGGAGCTGTCGTGCATGGTGGCGAAAATCTGCGCGATGCCGCAGTTCGTATTCGGCGAGATCACTCCCGGGCTGGTGAACTGAGCGACCTGCGGGTTGTCGGTGTTCCAAGTCACCTCCGCCGTAATATCACGTGTTTGCGGCGGGTGAATATAAGTGCCGTAGGCTTTGTAGAGGAAAAAGGCGGATGGGTCCACAGTGGCGAAGGTGCCATTCCCGGGCTGGATGGTAATCGACGTCAGCTTCTGGCTGCGCGCACAACTGGAGGAACTCAGAACCGAGAATGCTGCAATCACCAGTAGGGATATTCCGAACCACTTCCGAATCATGCTAGCTCCTGGGACCGAGCGGCCTGGGGATGCACACTGCGGTGGGAATGCGCCAATGTAGTCAATAGCTGCCCAAAAATCAATAGCCCGGACGGCTGTGGAATCAAGCCAGCACCGCCTCCGCCACGAAGGCCGCGAACTCGCGCACATCCTGTTCCGTGGTATCGAACGAGCACATCCAGCGCACGATGCACTCTTCCTCGATCCACGGGTAATAAAAATACCGTTCCATGATCCTGGCGATCGCCGGGCGCGGAATCTGCGCGAACACTCCGTTGGCTTCGACTTTCCAGACAATGCGGACGCGCGGCGCTTTTCGCAGCTCCTGCTCCATGAGCCGGGCCATGCGGTTGGCGTGGCTGGCGCTGCGCCGCCAGAGGTCATCCGTCAGCAGCGCCTCAAATTGCACGGCCGTAAAGCGCATTTTGGAGTTCAACTGCATCCCCTGTTTGCGCAAAAACAGGAAATCCCTGCTCAGCCCGGGGGTGAAGAACACCACCGCTTCCCCGCCCATCATGCCATTTTTCGTGCCGCCGAAGGTGAGCACATCCACGCCCAGATCACGGGTCGCCTGCCGTAGATTCTGTGCCAGCGCCACCGCCGCGTTCGCCAGGCGCGCCCCATCCATGTGCAGGAACATCCCGCGTTCGTGCGCAAACTGAGCCAGAGCACGAATCTCCTCCGGCTGATAAACGGTCCCCATCTCGGTGGACTGGGTAATCGAGATGACGCGCGGCTGCACATGATGCTGATCGCCGGTCCCGTGATATGCATGCCGCACCTGCTCGACGGTGATCTTGCCTTCCTGATGAGGCAGGGGAATCAGCTTGCATCCGGTGTGCTTCTCCGGAGCGCCGCATTCATCGGTATAAATGTGCGCATAATCGCTGCACAGAACGGCGTGATACGGACGGTTCAACGCCTGCAGGCCAAGCACGTTCGCCCCCGTTCCATTGAACGTAAAGAAGACTTCTATGCCTTCCCCGAAGTGCGCCTCAAACTTCGCCAGGGCCGCGCGGGTGTAATCGTCGTCGCCATACGCCCGCACATGTCCCTGATTAGCGCGCACAATCGCTTCCAGGATTTCGGGATGGACTCCCGCATTGTTATCGCTGGCAAATCCGCGATGGGGCTTGGTCAGAACTTGCTCCATAACGAAACAATGTAGCAGAGCCATTGCCGCAGAATCATCCTCGGCAAGCCTCTCCTGCGATGCTGGCGTGGTCCCCAGCGTGGTCGAAAGCGTTTGGGAGGGAATTCTCCAGGGAAGCTCTGATTAAGTATCGTAAAAGAAGACGAAAGGTCCCTCTCCTGCGCAGAATTGCCGAAAACGGCAATTCTGCTTCGCTCGGGATGACAAGTAAGAGCTTAATCGAGATTCCCTAGAGCCTGGGGAGACTCTGGCTGACAGTGGTTTCAGCAATTACAATCCCTCTTCCCGAGATTCACGGAGGCATCCCCGATGCGTTTGGCTGCTGCTTGCGGTCTGCTGGCTCTGCTTATCTCAACCCCCGCGGCGGCCCAGACTGCCGAGCAAAAAACCACGCGTCACCTGGACTCAATCCGAAAGCAACCCTCGCTGCTCTTGACGTTCCTGCACGACATGCCCAAGGGGGGAGACCTGCACGTTCACCTCACCGGCGCGATCTATGCCGAAGATCTGATCGACTGGGCCGCTTCCGACAACTTCTGCATCGACCGCACCACCTCGCAACTGCTGGGGCCTCCTTGCGACAGCTGCGAGAAGTACAAGCCGAAGCCCTCTATCCGCTGCGCCTATCATGACCACGTGCTTTACAACCAGATCATTGATGCCTGGTCGATGCGCAACTGGCGTCCCGGGGAGGAGTCCGGGCACGACCATTTCTTTGCCACCTTCGACAAGTTCGGGCTCGCCGACCGCACCCACACCGCGGAGGCAATCGCAAGCGTGACCAATCGCGCGGCCAAAGAAAATGTGCAATACATCGAATACATGCATACCGCGGATCGCGGGGGCGCTCCGGATGTGGCCGAAAAGGTGGAATGGGAGGACGATTTCGCCCGCATGCGCGAGAAGTTGCTGGCAGGCGGATTGAAAGAAGTCGCCGCGAACACCAGCCGGACGCTGGCCGATGACGAGGCCCGCACGCGCTCCGAACTCAAATGCGCCACACCGGAAGCCGAGCCCGGATGCAAAGTAACGATCCGTTACCTCTACCAGGTGCTGCGCGGCCTGCCCCGCCCAGCGGTGTTCGCTCAGATTCTACTGGGCTTCGAACTGGCCTCGACCGATCCCCATTTCGTCGGTCTGAACCTGGTGATGCCGGAAGACTGGTACGTTCCCATCCACGACTTCCGCGAGCACATGGCCATGCTCGATTACCTGCATGGGGTGTATCCCAAGGTCCACATCAGCCTGCACGCCGGTGAACTCGCCATGGGCCTGGTCAAGCCGGAGGATCTCTCGTTCCACATTCGTGAGTCGGTGGAGCGCGGGCACGCCGAGCGCATCGGCCACGGTGTCGACATCATGCAGGAAAACGATCCGCTAGGCCTGATGAAAGAGATGGCCGCGCGCAATGTGCTGGTGGAAATCAATCTCACCTCGAACGATCAGATCCTCGGCGTAAGCGGCGAGGACCATCCCCTGCCGACGTACATGAAATATGCAGTCCCGGTCGCGATCTCCACCGACGATGAAGGCGTGGCCCGATCAGACATGACGCATGAATATCTGCGCGCGGTCGAGACTTATCATCTCCCCTACAGCGAATTGAAGCGCATGACCCGGCAGAGCCTCGAACACAGCTTCCTGCCGGGGAACAGCCTGTGGGCATCCACGAAGGGGACGTTCCGGCCCGTGGCCGCCTGCGCGAGCACCGCCGCGAGTAAGCCGTCGAAGGCCTGCGCCGACTTTCTCGCCGAAAACCAACGGGCACGCGAACAATGGAAGCTCGAGGCCGCATTCGCGGAGTTCGAAAGGAAATTCTGAGTAGCGCCCTGAGCCCGATATCGCCCCCTCTCGCTCAACTTCTGCCGCTCTCACTTTTCCACAGATTGCTTAGAAACGGTCTTCGCTATAAGCTGCAGGGTTGTTTCAGGACCAACTATGCTAGATCCGCGAACTGTTTTGCGCCAGAAAGAGCAAGATGTGGATCGGGTCCGTCGAGAAATTCAGGCGCTGCTGATGGTAATTCCACTTCTTGCAGATGACCAACTCCCCTCCGGCGATGTTATGCTCTTGATGCCATTGACCTCTTCCCGAACCGTTGCGGAACCTTCCGACAATAGTATGGCTGATCTGGAAACCTATTTCCCTTTCGTCGGGCACCTGCGTGAAGTTGGACGGAGATGAAGGGGCGTCACTCCCAGCCAAGGTCAATTGGAAGCACGTTGGGTATGCCAAACTAGCAGCAGAGCCTTCACTGCCACGCAGACAGCAGCACACCTGGTCACGAATCAGCACCTGCGGTACCCTGATTTATGCCGCGCAGACGCACTCTGATCCCATCCCCGCTTGCCTGGACGAACCTTACCGCTCCAGTTCCACACCCGCTGCTGCCGGTCGTGCCCGAGCGTGGAGGCACGCAGATCCGCACCCCGCTCCCTACGGCCATCATCGACACCCGCGAGCAAAATCCGTTCTCCTTCCGCCGGTTCAAAGGATGGTTCGCCGGGATCGAATACCGCGCGCTGCGCCTGGGAGATTACTCGATCGACGGCATGGAACAGGCTTGCACGGTGGAACGCAAGGATCTCGCCGATCTGATCTGCTCGCTCACCACGAACCGGGCCGTCTTCACCAATCGCCTGCGCCGCATGGCCGAACTGCCGCACAGCCTGCTGGTGGTGACCTCGTCACTCACGGAAATCAAGTCCGAATATCCTTACCGAGCCGCTAATCCCAACCGCATCACACAGTCGCTGATCGCCGTTCTGACCGGATTGCGCCTCCCGTTCATCTGCACAGATACGCATGAACTCGGAGAAGAAATTGTTGCCTCTTATCTTTACCAGACGTTTCTATATGATTGGCTGGACAAAAACGGCCACGGCCGCCAGTTGGCAGACGGTGATCTGTAACGATTTCTCGTAGAGACGTAGCTGGCTACGTCTGGGCCGGCAGCGCTTGTGAAAGCTGATTTCGGGCTGCTTCCCGCCGAGACGTTGCAAGCAACGTCTCCCCGATGAACGCGAATCGACTCCCATGACCGACATTTTTACACTCGCGGACGATGCCGCAAAACTCATCCTCGGCCGCACTCCACTTCGTCCCAGGATCGGCCTGGTGCTGGGCTCGGGCCTCGGAGCCTTTGCCGACACCCTGACCGAATCCGTCAAGATCCCTTATTCCGAGATCCCTGCCTTCCCGCAATCAACGGCAATCGGACATACCGGGCGCCTCGTGATAGGCAACGCCGGTCAGATCGCGGTCGCCGCCATGCAAGGCCGCGTCCACCAATACGAGGGTTACTCGGCGCAACAGGTCGCGTTTCCGATCCGCGTCTTCGCCCGCATGGGGATCCACGCGGTGATCCTGACCAATGCCGCCGGAGGCATCAACCTCGGCTATTCCCAAGGCGCGTTGGTTCTGATCCGCGATCATATCAACCTGCAGGGAACGAATTCGCTGGTCGGTCCCAACGACGACAGCCTGGGCCTTCGCTTCCCTGACATGACCCACGCCTACTCGCGCCCCTTTCGCGAGATCGCCCGCGAAGAAGCCGCCAAACTCGGAATCATCTTGCACGAAGGAGTGTATGCCGCGCTGCTGGGCCCCAGTTACGAAACTCCGGCAGAAATCGAGTATCTCCGCCGCATCGGCGCCGACCTGGTGGGAATGTCCACGGTAGCGGAAGTAATCGCCGCCCGCCACATGGGACTGAACGTGCTGGCAATCTCGTGCGTGACCAATATGGCTGCAGGAATCCTCGACCAGCCGCTCTCCCACGCAGAAGTAATGGAAACTGGAGAGCGCGTGAGATCCACCTTCGAATCCCTGCTGAAGGCCGTGCTCCCAAGAGTAGCCCAACTGAGTACCCGGGCCACGTAGGGAGCGCCCCTTGGGCTGCCCGCCTGGGCGAACTTGCTTACCGCTGCGCCGGCGGGATGAACAGGAGCGCCGGCGGCTTGATCCCGTACACCTCCGCAAAACTTCCCTGATTCACGGCCAGGCCAAGCCGCCCGCGCGAATCGATATAAAGCAGCGGCTGGCGCAGCGGGACATCGCTGAACGTCTTCACGAATTTGATCTTCAGTTCTTTCTCCCCGACCTTCACGGCAACATCCTGCCCGCGCTGATAGCCAAGCTTCAGGAATTGCTCGGCATTCACGTTGGTGATCAAGTTCCCAAACGGGCCATCCGTGGCGATCACCATGCCAGTCAGTCCCCGCTCGTCCACGGTCGCGCTCTTCAAATCCAAACGGACGAGATCCTTGACCGGCATCTCCGGGCCAACCTTGGTCCAGTCATCGCCGCGGGCAAGATGCGCGCCGACCGGAGAAAAAATATCGCGCCCGTGAAAAGTGGACGACAGCTTGCTCCCCAGCATCCAGTCAGGATTGGTAATTTCCCGCACCGACTGGATCTGGTCGCGCTGCTCGACCAGAGTCAGCAAACCGTTATCCGGCAAAACGAAGAACTGCCCCCGCCTGGAGCGCGCCACGATCGCCTTGCGCGTACTGCCCACCGTGGGATCGATGACCACGACAAAAACAGCGCCGGGAGGGAAATAGGGAGTCGCGCCGAAGAGAAATCGCGCCCCATCCTCAATCGAGAATGGCGTTACCTGGTGCGTCAAATCGACGATTCGCACCTCCGGCATGATGCCGTACATCACCCCGCGGCAGATCGCCACTGAATCGTCGACCACGCCAAAATCGGTCATGAATACGATGGTTGGCGGGTATTTGGGAGCCGCCTCCGCCGCAACCAACGCGCCCGAGGACGCAATCCATAGAACCGCAAGGGTCGCCGCCCGCCAAAAGCCGAGCCAGGCGACAGTTCTCCGCTGTTTCAGAAAGACCTCCTCAATTGCTTCCTCGCTGTTCCCTGCGACAACTGGGACGTGAAGGGCTGCATCGAACTGGACGCCGCGCTTCAGGCAGGCATAGATTCTGGTTTGGAAGATTCAACATTTTAAACAACAGGCTCGGAATCCGGAAGAACAAAGGCCCAGGCTTGGAAACCCGCGTTCTATAATTCTCAGCACAGCCAATTCTTGGAGGAATTCATGTCGCAAGCCATCCCCGAGAAGTACAAGGATCTTTTTCAGAAGCGCGCGTTCGCCAGCCTGGGCACTCTGATGCCCGATGGACGTCCGCAAGTCACTCCCGTCTGGTGCGACTTCGACGGGGATCATGTCATCTTCAACTCCGCCCGGGGAAGGCAAAAAGACAAGAATGTAAGGCGCGATCCGCGCGTGTCGCTGGCCATTATAGATCCCGAAAATCCCTATCGTTACCTGGAAATCCGCGGCCGCGTAGTCGAAATTACCGAAGAAGGCGCCGGCGAACACATCCACAAATTGGCCAAAAAATACCTGGGCGTGGATAAATATCCCTACGGCCAGCCAGGTGAGGTCCGGGTCCTGTATAAGATCAAACCTGAACACACGACCGTGATGGGGTAGGGTCGATTCGGGTTTCAGGTTTCGAGTTTCGAGTTTCAAGTTTCGGAGTTCAAGTCTTAGAGCTGCACGGTCCGTGTACCGCGACGCACGGTGATTTGCGCCTTACGAGCAGTTTCATCTTGCGGGCTCAGTTTGAAACTTGAAACCCGAAACGCGAAACTAACTCCAAGGATTCCGCCATTCGCTCCTACAATCTTTGTTTTCTCGGCTTCGGCAACGTCAACCGGACGTTAGTGCAACTGCTGTCCGATCGCGCCGCCGAACTCCGCGACCGCTACGGCATCACTTTCCGAGTCACTGGCCTGGCCTCCCGCCGTTTGGGATGGAAGGCCAACCCCGAAGGCTTCGTTCTATCCGCGTTATGTGACGCGGGCGCCGCCGCCCGCGAGATACCGCCTTCGAGTTTGAATCCGACTGACGTGCGCGAGTGGCTCACGGCCGCCAAAGCCGATGTCGTCTTCGAGGCCACATCTCTAAATACCGGGAACGGCCAGCCAGCCATCGACCACATCCGCGCGGCACTCGAGCACGGAGCGCACGCCATCACCGCCAACAAAGGTCCCATCGTCCATGCCTACCGCGAACTCCGCGATCTTGCCGTGAAACAAGGCAAACGATTCCTGTTCGAATCCACAGTCTTGGACGGAGTCCCCATCTTCGCCTTGTTCGAGCAACTCCCCGCCATTCACCTGCAAGGCTTTCATGGCATTCTGAACTCCACTACCAATGTAATTCTCAGCGAGATGGAGCAAGGCCTCAGCTTCGAAGATGCTTTGCAGAAGGCTCAGCAACTGGGGATCGCCGAGACCGATGCCACCCACGACATTGAAGGCTGGGATGCGGCGGTAAAAACCGCAGCGCTCGTCACGGTGTTAATGGATGTACCGGTCCGCCTGGACCAGATCGAGCGCGAGGGGATCCGCGATCTGACCTCGCAGGCGCTACGCAACGCCCGGCGCGATGGATGGCCATTCAAGCTGGTGTGCCGCGCCCAGCGTACGCCCGACGGAGTGAAAGCCAGCGTCAAACCAGAGAAGGTGATCAGCACGCAGCCAATGGCCCGCATCGCAGGCACATCGTCCTACATCTACTTTGAAACCGACATCTTCCCCGGGCTGGCGATCACAGAAGAGAATCCGGGCCTGTACGCAACCGCGTACGGCCTGTTAGCAGATTTTATAAGAGCGGTGGTGTAACCCGGACGCTAGTGTAGCCCCGGACGCCCTCGTCCGGGGTTGCGCGCGAGCGCAATGAAGCGGCCTGGCAATATCGCCGTCCGATGGCGCTTCGAAGCGACCTCCAACGTATATCGTCAAGCCGGTCGTGATAGAAATAGGTGAACCTATGCCGATCTCTGACTCAATCGCAGCGCCCGCCCTGAACCTCAATCGCGTCCGTTCCCAATTCCCTTCCCTTTCGCAGACGGTAAACGGCCAGCCCGCCGTCTTCATGGACGGCCCGGGCGGCACGCAGGTGCCGCAGCGCGTCATTGACGCGATGACTCACTACCTGAGTCAGGACAATGCGAACACCGGCGGAGCTTATGCCACAAGCCTCCGCACGGATGCCATGATCGCCGAAGCCCGCGCCGCCATAGCCGACTTGCTGCACTGCGGCGCCGACGAGGTGGCTTTCGGTCCCAACATGACCACGCTGACCTATGCGGTGTCGCGAGCCATCGGACGCGAACTCAAGGCCGGAGACGAAATCGTCCTCACCCGCCTTGACCATGACGCCAACGTTTCCCCCTGGCTGGCCATGGCCGAAGATCGAGGAATCACGGTCCGCTGGGTGGATTTCCATGACGAAGACTGCACGCTGGACATGAACGACCTGGCCGGCCAAATCAACAGCAACACGCGGCTGGTTGCGGTCGGCTATGCCTCCAATGCAGTGGGAACTATCAATCCAGTGAAGGACATTGTGCGCCTTGCCCACGGCGCCGGAGCCCTTGCCTACATTGATGCCGTGCACTATGGCCCGCACGGCCTGATCGATGTTGCCGCCCTTGACTGCGACTTTCTGGCCTGCTCGACCTACAAATTCTTCGGTCCCCATATGGGCGTGCTGTATGGAAAGCGCGAGCACCTGAAGCGCATTCGTCCCTACAAGGTGCGCCCCAATACGAACGCCATCCCCAACTGCTGGGAATGGGGCACGCTGAATCACGAATGCATCGCGGGAATTACCGCCTGTGTGGAATACATTGCGGACCTGGCCAGGGTGCCGCTGCCGGGGCAGTCCGCGAAGGGAGACTCCGGGCTCACCCGCCGCGCCGCCATCGAGTCCGCCTACGCAGCCATCCACGAGCACGAGCGCACGTTGCTGGCGAGAATGATGGCCGGGCTCAAGCAAATTCCCGGCCTCAAAATCTATGGCATCACCGATTCCGCGCGCTTCGACCAGCGCTGCGCGACCTTTGCGCTGCGAGTCGATGACGGCAAAGCTGGACACTCTCCTCTCGAACTCGCCACCCGGCTCGGGGAGTGCGGTTTCTTTACCTGGGACGGCAACTACTACGCCATCAACGTCACCGAGCACTTCGGAGTGGAAAAAACCGGCGGCTTCCTGCGTATCGGCCTGGTGCACTACAACACGGCCGAGGAAGTCGACCGCCTGCTTGCCGCCTTGCGGGAAATTGTAGGACGATAGGCTCCTTCCTGCTCTCTAAGATCCGGGTTAAGCCGCAGGTGTGTCGCCGACCCCGGATGCGGCAGCTCGTGGGAAAGACCGCAGCGGTATCGATTGCAACCTATCCGTAAACAGCACAGCCCGGGAGGAATCCCGGGCTGCATCTATCGCAGGGCTTTCAGCCAGCGTGCAGGAGGGTTGGCTCCGAATCTATCTACGGCCAGCGCTTCGCCGTGTCGTCCCACCCGGCGGCGCGCACTGGCTGGGGGGCGGGCATCGCCGGGGTAGAGGGAACCGTGATGCGGGTAGCTTGCGGGCCATTCACCGCAGTCGGTAGAGCGCTTTTGGCCGCTTCGGACGCGTTCTCTTTCTCTTCCGACAGCAGGGGAGCCACCAGACGCAACGCCTCCACTTCTTTTTCTAAGCGGGTCAACTCCATTTCCTTCTGCCGCAAAACTTCGTAAACGTTTTTCATATCCTGGGTACCTGCGATGTCAGTCGAGTTCGGAAACCTCACTGGAACTTTAGCAGACTTGCCTGTGTTGTCAAGGCTTTCCAAGGGTTCCTCTGGATTGACACGGTGGCCGCGGTGGTGTTCGCCGCGGATCAGCGCATTAAGACGAATGCGCCAATAATCAGGGTAACCAGAACAAGCATGCCAATGACGTACTTGTTCGCAGAAATCCAGGATGGCGACTCCACCATCCCGGCGCTCAACACGAAGGTCGGTGTCGCATTTTCAGAGTGCTTCGATGGCGCCGCCCCTGACCCCGTCTCCCGCAGAGCGGAAACTGAGTGGCTGGCGACGGCCCCCACTGCTTTTGCCTCCGGCAATGCGACGGCAGCGGGAACAACGGCGGAACGGTTGCCGGATCTAACCTTTGCGGGTGCCAGAGCGGCGGCCAAACCCTTCGCTTCTCCTTTGGAATTGGAGTTCTCAGGGATCGCTCCCGTGGGCATAGGCTGGGGCCTCTTTAATTGCCCTCGCCAACGCTTCTCTTCGCACTCGACGCACAACACGCGCCCACCTGAAATCGGGAACCCGCAAGCTTCGCACTTCCGCAACCCGCGTAATACGGGAGGCACGTGGCTCTGATCTCCCGGTGCCGGCTCTTCTGTGCCCGCTGATGCGTCCGCAGCCGACCAGAACAGCGGCTTTCCTTCGGCCGGAGCTTTGGCAGGGGCCAGTCCGGGCGCCGGTGCAGGTTGGTTAGAAATGGCTTGCGCCTGGGGAGGAGCCTGCACGGCAGCGTTCGTCTCTCCGCTTTGGTTTTTGGCCGCTTCGTGGTGTGGAAGGGCGGATGCTGAAACGCTCGGCGCTGGCGCGAGATGCGGGGCAGGCAATTCCGCTTGCTCCGCCTCCCCGGCAGTTTCCGATGCGGGCTGCAGAACATCCGCATCTTCGCTTACCGGGCCCGATAGCTGTTCGGGATCAAGGGAAAGGATCTCGTCATCCAGGATCTGCTCTTCACCGGCGTCGCTTTTGGGTTGCGCGACCAAACTCTGTTCCGTTTTCAACGTCTGCGGCAGAGTCTCAGTCACGTGCGCCAAACGCACGGCGGTCTCCACCATTTCGCCCAACCGCTGCACTGCCGAGAGATCGCGCTCACCGAAGGCATTAGCCTTCCCGGAAAATAGTTCGAACACTCCCAGGACTTCATCGTCGTGAACGACCGGCATGACTACAACCGAGGCAATCCCCAAGCGCCGGCAGACTTCGCGATTGACGCGGGCATCGCGCTCGGCGTCGTCGCAGCGCAGCAGTTGTTTGGTCCGCACGCTCTCGCCCGACAGCCCGAATTCAGTGGACAGCAGTGCCCCCAACTCGGGCGCATTCGACCCGGCGCTGGCGCGGCACAGCATGTCGTTCATTCCTTGCCGGCGCAGCGCAATGGCCGCCCCGCTCGCGCCCGTGATGAATTGCGCCCGCGCCGCCAGCAGCTGCAGGGCCGCATCCAGGTCGCGTTGCGCCATCTCGGCCAGGGAACGTCCGACGTCCTCTCCCCTGATGCTTGGCCAGGCCGGCACGGCCCCTGCGGCACGCCCGGCGGACAGGGCCCGGGGACCGCTTGCGTGTGGATTCGGCGCTGGAAAATTCTGCTGCAACTGGGACCCCGGGACGCAATCCTCCCCCAAGTCAAGGATCTAGCCAGGAATGGATCGCGTAATTGGAGTCTCGCTCCCGGCATGCGCGCTGTCAAGATTTCCCGCGCCCGGAGGTACTAAGCCAAACGTGTAGGGATCACTACGCTCCCAACCTGCTCTCTGAGTCCGGTCGCCCGGAGGACGAATGCGCACAAAGTTCTCACTTGCGAGGAGAATCTCTGGTATCAGAGGCCTGGAGCCCGAGGTGGGCTAAACCTTGCGCCGGCGCAAGGCGGACTGGGCCAATCGGTTCGCCTCGACATTGAGCTCCCGCCGCACATGGGAGATAGAGAACTTCAAGGATCGCGCCAGCTTGCGGCAGGTCCAGTGCAGAGAATAAAGCCGGGGACTGCGGCACTCATACTCTCCGGTCATCTGCCGGACCACCACTTGCGAATCGGAATAGACGTGAAGTTTCCGGGCCTTGAGAGCGACCGCGTATTGCAGAGCTTCCATCAGAGCCGCGTACTCGGCCACATTGTTATCCTGGTGGCCGATCCACTTCGCGATGCGCACGGGCCCTTGCGCTAGGCCGCTGATCACTACGCCAATGCCGGACGGCCCCGGGTTTCCCAGGCATCCACCGTCTACGTAGGCCACCAGTTCGGTCACTTCCGGTATGCTCTCTTCAATCTGCGCCGTGGCCCAGCCTATCTCATTCGCAGGCGATAAGTTGGGAACTTGGCTCTCTGCAAGATGCGCCATGCTCAGTTCACCGTCAAGACGATTATTTGGTTCCCTTTCAGCCGCTTGCAGTTGCTGACGTGACTGTGACTTTTATTGTGTAAAAGCCGTCCCTATTAATCTTCGGTAAATCTAAGTTTCTCCCTTACAACCATTTGAGTTTTGTAATTTTCACAGTAGATGATTGTTGGGTTGCACCAAAACTTTGCGTTGACTTTTTCCGTTACTCTGGTAACTTTGCCTACGTCGACGGTCGAAAGGGTTGGCACAATAAAACGAGCCAGTCCGAAGTAGACTGAGTGATTAGCCGGGCGGGGCGACTCGCAAGGCGACCGAACCTGAAAAAACCGACGGATCTGCGAGGTTCAGTTGGGGTTCGGGACTGCGAAAGCAGTGATCGCATCAAGGGGTCGTGACGGTACATGCTTCCACGTTGTTGGCTCCCTCGCAGGAGCTGGCGGCTAGAGCATAACCAATGTCACGGCCCTTTCAATTTTTTCCCGCCTTTTTGTTATTCTCCCAAAACATCGCTATGGTGCTCCGGCGCGCCTGCGTACTCAGAGGTCGGCAATTCCTACCAATACGATGAGCACGAAAATTGGACGGAGAAAATCATCTCTACTCGCACCAGTCCTGACGGCGCCTTTGAGTCATCCACCCGGATTAGACGCACTCTGACCTATTACTGAACAAGTGGGTTGAACGGGATTCCGGTTTCTGCTCTCCGCCCAAAGAGCCGGAGGCCGTTAGCAGCATCGGTTCTTATCAACCTCGTCGCGTCCTTTGCGCGGAATCCAGCTTGCGGGGTCTGCGGTTCTACGGCATTCACAGTAGATTCCCTTCCCTGTCGAACTCAGGACCGTGGCGTGTTTTGGCGCTTTACTTGGTTTGGGTGTTGTGCTTGGAGGTCGCTGCGATGATGTCCGCGCGAAGCGGTGATTTTGACGCAAGTTCCTGCTCCTCGTGGGGTATGTAACCTATGGCTATAGTGTGCTGGGGGGCGCAAGGTGGGTTCAACGAAAGGCGATGCCCCATGCGCAAGACAGTACTAATCGTGGACGACAACACATTTATTCGTCATGCGCTCTATGAGGTATTCAACCGGGAGGCGGACTTTGAGGTTTGCGGAGTGGCCGAGAACGGCCGCGAAGCAATCGAAGCAGCCGGACGTTTGCATCCTGACCTGATTGTGCTGGATCTCTCGATGCCCGTGATGAACGGTTTGGAGGCAGCGAGAATTCTGAAACAGACCATGCCTTCCATTCAGCTCATCATGTATAGCGCCTTCGGGGATGGGTTTTCCGCGCAGAAAGCGGGCTTCAGCGGGATCTCCGAACTGGTATCGAAATCCGAGCGCGTATCGGTGCTCATTGCCAAGGCGCGCGGGTTGCTAAACCCCAAAGCCGCTTGATCTCCACTCCGGCTTCCGCGTCCGGAGACGTTCCATTCCGAAGGAAGATCAACCTTGGCCCATTGCAGGAGGCGCCATGGACAACCGCCGCACCGAAGAACTCCGCGCCGAAATCAACGAACTGCTTCGCAAGCAGAACGAAGTTCTGGAGTCGCGCATGTCAGGCAGCGCCAGCGAGACCGAACTGCTCGAATACGAGATCAGGCAGGAAATTATCCACGAGTTGTGCAATCAACTCGTGCACTCCCTCTCACAATAGACCGCGCCAAGGCTCCGCACCTTCCGCAGCAACCGACTCTCCGAGACTGTGAGCCGGGCGTGGCGCTTTCCGGGCATTGTTGGACTAGCCACTTGAATTCCTTAATGGAATGGGCCCTCTCCTGTTAGAAAATCGTTTTACTAACTCCCCCTGGCATGTGCAATAATTCCTGCGCATCATCTCTGCACTGGTAAACTCGCCTCTGCGGAAAATCACTTGCAGCACTTGTGAGGACGGAAACTCATGGCAAAAAATCCCCTGTCCCGCCGTCGATTCATTCAGCTTGGCACCGGCGCAGTAGCCGCCACCACCGTCGCCAAAAACATTCTGCAACCGCATCAGCTCTACGCCGCTCCGCGGCGCGTGGCGCCCAGCGATACCGTGCGCTTCGCCTCCATCGGCACCGGCATTCGCGGATGCGAACATCTGCAGGCGTCTCTGGATGTCCCGGGTATCCAGTGCGTCGCGGTGTGTGATCTCTACGACAGCCGTCACACCGCCGCCCGCGAAGCAGTCAAGAACCCCAACGTGGACGCGGTCCGCGACTATCGCAGGATTCTTGACCGGAAGGATGTTGACTCGGTCCTGATTGCTACCATGGACCACCAGCACCGGCACATCTTCGAGGACGCCTGCGCCGCCGGCAAAGACGTTTACTGCGAGAAACCCATGTCGCACACCGTAGAAGATGGATTTTCCATGGTCGAAGCCGCGCACAAGAACAAGCGCATGGTCGCGGTGGGCAGCCAGCGCGTCAGTTCCATTCTCTATGCCAAAGCAAAAGAGATCTATGATTCCGGAAAGCTCGGCGAAGTGTTTTCCATCAACGCCTACTGGGACCGCAATTCTCCCAGCGGAGCCTGGGTGTACCCCATTCCGCCCGATGCCAGCGAAAAAACCATCGACTGGAATGCTTTCCTCGACGGGGCGCCCAAGCACCCCTTCGATCCCGTCCGCTTTTTCCGCTGGCGCTGCTATACCGACTACGGCGAGGGACTGGGCGGAGACCTGTTCGTCCATCTGATCTCCGGCATCCAGTTCATCACCGGCACCAACGAACCGGCGCAGCGCGCGCAATCCAGCGGAGGCCTGTTCCACTTCAAGGACGGACGTGAGTTTCCGGACCTCATCGAGACTCTCTACGACTATCCCAACTTCCGGATGACCCTGCGCTGCAATCTGAACAATGCAGGCGGTGAATTCATCGGCTTCTACGGCACCAAGGGCACGATGATCATCAAGGATTCCACGCTGACCTACACGCCGCAGAACGTCACGCCCGAGCCTGAGGACTACTCCATCTATGGCTGGCCGAAGGCGCTGCGCGATCAGTACCTGGAGAAGTGGCATGAAGAGCATCCCGAACCCAAGGCTCTGAACTGGAAGACGGAAGCCGAAGGCGAGACCTACACGGTGCCCCACGGCTACAGTGACACCGTCGATCACCAGGCCAACTTCTACAATGCCGTACGCACGCGCAAGCCGGTAGCCGAAAACGAAGTCTTCGGCAACAACGCGGCTATCGGATGCCACCTGGCGAACTTCTCCTACTTCAACAAGTGCGTAGCGGTCTGGGATGCAAGCAGCAAAAAGATAGTAAAAGGCTAGAAGACAAGGGCATGTAAAAGAAGCATGTGAAAGAGGGTGCCCCACCCTGGTCCCGCGCTGCGGGACAGGGTGGGGCCTTTGACTTTCTTTCCCCGCGCGCGCCCATGCGGTTCTTCGGCACCATGGGTCCTCACACCCGTGAAGACGCCCTCAGGAACGCACGTTCCAGCAGCCAACTAGGAATCTGGTTCGCGTGTAACGCGGAGTTGCTTAACCCCATTTTTCGCGCAGCCACGGCAAGGATTCGATACAGGTCTCCAGCGCCTGCAAATGAACCCGGTGCTGCAGCGAGGTCGGCCCGTAATATCGGCAACGCAGGATTAGAAATTCCAGCAGCAGCGACGGGAACTGCCCCGGCGAAACCCCGAGATGCTCGCAGGCATGCCGGATCAAATCTGAGGCCAAGGCCCCAAAACTGGATTCCGAAAAGAATAGTGCCCGGAAACTTGCCATCCAGCGCTCCTGCTTGGACTCGAAGCGGAGAGTCTCCTGGGCGCGGGGAAGATAGGCAATGGACACGAAGAACTCGAGCAGATCGTACAACGGCGAAAACCCACGGGCGAGATCGCTCCAATCGAAGATCTCCAGCTCGCCGGTGGCGCGAATCAGATGCATGTTCTCCACCGAGAGGTCTCCGTGCTGAACCCAGGCGGGGCGCGTTCCCCGATGCGCGTGAGCAAAGTATCTGTTTTGCTCAATGCTCTCCAGTAACTCGGGCCTGCTTCGCAGTTCCTCTGATATTTCCAGCCAGGATGGGCTGATCAGGGGCGCATCCGAAATCTGCTGCAAAGCGGATGTGAGTTCGAGAATGCGATCGCAGATCTGATGGAAATCCTGAGCGACACGCCGGGTATTCTCAAAGTATCCCAGCCTGCGGACTATGCTGCTGATCGCTTCTCCCTTTGAGGCGGACTCGAGATAATAGACCGTATTCCCCGTTCGCTGGGTTCCGTAGAAACGAGGAACCTTTACCAGCCGGGTGGAAGAAGCCTGCAAGGCCTTCCCCACCTTCGCACGGTTTACGCGTTCGGTTTCGAAGTCCGAAGCGTCTGCCTGGTTCCCGGTGAAGATTTTTAGATAGGCAACGTCGCTGGCGGTTGCTTCTCTTCCCAGCCGCACAATGGACTTCGCTTTGAAGGGCACGGTGTGGAGTTCCCAGGCAAGGGGCTGAGACTCGGAAAGGCAGCCTTCGATCCAGGTCTGCAATTCGGTTTGCCGCCCCGGCCGCTTGGAGGCCAGCAGAATGAACTCCGGCACGAAGGGAGGGAGCAGGGGCGCTGCGATTCTCTTGAGCCTGCGCCGCCAGCTTCGGCGGGGCGCTGGACTGGGGTGCTCAATGGTTCGGATGAAATGCCGTTGCACCCACTTCGAGACCGCTAGCGGAATCAGGCAGTAGGGCTGATTGTAGCCAGGATCAGACCAGTAAAACACGACCTCGGGAAATCCCGCGTCTCCCAGGAGTTTGCGATAGCCACGCTTCGAGTACGTATAGGTCCGGTACTCCCGCTTGGCATTCAACTGGGTGCGATAGTGAGAGTCCGTGCGGTGCCTTAACATGAAACTGGCCACGCGCCGAGGAACCAGGCTGGTGTAAGGCATGCCGGAGTGATCCCGTCCGCCCAGCAAAAGGCCCAGTCCGATGCGGTTTTCTATCCCCACCAGCAATACGCCGTTATCCTTCAACATGCGGCGGATTTTCTGAAGAAAGTTCAGCTGAACGGCACGCGGATCCAGGGACAGTTCCCATTCTCCGACCCACTCGAGGACTCCATTGACCACCACGGCGTCAAATGAGTTGTCCAGCAAGGGCAACGAAGTGGCCGAAGCTTGGACCAGATGCACATTTGAAATCCCTTCCTGCCGCAGTCTTTCCTGGGTGAATTCAATCCGCTCGGTGACGGCTTCGACTGAGTAAACCTCTTTCGCGAAGCGGGAGAGAGAATGAGTGATGCAGCCATAGCCGGAGCCAATGTCCGCAACCACGGACTTCGCATTCAGACCCAACATCGGTGCCCAGGAAGCGCGCTGAAGATCGAGCAGCCCGAAGCGCATGTTATCTCCCGGCGGAAAGCGCGCGCACACCGCTTCGACCCACGACTCGCGCCGGGCTGCAGCAATCATCTCCAGAGCTTGGGCGCGGTCTACTTCGCCCCAATAATGATTGGGCATCTGGAAGAAGCGTGGAATTCCACCCACGACGGGACAGGTTGAGCCGCATCCCGGGCAGCTACACTGATCGAGGGTGCAGGCAAGGCGAGCATCGCACCTTGGGCATTGAAGCAGGTTCATGGAGCGATCTCTAGGATGGACTTCTCTGTCCTCGCAAATTCCAGGGCAGAATCTTCACGCGGCCTTCCGGAGGCATCCCTGCCATTCGGCTCCCGGGGGCTGGGTTTCATGCGAGGAAGCGCTCTTCCTTCAAGCGAGAATATTCCTTACTTCCGCGGAGACTGAACGATTTCGCCGTCTAAGCGCCCGTGAATAGTGCACAAAGCAGACAGCTCGCGATCTTTCAGGTTGAAGGATTATAGCGTGAGCCGGCAATCACTCGAATATGTGAAGAGTGCAGATCAGGGCTCTCGCCGACCCGGGCCAATAAGATGTAGGATTCTGGACACCTCAGAGCGGGATTGAGGCAGCTGCAATTTCGCCTAAAAGATCGGACTCTGGTAATGTCATCGAGGTGACGCGATGTGCCCGGAACCTGTCGCTCGGGATAATCGACGAAGTACGCGGGTTCGCATGAAAGTGCGGATCGCCGCCCAGGCATTGACGGAACCTCTGACCTGCGAAGGCGAGACCGTCATTGTGAACCTGCACGGCGCCCTGATCTCCACCGCGACTCCTTTGCGGGTGGGCATGCCCATCGAGATTCACGTGATTCTGACCGACAAACGGGCTCTGGGCCAGGTTGTATACGTCGATCCCGACCGGCCCCGATTGTGCGGGATCAGTCTCGAGAAACCGCAAAACATCTGGGGAGTGGCCCTTCCGCCGGAAGACTGGAAAGAGGAGGATCGCAGATAGTGAGCGCCAGCCCCGCGTCAACCGGCCGGCCCCGGGTTCGCGGCGGCAGTTCAGTTCCCGAGCCGGAAATCGGAAATGCTCTGCTGCACTAATGAGAGTTCCTCGAACGTGGCAGACGTCCCTTCTCCGAGAGGAGACTGCGTGCTGACCCCGATCCAAATCGACGAGGGATAGTCATTCTTGAAGAGCCGGATCAACTGCCAGGTCTTCTTGTCGAGGGAATAGTAGAAACCCACCGTCGTTGTGTCAGATGAGATCTTCATGTAGACACTCTTCGCCTCGACCACATCGTGGTTGTTGTCGTCGGAGGTCCCCATGGTGCGGACACTGACCATCCTCGTTTTGTGGCGTTCATCCATTTCCATCGCCATCTTCAGCCAGAGGTCATCTTTCACCCAGATATAGAGAGTGCCGGCGTCATACGTTTTCAAAAACGTCGGAGTAATTTTCGCCGTCAGGGTGAACGGTTTCCTGTTATCAACCTCGGTCAGCAGGACGGGCGCAGAGTTGTTAGACAGCTTCCCGCCCGGATCCCGGAAATTGTCCCGCCTCGCTTCACTGGCGAGAGTCAGCTTTCCATCGCTGACGTTTGCATGAGCAGCGGCTCCGTTGAGGGACCGGGTAAAGGTGAGTCCGGGCAGGGCAATGCGGCATGCTTCACTTCCGTGCTGTTGAGCTGACGCCTGGTGGAAAGCACCTAATGAGAGAAGGAATAAAGCCGAAAGCACTATCTTCATAGCTTGCGCCTTCCTTTACGTGATCAACCACGCTGTGAGCCTGCGTCCGACCGGATGGTGCCAGCGTCCAGCCCTCCCTGTCAAATGTGCGGACCGCCACTCCAATCTTTTGTGCGGCCATTAAACCGGAGACTTGGCTTCGTCAGAGATAATAGACGGCCCGCCGGAAGGATGGTTCAACCCCGCGCCAGTGCCTTGAAGCTCTCCTCGGATCTGGTTTGTATCGCTCTCACCATGCCCTGGAAGATCAGGTAGTGAATGGGATACAGCAGCCACCAGTACACTTCCCCCGCAAGTCCGCGCGGCTCGAACCAGGCCCAGCAGGTCAGGCGCGTCCGGCCGTCATCATGGGGCGTCAGGAGGAACTGCAACCAGGCGCGACCTGGCAGTTTCATTTCCGCTCGCAGCAGCAGGCTACGCGGGCAGATCACTTGCTCGACGCGCCAGAAATCTACATAGCCGCCGGGCTTCAAGGGCCCATCGCTATTCCTGCCTCGCCGCATGCCAACCCCGCCCAAGAGTTCATCCAGCCATCCCCGGAACTGCCATAGGATATTCGCGTATAACCAGCCGCGTTGGCCGCCGAGTCTCTGCAGTACTGCGAACACCTGCTCAGCGGGGGCATTCACGGAAGCCTGGCGGACGTCACTGATCAAACCTTCGCGGCGTATGGATGCGTGGCCGGCATTCTCTGGAAGAAGGTGTTGGAACGACTCGTCCGGGACGGGACGATCGAGCGCAGCGCCGACGGCCTCTGAGTAGGAAACCGGGCATATCGCAGGGAAGAGTCTCGCGGCGGCGGCACTGGTACAGACCACCTCGGTGCGTAGCCCGTCGATGAGTGGACGAGCGATGGCTGCGGAAATGGGCGTAACCAGGTTGAGCCAGTAGGAAGAAAGTCGCGGCGTGAGCACGGGAACCCGAAGCAGCCATCTTCGCAGGCCGCGGGCGCGGGCGTAGGTCAGCATCATGGTCCGATACTGTTCGACGCTGGCGCCGCCGATCTCGATGATTTCCCCGGCGGACTCGGGTATGTCCAGCGCGGCAACAAGGTACTCAAGCACGTTGCTGATGGCGATTGGCTGAGTGCGGGTGACCACCCATCGCGGGCAGATCATCACCGGCAGCCGTTCGGTAAGATAACGGATCATCTCGAACGACACGCTGCCATTCCCCACGATGATTCCCGCGCGAAACTCGGTGACTGGCGGCCCGAACTGGCGCAGCACCGCGCCGGTTTCCTGGCGGCTTTTGAGATGGAGTGAGGCCGTCGAAGTTTGAGACGTCAGGCCACCCAAATAGATGATGCGCTGGACGCCAGCACGCTTCGCTGCCGTGGCAAAGTTGCAAGCGGCATCGCGGTCGCGCTGGGCAAATCCGGCGGTGTCGCCAGCCATGGAGTGAATCAGGTAATACGCTACGTCAATACCGACCAGCGCGGGCGCCAGGTCGGCGGCATTCAGTGCATCGGCTTCGACAAAGCGCGCTCCTGCCGGCGCGGCGTCGCTTATCCGCGCGCGATTCCGTACCATGCACGTCACTTCGTGCCCTTTCCTTACCAGCTTGGGCACGAGTTTGCTGCCCACGTATCCGTTGGCACCCGTAACCAGGATTCTCATTTGAGGCCCAGATTCAGTCTCCAGATGGCGAAGTTCAGATAACTGGCAAACGCCACCCACAACGCATAAGGAATCATGAGCGCAAATGCAGTTCTGGAAAACGGGAGGAAGCCTATGGCGGTGGCAACAATTGCTCCCAGCAGAAGTAGGATGTCGGCGAGCGCCGCAGCCGGCCAGCGCAGACCAAAGAACAATCCGGACCAGGTACAGTTAAGTCCCAACTGGACTAAGAATAAGACCATCGCGTATCTGCTGCTGCTCCAGCCCGCGCTCCGCCACACCAGCCAGGCAGCCATTGCCATGGACAGATACAGCACCGACCATACCGGTGCGAAGATCCAGCCCGGCGGAGTAAGCGCCGGCTTGCGCAATTGCGCGTACCAGGTGTTCACGGATGAACTCGTCCACACCGATCCGATCGCGGCTACACCAAAACAAGCGGCGAGGAAGAATAGAAGCATGAGCCAGCTATGCCGGGCCATGTGCGCCTTCCAGTGATGGAATTTGCCTGTCGGATTTCTCAGCGTCCAGCTTCCTTGCTGTGCCGTCCAAAGAGATGAGAATGCTATGGAAAACGGGGGAGCCGGATCCGCGCTCCCCCGCGATAGCGGTGAGTTTAACGTTGAGCAAGAATCGATTCATGGCCCCAACGCCGCTGGATAGCTTTAAAGGAAATCGCCTGATAGAGGGCGGAGATGCCCACCAGCATGTATACAGCGGAAGTGAGGTTTGAGATCTCGCCAAATTTCAGACCGAAGATCGCGGCAACCAGGTCGAAATGGGCAACCCCCACCAAGCCCCAGTTAAGTCCACCGATCACCAACAGTACGGCTGCAAGAATGTCTAACGTCTTCATCTTATTCTCCTTCTCCTTCGAATGGGTTGAATGTCCTCAGTTTTGGTTCAGTTGGCGGGCAGGATCACGGTGTCGATCACATGGATCACGCCATTGGAAGCAGGGATGTCTGCCTTCACGACCTTTGCGTTGTTCACCATGACTGTTCCGCCGTGAGTCGTGATCCCTACGTTCTGTCCATTGAGGGTCTTTGCCGTCGACAGCTTCATCACCTGTTCGGCGGTGACCTTTCCCGATACCACGTGGTAGGTGAGGATGGCCCGAAGTTTCTCCTTGTTCTCCGGTTTCAGCAGAGATTCCAGGGTTGCCGGAGGAAGTTTCTTGAAGGCATCGTCGGTTGGAGCAAAGACGGTGAACGGTCCTTCTCCCTTTAAAGCATCGATCAGGTCTGCGGCCCGGAGTGCTGCGGCCAGGGTATTGAATGATCCTGCGGAAACCGCGGTATCGATGATGTCTTTTTCTGCCGCACCGGCTTTGATCGCCGTACTGCTGAGCAGGAGTGCCAGAGCGAGCGCAAATGTTGATTTCATCTCTTCTCCTTGAATTGTCGTCGTTCGTCGTTGCCCAAGATGGGTTCGATGGATTAACTATAAGGCACATTTATTTGCTCATGGTGCAAATCGCCACGGGTCGAACAAGTCACGTGCCCTCTATTCAAAGGAATGGCCGCATTTTCCACCCACAGGAAAAACGGCAAGGAACCCGCGGATTTGGTGGTGGAGCGCTGGAGTCGTTCGTGCGCTGTTCGGGAACTCGGCCTATGGACGGCGAGGCAGTTCCGAACCGCTAAGGGCGCGATTCCACGTTGGAAACGAGGGCCGGGCGGCCGATTATCGGGGTCACTCCGCTAGCGTTTGAGATCTTGACGGGCAAGTGGCCGGGGACGGGAATTTCACCGAACAGGGCTCTCGCGGCGCTGATTTCCGATACGGTCGCATTGGAGAAGGTGCAGATATAGTTCTGGATGTCGGGAAAGTCCTCGGTCAGATAGGGAGTTCCCATCGCGAGAACCGCGGTTTTCCTGGTTGCCCGGGCTAGAATCCGGGAGAACAATTTCGAGGTCGAGTCCGGCAGGGATGCGGAATTCTTCTGGCCCCGCGCGACTGTGCGGGTTCGTGCCGCGGAGGGCACGACATATACCGCCACCACGACTTGGTCCGCCCGATCCACGGCCCTCAACACCTCATCCGACCTGGCGGCCGCCACCCGGGGATCTACGTAGATGACTTTCGCGCTGCGATCCCGGTCCCGAATCTGGCGCTCCAGAACCCGGCCATCCGCGGCGCGCACATTGTCGCAAAGGATGACCAGGAGCAGCGCCGGCTGATGCTTGCCCTTTTGATACCGGGCCAGCCTGGTCTGTGGAGGGCGCAGGGGAAGTAAGGTTCCGTTGTCCCGCACTAGAGTAATCGCCGCATCGGAGATGCGCTGCCCCACGGCAGCGTTCTCGGGACTGCCTACCAGCGCAGGGATCGCGGCCACATCCACCACGCGAGTTTTCTGCAGGCCGAGCGAGGCTTTCGCCCGCAAGATTTTGAGAACGGACGTGTTCAGACGTTCTTGTCCAATCTCGCCTGTGCGGACAGCATCCAGCATGGCCCGGTAGCTTGCTTCCAGATCGGCCGGCATTGTAAGCACATCGTTTCCCGCCTTAAAGGCGTCCACAGCGACGCGTCCGGGTTGCCTGGCATACAGGCCACCGAGACCGGCCATATCGAGAGCATCGGTTACGACAATGCCCTTGAAGCCGAGTTGGTTCTTCAGCAGGCCGGTGACGATAGCCGGGGAGGTCGTAGCCACGCGGCTGCGGTCGGAATCGAGGGCGAGCACTCGCACGTGCGCAGTCATGACCGCATCGACTCCGGCGGCGATCGCCTTTCGAAAGGGCGGCAGATCGACTGTCCGCAGGCGCTCCAGGTCGTCATCGACCAGGGCCACGGCCAGGTGCGAGTCCATCGCAGTATTGCCATGACCGGGAAAGTGCTTCGCGGTAGTGAGCATTCCATTGGCGCGCGCGCCGCGGATGTAGGCCGCCACCAGGTCGCCCACCTGCTCCGCATTCCCACCGAATGCGCGTGTCCCGATGATCGGATTGGCAGGGTTGGAATTTACGTCGGCGATGGGAAACAGGTTCCAGTGCACGCCCAGAGCCCGGCTTTCCTGCGCGGTGATGCGTCCGAACGCCTCCGCATAAGCCAGGTTCCCGGCGGCCCCAAAAGCCATGGCATGGGGAAAAACGGTGGTTCCAAAGAGGCGCGCGGGAAGCACGCCGCGCTCAAAATCTCCAGCGATCAGCAGCGGCAGCTTCGATTCCTGCTGCAGCTGGTTGAGCAGCGTCACGGTCTCAACGCGCCGGTTTACATCGTGCGCCCGTCCTTGCGCCGGCACCGACATCGCCAGCGCCCCGACGTGGTATTTGCGAATCGCATTGCGCAGTTCGAAGTACGCGGGACTCCGCCCCTTCAGGAATTCCACCCTCAGTCGGATCATGAAGAGCTGCCCCACCTTCTCTTCCAGGGAAAGGGCCTTTAAGGTCTTTTCTGCCCAGCTGTCATCCCCGCGTTCACCGCGGGGCGGGGAGCCCTGGCGGCTCTGAGCACGCGGCTGAGCATATGACCCGGAAAGCGCCAGCAAGGCAAGAAGCAAGACGGGATGGCGAAGCATTCTCAAGGCTTGAGCATACTGCGGAATCTGAATGACACGAACCTCAACTTGAAAACAATCCAATCGAACGTACATGGCCCGTCAATCCCCACTCGCGGCCGGTTCTCCTGAACACCGGGCCGCTGGTAGCGGGGAGGCCGTGCAAAACAGTTTGCCAGGCTCCATGCAGGGCAAGACCGTGGCAGGATATTGAGCATGGAAAAAGAGAATCCAGTGTTGGTGCTGGCGTCGGGATACGATCCGCAATTCGAAATGCTGAAGAGCATACCCCACAAGCTATTTGACAATGCTGCCGCAGGTGGACCGGAGAAGGACGCCACGGTAATTCTGCAATGGTCGGGCACGCGGGAGTTGCTGCGGGATGTTTTGGCGAAGTGCCGGAAAGTACGGTGGATCCACTCCCGGGCGGCTGGCGTCGACAACCTGTTATTTCCCGAACTCGTGAATAGCGAAGTGCTGCTGACCAACGGCAGCGGCGTCTTCAGCCCGTCGCTGGCGGAGTTTGTGCTGGCGGCGATTCTGTATTTCGCCAAGGACCTTCGGCGCATGGTTCGCAACCAGATGGCGGGCATATGGGAACAGTTTGACGTCGAGGAGATTGGCGGGCAGACCGTAGGGATTGTGGGCTACGGCGACATCGGCCGAGCCGTGGCCAGCCGCGTCAAAGCGATGGGCATGCGTGTCCTCGCCATGAAGCGGCATGCGCCCACAGCGGCCGATGCGATGGTGGAGCATTTCTATGTTCCCGAACAGCGCAGGGAGATGCTGGCTGCCTGCGACTACATTGTGGCCGCCGCACCTTTGACCGAGGAGACGCGACACATGATCAGTGATGCGGAGTTCGCCGTCATGAAGCCGACGGCCGTGCTGGTTAACGTGGGACGCGGGCCGATTATAGACGAGGCTGCCCTGGTTCGGATATTAATGGCCAGGCGGATCA
Source organism: Candidatus Sulfotelmatobacter sp. (assembly GCA_035651855.1). Lineage (GTDB taxonomy): Bacteria > Acidobacteriota > Terriglobia > Terriglobales > Acidobacteriaceae > Sulfotelmatobacter. The sequence continues at coordinate 84,928 of DASREX010000021.1, forward strand.
AAGGCGCCGCCTTGGACGTGTTTGAGCGCGAGCCGCTGCCCGCGGGCCATCCGCTGTACACCCTGGATAATGTTTTGCTCTCTCCGCACTGCGCGGATCACACCGCCGACTGGCAGGATCAGGCGATGCGCTTCTTCCTGGAACAGTACCGCAATTTCGCGAAAGGGGAGCCCTTGAAGAACATTGTCAATAAGCGGCTGGGATACTGATGGTCCAGGCCCTGTTTCCAATGATTGGGATCGGAGATTATTTGGCCGATTTGCCGGAGCCGCAATGGTTTGTTCCAGCGCGTTCATGACCACTCTGCGGGGTTCCATCATCAGTGGTCGTGCGACCAAAACAAAACGCCCCAGACTCAAGCTGAGTCGCGGGACGTTTGTTGATCAGCCCTCCCCCGAGTGCTGTTCAAGTCCAAGCTAACGCTCTCGTGGAGATGGGTAAATGGCGCAGGAGTGCCACGCATGGCACAAAGGTGGACCTGTCGAAGGTGGCTTCCGCTGTTCTACGTGTAGCGATGAATTCGTTCGCCCAAGGTTTCGCTCAGGCGCAAGGGAAGCAGTCGCCAGGCGCGCCGCATGCAGGAAACCAGAAGGGATGCTCTTTTTTCATGTCCAGGCTCTGGAGCCGGATAGTAATATCGATAGAGCCGCCTGGCTTCGGTTCCCCACTTTCCTTTAAATTGCGCCAGTCCGGCATCGCGTTCACTCACTTCGCCAAAGTCATACCATCGGAAGCCGCTCCTGCAGGAGTCCCGGATCAATTCCAATTGCAGGATGTCATGAGGATGGAGCGAAAAATCCTTGTGCGCACAGCCCGTGAACGCGTAGAAAACTGTTTCGCCAAATCGCAGAACAACCGAACCAGCGACCATCCTCCTGGTCGATGTCCCGTTTGATTCGGCGAGGAGCAGCTTCATCTGGCCGAGGGGGCGCAGGGTCGACCAGAGCGCCGCAAAAAAGCGATAGGGACGGGGAGGGAAGGAATGGTACCGCATAGAGTCGAGGTAAAGGCGGTACCAGGCAGCCAGATCTGTCTCGTCTTGCGCTTCGCGCACCTCCAGGCCGAGCCGCAGGGCTTTGTTGACAGCCCAGCTGACGCGATGTTGTTTCCTCGCATTTCCAAAGCGCAGCCTGCGGCACTCCTGGCATGGGCCGCATTCCCGCGGCAAGCGCAAGTCTTCACAGAACTCTTCCCAGGGAGAACCTTCCACTCGCGCCGGCAATTCTTGAATATAAGTGGAATTCCAGGCGACGGAACGGAGTTCAGGCACGATATCGCTCAAGCCCGCTTGCCGGGTTTTAATTTCAAGCTGGAGTCCGGGTTCCTCCCGTACCAATTCGATTGCATGCTGTAGAACGGCCTTCATGCCCGCCTCATCAATCGCCAACGGGCCGGCCACGGGCGTCCGCGGTAGAGAAGACAGACGGTTGCGGGTGGCGCTCCGTCCTAACTTGATGGGCAATCCCTTTACGTAGAAGAGCGGGAGGATCGCATGCAAACGGCCGTTGCGGTGCTCGCATGCCAGTGCGCGACACTTCTGCCCATACTCACTCTCCAGGGCCGACAAGTAGTTCGCGTGATGGTAGATGAGCGCATCCGGGTGAGAGGAAACAAACTGGTTCCAGCGCGGGTCTGCCCTAAAATCGATTTCCTGCACGGTTAACGCTGAAAGCGAACTGATTGAAATGGACAAGGGTTATTTTCGGGCGCCCGCAAGATGATATGAGGAGTTATATCGGGAAGCAATCCATGAATTACACTTGCATACACACGTTATGAAAGTTATTGCGCATGCCCTGGCAGGCGTTTTCTTCCTCCTGGCAAGTTCCCGATTGGCTGCCTCCGCTGATCTCAAGGACGTGCAGTTTGCTGAACCCGGCGGTGTTCGCCTAACGCTGGACGCCCATGTTCCTGACGGCCCGGGCCCATTTCCGGCCGCCATCCTGGTGCATGGCGGAGGATGGGTGGCGGGCGACAAGCAGCAATACATTACTTATATTTTTCAGCCGCTGAGCGATGCGGGGTTCGCCTGGTTCAGCATCAATTACCGCCTGGCTCCACAATTCAAGTTTCCTGATGATGCGGAGGACGTGGAGTCCGCGATCCGCTTCGTTCTGGCGAACGCCGCAAAATATAAGGTCGACGTCAAGCGAATCGCACTCATCGGAGAATCCGCCGGCGGTCACCTGGTTTCTTACTTGGGCGCGCGCAATCGACCTGATTCCCGGGTTGCTGCCGTCGTTTCCATGTACGGCATCCATGACTTTGTGGCCGCGGCCGTGGCATGGAAACCGCTGCCTCACGAACTGCTTGATCTCTTCGGGATCGATGCGGTCAATGCTGCCACGGTGCCGCTCCTGATCAAGGCTTCGCCCGTGGTTTACATTTCAAAGGACATGCCGCCATTTCTGCTGATGCACGGCTCAAAAGATGAGGACGTTCCGTACGAGCAGTCGGTCGAGATGTGTAACAAGATGAAGGAGGCGGGCGCTGATTGCGATCTGGTTACGATCGAAGGCGCGCCGCACGGGATGGATCACTGGGAACCCCATCCTGAATGGCTGTGGTACAAGAAGGCGCTAGTCGATTGGCTTAAGAAGACGCTGCCCGGGCCTTAAGCAGGAACCAGGCGGGGAGCTAGCTGTCGGCAATTGAGTCCGAATGCATTTCCCACGCCATTCCGTGCTTCGAACGCAACCCCGGACGAGGCGTCCGGGGCTACACAAACGGCTCTACTGCGGCAATCCATTGGATGCCACGTCTACTCTGAGCGTCACCGTCCCAAGGCTTTGGCCTCCGCTATCGGCAGTCCAGGTCAGGGTCTGCCAAGTTCCCTTCTGCGTGGCCGAACTGCTGATCGTGAGCTGGATGGCATAGGAATCGTGCGCGGCCACCGGGTACACCGTGGCTTGTGGCTTTTGACTCCAGCCTGCCGGCAGGGTTGCATGCAGCGTGACCTGCTTTTCACTGTCGGTATCGTTTCGGATGATGAGTGGCACCCAGAGCGATTCTCCCGGAGTAACCTGCGCCTCGGGCGAGAATAGCTTGGCGAGATGCTCAATTCCATGCGCCGGCCAGAACGTGTGATAGAACGCCCAAGGCCCGCCGAGTTCGAGCGTGAGTCCAGAAGCGCGTGGCTCGTAGCCCCGCGGCCGGGAATAGGGAATGGGCGCAGAAGTGATTCCTTCGAAGATGTCGCTGCTTGCATTCCCTCCGACTAACGATTTGCCGAAGATGAAGCGTACCGGCATCTCCGTGAACTCTTTCAGTTGCGCATCGGTGAAATCATTTTGCGTCTTGTAAAATCCCCACGCTTCGGCGGCGACGCGGGAATAGGGCTCTTTTCGCGCAGCAGACGTCTCGCTGGTCGCGTACTCGGGACCGTTGCCTTTAAAAAAGTCGAAATGAGTGGCGTCCGAAACGTAATAGATTTTCTTCGGCTGCCACGGGCGCAGGCCCTCGCCGTAATTGCTGATGGTGAGCCGGTCGCGCGGAGCCTCAACCTGTTCGGGAAAGGCCAGCGGATTGCCGGCAAGATCAAAAGCTTCCGTTGCCAGCACTCCAGCGCCCTGGTGGTCCTCATGATTTTCACCAACCACATAGTTCGGCATCCAGGTCAAAATCACTTCCGGGCGGGTAATGCGAACCAGGCGCACGACTTCTTCGAGCGCCTGTCCGTGCCCCCAGGCTTCCAGCGAATGCAGCACATCGGCGCCGGGAGTGTCGGATCCGTGCAGAAACCAGGCGTGCGTGATCCCATAAGACGCCAGCGAGTGCCGAGCTTCCATCTCGCGAACATCCGCCAGAGCCCTGGATTGCTCGGGCCCGGCAGCATTTCCGCCGGAATTGCCGCGCGTGGCGTAAATTACCGCCACTTTCTTGTGCTGCTGCTCCACCAGTTTGGCGACGTAAGCGGCGAACTGGATATCGTCGTCGGGATGCCCATTCACTTCGAGGATGTCTACTTTGTAGCGGTCATCTGGCGCGGGATAGGGGGGCGCCTGCTGCGCCTGCAAATGGGAGCCGGCAGCGATCAGGGTTGCGAGAACGAGACACACGTGCAGTTTCATCAGGGGTATGAGTCCTTTCCGAATTTCTATGAACAGCAACAGAAAAAGACAAGCCAGCCGGGCCGGATGGCTCGGCTGGCGCTAGCACTAGAAGCGGAAGTGCAGACCGAACTGCATCTGGCGCATATCAGCAGCCGCGTAGATCTTTCCCACGTTTTGCGGATCGCCAATGTAGCTGTTTGGATTCGCCAGATTCACATGGTTGAGAGCGTTGTAGTTCTCCCACTTGAACTCCAGGGTCTTGGTTTCGGTGATGCGGAAAATCTTGCCGAGCGAAAGGTCCAGCTGGTTAAAGCGAGGACCTCGGAGCGAGTTGTGACGCACGTCACCCTGGCGGCCGATGCCTTGGGGCACGACGAAGGCATCAGGGTTAAACCACAGAGCCGCACTGGGATTGGGGACGCTGGGATTTCCGATCTGATCCGGGCGCGTTGAGTTGAAATCGGCGTAAAGATTTGGAGCGTCGCTGAACACCGTGAACGGCAAGCCGGATTCGAAGCGGCTGATTCCGCTAAAGTTCCAGCCACCAAGCAGGGCATCCAAACCGCGACCCAAATCCGTTCCCCAGTGGCGGCCGCGCCCGAAGGGCAACTGCCAGGTGTGAGAAATGGTGAGCGTGTGGGTGCGATCGTAGTTCGCCGGCCCGTGATCCTGCCACCAATTCAGGTTGTTTGAGAAAGCGCCGCCGGTTTCGCTGTTGGCCATCGCTTTTCCGTAGGTATAGCTAATCAGGAAATCCAAACCCGCCGACATGCGTTTCTGCAACTTGGCCTGCAAAGCGTGGTAGCTGGAATTGTCACAGTTGCAGGTCTCGTAGATTCCCTGCGACAGGCCGAATTTCTGGAAGAAGAGACGGCGGGAGTCGTAGTCGTTCCACGTAGCGGGATCGCTGTTCGGATCTGGCGGCGCCGCTTGGTTGACGTTTGGGTTGATAAACAAATGCCTTCCCACGTTCCCTACATAACCAATCTCCGCAACCAATGTAGGCGTGAACTCATGCTGAACTGTGAGGTTCCAGGAATCGGCCAGAGGAACGCGATAAGCGCTCGGGGGATTGAAGAAGTAATACACGTTCAAATCACCCGGCAACGGATAGCGGCCGTTCACGCCAACCGGAGGATTCGATGGAAGAGGCGGACCTGTGAAAAGGTCGAATACGGATTCATACTGGTTATTCTGGTTCAGCTGTTGGGGAATGGTCACCGGGGGATCGTAGTCCGGCGCTTGGCCGAACACCGCTCCCAAACCGGCGGGAGTAAAGCTGCGTCCATACCCGGCGCGCAGAACCGTGTGTTCCATTATCTGGTAAGCGAGTCCAACCCGCGGCGCAAACCCCAGGTTATAGGGCTTCACCCCCATGTTCGCTGGGACGGAGCCGATGCCTGCCGCAAGGACTTCTCCGGTGTTGGGGTCGAAACTGCCGGCTCCGCCGCGGCTGGCGGCCGTTTGTGGAAGATAGTTTTCGTAGCGCAGCCCGATATTCAGCGTCAGCTTACGGGTGGCCCGCCAGGAATCCTGGCCATAGAAAAAGAGCCGGGTCTGGCGCAGCCCCGGGTGATATCCGCCGCCAGTGAAGTAGCGGCTGAAACCTCCGGGGACGCCAAAGAACAGAGATGCGATCCCAGCACCGGTCTGGCCGCCGGGGGTATTGCCCGTGACAGGATCGGCTGCATCGACCTCGGGGCTTCCGGTGGTGCCTTCAGAAAAGTTGATCTCGCCCGATCGGTGCGCATCGCTCGGGATGCGCTGTTGTTGCGCGCGACGGATATCGACGCCCCACGAGAAGGTGTGATTCGCCTTTGTCATCGTCCAGTTGTTGACGAATTGGAAGTGATTCTCAGTTTCCTTCAAAGGACAGTTGCATTGGTTGATGTTCAGCGCATAGCCGAAGCTGAAGCCTCCATTGCCGTTGACGTAGAACGCTGGCATTCCACTGGTCTCGGTAGTGCCCAAGTTCAACCCGGGTATGCCGGCGTCGGTGGCTGGGGTGGTCCCGACCCCATTGGGATAGACGCGGATGCGGTAGCGGTAAAAGCCGAAGCGAAAGTCGGTCACGATGGTCGGACTGACGGTGTAGGTAGTTCCTAGCGCAATGCTCTGGTTGCGGGCCGGAGCATTGCCGGCAAAGAACACGCCATTTAATCCCGGCCCGCCGGCTTCAACCCCGTAAGCGCCCGGAGCGAAATGACTGAAGTCAGCGAGTGTATATCGTCCGAAGAAGTGCATGCGGTCGGAAAATGTGTAGTCCACGCGAGTATCAAACTGATTGCTGTCGAACTTCTCGCTGCCGGTCGCGACGTAGTTGCCCGAGATTGACGTGTCATCCTGTGGCATCGGCAGGAACCCCAGCAGTTGCGTGATGGGAGCGGGAACGGCTTGCATGACATTGACCTGCCCGCCACTAGAAATTGCCTTGCGGCCGGTCCCATCCGAATTGCCGGTCGTGGGATCGAACACCAATCCTACGCGGGCCGGGGTGGTGCCACCCTCTGTCGTGTCGACGATGTAGGGACTGGCGCATGGCGTCGATTGGCTGCTCTTATCGCTGCAGATGTAGTCGCCAAGCAGAGCGCGGAAATCGCCAGCGCGTTCCGCAGAAGTTGGAACGGTGGTCTGAACCGATGCGGAGCGCCGGCGACGCATGCCCTGGTAGTCGGCGAAGAAAAAGACCTTATTTTTTATGATGGGGCCGCCGA
>DASREX010000022.1:0-20871 GCA_035651855.1 Candidatus Sulfotelmatobacter sp.
GGCAAAGACTACGCCCGAAGTTCCGATGGTGGCGCTGACTGCTCCGGCGCGGGCGATGCCCATGCCAACCGCGCCCGCAGCCTGGTCTCCCGCTCCAGCAACCACGGGAGTTCCGGCGCTCAGGCCCGTGGCCGCAGCTCCGGCGGCAGAGACTTTCCCGCACACTTGCGGCGATTCAAACAGCCCAGGCAGCAGGTTGTCCTGGATGCCGGTCCTGGTCAGGACTTCGCTGGACCAGCGGCGGTGGGTGACATCAAGCAGGAGAGTGCCGGACGCGTCCGCCATATCGATGGCGCGTTCTCCGGTGAGCCGGAAGCGGACGTAGTCCTTGGGCAGCATGACATGGGCGGTGCGCTCCCAATGCTGCGGCTCATGCTCCCGAACCCAGAGAAACTTTGTGAGCGTGAAATTCGTGAGCGGGGGGTTGCAGGTCAGACGAATCAGCGTGTCGCGGCCGAACATCTGTTCCAGTTCGCGGGATTGCTGCTCGCTGCGCTGATCGCACCAGATCAGGGCGGGCCGGACCACTTCATCGGCGGAGTCAAGCAGAACGGCTCCGTGCATCTGGCCGGAGAAGCCGATGCAGGCGATGTCTTTGGGGTGGAGCCCGGCGGACTGCAAGGCCTGGCGGACGGCATCGCCGCAGGCCCGCCACCAGTCGCGCGGGTCCTGCTCAGCCCATCCGGGCTTGGGGCTGGCGAAGTGCTGGTGCTCGGCGGAGGCGGAAGCGATAACGTTTCCGCTCGTATCGATCACCAGGGCGCGGGTGCCGCCCGTGCCTACGTCAATACCTAGATAATTCATGGCATCTTCCTGCGTGCGGGATCAGGCGAAATCCTCGGCAAACCCCTGGTCAGCTTCGCGAGGCGTGCGCCGTCGTTCCCTGGAGGATGATTCCTGCGATTGGCGGCGCAGGAAGAAGTCCAGATTGCCGCGCATGACCAGGTGCGGCGCCAGGGCCAACTGATGGGAGCGGCGTCCGCCCTCGGCCAGGAACTCGTGCAACAACCGGAGCGCCATTTCTCCCTGCGCCCGGGGGCGCTGGTAAATCGTTGCCACCACCGCCCCAGAGCGAATGTAGGGAACGAGGCCGGGAAACAGATCGGTGGTGATGATGGTCAGGCGATCGAGCAGGTTCGCGTCCTGAGCAGCTTTCAGGACCGGAATTGAAGCTTCCGTCGTGACGTAGATTCCCGCCAGGTCCACCTGTTCTTCAAAAAGCTTGTGGCATTTTCGGTAGGCTTCCTTCTCGAGATCGTGATCCTCAATGGGATCCAGCGTATTCAGGTTCGGATAGAAATTACGCAGGGTCGACTGGAATGCGGCGTACTTTTCGGCATGTTCGGTGATGTCCATGTCGAACACCGTCACCGCGACTGAGCCAGAACGGCCATGGAGAAAACGTCCCATGAGATCGGCGGCAATGGAACCGCTGGCCAGGGTATCAATGGCGACCATACCCAGACGGCCGCTCTGGGGGGCGTCGGTGGCCACGCAGACGACCGGAATGTTGGCGCGGGAAGCCCGGCGAATGGCGGGCCGAAGGGTGTGCGGGCTGCTGGGAAAGATGATGATGCCGTCTACCCGGTCATGGATGGCGGCTTCGAGGGCCTCCTCTTCGCCTTCGCCCAGGGTGGGGCAGGTGCGGTATTCGACCTCCAGATTTTCCAGCAGGATAGATTCAGCCTCCTCGCGGATCCCGGCGCGCACTTCGTCCCAGAAGGAGGTGGTGCCCTGGGGAGTGTTCACGGAAATCCGCAGAGTCTTTTTGGAAGAGAGATACCTGGCCGCCAGATTAGGGCGGTAACCGAGATTTCTGGCGACCTGCAGGACTCGAGCCTTGGTCGCGGGACTTACGCCCGGATTGTCGTGCAGGGCGCGATGAACGGTTCCGATTGAAGTTCCCAGCGATTTTGCGATGTCGCGGAGCGTGGTGGGGGGCTTGCCCATTTTGATGGCCTGCGCCGAGACTGGCTGGTTGGCCAGCGGACGATCCGGAGTCAAAAGCGCCCGGAAGCGTAAACGTTAACGGAACTCGCAGAAATGTGCAAGCTGCCCCTGTTTTCAACATGGCCGACAGCGAGGATCTCATGCGTAAGTCAATCTCTGGCAGTGTCTTGGGGGGAACGCGCAGCCGACCCTTCTGATCGGGAATCCCGCTGACTCGATAGATCCAGCCGCAGATCGAGTCCCGCCACTTGACGGCCTCTGCTGCTTGGAATTCGAAGCCGGCCAAAATGCCGCGGTACCGTTCCTGGTCGATGTGACCTTCCAGCTTTTTCCACTGCGCGATATAACCCCGGGCTTGGTCCGCTCCTTCGTAGTGCGAGTCATAGATGTGCTGGATTACGGTTTTGCCGGAGTGCAGGACGTAGGTGTAGGGCACGTGGTGGAAGAACAGAAGAAGGCGATCGGGACAACCGGCCAGTGATTCATACAGGTTCTCGACTTCGCGCGGGTACTGGCCGATGAAGCCGGTTCCGGTGGCGATGGTGCGATCCATGCCAATGCCTTCGTGATCGGCGCGATGCCACTGTCCCCAGCCATTATTCTCTGACGACTCAGGCCGGGGATCGTAGTGATTGCCCGTGATGTTGGTGAGGGTCCCTGCGCCCAGCGGACCGGTGTAGCTCTCGTAGACGCGCCATGAATTCAGCTGCAGACTGTTGACGGTCTGAAGGACCAGTGGGTCGCTGCCGAAGGTAAGACGCGTCCATTCGCCGATGATCTGTTCGGAGGTCAGGTTAGGGTTCCAGGCAAGGCGTCCGAATCCATAAAGGTTGGCCATGGCGAGCGGGCTGCCTAACCAGTTCGCGTCCATGCCGACGTTGGCAACTCCGGCGAATCCGCCCAGGGGACGACGGAATGTGCGGCCCGAGACTACTTCCTTCGTGGGCGTGGAGTGATTGTCGATCCGCAGATCGAACTCCAGAACTTCTTTCCACATTGGGACCAGGAAGCAGAGGTGTTTCTGCTGGCCGGTGTATTCCTGCGTGATCTGGAGTTCGATGGCCTGGTTGGTGCGGCGCAGTCCCGCGAACAGCGGCGATACGGGTTCGCGAACTTGAAAGTCGATTGGGCCGTTTTTGATTTGTACGATGGCGTTGTCGTCGAATTGTCCATCGAGCGGGTGGAAGTTGTCGTAGGCGGCGTTGGCCCGATCATTCCTGGAGTTGCGCCAGTCGAGGTGATGGTTATAGACGAAGGCGCGGTAGAAGACGATCCCTCGATGCGGCTTGAGAGCGCGGGCAATTACATTGGCAGCATCGGCATGGGATCGCCCGTAAGCAGAGGGGCCGGAGCGGCCTTCAGAGTCGGCTTTGACCACGAAGCCGGCGAAGTCGGGGATTTGTCGGTAGATTTCGTCGGCTTTTGCGCGCCACCAAGCCGCGACCCGGGGATCAAGGGGATCGAAAGTGTCCAAGGTCTCTGCTGCGCTTCGCGCCGCCGTGACAGCCTGAGGGGCCGCCCCTACGTAGATTGTGGTTAGTTTTGCCGGGCTGCTCAAGTCGACTGAGATCGAGAGTTGCACGCCCCAGGGACGAAAGACATCGGCGATCCGAGCCAGCTGAGGAATGAAGTCGTGGGCGAGAACTTCAGGCGCAGCATTCACATTGTTGACCGTGCACCCGTTGATACCTAGGGAAGCCAGCAGGCGGGCGTATTGCGCGGCGCGGGTCAGGTCGGCGCGAACTCCCCCATTCGCGAAGAAAATAGATGCGCCCCCATAGCCGCGCTCGATGCGGCCGTCGAGATTGTCCCATTGGTTCACCCAGCGGATGGGAGCATAGGGCTGCTGGAATTCGTCCAAGAAAGCGATGCTTTCGCCGCGAGCGATCTTGCTGAGCAGCCTGAACACGCCATAGAGGACGCCGCGATCGCTTGAGGCCGTGACAACCAGGACCCGGGCGCCGCGGATGCGGGCCTGCTTGAGCCAGAATGCATCGCCTTTCAATTCTTGAGGCGGGCGGAGGCGGGGCGCGAGGGGGCGCAGGTCTTCCAGTGTTCCCAGGATGAAAGCATTGGCCGGGTTCGAAGCGGGGCTCATAGTCTTTCCCAGCATTTGTCCGAGCCCGCGGGCCAGCTCTTGCTGAGCGGCCTTCAAAACCAGAGAATCCCGCAGCAGCAGGATTTCGGAGGGCGAATGCTGGTATTGCTTCGCAGCCCGCCGGCTCAACGGTGCGTAACGGAGCCAGGCTTCTGCTCCGTTTTCGGCGAGACCGGCGCCGGACAGCAAGGCAGTGAAGGATAGTAGGGCGGCGAGGAGGCGAAGCCCACGCCAAAACAGACGGCCGATCGAGATCGTGACGGGGCGCTCCGAGTCCATTTGCAGACGAGTATACGAGGCGGCTGTTACCTGAGGCGCCGGGCTTCGGTCGAGCAGGACGTTTGCCCCCTGAGTCCGGCAATAGATTCCGGTTGCTTTCCAGCCGTCATTCGGCCTAACATCCGACCGCATGGAGGGCCCGATATGAATAGATCCGGCCCGATTTTCAACTCTCTTCTGAAGCTGGCTGTGATTCTCTCTTTGGCTTCCCGGGCCTTGTCGCAGGCGCCTCCCAAGTACGATCCTGCGACAGAGACTACCTTCAAGGGCATAGTGGAGGAATTAAAGCTGGTTCCGCCCACCGGGGGAAAGCCCATCGTCTACCTCGTGCTGAAAAGCAATCCCGACGGAGGACAGATTTTTCTTTGTCCCAAGAAGTTCCTGGACGACGTCGGAGTGGTCTTCAAGGTCGACGACCCGATTGAAATTACCGGTTCGCACATTAAGCAGAACGGGGCCGACCTGACTTTAGCGCGCGAAGTAGTGAAGGTAAACGGCGGAGAGACATTAACTCTGCGCTTCAAAGACGGCCGGCCGGCGTGGTAATGCGGTAGATTCTTTCGTCTGAGAAGTTCAGGCGTGCCTCCGGGACGGCGCTTTTCTGCGGGCCGGGCGTTTCCTCGTCCATCCTCATAGGTTGTCTCTACCCCTTGTCGTTCTATGCTCCTGATAATCTCAAAGAGAGTCTGGAGATGTGTGCCCGGTGCCGCCCTTAATCAATGTTCGCAACATCGCGAAGGCGTTTGGAGCTGAGCCTTTGTTTCAGAATGTCTCGCTCACAGTGTCGGAAGGAGACCGGATCGGGCTGATTGGTCCAAACGGATCCGGCAAATCCACGCTTTTACGCATCCTGGCCGGAGCGGCGACTCCCGATGAAGGCGAGATTGCGTTTCGCAAGCGGCTGCGGCTCAGCCATGTCGAGCAGGTTTCCGAGTTCCGGCCGGAAGACACGGTGCACTCCATCGTAAGGCGCGCGATGGAAACCTCCGGAGTGCCGGAGGCGGAGCGGGGTACAGTGTCGGCGGAAACCTTAGGGCGGGCGGGATTCACCGACCTGGCGGCTTCGGCGGCGTCCCTGTCGGGCGGGTGGCGAAAACGGTTGGCCATCGTGGAAGCGCTGGTGCGGGCGCCCGATATTCTGTTGCTGGATGAGCCCACCAATCACCTGGATGTGGAAGGCATCGAGTGGCTCGAAGACGTGCTGGAGCGGGCTTCCTTCGCATGCGTGGTGATCAGTCACGACCGTTATTTCCTGGAGAATGTAGTGACCGGGATGGCCGAACTCAGCCGCGTGTATCCCGACGGATTGCTGCGGGTAAACGGGCGATACAGTTTTTTCCTGGAGAAGAAAGAAGAGTTCTTGCACGCGCAGGCGAAGCGTCAGGAGGCGCTGGAAAATCTGGTCCATTCCGAAATCGAGTGGCTGCGGCGGGGCGCGAAGGCGCGCACCAGAAAGTCCAAGGCGCGCATCGACAAGGCTGGAGAGCTAATAGATGAGTTGGCCGACCTGAACGCGCGCACGCGGCGAGGGACGGCGCAAATCGATTTCTCCTCCACCGACCGGCAGAGCAAGCGGCTGATCGAACTGGAAAATGTTGGCTACAGCATGGGCGAGCGGCAGCTCTTTGCGGGCTTGAACTTCGTAATTGCCGCGGGGATGCGCGTGGGGCTGGTGGGGCCGAATGGCAGCGGCAAGACAACGTTGCTGCGGCTGTTGCGGGGCGAGGTCGCGCCCATGACGGGAAAAATCAAGCAGGCGGATCGTCTGCGGATTGTGTATTTCGATCAGACCCGCGTTCTGGACCCGAGCGTGACCCTGCGGCGGGCGCTGGCGCCGGAGGGGGACGCCGTGATCTACCAGGACCGGTCGATTCACGTCGCGGCCTGGGCTGCGCGATTTCTATTCAAGGGCGAGCAACTGAATCAGCCGGTCGAGCGGCTTTCGGGAGGCGAGCGGGCGCGGGTGCTCATCGCCCAATTGATGTTGCAGCCGGCCGACGTGCTTCTGCTCGATGAGCCGACCAACGATCTGGATATTGCGACGCTGGAGATCCTGGAGGAAAGCCTGCTGGAATTTCGCGGCTCGCTGGTGCTGGTGACGCACGATCGCTACATGCTGGACCGGGTATCCACTATCGTGCTCGGCCTCGATGGCCGGGGTGGGACCGAGAGTTTTGCCGACTACTCGCAGTGGGAACTCTGGCAGAACGAACGGAAAGACGCAGCAGCGGAGAAGGAGCCTACGGCGCCTCGCGCTGCGCCGGCGCAGGCCGCGCCGGCCGCGAAAAAGAAGCTTTCCTACCTGGAGGCTCGCGAGTACGCAGGCATCGAAAACCGCATTGCCCAGGCGGAAGAGATGCTGCGGAAGAAGCGGGCGGACGCCGAGGATCCCGCCATCGCGTCCGACGCAGCTCGACTGGTCATCGCACATGACGAACTGGAGCAGGCTCAAAAGCAGTTAGATGCCCTGTATCAGCGTTGGGCAGAACTGGAAAGCAAACAGGCAGGCTAAGGAAAGTTCGACTTCGCGGAGGATGACCGAGCGGAGCTTTTATAAGCCGAGGCAAAACGCGATGATCGTGTTTCCGTGATGTCCGACGGTTTTTTCCAGCTTCGCCAATAGACGACATTCCAGGTCATCGGGGTCCGGGATCATCTCGCAGGCATTAATCTGTTCGTCGGTTGCGCCCTGAAAACATAGTTCGCAAACGCCCAAGCCCTCTTCGGAGCGGACGGGCGGGCCAAAAACGCGGCAGGTCATGGGACGCGAGTCGTAGAGCTCGCATAATCCCGTCTGCGGATCGAGCACCGGACAGGGCTCATCGTTGGCGAACCCTTCAAAGAGCCGGCTACCCTCCTCGGATTCGTCGAGAATCCCGGAGGCGGGGTCGCCGGGAAATTCTGGGGAGAGCCGCGAGACCGCGTCCCGGGAGCGTTGGCGTATAGCTGCGGCGCGATCCGGCCGCTCGGACTCCAGCTTTCGCAATCCCTGCCGCAGGCGCTCTGCGTCGAGCTGGTTGATGGCGAACGCGCCGATACAGCATTGAGTGCATCCTGGGCGGCAGGCCAGCCAGTCGCCGCTCTGGGAGGCCGCGCCGGCGAGGGCGGCGTCCACGATCTGGATGAGCTTCTGATCGCCACGCCGGGGAAAGCGGGAAGTCACAGATCAAGCATACCGCGGCGGACGCTGGCCGTTCCTTGTTTGCCCGGTTCCCCCGCTTAGCTGCAACTTTTCGTCGGCTTTACCTTATCCCCGCCGGACGAATGCGTCCGGCACTACGTGGTCAGGCGGCTTTGGGCAGTCTCGATTTGGCTTGTTCCAGGATCCGGAACAGCAGCAGCCAGCGCTTGACGTTGGTGGTCATTAGAAAATTTTCTTTGACATGCTCGCGGCCGTTGGAGCCAATGGTGCGCGCGAATTCCGCGTGCGTCAGCAGATACCGGATCTGGAAGGCGCATCCTTCGACCGAGTGAACCAGCACGCCGGTCATGTTGTGGATGATCTGGTTGGGAATGCCGCCGACTGCGCCGGCGATCGTGGGCTTTCCTTTCCACAACCCTTCGGTGACGGTGAGGCCGAAACCTTCCTTCAGCGATTTCTGAACGATGATGGTGGACGCGCGCTGGATGGCATTGATCTGCAGGGCGCACCAGGGCGGAAGATCGAGGATGATGATGTCCGGGTCGTCGGCGGCCGCATCCCGCACTTCCTGCAGAACCGCGGCTCCTTCCGGGTCATCGTTTGCTCCGCCGCCTGCCAGAACGAGTTGGCAGTCCACATACTTCTTGACCAGTTTGTAGGCTTTGACCACCCCGACGGGATCTTTGAGGCGGTCGAAGCGCGAGACCTGGGTCACGATAGGGCGCGACCGGTCGATGCCGAAGTCATCGCAAACTGCCTGGATCTCCGCCTCCGAGAGTTCCCGGTTTTTCTCCGACAGCGGATCAATGCAGGGATAGAACAGATATTGCGGGATGGGCAACTGCCGGGCAAACGATTGTGAAGAGAAGATAGCTGCATCGTAATGTTCCACGAACGCGCGCAGAAACTCCCAGACTTTCCGGTCAGGATTCGACAGGTCGAGGTGGCAACGCCATACCCAGCTGGCCGGCGTTTTGTCCCGCGATCGAATCAGGCCCACAGGTTGCGGGTCGTGAATAACCACCATCTCTTCATCGAAATGCATGCGCTGCAGGTTCTGCTCGGTATACATCAGGAAGATGTCTTTCGCGGCCTGCCTGAGTTCATAGCGGCTGCCGTGAAGAGCGTTATGGAATGCCTTTGTGACCTCGAAGAAGTCATTCCCGCCGGTGATGACGTCCCAGCGGGTGGGCACTTCCAGTTCCGAGAGGAGCGGCACAATCCGGCTCAGCATTTCTGCGACGCCCCCGCCCAGCGCAGTGGAGTTCACCATCTTGATGGATTTGCCGCGCAATTCATGCGCCAGGAAACGCAGGGAGTCGATCTGGGCGCGGCCCACAATGCGCGCGTAGTCGTCCAGGTGCGGAGGCGGAGGCGGGGCGGGCGGCGTCAGCACACTGGCGGGAAGGTTCCTGCCATTTCTGCGGTCAGCGGAACGCCGTTCGGGAATGCGGGGGCGGAATGTAGTTCTGCGATCCTGGGCGCCGGACGATTGCGAGTCCGAACTGCGGCTCGTAGATGCGGCGGGCTGATCTTCTGACTGCATTGTTCAATCCCTAGCTCATGGCTTCTGCCACAACCTGCGCCATCTTCAGCCGGACGCCTTCCATCGTGTTGGTATAGATGTCGATCCGTTCAATCGCGTCCGCCGCCTCATTCAGGCCGACATCTTCTTCCAGCCAGGTGGAGAAATCGTTGGACATGCGCTTGAGCCGCAGCCGGGCCTCGATAAAGTGATGGTGAATGGAATGGACGCTGACCTGGTTCAGGCCATCCAGGAATCCCTTGAGGGTGTCGGGGGCATACGGGGTGGGCAAAACCACGATGTCGGAAGCGCAAAAATAAAAGGGTTCCTGAGCCGGGCGCGAGGCAGACTCGGGATGAGTGTGCAGGAACTGGTCAACAATCTCGACCATCCGGCGGCGGATGCCGTCCAAGGCCGTGAACTCGCGCACGTCCACGCCCGCCAAATGCTCGGCCAGCATGGGCTCGTTGCAGGCGAAGAGGCTCCAGTGGGCAAAATCGTTGGAGAACCCCTGGCGGATGAAGTGATGCTCCTGCAGCGTGCGAAAGGTGTGCTGGAAGATGCAATCCTCGGGGCAGGTGCGCATGGCATGGAGCAGTTCGGACAGATTCAGGGCCTTGTAGCGGCCAATGCGCAGCAGATGCTCCGAAGTCTTGAAGTAAAACGGAGCGTCCGGTTTGCGAAGCGGCGGTTTGGCCGCGGAAGCCATGCGGTCTAGTAGGTAGCACTCCGCGTAAGTTGGGTTGTCTCTGTAGTCGCCGCCAGCCAGCGGGATAAGAAGTCGCGGAGTTCCTCTGGAGGTTTCAGCCAGGCTTGCGCCGAAGTCCTGCGGAAAGCAGGACGCACCAGGATGCCAAAGCCTCGGGCCTCAAGCGCGCGGAACGCGCGCTCGTCGGTGATGTCATCGCCCAGATAGGCGGTGGGGACATCAGGGCCGGTTTCCCTGAGCACGGTTCGTACGGCATCGCCCTTGTCGAGGTCGGGCATTCGCATCTCGACGCCGCCGTCGAATTCGAGGAGTTTCAGATTGGCGCGCTCGGCGATGGGGAACCAGCCGACGATGATTCTGCCTCGCAGCTCTTCGGCCTCGGTTGGCTCCAACGCGCGCCAGTGGACGGCAATGCTGCCCGGCTTGCGTTCGGCCAGTTTATGCAGCCCCTGATATTCGAGCCAGCGCCGGGCATCGTCGAGAACCTCAGCCACGGCGGCGGGAATTTCCGGCATATCGCAGGTTCCGTCGGGCAGTAGCCGCTGCAGGCCGTGCGAGCCCCAGATCTCCGGAGCAGGGCGCAGGCGCAGGAAGGGATCGATCTCGCGCGCATCCCTGCCGGTCACGATCACCAGCCGGGTACGGCCGGCATCGATAATCTGCTGCAGCAGGTCGCGGACTCCGGGATAGGGGACCGCGCGTTGCCGGTCCACAGAAAAGGGCGCCAGTGTTCCGTCATAGTCAAGCAGCAAGACCGAACGCTGGGCCCGTGCCACCGATTCCAGGAATTCCTCAATATTCCGTTGATGTAACATCCCTCACTCCACTTTCTGATAGCGGCAACCGCCCGAATCCGGCCCCGGACAATGTGGGCTGGTCGAGGCGCACCTCACAGAGCTCTCCGATCAGATTGCCGGCCCAGCGATAAACGTTGTGCTCGCGAACCGACTTGCGCATGCGGCGCATACGCACTTGCTTTTCTTCCGACGGCATCTCCAGGGCGGCGCGAATCGCGTCCGCAGTCTGATCGATGTCATACGGATTCACCTGGAGGGCGTCACGCAGTTCCCGGGCCGCCCCCGTAAAACAACTCAAAATCAAGACGCCACGCTCGTCATTCCGGGTTGCCACGAATTCCTTGGCCACCAGATTCATCCCGTCGTGCAAAGACGTGACCAGGCAGAGATCGGCGGCGCGGTAGTAGGTCTCGACCTCTTTGTGGCTGTGCTGCCGGTTTAACAAAACAATCGGCTTCCACTGGTCCGCCTGAAAACGCCAGTTAATGCGGTCGGCTTCGGCTTCCACCTCGGCCTGCAGGTCGTGATAACGCTTGATGTGGGTGCGGCTGGGAGCGCCAATCTGAACGAAGGTAAACACTCCCTGGTAGCGCGGATACTTCTCCAGAAAGCGCTCGATGGCGAGGAATCTCTCCAGGATACCCTTGGTGTAATCCAGGCGGTCGACCCCGACGCCCATGAGCGCCGCCTCCACCGCCAGAGATTTGAACAGCAGACCACGCTCCTCGTAGGCCGACTCGCGTGCAATCTCGACCGGCAAGTCGCTGCATTCGACGCTGATGGGAAATGGCCGCACCGCAGTGCGGTGATCGAGGCGTTGCACTGAGGAGTGATCCCAGTCGATGCGGGACTCAATGGTGCGATCGACGGTCTGCAGGAAGTTGGTGCAGTGCGCCTGGATATGGAAGCCGATCAAGTCTGCTCCCAGCAGCCCGTCGACCAGTTCACGCTGCCAGGGGCAGATGCCGAACGCTTCAGGATTGGGCCAGGGGATGTGCCAGAAAATCGCCACGCGGGCTTCCGGGCGCTGCTCTTTAATCATCCTGGGCAGCAGGGCGAAGTGATAATCCTGAACCAGCACCACCGGACGCTTGCTGTCCTGCATTTCTTCCAGCAAGGCGTCGGCGAACTTGCGATTCACTTCCTGATAATGCTTCCAGTCGTCGGCGCGAAACAGGGGGCGCGTGTGAGCGATATGGCAGAGGGGCCACAGGCCTTCATTGGCGAATCCGTAGTAATACCCCTGCTCCTCTTCTTTTGAAAGCCAGACTCTGCGGAGAGTGTAATGGGGATCGTCCGGCGGAACCTGCAGGCGATCGTGGACGTCGACGGCATCGATGTCGCCGTCTCCCGATCCGTGGGCCACCCAGGTTCCACCGCAGGCACGAAGTACCGGCTCGAGCGCGGTGACCAGGCCGCTGGCCGGCTGCGTGACCTCGACCGATTTTCCGCGCCGCAGGTGTATGTACGGCTCACGGTTGGAAACCACGAACAGCCGGCTGTCCTCGAGGCGGGCCCGTATGTGCACGGCCAGACGATCGGCGGTCCAGATCGATTCTCCCGACTCGCGAAGACGCGCTTCCAATTCGGCAGCGGAGCGGGCGGTGTTCAGGCTTTCGGCAAAGGTCGCCACTTCGCGGGCGAGGGGACGAAATAGATCCAGATCGGGAGCCCGGATGCGGGCTACCGCGCGACCGGTGCGCAGGGCTTTCATCCAGTAGGCGGTGCGCGCGATAGGTCCGGCGATGCTCCAGCGCACGATCAGCAAAGTGATCAGAACGATGAGCACGACGTGCGCCAGGGCGCTTAGGAATGTTTCGCGCCAGATGCGCAGACTCTCGCCCTTGATGTATCCGGAGTCGTGGACGATGGCCAGGCTGCCGATCAACTCCTCTCCCTTTTTCAGCGGGAGAGCGTAGATGTAAATAGAAGCAATGCCCATGCGAACGAAGGCGCTGACATCGCGTCGCTCCGTGAGCGATTGCATGACGACGGGAGGGGGGCTGGCCATCAGGGGCTGGAGATTGGTGGTGACAGCCAGGGTTTTGCCGTGCGGATCATAGACCGCGATGCCCGCCAGGTGCTCGCGGTTGGCGAATTGCTGAACCGTTCGCTGCAGGATTGCGGGATTATCCCGCTCCATGTCGCGTTCGACGTTTCTACCCAGACTCTCGCCCAGCAGTGCGGCGCGGTGCTGCAGATCGCGCCGCATTCCCCGTGCCAGCACGTAAGACTGGTAATAGGAAGAGCACAGCGAAACCAGGGTGACGCCGATAACCAGCGAGATAATCAGTCGAGCGCTAAGCAGTCGCATCTACTTTCCTCAAGAAGCTACGGCTTCGTCAAAACCCACCCGGCCTTTGCTGGGATATTGCGGTACTGCAGTGCGATCCAATTTCAGAGATGGTCCTGTCTGGACATTTGCAGCGCGTTGGCATGACCGCGGCGCGGACGAGAGCGGTTCCCATACAGCCATAACTCACCAGGACACAAACCGTCGCCGGGGCCGTCGCCAGCTATATTCTGAGTACGGGGACGGGGAAATGGTTGCACAAGCCATGCCAAACCCAAACGTCTTTCCAATGCTTAAGGTTGCAGGGAATTGCACCGCCGCGGAAGGATGTAAATCTTGCCCTCGGCTGGAGTTGGGAACACGGTCACACACAGCATGCTCAGTTCCAAATCAAAGTACTGACGGAGTTATTGGGCAGGGAAAGGTTTGCGATCTGGTTGGCGAGTTTTACAGTGACGTTCTTCGATTCACTCGAATTGGTCACAATCAGGACCTTCTGCCCGTCCGGATTCTCAAAAGCGGCGTGCTCCACTCCGGACAGGGTTCCGCTGGACTCGAAGCGACGGGCGCCGCGCCGGATATTGCGGGAGAAATGAGCGAAAGCCCAGTATTGCCCGCTGTGCGTGATCTGCCTGGTTTCAGAATGAATGGTGACCAGTCCCCCGCAGGGGAACGGCCCTATGTTGGGACGGCCTTTCTCGTCCAAGGCGAGATTCCAGCCGGTTATGGAGCGGCACCAATTCCTCAGGGCTTGAGTGAAGGTCCGACCCCAGTTGGCCCAGTCAGTCGCGTAGTCCGGCGCGGTGTAGTCCGGGCCGCCCTCGGTCCAGTAGAGTTCGGCATCGGGAAAGGCGTCATGAACTTTACTCATCATCTCGGCGCCCCCGACGTATCCATGGAACGCAACTGATTTGCAGAACTTGCGGAGATCGGGGTCGTCCAGTTCAGCAACGGCCCGTCCCCAGAGGTTGTAGTTGTGATCGAGAATCCAGATCTTGGCCGGATTATTGTTTTTCTCGAGCAGGGGACCCAAGTGGTTTTTTACAAAAGCGATTTCGTACTCCTGCGGCCAGATACATGCCGGCATGCGGCTGTCCTGGTCGGTATCAACTTCGTTCTGCACGCTAACAGCCTGGACGGGGACGCCCTCGGCGGCATAGGCCTGAAGAAACTTCAGGAAATATTGCGCGTAGGGAGCGAAATAACGCTGGCGCATGGAGCCGCCCAGCATAGAACCGCCGGCCTTCATCCATCCCGGAGGACTCCAGGGGGAGGAAAACAGGAAGAGATCCCGATTTTCCTTTCTGGCTTCGCGCAACATGGGAAGAACATAAGCCTGGTCATGCGCGATGGAGAAGCGCCTCATCTCCGGATCGGGCTCGCCTTCATCGTAACTGAACAGTTCGGTCGAATAATCGCTGGCCCCGATGCAGGTACGGCAGACGTTAAGGCCCATTTCCGATGGATGGAAGAGATCGTGGAAGAGACTGGCGCGGGCGGACACCTCGAGGCGGTTGAAGGTGTAGCAGGCGGCGTCGGTGAAGGCGGCGCCGAAGCCGAGGATGTCCTGGAATTTCCTGGACGGATCGAGGCTGATCAGATTCTCTCCGCTTTCGCCCGCCCGCCAGGCTAACGAGGGCGCGGCAGCGTGGCGCAGGCTTCCTCCCGTAACGCGAACCGCAATGTCTCCCGACGGCGGCGCCGGCCGGTCAACGGAAAATCGGGAGGTGGTGGCTGCGGCTAATCCCACTGCGGAGACCTTCAGGAAGTCACGCCTCGTCTGTTCGCTCGGCACGCATTTCTCCCGGCGGGAACGCTGGCCTACTAAAGTATAGTGCGAATGGTCTTAAATACCGGAGCGAAAATGAAAGCGAACTGTAGTCGCCTGAAATGGTACGGACTTTTATTGATGTTCTCAGCGTGCGCCGCCGCGCAGAGCAACATGCACTCGGGGCGGCCGGGGTGGACGTTGGCGTGGAGCGATGAGTTCAACGGCCCCGACGGCTCCGCAGTGGATTCGTCGAAGTGGGTTGCGGAATCAGGCGGGAACGGCTGGGGCAACCAGGAGTTGGAGTACTACACCACGCGCGCGGAGAACGCAGTTCAGCAACAGGGGAATCTGGTCGTGAAGGTTCTGCAGGAGAAATTCACCGGCTCCGATGGCGTAACCCGGGATTACACATCTGCGCGCCTGAAGACCCAGGGCAAGTTCTCGCAGAAATATGGGCGATTTGAGGCGCGCATCAAGGTTCCCCAGGGCCAGGGTATCTGGCCGGCATTCTGGATGCTGGGCGATGACATCGAAAAGAAGGGCTGGCCGAAGTGCGGCGAGATCGACATCATGGAAAATATCGGCAAAGAACCTGGGACGGTGCATGGCACGATTCATGGTCCCGGATACAGCGGCGAGAAGGGCCCAGGATCGCCGTTTGAGTTAGCCGGGGGCCGGCGTTTCGCCGACGATTTTCACGTCTTCGCGGTGGAGTGGGAGCCGAAGGTAATCCGCTTTTACGTGGATGATTCTCTGTATGCGACTCGAACTCCGGCCGATCTTCCCAAAGGCGCGAAGTGGGTTTACCTGCATCCCTTCTTCATTTTGCTGAACGTGGCAGTGGGCGGCGGATGGCCGGGCAATCCGGATGCGTCCACGATGTTTCCGCAAACCATGCTGGTGGACTACGTGCGGGTGTATCGGCGCTGACCTCATCAGTGACACCCGGCAATTTGACTGGCTGCTCATGAGGTCGGATAGAATCGTGGTCTATTCCGGGGCGCTAGCCAGCCATTTTTTGCGAAGGAGTGATTTCATGAGTAAGGTGCGAGTTCTCGTAGGCACGCGGAAAGGGGCATTCATTCTTACCTCGGACGGCAAGCGGGACAAGTGGGAAGTAAACGGTCCGCTGTTTGCCGGCTGGGAGTTGTATCACCTGAAAGGGTCCCCGGTGGATCCGAACCGCATCTACGCTTCGCAGACCAGCGGGTGGTTTGGACAGGTCATTCAACGTTCCGATGACGGCGGCAAGACCTGGCATCAACCCGGGACGCCCGCGGGGGAAACAACCGGCCCCGGCGGTATGCCGAAAGGCGAGAGCAATAAATTCGTATATGACGCGGCCGGCGCTCCACTGACTACGCATCAGTGGTATGACGGCACACAGCATCCCTGGGAGTTCAAGCGTGTCTGGCACCTGGAGCCCTCCCTGACGGAGCCCGACACGGTGTACGCGGGAGTGGAAGACGCGGCGATCTTCCAATCGACCGACGGCGGCAAGAACTGGAAGGAACTTCCCGGCCTGCGCGGGCATGGGACGGGTCCCATGTGGCAGCCGGGGGCGGGCGGAATGTGCCTGCATTCCATCCTTCTCGATCCCAGCGACCCGCGGCGGATTTATGTCGCGATCTCGGCGGCGGGCGCCTTCCGCACCGACGATGGGGGAAAGACGTGGAAGCCCATCAACAAAGGGCTGTATTCGAAATACATTCCGAATCCCACGGCGGAGATCGGGCACTGCGTTCACCACATCGCCATGAATCCCAAGCGGCCAGGCGTACTGTTCATGCAGAAGCACTGGGACGTGATGCGTTCGGATAATGCCGGAGACGAATGGAGGGAGATCAGCGGGAATCTTCCCACGGATTTCGGGTTTGTCATCGACGTGCACGCGCATGAACCGGAGACGATTTATGTCGTGCCCATCAAGAGCGATGGAGAGCACTACGTGCACGAGGGCAAGCTGCGGGTTTACCGCAGCCGGAGCGGCGGAAACGAGTGGGAGCCGCTCACGCGGGGCCTGCCGCAAAAGGACTGTTACGTCGACGTGCTGCGCGACGCCATGGCGGTCGACACCCTCGACGACTGCGGCATTTATTTTGGAACAACCGGCGGCCAGGTGTACGTCTCGCCCAACGGCGGCGATTCGTGGCAGGCGATCGTACACGACCTGCCGGCGGTATTGTCGGTGGAGGTCCAGACATTGAAGTAGAAGGCAAATTGACTTACGGGAGAAAACATGAAGAAGACGGCGATTGCGGTTGCGGTGTTGTTGTTGGCATTCGCGGGTGCGGCAACAGCGCAGGAAAAGCAGGCCATGAAGCCCAAGGCAGGCGGGCCTCCGCTCGAAGCTCAGGTGCGCAAGATCTGGGAAGGCTTCAAGAACAAAGATAAGGCCGCAGTCTCGGCGTTGGTGGACGACCACTTCCGTCTTTTTGAGGAAGGCATGAGCGCCTTCGGCGACAAGAAGGCCGAAGTCAACTCGGTCGACGAGTACCAACTCGCCAGCTATACGCTGAGTGATTTCACCGTGAAGCCTCTCGGCCCGAACGCGGCCCTGGTTACCTACATGGCGCAGTATGAAGGCAAGTCCGGCGGCGAGGCTGTCAAAGCAAAGAGCGCATTCGGAGAAGTCTGGATCCGTGCGGGCCAGGAGTGGAAATCTCTCTACGTGCAAGAGACGTATGTGAAGTGAAGGTTGGTTGAGATGCCGGTGACAATTCGAGTGGAGTTGCCGCAACATCTGCGCACGCTGGCGCACGTGGGGCATGAAGTGGGGATCGAGGTCGAAGGACCGGTCACACAGAATGCCTTACTGGACGCGCTTGAGGACCGTTATCCCATGCTGCGGGGAGCGATTCGCGATCACGTGACCAAGCAGCGGCGCGCTTTTTTGCGCTTCTTCGCCTGCCAGGAGGATCTGACCCACAACCCGCCAGATGCCCCGTTGCCTGAACCTGTCGTGTCAGGGAAGGAACCGTTTCTGATTATTGGGGCGATTGCCGGAGGGAAGGGCGGATGAATTCCCGGGAATCTGATTACCCACCAGCGGTAGCATTCCTCTGTGTCCTTCAGCGATACCTCAAAAAACTGGCTGCGCAATGGAACCTCAGCAAAGAGGCGCCGGCATTCCTGAATAAACCAGGCTAGTTCCGGTGCCAGTACATCTGCCAGCCGAGGTATCGCCCGGCCGCCTCATGCACGGCGGCCGCCGTGGTCGAGAAGTTCGCTGCTACGTGGTGTTCGAAGCCGTTCTCGCAGATGTAATGCAGCAGTCGCTGGAGTTCTGGAATCTCGACTACTCCGACGCCTCCGAAGGTATTGAGCGAGTCGTTGGTGAATGCGCCTTCGCCCACATATCCGCGGATCACGCCGGCGGTGTCATCGGTGGAAAATCGCGCGAAGCTCATGGCCCCGGACTTCACCCGGCCCACGACTGTGCCGAATGTATTTTCCTTGCCCACCGTGCCCGCGATGATTTCCTGGAAATCCATGCGGACATCCTGGAAGAAGTGCTTGGGCAGATTGCTGCAGTGGAAGCAGACGGCTTTATCCGGGTTATCGCCGTAGTTATTGTTCCAATCGAGCAAAGCGCTGGGAGTTTCTGAGGCTAACGCGAGCGCGTGCATGCTGAGCGTGCCGCAAACATCGACTTCACAGGCCGCGGGCAGCAGGTTGTTGCTCATCATGCTCATGATGGTGCAGGGCACGACGCCAAAATACTCTTCCATGGAAGTCCAGCACTGCACCGCGCTAATCTTCACATCGGTTTGCTTCATCCACTCATCGATCACGTAGCCGAGCTTGGCCATCTTGACCAGGGCCGCATCGGGCACATTGCCGGTGGTCACATATTTTCGAATGTCGGCCAGCTTGCCCTGCACCCCGGCGTCATCGTCCTTCAGGCGGGCAATCCGGCCGAAAACCTCGGAGAGGTCGAGAGTCTCGGTCGAGATGCCGCTGGATTCCAGCAGCTTCTCGCTGTAGCGCACGGTATTGAACGCGGTAGGACGGGCCCCGATGCTGCCCACGCGCAGATTACGCATGCCATTGGCCACGCGGCAGACGGCGGCGAACCAGGCGAGATCTGACTGGAATTCCTCGGAGTTCGGGGCCACGGTGTGGCGCCGCGTCAGGGAATATGGAATACCGTACTGGCGGAGATTGTTGCAGGCGGACATCTTTCCGCAAAAGCTGTCGCGACGATGCAGAATGGTCATTTTCGAGGCGTCGTCCGGAGTGGCCTGCACCAGTACGGGTACATCCAGCCGGGCCAGGCGCAGGGTGTCGGCAATCGCCCGCTCGTCGCCAAAATTGGGCAGAGTGACGATGACACCATCGATATGGCCGCTATTTTTGCGAAATAAAGCGGCGCAGCGTTTGGCGTCCTCATGGGTTTCGACCGCGCCATGCTTGCTTTCTTCCGGGCCGAGAACGATGGAATCGATGCCTGCCCTGGAAAGGGCCTGGATCATCTCCTCGCGCCCGGTTTTCGCCAGCTGGTCGGGGAAAAATCCACGATTCCCGACAATTACACCCATGGTCATTTTCTTCTGCGCCATAATTCCCTTCTGCGATGAAGACCAAAATCAAGAATGAGCCGACATTCTTTTCCGCTCCTGCGCCGGCGAAAAGCGGATGGCATAGATGACACCAAAGACCAGCAAGGCGCCGCCCCACCAAACGTTGGCATGCAACTCGGACAGCACCACCTGCTGCGCGGGGGGGTGAATGATCTCGTAAATTCCGGTGGCGAAGATCAACAGACCATTGACGCCCAGGCAGATTCCGGTAAAAAACCAGATAGATAACGCCCCGCCAGATTTCATGATTCGCTCCTACCAGAAGATAATCTGCAAAATTACGAATATCGCCGCTACCACCACGCCCCAGAAGACCGGACTGTGAAACACGCTCACGTGCTCCGTTTTTGGAATCGGCGTCAACCCGTACACCAGATCCTTTAGCTCGGAATCCGGCTTTGGCTTGGTCAAGTAGCTCACCACCACAGTCACGATGACGCAGATCACGCAGCACCAGAGAGCGCGGAACATGTTTTGCGCCTGGTCTTGCGCATCCATGGAAAGGGCCACGTACCGCACCGCTCCCGGATCGACTTTGACCCAGGTATACATGCCGACCGAGGACAGCGTTCCCGCCAGCAGCCCTGCCCAACCGCCCGCCGGCGTGGCACGTTTCCAAAGCATGCCCAGGATCACCGTGCCGAACAGGGGCGCGATGAAGAAACTGAACAGAGCCTGCACATAATCCATGATCGACTGGGCCTGCATCACCAGGTACGCCGTACCGATGCTGATAACCACCCCAATGATGGTGACCCAGCGGCCCATCTTGACCTTGAAATCATCGGTGGCGTTCTTGTTGATCAGGGTCGCGTAGATGTCGTAGGTCCAAACCGTGGTGAAAGCGCTCACGTTGCCGGCCATTCCTGACATGAAGCCGGCGATCAGAGCCGTGATACCAAGACCCAGCAGCCCGGGCCCGCAGTAGCGGGCGAGCATCAGCGGCAAGACTTCGTCATAGCCGTGGAGTCCTTGTGCCTGTCCCGCGGGGGACCACGCTACGTCCGCCGGGACCAGGCGCAGCAAGTGGCCGGTATTGGGATCGCGGAGCAGGGCCAGACCGAGAAGGCCCGGAAGGATAACGATAAAAGGCACGCACATCTTGAATGCGGCGCCGATGATGGGAGCCAGTTTGGCGGAGCGCAAATCTTTGGCCGACAATACGCGCTGTACCACCAGAAAATCGGTAGTCCAGTAGCCCATCGAAATCACGGCGCCCAGTCCGAAGACGATTCCTACCCAGTTGATCCCCATCGGATTAGTGGAAAAGCTTCCAAGCGTCGACCACAAGTGGGTATAGGATCCGGGATTCGGCACGTGCAGTTCGGTCAGGTTCTGCATGATCTTGGCCTGCAACCCGCTCCACCCGCCGGCCTCCACGAGTCCGAGAATGGGGATTAAAAGCGCGCCCGCCCAGATCAGAAAGAACTGGAGCACCTCGTTGAATATGGCGGAGCGAAGGCCGCCCAGGGCGACATAGGCTGCCACCGTGAGCGAAGAAATCAGGATGCTGAAATTGAGATCCCAGCCGAGGACTACCCGCATCACAACAGCCATGGCATACATGTTGATGCCGCTCATCAGGACTGTCATAAAGGCGAAGGAGATGGAGGAAATGGCTTGGGCACCCGGTCCGAAGCGCAGCTTGAGATACCCCGGCACGGAGTGCGTCTTGCAGATATGGTAGAAGGGCATCATGACCAGCGCCAGGAAAAGCATGGCGG
>DASREX010000023.1:0-24993 GCA_035651855.1 Candidatus Sulfotelmatobacter sp.
GCTCGCCCAGCCGCGCGGCCACATAGGCGACGGTCGGCGGATGGATGATGCCCATGAACTGCACCGCTTCGGCGTTGCCGATGAAGCTGTCCCAGCTGTCGGGATAGACCTTCTCGAACTGCTTGATATCCTGCCCCGCCACCCACAGGCGCACGCCGTAACTGCGCATGGTCGGCGCGACCGTCTCGATCCCGTCGAGATAGCCAAGGCTCGGGAACTCGTCGATCGCGAGCAGCAGCGGATTTTTCGGGGCCCTAGCCGTGCGCGACATCATGTCGATTGTCAGCATGACGAACATGCGCAGCCATCGCTGCTCGATGCCCGAGAGCGCCTCCAGCGGCAGGCACAGATAGACGGAGATATTCCGCGTCTTTAGATCCTCCAGCAGAAAATCCGAGCGCATCGAAATGCGCCGCAGTTCCGGGATATCGAGAAAGGAGGTATGCTCCATCGCCGTGGTCAGCACGGAACCCCGCTGCTCCGGCGGCATCATCGAGATCTTGTTCGCCTCGCCCACGATCACGTGCTGGTAAGGCCCCTCCGGCGCCTTTTTCATCATCGCCAGCAGGGCATCGAACGCATTGCCCCCTGCCCTCGCCCGCGACTGGTCGACCTTCCCGTAGGCGGTCTTGTCGCCCTCCATGATCATGGTCCGCAGCGTGACCAGATTGCGGTGCTCTTTCGGACCCTCGAAGATGTAGAGCATCAGCCCGACGATGAAGCTCCGGGGCGCGTTGTACCAGTAAGGATCTCCCCCCGTGTCGCTCGGGACGAGAGCCTGCGCCACCTTGCGGGCATAACTGATCGGGCGCTCGATGTCGTACTGCGCCACCCGCTCCATTTCGTCGAACACGTTGTAGGAGGCCGAGGGAAATCCTGACAGTATCGAGATCTTCGAAGGATTAAGGACGAAAACATCGTCGCCCATGCCGCGAACGCCGCCCCCGCCGTGCCCTCTGCGACGGGCGGTGATGGCCGCCAGCTCGCCCTTGGGATCGATCACAAGAACATTGCCCCAGTGAAGGCAAAGGTTCGGGATCAGCGCCGCTGTCGACTTGCCGGAGCCCGTGCCGGCGATTGTGACCATGTGTTTTTCAGTAGGGATACCGACCGGCCGCAGCAAGCCCCCGATGGGCAGCCTGGGACGCCCGAGAAAGATATCGCCCCAGTGGAATTCGTTCGAAAGGACCTCCCACAGACTGGCGAAACGCCCGGTTGCGTGCTTGCCGAAATGCCTCTCCTTCTCCCACCAGTTGCTGATGGCGACCATCATTTTCAGGAAGGCAGGGCGGCCCCTGTGCGTCTTCCACCCGAACGGGTTCCACAGCCCGACGAACTTGAAAAACCGGGCCAGAACATTGACCCAGAAGACATAGGAAATGACGACGGCGCAGATAATCGCCAAACCGTGCGGCAGGGCCAGCAGCGGCGTCTCGTGATGGCCCACGATCAGGAAACCAGGCCAGACAAGCTTCACCACCCATACGCCCGGCCACAGGAAAATCCCGAGCGGCCACTGCCACAGGGGAGCGAGAGGATGGAGATAATGGTCGAGGAACCGGACGGCATCATCGACATGCGACATCCACGGCGCATTCCAGAAAAAAAAGAATGCCGCGACTATCAGCACGAGAACGACGATTGTCCAGGCACGCATACAGCGTGAAATGCTTAATGGAGGAAGCCGTGTAGTAACGCTTCGTTAATTATTTCGTCTTGCAGTGCGGGAGAAAAATATTTTATGATCCGCTTGGCTCACAATACACCCGTTCCGCTCCGGAGCCAAAAATCAAAGGAAAAACAGGCTTCGCTACCGCTCGCAAGATGTGCGGCGGTATTACCGCCGCCACCGCTCGGCTGGCGGCCTCGCTCATCTTGCCGAAGGGGGTCTGCCACCCCCGTTCCGGCCTTCCCCCGGCCGAGGGTTGTGCACCCGTCGACCGCACCAGGCGGACCTTCGTGCCCTCCGTGGACCTCCAGACCAGGGGAGCCTTCGCGCTGCCCCTGGACCCCATCGACCAGGGGCCTTGCCCCATGGACCCGCGTGAGCGGCGTTCCGCCCTCACCTCCCTGACCAACCGTCCGCCGGTTGGATACGCGCCCGGATGCCGCCCCTGGCCGCGCCCCGGCGCGGAGAAGCATCCCAGGGATCACGCGAACGCGTGACATGACTTCCGGCCGCCGCCGGTCTTGAATTCAGGCGGGGAAGCGCGCACGGCCGCTTTACGGCAATTTCCAGCGCCCCATTCGCCGCCCCGGAGGCAATGCCCATGACCACTAAGCGCAGCGAAAAACGGCAGAAGACCATCGCCATGGCCGTGCGCTTCACGCCCGAGGAAGCGGCCATTCTGCGCGCGAAAGCCGGCGAGGCCGGCGGCGTCAGCGCCTATATCCGGCACTGCGCCCTCGCCGCCCCGCTCCCGCCCCGGACCGCCGAGAGGCAAACGCTCAACCAGATTCTCACCGAATTCCAGCGCCACCGCGGCGATCTCGGCAAGGCCCTCTCGAACCTCAACCAGTTGACCCACTACGCCAACATGAGCCGCACCCTGGAGAACAGCATTTTTGAGACGATCCATGAGATCGAACGGTGGATCGATACGGTCGAGAGCGAGATTCGCCTGTCCCTCCTGCAGGCCCTTGGCAAGGAGCGCAGCCGAAAGCCCCCGAAGGACGAATAGGCCCCTTCCCCATCCCGCTGAAGCAGCTCAATTCCAGAAAACCAGCATGATCAGGGTTTCAGTGCGGAAGTCCGTAAAGACGGAAGGAACCGCGGCCGGTCAACTCATGCACCAGCCCTTTCTTTTCGAGCCGGAGGAGAAGTCCGCGCGCGGCATGGCGCGTCACCCCTAACGATTGAGCCGCCCCTTCCGACGACATAGCCGGGCTGGCGATCAGCAGGTCGATGAGCCGTGCCATGCGGGAAGTGGACCGCCGGCCCGGCGCCGCCTCGTGCATGCGCCGGTATGCGGCGTTCAGCGTCGTGTGCAGGTTGAAACCCCAGCCGGCGGCGCGCTCGCAGGCTTCGAGGAACACCCCGCTCCACCGCGCCTCAAGGTCAGGCCGGTAGGACGATGCATGGCCGAGGAAGCCTATCGAGGGCAGCAGATAATATCCCGACGTCAGCCCCGCCCGAGGAGCCCACGCCATCGCAAGCGCCCTTCCCGGGGCCGCGCCGATGACATCGGCCGCGCCTGTCGCGTGCCACCGGGCCACGATCGCGGCTGATGCTTCAAGAGGCGAAAGCAATGCCCAGGCTGCTACGGCGGCCGGGTCGAGGGCCTGCTCAAGAGCATCGCGCATTTCCACCGGGTCCCGGCGGCGCTGCCGCAGCCAGTCCGGCATGCTGTCATCGACGTTATCGCTATGGCCCCGCAGACGCAGCTGGGTCAGAGCGATCAGCCGCCGCGGGCGAAACAGGTTCTTTGAGTGCCGGCGCGTCATGCTGGCCAGCATTCTGTGAATCGAGGCCGCGCGCCCGAGATCGTGATCGGGTGCCCGGTCGATCGTATCCGAGAGCATCAGGGTCAGATCGCCGGCCGTCACATAGAAACCGTTCAGGCGCAGCGACGCCACCGACTCATGGACGAGCGCGCGGCTGAGCCAGCCCCGGCGTACGGCTTCCGGCGCTGCGGCAAGCCGTTCATCCAGCCGGGCAACGCCAATGCTGCCCTTCAGAACAGCCGCCGGTGCTCGCGCAGGCGGTCTTTCGACAGTTGGAGGCGCAGGGTCTAACCATTTGTACATGCGGTGAACAAGGTCCGGATACGTATGCTATCGGGGAGATAGCTTACGCGCCCGCGACACAGGGGCAAGCTGTTTTACGCGGGCGTCATAAAGAACTTGTGCACAAAATGAATCCGCCCAAAGCTCCGGGCCCCCTCGCCTTCCCATTAAGGCAGCCATCGACGGCCTGAAAATCAGCGATCAGGAATATCACGCAACGCGAGCGGCGGGCCGTCTGGCACGCTCGCATGCTTGCATGCGGAACCCTAGCCTCGTCGACGTAGCATGTCGGCATGCTGGAGGGCTAGCCGTTTCTCATGCTTGCCTTCCCACATTCCAGCCGCTCGGACTTCCCGCTTTACCTTCATGCGAACATGCCCGCATGTCGGCATGCTCGCTCGTTCGCATTCTCGCAACCCAGCATTCCAGCCACCTGGCCACTCAGCCTCCCAGCATGCCAGCATTGCGGCATGTCAGCATGGTAGGGGGCTAGCCGCTTCGCATGCGCGCAGTCCCGCATTCTGGCCGCCCGGCCTTTTAGCATGCGTGCACGCCAGCATGCCAGCAGGCCGCTTGACGGAGCATGCCGGCATGGTAGAGTGCTAGCAGGTTCGCATTCTCGCCTTCCGGATTTCTAGCCTCCCAGCATTTCTGCCTCCTCGCATGCCAGCATGCTCGCACTAACCAACAGAGAGAGATCGTCATGGCCATAAAGATCGCCGTTGCCTCGCAAAAGGGCGGGGTTGGAAAATCAAGCTGCGCCCGTCTGATCGCCCGCGAATTCGCCGAAGCAGGGTGGAAAGTCAAGATCGCGGATATGGATATCCAGCAAGGAACCAGCTTTCACTGGTGCAAGGAACGTGCTGCCAATCAGGTGGCTCCCGAAATAAGGGCCGAGGCATTCGCCAGCATCAAACAAGCCCTTAAGGATGCCGACAATTTCGATATGTTCATTATGGATGGCGCCCCGGCCGCCTCTGCCGCTACTCGTGAAATGGCGAAGGCCGCCGATATTGTTCTCCTGCCCACGGGCCTATCGAACGATGATTTGCGCCCCCAGATTCTTCTTGCCCATGAGCTGACCAAAGCGGGCCTGAGCGCTCAAAAGTTGTTTTTTGTCCTGTGGAGGGTAGGGGACAGCGACACCGAAATACAGGACGCCCGCGAATACATTGCAAAGGCCGGCTACCGGGCACTGGACGGCGAGGTGCCCGACCGCACCCTTTACCGTCGGGCGAGTGATCGAGGTAAGGCATTCACGGAAACTACGTCTCTCAGTCTCAACAAACGCGCAGATACAGTCGTGCAGAGCGTAGTTACTGCGATCGAAAACATTTCCAAAACGAGGGCCGCATAATGGCCAACATCAGCGCCCTTCAAAAACCAGCTCGCAAGGGCGAACCGCCCAAACCCGTCGAAACCGTGCAGAATCTGGAAAAGCCGCCGGCCGGAAACAAAGTCCCTTTGCAACTGAAGATCTCTCCCGAGATGCGCCGCGATTTCAAATCGCATGCATTGGCTCACGACCGCGATGCCAACGACCTTTTTGTGGAAGTGTGGAATTACTACAAGGAGCATCACGGCTAAGCATGCTCGCATGCTAGCCACGACCGACCCCGCGCCTAGAAGCTAGGGGAGGGGCTCAGTCATGTTCGCTCTTACTTTTTTCATAGTGCGCCATATGTAGTTCATGATGCCAGGAGGGCAGGGGAGGGGGATCAAACGCTTCTCCCCACTGAAACCATCTGAAGAATATTTTGTCCGAATTCCTTTTCATTTTTTCCTTTCCCTCTTCGCTGCTTTTACGTCCCGCGCTGCGGCCGTAAAGGGTCGAGATGAACTCGCTGCGCTCGCCCTTGACCGCCTTCGCTTGCGGGACAAGACCTGCTTTCCATTAAGAGGGAATGGAGGTTGAAAGAAAAAAATAGGTTGGGTTTTGCTTGATGGTCGTTGTTCTCTTCAGCGCCTTGGCCGGCGCCACTTCCGTCAGCAATTAAGGCTTTGACGGCCTTCGCGGCACGAGCGTGCTAGAATTCTGCCTTCTTCGGGAGGCGATGTGTACCAGACTCCCTGCGCCGCCGTTCTTGCCCTGGCGCTTCTTGCCGCCGTGCCGGCTGAGGCGCAAACTCACAGCACTCTGAGCGTAAAAGACTGGGAGGCGAAGTCAGCCCAGGATCAGCTCAATTATCTTGGCTTCTGCGTCTCGCGCCTGGCGTTCGCGGTCAATAAGACCGACGAGAATCTGGCAGTGAAGATTTTCGCCTGGTATTCGCAGAAGCAACCGGGACAGAAGTATCCGGAAGGCGGCGTCGCTCTCATGACGGCTATTTTGGACCTGGAAAAGCGCGCCGGGACCGACCACAGCATCGACCTCTCCCGCATTGATGTCGAAGACATGCTCCTGCAGACCACCGAAAAGAAATTCAAGCTTCCCGCGACTGCCTGCGCGGAAGCCGGCGGCAGAGCCTGCGCCGGCGAAAGCGCGCGCGCTGCCGTGGTTGAGCCCCACGCAAGCGCTTCCTCGCCTGCGCCTGCGAAACCAGCCGTCCCGCCGTCCGCAAAGCCCAGGAAATTGGAACGGGTCCCGGAACCGGCTGCGAACGACGATACCTTCCGCGGCGGCATCATCAAGCCCACGGCGCCGGCCCCGGAATCACAACCAGCACCGCCGGCCCACGACGACGATACGTTTCACAGCGGCACCTTGAAGCCTGCATACGAGGCGGGCCCGTTTGACCCGAAGTGGCTGGGAAAGACGCTTGCTTTTTACGGTACGGTTTCGAGCTGGACCGTGGACCGCATGAAGACGCCCAGCTACATCATTCTTTATTTCGAGGAATCCCCCGACCGGAGCTTCACGGCATTCTCTCCGCATCCGGAGATTCTGCGGTCGCGCTACGGCTACTATTTCGACGGCCTTTGGAAAAAGAAGATCTATGTGAAAGGAAAAGTCCAGCCGTTCCGGGGAGCGAAAGGAAGTGTTCGCATTCTTGATTTGGACCAGATCGAGGTCCGCTGAGTATTAGAATCTCCTCATAAAGTGGAGACGTTATGCCCGATGACGTCGAAAAATTCCTGAGCGACCAAACGCAGCTCGAATCCCGCCGGCAGGAACTGATCAAGGAAACCCTGCGCCAGAAGGAAGCGGCGATGAAGGCTTTCGACGAGAAGCTCGCCCGGCTGGGATACGACGAGGACCAAGCCCCGAAGCGTAGTCACCACAAGCGCGGCGCCGAGACGAAGCCGGCGGAGACAACCAAAAAGGCCGAGACCAGGCCGGCCGAGCCGCGGAAGAGCGAGGCGGAAGCACCTAGCCCTCGACGATCCTGATTTTCGGCCACGCCTTGTCGCTGATCATGACCGTTTGCGCCGCTCCTCCCGGTTCAATCTGTAATCCCACACACGGTCCCTGATCCATGAGCCTATCCGCGTTCCCGCCAGTTCATGCGCGATTTCCTTCCGGGCCATCGCCATGGAACCGTCCTTATCCCCGTCGACGAAATAATCACGCACGCCGTCGAAGTAGATTTTGATCCAGAACCAGAGATGGTTTTTCCCCGCCATTATTCACCCAGATCCCGCCTCAGCACCTTCTCCCATAGCAGCGTCAGCAGCAGGGTGCCCTTAATCGAAGCCCCGGTCTGCGCCGTCCGCTCCAGCGCCGCATAAGTCCGGTCGATCTCCCTTTCCTTGCCCTTCGCGCGCATCTGCCCGCGCAGCCATTTTGACAGCGCCTCCGGCTCGAAGCGCACCGCCGATCCCACGCGGAAATGCGGCATGTCGCCTTTCTGCACAAGCTGATAGATCAGTCGCGGCGACACGCGAAGGATTTCGGCCACCTCTTTCACAGTCAGAGCCGCGCCTTTGTCCGCGAGCATGTCTTCGAGCGACACGCCGAAAATCTTACACCCCGGTGCGGTCAAGCCGCGCAAGGCCGACACAGAAACAGCTAGCCCTCGATGATCCTGATCTTCCCGCGCATCTTGCGCTTTGCGCCCTGCGCGGCGTTTTCCTCGTCGTTCTCGATCGCCGCTTTCGCCGCTCCGTAAACGACGGCCTCGCGCAGCTTGCGCGCGCCGTCACCATCACCCGCCCGCCGGCGGGCATCGTAGTCCCGCGAAATCTTCACCAGCTCAGCGGATATTTCGGAGCCCTCCATATTGTCCCGTTCATTCCGCACCATGGCCTCGTGCGCCGCGACCGCCGATCGATGGAACGCGACATTCCTGCCCATGCGCAGCTGCAGTTTAGCCGGCAGCGGCCACCACAGCATCCGGATTACCGCGCGAATTTGGTCAATGGTCATTGAACTTCGCGGTCAGCATGCTTCGGCAGCAGCACGTCGCTCCACCAGTTCGTCCAGAACGCCGTCATGTCGCCGAACGGTTCAAAGGCATGGCGCCGCGCCTCGTGAATGCGCGCCAGCTCCTCCTGCTTGTTGCCCTGTTTCAGTTTCTCTCGCAGCCAGTCGGCCAGCCGGTGCGGCTCGAAGCGTACCGCGCTGCCCACCTTGAAATGAGGGATCTCGCCGATCGTGACAAGTTGGTAGATCAGGCGCCGCGACACGTGCAGCATGTCCGCTACTTCGGATACAGTGAGGGCGGATTTCTGGCTCTCGATAAGATCATCGAGCGGCACGCCGAAAATCTTACACCCCGGTGTGATAAACTCTTGTCCGTGACCTGTGCATGCGACTCGCAACTATTGGTAGCGAATGTGGTAGCGGTTCCGCCGGAAATCGCCGCAAAATCCGGAATTCCGTGCAAACCACGCACAGTACGCAAATCCTGCAATGTCCAGTGTTTACATGGATTTGTCGTAAATCGTTTGTCCTCAGAGCGGGGACGTAGTTCAGTTGGTTAGAACGCTGCCCTGTCACGGCAGAGGCCGCGGGTTCGAGTCCCGTCGTCCCCGCCATTCTTTTCAACGGTTTGAGAATTAAGAATGGCTCCTTCCACTCGTTTTGTGGCGTGCTTTGTGACGTAACCGTTTGATTGAGTCCCTGCCAGCATATCAAGAGCTTTCCTCTTAGCCTCAATTCGAACGTGCGTGTCGCATGCGGATTTGAGGAGTGATGAAATCAGGCCATCACGCGTTTCGACCCTGCAGGCTCGATTTTGAGTGAAATGGGGGGATTTAACCACCAGTCTGAGGCTTTGAAGTCAGTGCGCGGTGCAAAGGAGGAACAGACGGCCCGATGGGAAGTTAACGACCCAAGTCGTGTTTAAGAGCGGCGAAGTTATAAGTTTCCGTCTTAGAAACGAAATAAACGTGGCCTCCCGTCGCGGTCGCCAGTTTCCCCAGGTCTTTGCCTTGTTTCTTATGCTCGACCACCGCGGGTGCGATCACGAATACAGGAATATGCACGGCTTGGACTGATGCGATGGTTTTCACCAAGGGCCATCTGCTTGCATTATCATCCCCGTCAGAAAACAAAAAGATAGCCTTTCGCGAATCCCGGAACTGATACTTGTCGAGCCAGTTCGCCGCCGCTACTACGGCATCGAAAACACTCGTGCCGCTATGTCCTTCACGAATCAGCTTGGCCTTGATGTCGGCAGGCTTAGTTGAATTTTGCACGTCCAAATAAAACTTCTCGCCAAAGTTCACTAAACTTCCAATGTCCGTGCCCGGGCGCACTACTTGCTCCAAAAATTGGCTTGCTAGGTACACCTGCTGCTCCATGCCCCTGGGCCACAGCGTTTTTCCGCTGGTGTCATTGAGGAGAGCGTAATGTAAGTTCAGCGGTGGTCCAGAAGAAGGCACCCCCTGACTAGAGAGTGGCAATGCTACGCACAACATGATTGGCAGGCAGAAGAATTTCATGTACGGGGGAGGCTAACCTTCGTGCTTCCACACTGTCAATGAGTGCTATGGCGATGTTTCACCAAACAGAAAAGGTCTCGAACCTGACAACTGTTTTGCCATACAAGGCATCCGACTTGCGCCGCGATTCCGGCTCTCCGCCATTTAGCTGCATTCCCATGCAGGTCCAATCGCTGCGAGGCTCCAGATACGCCCTCTTGCAGGGCTTCGTTGCCTCTGATCGCAAACTCAGCCTTGGAGTGAAACGTCGAAATGAAACCGTTCATGGGATTTGCCGCCTTTCTCGTCTTTGCTATGTGTGCTGCGGTAGAACTCGGTCAGACCTCATTAGCCCAAACTGGCACCACTCCTTCCGCATACGTCTATCTGATCAACGGGATCAGCAACAACACCTCTGAACTCGACGGCTATCGCGCTGACTCCACGGGAGCGTTGACCCGGCTTCCAGGCTCCCCATTTTGGACGAGCACCAGCGCGACTGTGGGTGGAATAGCGCTTACCGCCCATTGGTTGTTCGCCACGGATGGTACATCGATCTACTCGTTCTCGATTGCTTCGGATGGCACGCTCAAGAAAGTTTCATCGGTCAATGCCGAGCAGCACAGCGAATGTCATTGCGGATCAATTGGCTCGTTGTTCCTCGACCACACCGGCTCAACCCTGTACGCTCTCAGCATTTCCGACGACGGCGCGAACAACACGATTCAGTACTTCCACAAGAATGGGACGACTGGCGCGCTCACGTATTTCGGGAGTGCCTCGCCTGAGAGCGCGGCCTTGTGTGGGGCCCGCTCTCGTTCACTGGGAACAATCAGTTCGGCTACAACGTCAGTTGCATTCAGCTGAGTGCGGCCTTCTATACCGCTCGCCGCAACAACGATGGAACGCTGACCCGATTCCTGATCGAGCAACCGGTTCCGACGGTACCCAATGACAACTACTGTACGGACGGGTATGCGGCCGATCCAACGAACCACCTGGCTGTTGGCTTTGTGACAGAAGCTACCAATCGGACCCAGCTGGGCGTCTACACGGCAGACAGTGCAGGCAATCTGACGACAAAAAGCACGTACCAAAATATGCCGAGTGCTGCCATTGGCCTGCCTAGCGTGCTACTGATATCACCCGGCGGCAGCTTGCTGGCGGCGGGAGGGACGAAAGGACTGCAGGTGTTTTACTTCCATGGCAGCAACCCAATTACGTCCTACACCGGATTGATCGCTGCTCACCCCATTCACGATCTGGCGTGGGACAGTCACAACCATCTATATGCGATCGGTTCTGGAAAGGTGAACGCATTCCGGATCACCTCCACAGGGTATAAGCAGGCGTCGGGATCGCCGTACGCAATCAACGCGAACGCGATCGCCGTGCTATCCAAGTAGGAGAGGGTCTCCGCATTTCGCCAACTACGGAACGCCAAAGCTGGGCTTCTGAGTGTAATCGCGATTTTTCAACAGTTACGCGACCAATGGCGCTACAATCCGTGCGTTATGCGAATCGTCGGGATTCGACCAGCGCCAGTTGGAAGAGTCTTCGCACTGACCTACGCCATCTTCGGACTGGCTGCATTCGTCATGTACGCAGTCAGTAGCATCCAGATTTTCATGCTGCCCCTTGGAATATTGTTGGGGCCTTTCTATCTCAGCATAAACATACCGTTAGGTCGCTCTCCTGACTTGTTGGCCAATGCTTTCATGTGCATCGGAGCCGTCTTGTCCTATGCGCTGAGTGGCTGGATAACGGGTGTCGCTCTCACGCTCTGCTTTAAC
This sequence comes from Candidatus Sulfotelmatobacter sp., assembly GCA_035651855.1. GTDB lineage: Bacteria > Acidobacteriota > Terriglobia > Terriglobales > Acidobacteriaceae > Sulfotelmatobacter. The sequence goes on from DASREX010000023.1 coordinate 11,325, forward strand.
TTCATTGCGCAGAAGACCGGCGGCATTGACGCAAAATTTGTATCAGTAGCAGCCGATGACCCGTCTTCGCCCACAGAAATTCCGGTCGGCTGAAGCAACCAGGCGGTTACACTCAAAACCGGAGTCAGGATTATCTGGACTTTGTCTCGATTTTCCAGCCAAGCTCTTTTGCCATCATCCGCACGTATCGCTTTTTTGCTTTGAGCGTTTCTGCTGGATGATTCCGGCGTCTCCTAACAGGTTCGTCGGCTGATTCCGACTCGACGATCTTGACGCAAATTTCATCTCCGACTTGCAGGGGCTTCTGCTTGACCCAGTCGATGTGCTCTTCATTGGCGAGGCCACCAACCTCGATAAACAGATCTTCGCCCCGACCTCCCGCCACCCAGCTAACGATTGCTGATAGAACTCCGCGTTCACCAACCGCCGCCAGACACAGATTCTTTCCGTTCAATGAAACGTTGAAGGAGCGCATAGGATTAGCATTGTATGACGCAACTGTTGAAACCAGGCGATTTCACTTCTTGACCTTCACGGCAGAGGCCGCGGGTTCGAGTCCCGTCGTCCCCGCCATTCTCCCAATGGCTTTCCAGAGAGCTTCCTAAAATCTGGATCCTCTTGGTCCCAAGAAGCCTCCTCAGGCCGTCATTCTCTTGGGTCCGCAAATGCTCTTGCCAACGTCAATAACCGCCCCACTCTACACGCTGTGAAAATAGTACCGAATGTTTTTTCGACCTGCCTGCTTGCGCCATTCTCCCCTGTGGGGACCACGCCATTCTGAACTAGATTGCCACGCTCGCCCTGCCGCCCTCAGGTTTGCCCACAATCGAGCCGTCGCGCGCAATCCTCAAGCCATCTCCTCTCGCCCCTGGGCCGTCGAGGATTTTCGGGATGGGTTTCCGGAGTTGGTATCCGGCCAGCAAGATGCAGGAACAGGGCGGCGGAATGCTTGTAGGCCGGCACGGGATCGCGAAATGCGACGTTGCCCAGATACTGCAAAGCATCGCTCAGCGCGTAATACGCGGGATCGCCGCCCTGCCACAAGCGATCGCGCTCGGCAAATTTCTCAGGCGCGAATGTCGCCAGCCCCAGCAGATAGTCCGATCCATACTCGATCATGTTTACACCCAGGTCGTTGCCGGTGAATATCTGGAAGTCGGGCCGATGCTTATCGCGCAGGGCGAGGCGCTCAATTTCGACCAGCCGATCCAGCGAAGAGTGCTTGATCCCGCTGATCTCGGGAATATCCATCAAACGCACGATCGTCTCGGAATCCAAAATCTCGCCGCTGGCGGCGAACATGGAACCCAGTTCAAAGGCCACCACATTGTTATATCCGCGGCACACATCCTGATAAATCGCCGCCAGTTCTCGCCCAGGTCTTCCTTTCAGGCGGGCAGTCTGGAACAGGATGGGCGTTCCGCCCGCAGCCGTGATGGAATCTATCTGGCGCCGGTAGAGGGTGACCACATCGCCTTTGAGATTCTCGATGTAGGCTCCGGCCACGAACGGCACATTTTTGCCCAGGCACTCGCGCGTCCATTGAAGTACGTTCCGCTTCTGCGTTTCCGAAAGGTAATTGACGTAGCCGGTATCCATGTTGACTGCGTTCCGCAAACCCGCCGCGTGGGTGGCGGCGAGGTGCCGCTGGAATGCTTCGACGGCAATCCTGCCGCTGGAACTAAACGGCAGCAGGGCGGCCGCGATTCCTTGCACCTTGCGGCCAAAGCGTCGTCGCGACTCCACATTCTCGATATTGAATCGGCGTGTCTCCATCTCAACCGCTCATGACCTTCGCCAAAGCTGCAGGCTCAGCGCTTTTTCAGGATAGTCAGGCGCCGGCCAAAATCTGAATCCTTGTAATAATCATCTAACGGATAACATCCCGAGGGCAGCCCGTTGCGGGGCGCGGTTGTGCAATCGCTGAAGGTTCTGCAGATTCGCTTATGCTGGATGGCCTGGCCTCCCGATGCATCCCACAGCAGTTCGGGGTAGGTCAAAACCATCCGGCCCAATCCCACCATGTCGGCCCACTCTTCCCGGACCGCGGCCTGCGCCACGTGTGGGAGAAAATCCTGCAGGTAACTGTAGGCTGAGCCGACGAAGATGAGTTTTGGAAAATGCTGTTTCAGCTGCCGCGTCATGTTCATCTGCCGGCCGACACCGAGCAGGGGATCCTCCGGCGGCTGATAACCATCCGAAGGCGGAAACAATGCCGGCCTCTGGAGATGAGGGTTGTAATACGGGCTGCCCGCCGTAAGATTCACCAGTTGGAGATTCAGCTTCTCCATCAGGGCGAGGAATTGTACCGGCTCTGAGAAATCTTCCTGCGTGGGATGATGGGGATTGAGGCCAAATCCCCACCGGTAGGGAATCAGGCCGTGCGGAAGATCGGCGACGCCGGGTCCCGGCTTGCCGTTTGCAGCGAACTCGGGATTTGGCCGAAAGGGCACGGTATCGTACGCAGATAACCGCACCCCAATGGCAAGACCCGGAGCCACGCAGCGGATTCCTTCCACAACTTCCCGCAGGAAGCGCGTGCGATTCTCGAAGCTCCCGCCATACGCGCCTTCGCGGGTGTGCGCGCTGAGAAATTCGTGGCCCAGATAGCCATGGCAGTGCTTGATGTCCACGAAATGGAAGCCTGACTTCCACGCCAGGCGGGCGGCGCGGTGGAAGTCCTCAATGATCGCTCTGATTTCGCCGTCGCTCAGAAGCGGATAGTCCGCGGGCAATCCCAGGCGGCGATCGAGAATGGGGTGGTGGTAGAGGATACGCGGCTCGCCGCGCTGATGGGAGTTGGGACGGCTGAAGCGCCCGGAATGAGTCAGCTGCAAACCGGCGAGCAGGCCTTGGTCTGATCCGGTGACCCGCCGGTGCTCTTCGACCAGCACGGTACGCAGCTGGGCCAGGCCGGCGTACGTGTGCTCGGCGGCCAGGAGCTGATTGGGATTGGCGCGTCCTTCCTGTGACACGGCTACGGCTTCACCGCCCCAGATCAGCTTGGCGCCGCTGCGGCCAAATCGTTGCCAGCGGCGGAATGTGTGCCCGGAAGGATTCCCGTCGGCCATGCCGTCCCAGCCTTCCATGGGTTGAACCGCCATCCTGTTTCCGATTGTCAGCTGCTCTCTAAACAGGGGCTGTCGCAAAGGAGAACGCTGTCCGACGGCGAGTTCGTCGTCGCAAGGAATATTCACGCCCAGAGCGCGCAAATGATCTTTGAAGCGCGCGACGGATTTCAGACCGCCCACACGCACCATTGCCGTTGGGCTCATCGCGCGTTCCTTGATTTAGGCGCCATTGTCTTGAAGCTCGAACATAGTAAACCAGACTCGCCGTGCCCGGGTGCACGCGCATAAGGAACGGCTATCAGGAGTTCCTCGCGGCGCATCCCTGGATGTCCGGCACATTTACATGCTCACCCACGCCGCCTTCTTATACTGTGTTTCACGAAGAAGGATGAGAAACTCCGATGGCATCTTCAAATTTCGGATGGGATGCGAACATGGCATGGAGCAGAGGCACGTTCTGAGAGAATGGACGATGGCAGATTCCAGCGGCGTGGTAATGCGCAAGCTGACTGCGGCGGATATCCCCTCTGCCTTGCAGTTGTCCGCGGAGGCGGGATGGAACCAGACCGCAGACGATTGGGGCACTCTGATCGAACTGGCTCCGGCAGGCTGCCTGGCGATTGAACTGGAGGGCGAACTCGCCGCGACTACAACTCTTCTGTGTTATGGACAGAGGCTGGCATGGATCGGCATGGTGCTGACCAGGATTCGCTTCCGCGGCCGCGGCTTTGCGCGGCGTCTCATGACGGAGGCTTTGGAATTGGCGGACCGCATGCACATCGAAACCGTCAAACTCGATGCCACCGACCTGGGCCGGCCGCTCTACGAAAAGTTGGGGTTCCGCTGCGAACAAGCTGTCGAACGCTGGAGCGGACGCGGGAAGTCAGGGCAGCCGGACGCGAGTGTAGCCGGTCAAAGTGCGGCGCGCGATGTTTGGCGGGATGTGGACCTTCGCGCTTTTGGCGCAGATCGTTCGGAATTGTTGTCAAAGCTGGCGCGCAGAAATCCGCCGCTCTCGCTCGCCAATTCGTATGTGTTCACCCGCCCGGGCCGTGTGACTTCCTACCTGGGCCCGTGTGTGTGCGAAACATTCGCCGGTGCTCGTTCTTTGCTGGAACGCGCCCTGCAAACCAGCTCGGGCGAATGGTCTTGGGATCTGCTTCCCGAAAACTTAGAGGCTGTTGCCCTGGCCCGTGCGTTGGATTTCACGCCGGCGCGGCACCTGATTCGCATGGTTCGCGGGACAGAGCAGCGCGGGAATGAAGCAGCCATCTACGCCATAGCCGGTTTCGAGCTGGGATAACCATGAAGATCCGGAACGTTGAAGAATTGGAAGAGCGCCTGTCGCGGCCCGGCGACGCGCTGGTCGCTGCCATGAAAGCCCTCGCGGGGGACCTCTTGATCCTCGGGGCAGGCGGCAAAATGGGACCGAGCCTGGCCAGGCTGGCGCGGCGTGCTGCGGCGCTCGCCAGAACCTCACCGCGAATCATCGCTGTGTCCCGCTTCAGCGATACCGGTCTTTGCGCCGAATTATCGGCGCAAGGAATCGAGACCATTGCGTGCGATCTGTTGGAGCCAGGAGCCCTCAGCCGCCTGCCCCAATCTCCCAATGTAATTTTCATGGCCGCCCGCAAATTCGGCACCTCTGGCGACGAGCACTCGACATGGGCCATGAACACGTATTTGCCCGGCCTGGTTGCGGAACGTTTTCGCGACTCCCGCATCGTTGCCTTCTCGACCGGCAATGTCTATCCTCTGCGATCCCTGTCACAGGGCGGGGCGGTCGAAACCACTCCGCCGGAACCGGTGGGAGAGTACGCCCAGTCGGTGCTCGGCCGGGAACGCATGTTCCAATATGCTTCGGCGCGCTGGGGAACGCAGGCAGCGATCCTGCGGCTGAACTACGCCGTAGAGCTGCGCTACGGAGTCCTGGTGGATATTGGCCGCGCTGTCTTCGAGCGGCGTCCGGTCTCTCTCAACATGCCCTACGTGAACGTAATATGGCAGGGGGACGCGAATTCCTGGTGCCTGCGCTCGTTGGCTTATTGCCAGGCGCCGCCCTTCATCCTGAACATTACAGGACCGGAAACGCTGAGCGTGCGTGAGATTGCCGCCGAGTTTGGCCGCCGTTTTGGAGTCGAGCCGGTCTTTGGCCCGCAGGCCTATGGCGCGACTGCTCTGTTGAACGATGCCGGCAGAGCGAATTCGCTTTTTGGCAGTCCCAGCGTAACTCCCGCGGAAATGATCGGCTGGATTGCCGATTGGATTCAGGAAGGCGGCGTGACGCTCAACAAGCCCACTCACTTTCAAACCCGCGACGGGAGATTCTGATGCCGCTTCGTGATCAGCTCCGCTCCGGTCTCGTCATCCCCGCGCACCCGCTAGCTCTTGACTCCCAACGCCGGCTGGACGAGCGCCGGCAACGCGCCCTGACGCGTTACTACCTTGCCGCTGGCGCGGGTGGGGTTGCGGTTGGAGTTCATACCACTCAATTTGCCATTCGCGACCCGAAGCACGGACTGCTGAAACCCGTCCTGGAACTCGCCGCCGAAGAGACCCGCGACCGTGGCATCTTCAAGGTCGCCGGCATCTGCGGAAAACGCAACCAGGCGGTCTCCGAAGCGGAATTCGCGGCGAGCTTGGGATACGACGTCGCCCTGCTGAGCCTGGCGGAACTAAAACACGAGTCGATCGCTGAACTCCTGCAGCACGCCAGAGCGATCGCCTCCATCATCCCGGTGATGGGGTTTTACCTGCAGCCGGCTGTGGGAGGGCGGTTGCTGCCCTACGCTTTTTGGCGGCAGTTCGTGGAAATCGAAAACGTGGTTGCCATCAAGATTGCCCCCTTCAACCGGTACCAGACCATCGACGTCGTCCGCGCCTTAGCGGAGTCGGGCCGCGCGCACGAGGTCGCGCTGTATACCGGCAACGACGACAACATCCTCCCTGATCTCCTCATGCCTTTCGATTTTGGCGGCCAGCAAATTCGCATCGTCGGCGGCCTGCTGGGCCAGTGGGCGACGTGGACCAGGACTGCCGTCTCCCAATTGCAAATGGTGAAAACCATGTCCCATCCTGCTTCCGAGCTTTTGGCGCTTGGAACTCAGGTTACCGACGCGAATGCCGCGGTTTTCGACGCCGCCAACCAGTTTCGCGGATGCATTCCCGGCATTCATGAGGTTCTTCGCCGGCAGGGACTGCTTGCGGGGCGCTGGTGTCTGGATCCGCAAGAGGACTTGTCTCCCGGCCAATTGGAGGAAATCGAACGAGTATGCGGATCTTATCCCCATCTGCAGGATGACGCTTTCGTCAGGGAACATCTCGACGACTGGCTCCGCTAGACTCTCTTGGCGTTCCGCCGCTCGGGTGCTATCGCATAGATGAGCACCGCACCCAGCGCCGCCGCGCCGGACAGAATGATCCATGCAAGATCGTAGCTATGGTGAGCGTCGAAGATCCTTCCCGCCAGCCAGGGCCCAAACCATTGCCCCAGAGAATATCCCATGATAATCAGCGACAGGAGTTTTCCCAGGGCGGAGAGTCCAAAGCAATCTGCCGTCACCAGCGGGATCAGCATGTAGTCGGCTCCCATGGCAAAACCATAGAGCAGTGCGAATCCCCAGACCGCGACGGGCCGGTGAACCGCGAACAGCAACGGGATGGTCAGCGCCAGTGCAAGGTAAAACAACGCCATTACATTCTTTCTGCTAAAGCGATCGGCAAAATATCCCACGATCACGCGGCCCGCCAGGCTGGAAACCAGCAGTGCGCTGGATACACGGGAGGCGCCGCTTAAGGAATATCCCGCGCCTGTAAGAAAGAGAATCAGGTGCTGCGTCACCCCGCCGATGGCCCCAATCGTCAAGGTGCACCCCGCCACAATAAGCCAGAAATTCCTGCTGCGCACCGCCCGCCTCACATCCATCTCGGGCTCGCTCGAAGCAGGTTCATTCACCGCAGCCGCCGCAGAAATCCCGTCGGGCAGCAGGCGCAGGTCTCCCGGACTGGAGCGCGTGATCCACTGCGAAACCGGAAAGAGCACGACCAGGATCAGGACTCCGATAATTTCAAAGGCGTGCCGCCAGCCAAAGCTCTGAATCAGGCGGTTGATCAAAAGCGGCGAAACCGCTCCCCCCAGGCCCAATCCAAGATATGCGCTGCCCATGGCCCGGCCACGCTTCAACCGGAACCAGTTGGAGATCAGTACTTGGTTCGGAATAGGCCCGGTCAGCACGTAACCCACGACCTCCGCGATACACAGCAGGTAGTATTGCCAGAGCCGCGTCATGCTTCCCATCAGAATCAGCGGCAGTCCAACACACCAGATTCCGATTCGAATCACCTGGCGGGATCCTAAGCGGTCAATCAGGACGCCAGCCAAAAGCCCAAACAGCAGACCTGCGGCCACAAATCCCATCAGGAAGCCTTGAGTGAGTTGGGCACGCGTGAAGCCGAGAGATTCCACCAGCGAAGGATAGAAGACCGGAAAGCCGTAGTAGATAATCCCGACAGAGAAGAAAAGATTGAGGAACGCAGCGGAAACAATCCACCAGCCATAAAAGAGGCGCATTGGGATCTGGGTAAGAGTTCAAAATTTACCAGTGTTCCCGGCATCTGGCCACGGGTTTTGCAGTGGCTTGTTGTCCCGGTGGAGCAATCCTTGCCAGCCCGGCGAGTGCGAAGTGAGACTCCCATCTCAGGTTGAGACGCTGGCTTCAGGCCATCTCGTCCAAGACATTCAACTGGACGCCTAAGTGCCTGATAATTCGCTTCCTTGAGTGCTAATCCTTCCGTTCCGCAGGTTGGTTCTGCTGTTGCTTAATGTTATTGCGAACTGCGGATTTCCGGCTCCCCATAGCTCTTCCTAACCGGGAAGAGGGGGAGCCCGACCGCATTCCGCAGCGCAGATTGGCTTGGGTGAGAGGATTCTAAGGATGGCGCCTTCGGGTGCAGCAACCGGACGGGCAGCTTACGACGCCAATAGCGTCGCCGGCCTGGCCCGCTTTTTCCCCGATGCCATTCCCATGCGCCTGCCGGTTCAGCTCACCCGCATTCTCGACGGCAACACGGTGGATAAGTTTGGCGAGAGCGCTATCGTGGAGTTTGGCACCAACCGGGAACTGCTGTTTGCCTCCAAAGCTCCGCTGGAGTTCGGCGATCAGCTGCGTGTCCGGAACTCCGACGGCTCGCTCGACGAGACGGCCTCCGTGGTCGCGGTGCAGTATCAGCCTGGGAAGATTCTCGTGGCCGCGCGCTTCCAACGCGACGTGCCCAATTGGATCGTGAAATCATGACCTCTTCCACACCTGTTCAGGATCTGGCATCACAATGGAATTCCGCCCGCCGTTTGTATCCCATCTACTTTGAACTGGCGCGCGAGTTCGCCATCGACATCAAGCCCTGCGCCGATCTCGAGGCCGGGGTCGAAACTCCGGGCAAGGAGGCAGTGGAGCAGGCCAGGCAGTGGCTGGAGCAAATGGATGAACAAGTCCAGGTGCACCAGCTGCGCCAGTTTCTCCAGACCAACTCCCTGGTGACGCAACGCGGATTGCTGAACCTGGTCCAGCATTTTCTGGCCAAGTCCGCCAAGTCTGATACCGTGCGCGACAAGGTCGACTTTCTGTTGGTGCAGTACTTCAGCCAGATTGCGCCGACTGGCATTAACGATGCCGAGGTTGACCTGGCCTACGTTGCCCAGGCGCTGGAGGCCGTCGTCGGCCAGGTCGAGCTGAAACCTCCGGTGTGGCTGAACGCTCTAGATCGGGTCTTGGATTCGGCGAGGAAATGCCGCTCCCTCGACGAACTGCTGCATGGGGGCATTCTCGAGCAGGGCCGCAAGGCCAAGGGCCTGGCGGGAGAGTTGTTCTATCTCCCGGTGGCGCTGGTGGCCTTTACCCGCTTCGGCTATCTGATGCGGCGTGTATTTTTCCGGCTCATGCTGGGCGATCTCAACGTGATTCTGGACGGGCTCACCGAGCTTGAGGACAAGGGCGTGCAGACCATCGACTGCCGCCGCGCGCAATTCTCTGCCCAGGAGCCGATCCTGCGTCTCCGCATGATCTGCCAGTCGTGGAAAGTCATGTTCCAGGCCGAGTACTCCTCGGGCTCGCCATTACGCATGCTGGTGGACTTGAAGGCTTCGGTGGAGCACGCCCTCGGGCGGGGCAAGAGCGCGGAAACTGCTGCGAAGGGAAAACCGGCGGGCGCGAAGTCTGTCCCCCCCGGCGCGAAGCCGGCACACCCGGCGAAACCGGTCATTGCGCCCCCACCTGCCGCAGCGGCAAAGGCCGCCACGGCCTCCGCGGGCAAGGCGCAACCTAAGGCTGCCGCGCGCCCTGTCGCAGCCCCCGCAACCCATTCGGAGAAGCCCGCACCGGCAACCCCGGCGGCTCCCGAATTCGAAGTTTCCGGTGATCCCGGTTGGAAGGCCAAGTCGTAACACGCATTTGTTGGTGTGTACCAGAATTAATATCCGTCAGTCCGCTGACAGCAGGAAGGGAAGTCGTCCGTGGAAATGCCCACCGTTCTGATCATCTCCGACGAAGCCGAGTTCTCGCGGCGCATTACCGCGCGCTGGCAAATGGAGCGGAACGTTCCCACTTTCACCCTGCTCAGCGGTGAGCTGTGGCCGCGTTTTGCGGTTGATATTTTTGACATCGCGATCGTCGGGCAACTGCGCCGCGACCTGTTGTCAGTCGTGCTCGAACCCCTGCACTCTACGGGACAGCCCCTGTTTTATGTTTGCCACGACGCCGCGACCGCCCAGCTCATCCGCGAGCGCTGGCCGCGCGTTACGATTCTCCGCCCCAGCGAGCACTGGCTGGAAACCCTCGTGCTGGCGGCCGCCGAGGCAGTGCACCGCTCGCGGGCTGAGTTCCGCGCCCGGGCCGCGGAGGCGGCCTGCTCCTCGCTGGAGCGCCAGGCCACCCTGGCGCGCTACATGCTCGAGATGAGGCACAACATCAACAACGCCCTGACCTCGGTATTGGGAAACTCCGATCTGTTGTTATTGGAGCCGGGCAGCTTCTCCGCCCAGACCCGCGCCCAGATTGAAACCATTCGCAATATGGCGCTGCGCATCCACGAGGTCATGCAGCGCTTCTCCTCGCTGGAGAAGGAAATGAATGTGGCAGCCCAGCAGGCCGTGCAGGATTCCGGCAGGACTTTTGCCGCCACGGCCGCGGGTGATTGAGCAGTACACAATGAGTTCCGGGTAGCGAGCACCGAGAGTCCTCCCCTGATGCGACTCACCGGCCAACCAGCCGCAGGTTTGAGGATGAACCTTTATGCATAGATTGATGGCGGGCGTTACGATTCTTGAACACGAATTGTCCGAATTGCGCCTGTTAGTCGAGCGCCAGACCGGAATTCTGCTCGACTGTCCCAATAGTGCGCTGGCAGCCCATGTGGCCGATTATCTCGAGCGTAACGACATGGAAGCGCCGTCGGCCTTACTCTCCCGTTTCCGTTCTCCCGATCTGGATCCTTGTGAAGTCGCGGGTTTTCTGGACGGAATCCTGAATGTCACCACCGGATTCTTCCGTCATCCCGGCGCTATGAATGCCCTGGCGCGCCAGGTCATCCCACAAATCTATGCTCGCAAATCCAACGAAGGGCCAGCTACGCTTCGTATCTGGAGCACGGGGTGCGCGACTGGGGAAGAGCCCTACTCCATCGCCATGGCAGTCTGCGAAGCTCTGGCAAACAATACCGCAAATGCGGCGGCCAACGGCGCGAACGGCAATGGTGGCAAGGAGTCAAAATCTGCCGGCCGCAACGGCGGCATTTCCGAAAACTCCGCGCCGCCGTCCTCCAATGGCCTTGCCAGGGACTGGTCGATCCACATCGTAGGCACCGATCTGTTGCCTTCCTCCATCCAGGTGGCAGAACGTGGTCTGTACCCGCAGTCGGCCTTAGCCGGCTTGCCGCCAGCCGCCATTCGCGCCTGCTTCTCCAAGATCGGTTCGATCGGGACTTCTGCCGGAGCTCAGGATGGAACCGGCAACGGCGGCGGATCGGCCGCCGCTTCCGTTAATGGAAATGGAAGCGCTTTTCTCCTGGTCAAACCGCGCCTGCGCAGCCTGGTCACCTTCAACACCATGAACCTGACTAAGCCGGTCTACATTGGACGCTTCGACTGCATCTTCTGCATGGACGTGCTGCCGCACCTCTCCCGCACGCAGCGTGCCGCCCTGATGGAGCGCCTGCACCTGTACCTGGAGCCAGGCGGCTACCTCTTCCTCAGCCAGACAGAAAAGCTGTGCGCCCCCAATCTGAATTTCCGGCCGGAGACGTACGATGGATACACCTTCTACCGGAAACCTCTGGCGGCAGCGGCGGCTTACGGAAGATAGAATTGCGCTCCTCCTCGAGTTGATCGCAAACCCACTGTGAATAAGCCTGTTATCGCGTAGATTGCCGCGAGATGCCTGTAGTGTCCTTTCTGTCCATTTTGTCTATTATGAACAGATGAAAATAGTTTCGGCTACGGACGCGAAACAGCGTCTCGCGGCGCTGCTGGACGCGGCCCAGAGTGAGCCGGTCATGATCCGCCGGCAAAACCGTGATGTAGCGATGATCCTCTCGGTGGAACAATACGAGCGCATGCGGAGAAACAATATCAAGGAACTGGAGCGCCTGATGGACCTCATCGGTGCGCAAGCAAAAGCTCGCGGGATGACTGAGGAAGTTCTGGCCGATATCCTCAAAGACTGACGCGCACCTTCGGTTGCATCGTAGTCAACACGAATGTGTTCGTGAGTGCTATCGTTTGATCGAGTTCCGTCCGCGCAACCTCGTTACCAGGGCTTTGTTTGATGGTATCGTGCTTTTCTCGGAGGACACGATAGAGAGCTGGCTGACGTCCTCTTCCGCCCCAGGTTTGACCGCTATATCGGCAGGCGAGAGCGGGATGAATTTCTCAATCAGCTCGTGAGCGCGGCCGAATTCATTCCTATCGTGCAAGTGGTTCGCGGATGCCGCGACCCGAAAGATAACAAGATTCTGGAAGTGGCGCTGAACGGGCGGGCAGACGTGATTATTACTGGAGATCAGGACCTGCTGGCAATGAATCCGTGGCGGGGAATAGCGATCGTTTCGCCCAGAGATTATCTGGCGGGTACGTTTTGAGTGATATGGGGACTTTTCGCCAATCAAGCGTCTCGTCTCGCTTCGCTTCGCCGGGACAGCCCAAAGGGCTGTCCTAAGCGAGCGGCGGAGCTTTACGCGAACAAGAACTCCTTGGTCCGCAATTCTTTGATGGTGTCGCGCAGCTTGGCCGCCTTCTCGAATTCGAAGCGCTTGGCCGCTTCGCGCATATCACTTTCCAGTTTACCGATGTAGGCGTCCACTTCTTCCTGGGACTTGAATTCCGGCATCCCCTCGGCTTCGCCGGCGGTCAGATCGGCGTAGTCAGCCGCTACGATCGCGGCCAGGGTCATATCGAGCGGGCGCACAATCGATTCCGGCGTGATCCCGTGCTCTTCGTTGTAGGCCGTCTGAATCGCGCGGCGCCGCGAGGTCTCATCGATCGCCCGCTTCATCGAATCCGTCATGCGGTCGGCGTAGAGAATGGCCCGGCCGTTCAGGTGCCGGGCGCAGCGGCCGATGGTCTGGATCAGCGATCCCGCAGAGCGCAGGAAGCCTTCTTTATCCGCATCGAGAATTGCCACAAGCGATACTTCGGGTAAATCCAGGCCTTCCCTCAGCAGATTGATGCCGATCAATACATCGAATTCGCCCTTGCGCAGGTCGCGCAGAATCTTCACCCGCTCCAGCGTCTCGATCTCCGAGTGCATGTAACGGCATTTCACGCCTACTTCTGCGTAATACTCGGCCAGGTCCTCGGCCATGCGCTTGGTGAGCGTGGTCACCAGCACGCGCTCGCCTTTGGCAACGCGTTCCCGAATCTCGTGCAGCAGGTCGTCAATCTGTCCCTTCACCGGGCGAATCTCCACCGGCGGATCGATCAGGCCCGTGGGCCGGATGATCTGCTCGACTACCACGCCGGCGGACTTTGTCAACTCGTAGGGTCCGGGGGTCGCCGACACGTACACCAGTTGGTTGGTGCGGTGCTCGAATTCCTCGAACGTGAGCGGACGGTTATCCAGCGCCGACGGCATGCGGAAGCCATATTCCACCAGCACTTCCTTGCGCGAGCGGTCGCCGGCATACATGCCGTGCAGTTGCGGGACAGTCTGATGCGACTCGTCGATGAACAGCAGAAAATCGCGCGGAAAGTAATCCAGCAGGGTGGGCGGAGGCTCGCCCGGCAGACGGCCGGTAAAGTGCCGTGAATAATTCTCGATGCCATGGCAAAAGCCCATCGCGCGGATCATCTCGAGGTCGAACATGGTGCGCTGATGAATGCGCTGTGCTTCCACCACTCGCCCCTGCTTTTCCAATTCCGGTTCCCACCAGGCCAGTTCTTTCTTGATCGACTCCACCGCCGACGCCCGCGTTTCCTCCTTCATCACATAATGCGTCTTGGGATAAATCGGCAGCCGCACGTACTTTTGCTTCACTGTCCCGAACAGCGGATCGATTTGCGACAGCGCCTCGACCTGGTCGCCCCATAACTCGATGCGGTAGGCCATGTC
>DASREX010000024.1:0-6345 GCA_035651855.1 Candidatus Sulfotelmatobacter sp.
CACCGCTGAATCCGCTGATCGCAATTAAGGTTGACCCGGAGAGAGACAACCCGCTGCTAGTACCGGTAAGGGTCCCGCCGCTGTTACTGAAATCCACGCTGGTATCAGCAAACGATGCGGCTGGAATCATCAAACAACCGAGGGACAGCAACGCCACGATGAGAAGTCTTCGGGAAACCATCGATCACTCCTTGCAAAAGCCAATTTACGGCGCAAATACACCCCGTTCAAAGCTGCTCTAGAGTAGGGTCAGCCAAAAATTTCGTCTATACAGCGATCACCGTAAGGTATTCGGGGCAGATGCCGTATTGCTCCTCGCACCGGCCCGGGGTGAGATCCCGGGAGGTCGGCCCGTTGCCTTGATTCGCGAGGAACCCTGGGTTTGCGAGGCTTTTTACAAGGTCTGAAATTTGTAAAAATAATGTTAAAAGGCGCTGCAAGAAGCTCAAATATAAGGCAGATTCGGTGTAAGCTGACCACAGTCGGGGCTGCTTCCTGGTGTTCCCCCAGTCCTTTCTTTGAATCTCTGAATACCGCCCGACGGAACGGAAAATTCATGGGCAATCTAGCTACTCCGCTCAATAGCCTGAGAGCCGCAGGGCCAGAACCGCCGTCGAAGGCCGCCAACCGCATCCTGATTGTGGAAGACGACCCCGCCGTGCAAAAAGCGTTGCGCCGGCTCTTTGAGACCGAAGGATACGCGGTCGAAACCCAGTCCGACGGCAAGTCGGCGCTCGACAGCTTCCGCGCTTCCGCACCCGCAGCCATCGTACTGGATCTGCGCCTTCCCAAAGTCTCCGGGCGGGATGTGTGTAAAGAGATCAAAGCCATTGCGCCGGCTCTGCCGATTGTGGTCCTCAGCGCGGCCAGCGACGTTTCCGATAAGGTCCTGTTACTGGAATTAGGGGCCGACGACTATGTAACCAAGCCCTTCAGCCCCCGCGAGTTACTGGCGCGGGTGCGAGCCGCATTGCGGCACACCGCCCGGACCGCCGAAGTGCAGTTAGTAAGTTTCGACGGAATCTCGGTCGATTTCCGGAAGATGGAAATCAAGCGCGACGGCAAGCCGGTGGTGCTGACCGCGCAGGAATTCAAAACCTTCCAGTTCCTGGTGCAGAACGCCGACCGGGTGATCAGCCGCGATGAATTGCTGAATGAAGTGTGGGGCTATCAGAATTATCCCTCGACCCGGACGGTGGATAACCACATTCTCAAACTTCGTCAGAAGCTGGAAAAAGATCCATCGAGCCCGGTACACTTCCGCACCGTGCATGGAATGGGATACAAGTTCGTCCGCTGATTGTGAGCCGGATTTCCAAGCCCGTGCCAAACTCCACTGCCAGTAACTCGGCCGGAGCGTTCGTGCCGCGGCTGCGGCTGCGCACGCGATTCCTGCTGGCCATGCTGTTGATCACCGCGGGATTGACCGTTACCAGCCTGCTGCTGGTGCGGCGCACGGTCGAGAAAAACGTGCGCCAGAGCATTGCCGTGAATCTGCGCAATTCGGTGGCTGCGTTCCAGGATTTCCGCCACGAACGCGAAACCATGCTCACCGGCGATGTTGCCTTGCTGGCTGATCTGCCCATCACGCGGGCCATCATGACGGGGCCGGACCCGGTCACGATTCAAGACGCTTCCCAGGACGTTTCCGAAATTGCCAACAGCGACCTGTTCGTGCTGATCGACCGCACCGGCAAAGTCGTGGGGCTGCACACCAAAACGCCCGGCTTTAACCGCCAGACTGCCGAGAAATACTTCCAGCAGTCTCTCGATGAGGAGCGCGAAGTCTCCAGCCATTGGTGGCTGGGCGAGCATCACCTGTATCAGACGTTTATCCAGCCGGTATACCGGGGATCACGAACGGACGGAACGCTGCTGGGGTTTCTGGTCATCGGCTATGAGATCAATGACCGGCTGGCCGCCGAAGTCAGCAAGGTAGCGGGCAGCCAAGTCGCGTTCTCCTGCGGCGACGAGGTCATTGCCACGACCCTGCCGCAGGCCCAGGTCAAAGGCGGCAGCATTCAATCGCTGATTCACGGCTCTCCCCAGACCGACCCGCACGATGTGGAGATCGGCAAAGAACGCTTCCTCGCCACTTCCCTGGAACTGTCCTCTGCGGGTGAAACCCCGGTACGGCTGACTGTTCTGGGATCCTACGATCAAGCGACCAGGTTTCTCGATCAACTGAATCGCTACATTCTTCTTCTCGGCTTGGCCGCGATCGTCGTCGGCAGCGCCCTGGTATTTTTCGTATCGCACACTTTCACCCGGCCGCTGGGAAATCTGGTGGTCGGCGTTCGCGCCCTGGGAGCCGGTAATTTTCATCATCCGCTGGACTCGCGCGGAGGGGACGAGGTAGCAGAGTTGACGCTGGCCTTTGACCGCATGCGAGCCAGCCTCCTGAAGAGCCAGCAGGACTTGCTGGAATCCGAGCAACTGGCCACGATCGGGCGTATGGCGAGTTCCATCTCGCACGACCTCCGGCACTCGCTGGCCGCCATCGTCGCCAACTCCGAATTCCTTTGTGACAGCCACCTTACTCCCGCGCAGCGCGAAGAGTTGTACCAGGAGGTGCGGAGCGGAGTGAATCTGATGACCGATCTCATCGATTCCCTGCTCGAGTTCGCTCGTACCCGCGAATCCCTGACCGCGGCCCATGCCAATGTGGCGGAGACCATCCAGCGCGCCCTGCAGGCCGTACGCCTGCATCCGCGCCATCACGGGCGTTGCATCGACGTCTTGTGCGACTCTGAATTGAACGGCTGGTTCGACCCGCGCAAACTGGAGCGTGCGTTATACAATCTCCTCCTTAACGCATGCGAAGCGGCCCCTGCCCTTGACGGTAAAGTCCAGGTGACGGCCTCGGAGTTGGCGGGGTCGATTGTAATCTCGGTCGCCGATAATGGTCCGGGGATCGCGCAATCCATACGCGACCGCATCTTCCATCCCTTCGTGAGTTACGGCAAGGAGAACGGGACGGGCCTGGGTCTAGCGGTCGTGCAAAAAATCGTGCAGGACCATGGAGGAGAAATCTCGGTGGAGAGAACGACTGGCGGTATGACCGTCTTTCGCATCACGCTGCCGGGCCGAGTGCAGCACCTGTCGAGTGAGATTGCGGAGACCACGGTCATGGAGCCTCCGCTTGTGCCCGCCCAGCGGGCTGAATCCAACCAGAATTTGTTATCGCATCCCGGCTCTTAGGCACAGTCCCGTCTCGCCACGTGCCTCACTCGGGATGCTGCAGGAGGACGGTGTGAAGAGCCCTCGGACCTTAGTCATGCGCGGCATGCTGTTTACGGTTGCCGCTCTGGCCGTTTTCATCTCTCCAGCCCGTGCGCAGGAGGAGCCAGTGCGTTCTGCGCCGTCGCCGGGCGACGCGGGCAGTGCGATCCGCGAACTCCAGGATCAGGTTCGCGAACTGCGGGCCATGGTCCAGGAGATGCACGCGGAGAGCACCCAGTCCCGGGAAGAAATGCAGCAACTCCGGAAGGAATTGCAGGCCACGCGCGCGCTGCTGGAGCCACCGGCTGCGGGAAGCGCTCCCGCAACAGCGGAATCCGCCGGCCCAAATGCTGCCCAGCCGCCCGCGTCCGATACTTCTGTAACGCAATCGCCTCTGTCCCACTCCATGGAAGAGAGAGTGCAGAAGCTGGAAGATACGACGTCTCTGATCGGTTCCAAGATCGACGAGCAGTATCAGACGAAGGTGGAGACCGCCTCCAGGTATCGCGCCCGGCTGCATGGGATCGTACTGATGAACGCGTTCCGCAATCTTGGAAACTCTGACAACCTGGATCTCCCCACTTACGCTGAACCCGTCATTCCCGGTTGGCCTCAGGCCAATGTCGGGGCGACCCTGCGGCAGTCGCAGATTGGCCTGGAACTGTTCGGGCCGACGGTAGCCGGGGCAAAAACCTCGGCCGACGTTCAGTTTGATTTCTCGGGGGGCTTTCCGGGCACCGGCAACGGTGTGAACTTCGGAATTGCCCGCCTGCAAACTGCCAATGTGCGCTTTGATTGGGAGCGTACTTCAATCATTGCGGGGCAGGACTCCTTGTTTATCTCTCCCCTGTCCCCGACCTCGTTCGCCTCGCTGGCCCTGCCCGCCTTTGCGTCAGCCGGAAATCTGTGGGGCTGGACGCCACAACTTCGGGTGGAACACCGCTTCGCTATTTCCGATCAGCAGAATCTCACTGTGCAAGCCGGCGTGCTGGACAATCTCGATTGGGAGACCCCCTACAATTCCTTCTACCGCTCGGGCCAGGCCGGTGAACTATCCGGACAACCGGCGGTTGCGTTCCGCACAGCGTGGTCGCGGCCTGTGCAGGATCGCCCTCTGAGTTTCGGCGTGGCCGGCTACTACGGTCGCCAGAATTGGTTCTGGGGACGGACCGTCGATTCGTGGGCGGGGATGCTGGACTGGCAGGTCCCGCTCCTGCCGAAGCTTGCCCTCTCGGGCGAGTTTTACCGCGGCCGGGCCATTGGCGGCTTGGGGGGCGGAATATCCACCTCCATCTTGTTTGGCGGAGATCCCCGGGCACCGTTCAGCCCCATTCGCGGCCTGGATAGCGCCGGAGGATGGGCTCAACTCAAGTTGCAGTTGACACCCAAGCTGGAAGTGAACGGAGCAATCGCCGACGATAACCCGTATGCGGGAGATGTGCGCGGCTTCGCCCTCGATCAAAATAATTTCGGACCGATCCTGGGACGCAATCGGGGAGTGCTGGGCAATGTGATCTTCCGGCCGCGCTCCGATCTGCTGCTGTCGGCTGAACTCCGGCGCCTTCGCACATTCCCCGTCTATAGCAGCAGCAGCATGACCAATCTGCTCAACCTGTCGGTGGGGATCCTATTTTGAGGCTCAGTCCCATATGGCGTTTCGTTTATCCAGGCCTGATTCTGTTGGCAGTTCTGCCGGCGCACGCGCAACGGCCGGTCCGGGCGCATGTGGACTTAACTCGTAACGGCCATCCCGTGAAGAACAGTTCGCAAGTAGTCGTGTGGCTGACGCCGGTGGGCATGCCTCAGCAGGCGCCGAAACAGGATCCCGCCAAAATTCCGCAACTGGTGCAGAAGAATAAGAGCTTCCATCCTTCGCTGATCGTAATTCCAGTTGGCGGCAAGGTGGAATTTCCCAATCGTGATCCCTTCTTTCACAACGTATTTTCCCTGTTCGAAGGGAAGCGCTTCGACCTGGGACTCTACGAGGGCGGGTCCACGCGCTTTGTCCAGTTCGACAAGCCGGGAATATCATTCATCTTCTGCAACATTCACGCCCAGATGAGCGCCGTCGTAATTACGCTGGCAACGCCTTATTACTCGATTTCAGATGCGCGCGGCGACATCAGCATTCCCGAGGTTCCGCCCGGCCGCTACCGGATGCAGGTCTTCCATGCCGCGGTCGCGCCGGATGCGCTGCGTGCCCTCGATCGGGAGATAACGATCACCGCAGGGAACACTAGCCTGGGAGATTTCTCTTTAGCGGAATCCGATGTTCTGGCCGGCCACAAGAACAAGTACGGCCGCGATTACGATCGCCCCGAACCGGATAGTCCGGCATACGCGCGGCCTTGATCAGTCCCCGGACCAGGGCGGACGAGGCGTCCGCCCCTACACAAACGTTGCCGCAAGGATGTAGCCCCGGACGCCCCGTCCGGGTTCGCGCGTAGCGCGATGATGCATTCGTCCCTGCATTCAGACCTGACCACGTTCCTCGCTCTCCCGCCAGAAGAACAAGTACACGCAGCCTTGATCAGTCCCCCCAACCCAGGGCGGACGAGGCGTCCGCCCCTACACAAACTTTGCCGCAGGAATGTAGCCCCGGACGCCCCGTCCGGGGTCGCGCGTAGCGCGATGATGCACTCGTCCCTGCATTCAAACCTGACCACGCTCCTCGCGCACCTGCCATAAGAACAAGTACACGCAGCCTTGATCAGTCCCCCCAACCCAGGGCGGACGAGGCGTCCGCCCCTACACAAACTTTGCCGCAAGAATGTAGCCCCGGACGCCCCGTCCGGGGTCGCGCGTAGCGCGATGATGCATTCGTCCCTGCATTCAGACCTGACCACGTTCCTCGCGCACCTGCCATAAGAACACGTACACGCAGCCTTGATCAGTCCCCCCAACCCAGGGCGGACGAGGCGTCCGCCCCTACACAAGCCCTGCCGCAGGAATGTAGCCCCGGACGCCCCGTCCGGGGTCGCGCGTAGCACGTTCCTCGCGCGGCCTTAATCAGTCCCAAGAGAAAGGGCGTGCCTTTGGAGCACGCCCTTCTCGCCTCTGACCTTCACTTCAGTGACACAACCCGTTGCCAATGCCGAGCTCTTGGTCCCGGTCCTTAGCGAT
>DASREX010000025.1:0-9514 GCA_035651855.1 Candidatus Sulfotelmatobacter sp.
AACCCGCCGAATCCGCCGCCGCCGCCAAAGCCACCGCCGCCGCCGAAGCCTCCCCCCCAACCGCCGCGGCGCCCGCCGCCAAACATGCTGGAAAACAGCATCCAGAACAGCAGGGAACGGAGGGGAGTGAACAGGATAAGCAACAGAACGATGCCGATGAGCACGATGCGGCCGAAGGAGATCCCGCCGCCGGGCTGCTCGAGCGGCTGCGATGGCGCGCGCGGACGGGAACCGGTGAGTTGGATTCCCGCGTCTGTGGCGATTACATCGGCCACGCGGGTCGTGACCAGCAAGAGGGCGTCGCCGTAATTCCGGCTACGCATGAGCGGCGCTGCCTCGCGCTGAAAAGCGCCTACTTTGCCATCGGGCAGGATGGGTTCCAGGCCGTAGCCGACTTCAATCCGGGCGCGGCGATCCTGGATCGCGTACAGGATCAGAACGCCGCGATCCGTGCCCTTCTGGCCGATTCCCCACTTTTTGAACAGATCGACGGCGAAGGTGTCGACGTCGGAGCTATCCAGGGTGTTGACCGTGACCACCGCGATCTGCGCATGCGCCTTCACATCGATCTGCTGGCAGATCTCTTCCATCTGCGCGTGTGCGTTCGGGTTCAGGACCTGGGCAAAGTCGTTGACGTATCCGGTGGGCTGGAGTTCAGAAACCTTCTCGGCCGTGGCGAGCAGGCTGAGCGACAGGAAAAGGATCGCCGCGCGGCACGCTCTCACTCGCGAACTCACAGGCAAATTGTACAGGACGTTCGCGTCGGACACCGTAAGCGTACGCCGGGGAAACAGACTGGGCGGAGAGGGCCTTCCTGTGATCCCTTGTGCGCCTGCGGTCACTAGGCTCGGCCGCTTTCACTTTGGTAATTTGCAGATTATTCGGGAAAAAAAGAGAATCTAATGACAGTATGCCGAGTTCCGGACCAACGCGCCGCTGGGAGCGAATGCCGGTGGATTTGCCGGTAAAGGTATTCACCTCCAAGGGTTTCTCGACCACGGTGGTCGAGGGACGGGGGACCGAGATCAGCCAGGGCGGCATGGTTTTGTACGCAGGCATTCTGCTGAACCCGGGCGACCTGCTGGAAGTGGAATTTGGAATGCCAACCGCCTCGCGTATGCCCGCCATCGTGCGCTCCCGCAACGGCTTCTGCTTCGGGCTGGAGTTCATCACCCCGCTGCCTTCCTAGTCCAGCAATTTCTTGAATCTCCCCGTGGCATTACAGACCGGATTGGTCTAGCATCTTAGGCGGTCTTGGGGAACCGACTATGTATTTCGAGCAGTTCTACCTGGGGTGCCTGGCGCACGCTTCCTACATGCTGGCCTCGGAAGGCGAGGCGGTGGTGGTCGATCCGCAGCGCGACGTGGAGCTTTATCTGCAAGCGGCGGCGGAGCATGGAGTCAACATCCGGCACATTTTTGAAACCCACCTGCACGCTGATTTTGTTTCGGGGCACAGGGAACTGGCGGCGCGCACGGGAGCGAAGATCTACATGGGCGCGCGGTCGGGTGCGACTTTCGATCACGTTCCGGTACGCGATGGTTTCGAGTTGAAGTTCGGGAAAGCTTCGCTCCGCGTGCTGGAGACGCCTGGGCACACGCCGGAGAGCATATGCCTGGTCGTTACAGATAGGGAGAAGTCGATCGCCCCGTGGGCGGTGTTGACCGGCGACACGCTGTTCATCGGCGACGTGGGACGGCCCGATCTGTCGCCGCGGCATACCCCAGTGCAGCTTGCCGGACTGCTCTACGACAGCCTGCATGGCAAACTGCTGACGCTTCCCGACAACGTGCTGGTGTATCCGGCCCATGGGGCTGGATCGCTGTGCGGGAAGAACATGCGGGCGGAGCGCTCGTCCACGATTGGAACCGAGCGGTTGACCAATTACGCGCTGCAGATCAAGAGCAGGGAAGAGTTCATCCGGCAATTGACCAGCAATTTGCCGGCGCGGCCGGAATATTTCGCCAAGGATGCGGAGATCAATCGCACGGGCGCGGCCGCGCTCTCGGATTTGCCGCCCCTGCGCTCGATTTCACCGGCTGAACTGGATGGCCTGCTGAAAGAGGGCGAGATCGCGCTGGATGTGCGTTCGGGCGAGGAATTCAGCGCGGGGCATGTGCCGGGATCGGTGAACATCGCCTTGGGCGGGCAATTTGCATCCTGGGCGGGAACGGTACTGGGATTGGCCTCTCATCCGGTGCTGATCGCGGGTACGGAGACGCAGATTGAAGAAGCCCGGCTGCGGCTGGCGCGGGTGGGGATTGAGGCGCTGGATGGATACCTTGCCGGCGGCGTCGCGGCGTGGCAGCAGGCCGGCCTGCCCATGGCGACCGTTCCGCAGATTACGCCGCAGGAACTGGAGCAGCAACTGCGGTCGGGCGAAGTGCAAGTGCTCGACGTGCGGCGGGAGCCCGAGTGGGATGCGGGACACATCGACGGGGCGACGTGGTGGCCGCTGGACAACTTCAGGGTTTCCCCGCCGGAAATCGATCACGACGTGCCGCTGGCGGTGCACTGCAAGGGAGGATACCGCAGCATGATCGCGGCCAGTCTGCTGCAACGCGCCGGCTTCCGGCGCGTGCTCAATGTGACGGGCGGATTCGATGCCTGGCAACGGGCTCAACTGCCCAGTGTGACGGCTACCAGAGCGTAGCGCTGAGGAATTCCTCTCCTCGTGTTCTCTTTGGAACAGTTCCGGGGAACTGTCGAGATCCCCGCGTACTTCAAGTTTCCGCATACGTCAAAATCCCCGCCCTGTCCCTGCGAACTACGCAGGGACAAGGACGGGGCACCCTTTCACGGGCTTCCGGCGGACGAATGCGTCCGCGGCTACGTGGGATGATTTGCGGCCTGGACTATGGACTGGATCAAGGCTTCCATTTGAGCTTCCGTCACGGCAGGGTTCATGCAGGTGAACTTGAGGCATTGATGTTGGCGGACGCGGGTGTGGCCGATAACGGCCCTGCCGGTGTCGAAGAGGCGCTGGCGAATGGCGACGTTCAACTGGTCTGCGTCACCGTCGCCGCTGGAAGGTAGGGCGCGGAACACCACCGTGCTGAGTTGACGCTCGCACATGAGTTGGAGATGGGGAGTTCGCCGGATTACGGCGGCAGCATGGTCGGCCAATGATATGGTGCGGTCGATCATTGCGGCGAGTCTGCTGCGGCCGAGAGTCTGGAAACTGATCCAGAGTTTCAGCGCGTCGAAGCGGCGGCTGGTGAGCAGCGACTTTGTGACCAGGTCGGGGATGCCCGCGCTTTCGTGCCCTTCCGGATTGAGATACTCCGCATGCATCTTGATGGAGGCGAAGTTTTCCGCATCGCGGAGCAGTAGGACGCTGCATGGAATGGGCTGCCAGAAGAGCTTGTGGAAGTCGATGGACAGTGAATCCGCGGCTTCGATACCCGCAAGCTTGCCACGATGTTGAGGTGAGAACAGGAGAGCGCCTCCATAGGCAGCATCGACATGAAGCCAGGCTCCGGAGGCGCGGGAGATTTCCCCGATCTCGGCCATTGGATCGATGGAGCCGAAGTCGGTGGTGCCGGCGGTGGCGACGATTGCCAGGGGCAGGAGATTATGAGATCGAAGGTCCGCTACGCTGCGCTGTAACGCCTCAGGACTCATGCGGAAGTGCTGGTCAACACCGACTCGAACGACACTGTCGGTTCCTAATCCCAACTGCGCTGCCGACTTTTCCACCGTGAAGTGGGCGACTTCCGAGCACATAATGCGCAGTCGCTTCGCTTCCGGATGCAGGCCCAGTTTCTGCGCGGACCAGTTCCATTGTTTGAGCAGAAACGCATCCCGCGCTAGCAACAGTCCCATGTAATTCGACTGGGAGCCGCCGGTGGTGAAAGTTCCGTCTGCGCTCTGCGGCAGCCGAGCTTCGGTGCACAGCCAGCGAAGGAGTTTCTGCTCGATGACGGTGGCGACGGGCGCCTGGTCAAACGAGTCCATGGACTGATTGAGCGCGCTGATGACGGTCTCAGCGGCCAGGGCCGCGAGTAACGGCGGGCAGTGCAGGTGCGCGGCGGTGGCGGGATCGCTGACAGCTATCGAGTTGGAGACGACCTGGCCCAGGTGTGCCGAGATCTGCTCCCACGACGTCGCGGGTTCGGGAAGAAAGTCCGGGCTGATCTGACTGGACAAGCGATGGGCAGTCGCCCCGCAATAGGGGTGAGGCGGGAATGAATCGCAGAGAATGTCCACCGCCTGCGAGAGAAGCCGCCGGTAAGTTTCTTTGCTCTGGCCCGCGGATGTCAGGAACTCAGATTCGAACACGAGAGTTCCCAGGCTAGTTCTTGCGCAAACCGAGAACCAGGGAGAGCACTCCGCCCCCGAGCAGAATGATGCCGATGGCAGGCGGCAATTTTTCGCGGCTTTCGGTTTGGAGCGTGAACTTGGCGTCCCCGACCCGCAACGAATGGTCGTCGCGATGGGGCACGGGGACCACAAAAGACAAGGCGCCCAGGATCAGCAACAATACTCCGAGCAGAGGCAGAGCTTTCATCACGGAACTCCTGTCGTCCAGGTTGAAAATGCGATAGAACCAAGCTGGTGCGACAATCATACAGAATGGGATGGTGGCGCGCACGACCGCGGTCCTACGCCACGCCCCTCCCAAAGATCATCTCAACGGCAGTCAGAGTCAGAGGAGTGCATGAAGAAAAAGATAGGGAAATTAGCTCACGCGTTCCGCGTCGAGGATGGGAAAAAGTTTCACCTCAAGGACTACGATCCTGCCGAGACCGGGGACTGGCGTTCCAAGGAACATGCCGCCAAATCGCTGGCGGAGGGAGTGGAGCGTACGGTTGAATTGCAGGACATGCTGTATGCGCAGGATAAATGGGCGCTGCTTCTGATCTTTCAGGCCATGGATGCCGCAGGGAAAGACGGGGCAATCAAGCACGTGATGTCGGGAGTGAACCCGCAGGGTTGCCAGGTGCATTCCTTCAAGGCGCCTTCAGAAATCGAATTGCAGCATGATTTTCTGTGGCGCACTACGCGCGATCTGCCGGAGCGGGGACACATCGGGATCTTCAACCGTTCTTACTATGAAGAGGTCCTGGTGGTGCGGGTGCACCCGGACATTCTCAAGAGCCAGAAGGTCCCCCCGTCCCTGGTGGGCAAGAACATCTGGCAGCAGCGGTTTGAGGATATCTGCTGTTTCGAACGGCACATGGCGCGCAGCGGGACGGTGATCCGGAAATTCTTTCTGCATGTTTCCAAGAAAGAGCAGAAGAAGCGCTTCCTTGATCGGTTGGATGAACCGGAGAAGAACTGGAAGTTCTCGGTGGGCGACATTCACGAGCGCAAGTATTGGGATGAGTATCAGGATGCGTACGAGGACATGGTTCGGAACACCGCGACCAAGGATGCGCCCTGGTTTGTGGTGCCCGCGGACAACAAGTGGTTCACGCGGCTGGTGATTTCCAGCGTGATCGTGGACACCCTGGAGTCTTTGAAACTGGCGTATCCCAAGGTGGATGAGGCGGAAAAGAAACAGTTGCAGGAGGGCAGGAAGGTGCTGGAATCGAAAAGTTGAATTGAAGCAGGGCGGCCGCGCTTCATTCGTCGGACGGCTGAGAGCGGCTGTCCTTAGATAATTCGTAAGGCTCCGTTGCCCCGAACCGCCCTTTGCAGCAAGAGCCCGGAGTATTACTATGGGGGATCGTCTAAACCTCCCGGAGACTATTGGAATGGGCCTATACAGCTTTCGCAAGAATGCGTTGGTTGTTGTGCGTGTTACCGCGGCAGTCACCTTTCTAGTTCTGCTTTCCACCATCAGCATGGGGCAGACCAAGCCAGAGCGGCAATCCAAGGCGGTCAAGGCCTCAGAAGCGCGGCCGAATTCCCAGGCTGCCCAACCCGAGGCGGCCAAGTCCGGGGAGGGCGAGGAATCCGCAAGGCCTGAAGAGAAAGTATTCAAGGGGATGAAGTACCGCTTGATCGGGCCGTTTCGCGGGGGACGGTCGCTGACCGCGGCGGGGATTCCGGGCGATCCCACTACGTACTACTTCGGATCGACGGGCGGCGGGGTGTGGAAGTCCACCGATGGCGCGATGAGTTGGTCTTCCGTGTTCGACAAGGAAGGAACCTCGGCGGTGGGCAGCATCGCGGTGGCCAACTCGAACCACAATGTGCTCTACGCGGGCACGGGCGAAGCCTGCATAAGGGGCAACATCTCGCATGGAGATGGAGTGTACAAATCGCTGGATGGCGGCAAGACGTGGAAAAACGTAGGGCTGAAAGATTCGCGCGCGATCGGGAAGATCATTATCAATCCGACAAATCCTGACATCGTGTTCGTGGCGGCGCTGGGCCATCCTTACGGGCCGAATAGCGAGCGCGGAATTTTCCGCACCACCGATGGCGGCAAGACGTGGGAGAAAGTTCTCTACAAGGACGAGAACACGGGCGGGATCGATGTAGCTTTCGATCCGCATAATCCCAACATCCTGTTTGGCGCGCTGTGGCAGGCGCGGCGCACTTCCTGGAGCATGGAAAGCGGGGGCCCGGGCAGCGGGCTTTATCGCTCCAGCGACGGGGGAACGACCTGGAAGCGGCTGGAAGAGCACGGCTTGCCCAAGGGGCCGTATGGGAAGATCGGGGTGGCGGTGGCGGCGAATTCAGATCGCGTCTACGCCTTGATCGAAGCCCACAATCCCGATGGCGGACTCTACCGCTCGGACGATGGCGGGGAATCCTGGCAGCTGGTAAATCCGAGTCACAGCCTGTGGCAGCGGCCGTGGTATTACATGCATGTGATCGCCGACCCGCGGGATGAGAATGTGCTCTACATCATGGATGTAGACGCGTACAAGTCCACCGACGGTGGGCATCTTTTCAATAAAGTCAAAGTGCCGCATGGCGACAACCATGGGCTGTGGATCGATCCGCAGAACACCAAGCGCATGATCGCATCCAATGATGGAGGAGTGACCGTCACCCTGGACGGCGGTAAGAACTGGACCACACAGGATAATCAGCCGACAGCACAGTTCTATCACGTCATCACCGACACGGCGACACCGTACCGGGTGTACGGCCCGCAGCAGGACAGCGGGACGGTGGCGATCGTGAGCCGCAGCGATGATGGTTCGATCAGCCGCAGTGACTGGTATGACGTGGGCGGCGGCGAGGCCGGATACATCGCACCCGACCCGCGGGATCCCAACATCGTTTATGCGGCGGATTATCAGGGACTGATCACGCGCTACGACCGGCATACCGGGCAGGTGAAGTCGATTACCGAGCAGCCGGAGTTATCCGATGCGCATGGCGCGGCGAATCTGGAGCACCGCTTCCAGTGGACCGCACCTGTGATGATTTCTCCGCACGATCCCAACACGCTGTATCACGCCGGGGAGATGTTGTTCAAGACGACGGATGGCGGCGTGCACTGGACCGCGGTCAGTCCGGACCTGACCCGTAACGACAAGAGCAAGCAGAAGGTGTCCGGCGGGGACATCACCCTCGATGATTCCGGCACCGAGTATTACGACACCATCTTTGCACTTGCCGAGTCCCCGATCACAAAGGGTCTGATCTGGGTCGGAACCGATGACGGCCTGGTCCAAATCACGAAGGATGAAGGAAAAACATGGAGCAACGTGACCTCGAAGGAATGGCCGGAATGGAGCCGCATCAGTCAGATCGATCCGTCTCCATTTGATGCGGGGACGGCCTACGTGGCGGTAGATCGTCATCAGTTCGATGATCTGCGTCCGTATATCTACAAGACCTCGGATTACGGCAAGACGTGGACCAAGCTGACGCAGGGCATTCCGGATACGACGTTCGTGCGCGCTGTGCGCGAAGACCCCAGGAAGAAGGGATTGCTCTATGCGGGCACGGAGATGGGAGTGTTCGTGTCGTTTAATGACGGCGCGAACTGGCGTGCGCTGCAACTGAATCTGCCGACTGTGCCGGTACACGATCTGGTGGTGAAGGATAACGATCTGGTGGTGGCCACTCACGGCCGGGCATTCTGGATTCTGGACGACCTTTCGCCCCTGCGGCAGTACAGTGACGAGATCGCGCAGAAGGCTCAGCATCTATACGCGCCCTCCACGGCGTACCGCATTCAGGCCGGCGCGAGCAGTGAACGGCAGCCGTCCAAGCGAACCGGGCACAATCCTCCGGCAGGCGCGGTCATTTATTACTACCTGAAAGATGCTCCCAAAGCTGACGCCGAGGCCAAGCTGGAGATTCTCGATGCTTCGGGCAAGGTGATCCGAACCTATTCGAGCACGGAATATAACCGGCTCGAGGAGCCACCCGATCCGGACGACAAGAAACCGGAAAAACAGTTGAAGCCGGAAGCGGGACTCAACCGCTTTGTGTGGGACCTCAGATACGAAGACGCACGGCATGTGCCGGGGTACTACCTGTACGAATACGGCAACGGGGAGCGCGGCCCGGTGGCTGTTCCCGGGCACTACCAGGTGCGGCTCACGGTTGGCGGGCAGACGCAGACGGCGGGATTCGACCTGAAGCTCGACCCACGTGTGCATGTGAGCCAGGAAGATCTCGAAGCGCAGCTGAATCTGCTGCTGGAGACGCGCGACGAATTGAGCCGCGTCTACGACGCTGTGAATCAGATGCAGGACGTTCGGCAGCAACTCTCAGGCCTGAAGCGGCGGTTGCCGCAGAATGCGAGCACGAAGAGCATTGTCGGAGCCGCGGATGACCTCGAGAAGAAGCTGGTCGCGGTGCGGGATCAACTGGTCAACCTGGATATCTCCGCCAATGAGGACTCGCTGGCGTATCCTCCACAACTCGATGCGAAGCTGGCTTACCTGGCGATGGATGCGGGCTCGGCCGACTCGGCCCCGACTGAGTCCGAGGTGCGGCAGTTGGCCAAACTGAAGCGGCAGAGCGGCGAATTGCTGGCCCGCTGGGAGGATCTGCAACGCCGTGATCTGGCTGATTTCCAGAAGCTGACAGCGCAAGGAAGCGTCTCGACGGTGGTTGTGCCCCCGGCGGGCTGGGCGTCGGATAAGGCCGCAGCAGCTCATTAGGCGGGGGCCCGTCCGACGTGCTGCGGCCGCCCTGAGGGCTTAATGTCTTACCGGGGCGCAGGGGCCGCCCCATAGTGCCAACTTAAACGCCGGCTCAGGCGCAAGACTCGGTCACGCCGGGGAGATCGGTCCCCGTCGCTGCCGAATCGCGTACACCCGGCAAAGTCCCACCGGCGTCCCGGAGAGTCAATTCCCTTGGGCGGCAACGCTTCTGCTCTTTCCGTGCAGCATGAAAGGTTGCGCGTCCGGCTTAATCATTCGAAAAAATGGCTATGGCGAAAGAATCCCGAAGCGCGTTCGAATCTACCCGGCAGGACACAAGGTGTCTAGGCTTCTGGGTGGCTGTCCTGACCGTAATTGGACTGGCCTTGCCGGCAATGTTGTCGGCGTCGAACCCGACCCCGATCTCGCTGTATGTGGATGCCAGCGACAGCGCGCGCAAGCTCTTCCATTCCGAACTTGCGATCCCAGTCCGTCCTGGTCCTCTCAC
>DASREX010000026.1:0-14399 GCA_035651855.1 Candidatus Sulfotelmatobacter sp.
ACCCCGATCAGCCGCACTGTTTTGTCTTTGATGAATTCGTAGAATGCACCAATCGCATTGGACCCTCCGCCCACGCAAGCAATCACGGCGGACGGTAACTTCCCCTCAGCCTTGAGTATCTGCGCCCGCGCTTCCCGCCCAATCACGCGGTGGAAATCCCGCACCATCGTCGGGTAAGGATGAGCCCCCAATACGCTGCCCAGAAGATAATGCGTCGTCCGCACGTTGGTGACCCAGTCCCGCATGGCCTCATTGATCGCGTCTTTCAAGGTGCGCGACCCAGACTCTACTCCACGCACTTCCGCCCCCAACAATCGCATGCGGAACACATTCAACTCCTGACGCCGCATGTCCTCGGTGCCCATGTACACCACGCATTCAAATCCCATCAGCGCGCAGACCGTTGCCGTAGCGACCCCGTGCTGCCCCGCGCCGGTCTCCGCGATCACCCGATGCTTTCCCATGCGCTCCACCAGCAGTCCCTGCCCCAGGCAGTTGTTGATCTTGTGGGCTCCGGTGTGCAGCAGGTCTTCCCGCTTGAGGTAAATCTTCGCCCCGCCGAGTTTCTGAGTAAGCCCTCGCGCATAGAACAGGGGAGTAGGCCGCCCCGCATAAGTCTTCAGCAACTCATCGAGCCGCGCCTGAAACTTCTTATCCCCCCGAGCCTTCGCATATGCGCGCTCCAGTTCATCCAGCGCAGCCATCAAAGTCTCGGGAACATATCTCCCCCCATAAACCCCAAACCGCCCAGCTTCCTTGGACACGGTAGAAAAAGAAGTCCCAGTAGAAGATGGGGACTTCCTGGAAGAGGGGGTACCCCACCTTTCCCGCGTCTTCCGCGGGAGGGTGGGGACTTTGACTCTGGCAATCCGCGAACCCGTACCCATCTCAACTCCCCTTCCGATCTGCTTCCCGCACCGCCCGGACAAATGCCCGAACCTTCTCCGGATCCTTCTTCCCCGGCCGCGCCTCCACTCCCGACACCACGTCCACACCCCAAGGCTTGAGAACTTCCAGAGCCAGTGCCACATTGCTCGAGTTCAGTCCTCCGGCGACGACGACGCGATGCGCCGGCCCAAGCGCGGAGACAAAACTCCGGGCCTCTTCCCAGGCAAAAATCTTTCCGGTGCCTCCCCTGTTTTCCGCGCTCCCGGAATCAAGCATGATCCCGGCCAAATTGGGGAAATCGTCAGTTTTGAGCCAAGCTCCGTCCGCGCGAAACCGGCTCACTGCCTCCATAGCCGGCAGACAAAAAAAGGCACTCCGGTTCACCGAATATTCTTGCGGACTCTGGTACTCATCACCGTGAAACTGCACCGCCGTCAATCCTGCCTGATCCGCAATATCGGAAACCGTTTGAGGCTTGTGGTTGACGAATACGCCGATGCGATCCACTCGTTCCGGCAATCTGCTCGCGATCTGGCGCGCCGTTTCCACCGTCACGCACCGCGGGCTCTTCTCATAAAACACGAATCCCACCGCATCCGCACCCGCCTCCGCCGCGGCCAGCGCGTCCTCCACATTGGTCATCCCGCAGACTTTCACCCAAGTCATTTTGCCCTGTCATGGTGAGCGGAAACGGCACGCTGCCCGTCGAGTCTCTACTTGTCACCGGGATCCATAACGAAATCCGGCTGGTACTCCCATCAAATGCCGCAGCGCCTCTCCTGGCGACGCCGCCCGCATCAGCGACTCGCCCACCAGAAATGCGTGATATCCCGCCGCCCGCAACCGGCTCACATCCTCTGCCGAATGAATCCCGCTTTCCGCCACACGAATAACGTCTTCGGGAAAGCGCCCGGCCAATCCAAACGCCGTCTTCAAATCCACCGTGAACGTCCGCAGATCGCGCGTGTTCACCCCTATCAGATCGCAACCGGCATCCAGCGC
This sequence comes from Candidatus Sulfotelmatobacter sp., assembly GCA_035651855.1. Classification (GTDB taxonomy): domain Bacteria; phylum Acidobacteriota; class Terriglobia; order Terriglobales; family Acidobacteriaceae; genus Sulfotelmatobacter. Next base: position 1,891 of record DASREX010000026.1, read on the forward strand.
CCGCTGCAACTCATCGCCGTCGTGCACTTCGCACAATACATCCAGTCCCTGCGCGCGCGCGGACGACGACAACCGCCGCAACTCGCCGGCACCAAGCGCCGCCACGATCAGCAACACCGCGTCCGCCGCATTCGCCCGCGCCTCCAGCAGCTGAAACTCATCCACGATGAAATCTTTCCGCAAGCAGGGAATCGCAACCGCGGCCGAAGCCTCGCGCAGGTTCTGCAGAGAGCCCTGAAAAAACTCTTCATCGGTAAGCACCGACAAGGCAGCTGCCCCCGCGGACTCGAACTCCCGCGCCAGCTCCGCCGGACAAAACTGAGCGCGTATCAACCCTTTGGAGGGTGACGCCTTCTTCAACTCCGCTATGACGGCAACCCCATCCTGGCTTCTGCCCGCCAGCGCCCGCCGAAAACCGCGAGGCGCATGCCTTTCCGCCCGCTTCTCCAGTTCGCGCACATCCGCTTCGCTCTTGCTGCAAGCCACCCGGCGGCGCGCCGCCGCCACGATCTCTTCCAGAAACGCAGCCATATCTGCAGGGCCCGATACTCAGGGGAATCCCTCGATTATACGGGAATGCCGTGTCCGTGCTTGTCTTCAGGATGGCTTCAGGGCCGGAACGAGTAGGTGTACTTCACCACAAAACGGTGCTCGTAAAACTGTTGCGGCGTGACTGCCGCCAGGCTCGCGAACTTCTGGCCTGCCGTATAAATGACATACAGATCGCTATCCGGACGATAATTCCACCTAAGCCGGATATTCGCGCTCGCTGCTTGCGGGTCCGCCGTATTCATCTGCAGGATGGTCGATAGCGAGAGAAACCGGGAGAATGCGTAGTCCGTCTCCAGCGCCCCAAACACGACGGAAAAGTCCTGGAACGAAGGCGCCGCACCCGCGCTCCCGTCCGTCACTCCCAGGTGAAACTTGTTCCACTGCTCGCTGAAGCTGAACCCCAGCCGCTGATTCGCCCGGTACGTCGCCCGAACCCGCGCCTCGTTCAATCTCCCGTTGTAATACCCGCCGAAGCGTTCATAGAAACTCACCGTCACCTTGCGTTCCTTCGAAGACCCGTAGGTCAACTGGTGACGCGCCCAGTGATAAACGCCCGCCGGAATATATAGATTCTTGTAAATATTGAACGGCTCGGTCAACCGCTGGGCAAAGTCATCCACAATGTCATCGTCGGTGTACGACCCGTTATTGAACTCCGCCCGAAACGTCGCCTGCCACTCTTGCGTCTGCACCGCGCCGTGAGTGTCGGGATCATGCACCAGAAAGCTCTCGAAATTCAGCTCCCGCACCTTCGCCACCTGCGGCCGCACTTTGAAATTCGCGTCCGCAAAATCGCAAACGCAGTCCGTCCTCTGCAGGAATCCCACCGCCGGGTTAAAGTTCGGCCCAATCTTCCGGTGCTCGGCAAAAAGATCCAGCCAGTTCGAGCGGTAAATCACTCCCGCCCCCAGGCTGGTCTGCCCCGACTGGCAGTCACCCGGATTGAGCGAGCACAGGTAATAACCCGGACTCCGCGTCTGCGCCGCGTATCCCGACAGCGCCAGGTTCTTCAGCAGCACCATCCGCCCGTCCACGCCCTCGGTCTGATTGAAGTTTCCACCGGGATTTCCAAAGCGCTTGTCGATCCCCATCGCGCCCAGATACGAGCCGCTCTCGCCGATCGACCGCTTCACGCGCACCACCGCGTAATTCGCATAGGGGTTCGGTCCCAACGACCGCGTGTTCACATCCATCACGCCCAGTTCGAATCCCCCGAGTTGCCCGGTCACCCGCCCCCCGCCGTTGATCGGGACCTCCTGCCCCGTGACCGGATCAATCCCGATCTGCCGGCTGAAAAAAAGCTGGTCTCCGCTCTCCCCGATGCCCAGGGGAAACGAAAACACGTTGGCATTTTCCAGAAAGAATTGCCGCTTCTCCGGGAAGAAAAGTTTGTACGGAGTCAGATTGAACTGCTGCACATCCACGTCGCTGTCGGCAAAATCGGTATTGCCGGTCAGGTTGGCCACCAGGTTCGAGCGCAGCCCATACTTGATATCCAGCCCGCCCGTGTACAGAGCGGTGGTCCCGGGCTTGAGCCCATTGTTCACCGCGTTGGCCGGAAGATGGCTGAATCCCGCCAGCGCATACGGTTTCACGATGAACAGCCGCCCGCTCCCGATCTGGCTGATGCCGCCCAGTTCTCCCGCCTCGCTGATCTTGCTCGCCCCAAACGTGCGCCGCCATGCGCTCCACAAGTCTTCTTCATTCTTCCGCCGGATGAACCGCTTGAAGTTCACGCCCCATACCACATCCTCGCTGCGCATGAAATTCAAGGTCGAGAACGGAATCTCCACAGTGGCCGTCCACCCGTCATCGGTGACTCTCGCCTCGGAGGTCCAAACCCCATCCCACCCTGGGTCGCCGTCCTGCGCGTGATCCATCTGCGGCTCGTCGGTCAGCAGTCCGTCGCGCTGCGTGCCCAGGGGATTGATCTGAAACAGGTATGCGTTGCGCCGGTCCCTTCGGGAGTCGATTATGATTTCGAAATAATCGTCGAATTCCTGGCTCACATCCCGCCGCAATTGCGAGGCCATCACGCCGTGCGGAGTCGAGTCATGGCACGCGATCCCGAAGTACACATCCCGGTGGGTGTACAGAATCCGCACTTCCGTCGCCTCGGTGGCTCGTTGTCCTTCAAATGGCTCGCGCTGGCGGAAGTCGGTAATGGGTTTCGCCAACTGCCAGATGGGATCGTTCAGTGTGCCGTCCAGTTTCGGCGCACGCTCCACGTGCACCGCACGCGCCGTGCGGATGGCCTCAATGGCGGGCTCCGGCGCGGGATTCTGGCCAACACAGGTCCTCACGCCCGCTACACTGCAGAGCAAACACGCCCCAAGCTGAACGAATCGCCACCGAGCAAAGTTCATCCAGACAATCTCCGACCACTAAACAAGCTATCAAGTGACCCTGAACACTATCTGAAACCCGGAAGGAGATCAAAAGCAGGAGAGCAAATCGGGAGGGCACAATCGGGAGGGGTGCCCCACCCTTCCCGCGCCCGGCGCGGGAGGGGGGGGTTGACTTCCGTAAATCCATTTCGACACTTTCGGATCTGAACCTTCTGGCACCCCCATCGTCCCTACTCCATTCCCAAGGATTTCCGCACGGCTACTCCATACTCGCGAGCCTTTACGACCACCGCAGGCTCATCGATAGTCAGCAATTTCCGATCGAGCATCACCACTCGTCCCCCAATGATCACGCTTTCCACATCGCTCCCCTTCAGCGAATAAGCGATCTGCGCATAGATGTCATACATCGGCACTGCATTCGGCTCCTTCAAGCTGATCAGCACCAGGTCGGCCTTCTTCCCCGCCTCCAAAGACCCGATCTCCTTCTCCATATGCAGCGCGCGCGCCCCGTCGATCGTCGCCATCTCCACGGCCGCCTTTGCGTTCAAAGCCAGCGGATCCATCTTCGAAATCTTCGCCAGCTTCGCCGCCAGATCGATCTCCTCCATTAGATCGAGATCGTTATTACTCCCCGCCGGACCATCTGTACCCAGTCCCACGGCCACCCCCGCCGCCCGCATCTCCGGAACCGGCGACACTCCGCTGGCAATCATCATGTTGCTCGAGGGATTATGTACGCACCCCGTCCCCCTTTGCGCCAGCAGCTTCCGGTCAGCCTCATCCACAAAAATGCAGTGCGCCGCCACAACATCGGGTCCCAGCACTCCGATCTTCTCAAGGTACTGCACCGGAGACATCCCATTTTCCTTTTCGCTGTCCTCCCATTCTTTCTTCATCTCGGCGACATGCATCAGGATCGGCGCATGATATTTCCGAGCCAGCGCCGTCGCATCCTGCAAAGTCTTCCTCGAACACGTATAAATGGAATGCGGAGCCGGAGCCGCATGGATCAGTGGATCTCCCTTCCACCTCTGCAGGAATTTCTCGCTGTACGCCAGCATCTCCGCTTCCGACTTGTTGTCCGGCGCGGGAAAGTCGATCAACGTCTCTCCCAGGATGGCCCGCATTCCCGCGGCTTTGGTCTCTTCTGCGATCGCGTCCTCGAAGTAATACATGTCGGCGAACGTAGTCACGCCTGCCCGGATCTGCTCGGCAGCGGCGAGCCGCGTCCCCCAGCGCACGAATTCCTCATTCACGTTCTTCGCTTCCGCTGGAAAGATGTACTTGTACAACCAGTCATTCAGCGTGACATCGTCATGCAACCCGCGAAACAGCGTCATCGGCACGTGGGTATGCCCGTTGATGAACCCCGGAAGCACTAGATGCCCGCGCGCATCGATGACCTGCGCGGCGCGGTAGCGCGATTCAACCTCCGCCCGAGCCCCCACAGCAACAATCGAATCTCCACGGACCGCAACACTCCCCTCGCTATAAACCTCGCGCGCCCCATCCATCGTCACCACAATGCCGCCGCTGACGATCACGTCGGCGAAGTCTTTCTGCTGCCCGAGCAAAGCAGCACTCCACATGAGACACACAACCACAGAAAGCCGGCGCAAAGTTCTCATAAGTCCTCTGTAGGCAGTCCTCGATAGATCGGGGTGCCCGCCCCTTCCCGCATGTTGCGCGGTGAGGATGATTTACTTCCTCCCGAGCACTCCGCCCCCGAAGCCAAGACTTTCCCCGACACTGCCAGAACTAGATCTCCTTCTTCCCCGCCACATCAATCTCCGTATCGGCGACCGGCTTACTCCGAACCACGCTGAACTCCCGCACCTGGTTCAAAGCAAACATGGGAACTCCGGCATCCGATGAAGCCCGGATCCGCCCGAAATCCGCTCCTTCCACATCGTCCAGCACGAACACCGGCCGCGCCTCATCCTTCGTGTGTTCAATCTTGATGCCCTCCATTTCGAGTCCCCGAACGTGCCGGGCAAATACTCCATGCGCCGGAGTGGTTCCAAACATATTCGGTTCCGGATAATCCTTCTCTTTCTCCGGCACCGCGCGCAGGGCATCGTTTTTAGTCCCGCCGCCTGCATGCACAAAGATCAAGTCGCTGATCTTCACGTCTTCAATGGAATGCCCGGGAATTCCCGCCAAAATCAAACCCATGCGCGGCGAATTCGCCGCACTGATCGCGGAAATGTTGCTCAGAATCACCCGCCGGATCGCGCCTACTGCAACGCCCGCCGGCCCGCGCATCCTCGCTCCCAGTCGAACGAAGATCGGGGCTTCCACCGTGTCGCGCATGCTGATATTCGTGCACGTTACATCTTCGATCACCGCGCCATCCACGCTCTCGATGCTCAATCCCCGGCAGCCGTCAAAAACACAATTGGAAACCGTGATGTTCTTGAAGCCTCCATTGGATTCCGTGCCAAATTTGATCCGCCCCGTGCGCGGGACCTTCGCATCGTCGGCAAATTTCTTGAAGCTGCCATCCAGCAGCGCTCCTTCCTCAAAACTGCCGCTCAACATGCAATTCGTGATGGTCACCATCTCTGTAGTCCGGGCGTATCCCAGCGCAAACGAACTCTTCAGGCAGATCCCGTCGTCCCACGGCGAATTCACGCCGCAATTCGAAATCCGCACATTGCGGCAGCAGTCCACGTCCATTCCGTCGCGGTTGGTATCGATTTTCAGATTGTCGATCGTGAGATTGTCCACGCCGGTCGCGAGAATCCCGAAGTGTCCGCCATGCAAAATCGAGAAATCGCGCAGCAGCACATTCCGGCAGTTCTTGAGCGCAATGGCCTTGTTGGCCACTCCCGCGTGTTCCGCGACCGGCCCTGCGCCCCACCCGCGGCTCAATCCTTTGCCCCAGATCAGCCCCGGCCCCAGGATCGAGATATCGCTAAGCCCCTCGCCCCAGATCAAGCTGTTGTGCCAGTGATTGTGCCCGTAATCCTGGTAGCTCTCCCAAGGCTTGTTCGATTCCGCCGGATCGTAGCTGTGAGTGGGATCGCTCGCGGGATCGGCCGCCACAATCGTCGCCCCGTGTTCGAGATATAGCGCTACCTTGCTCTTGAGATGAATGGAATAACAAAGATAATTTCCTGCAGGAAAGTAGGCGGTTCCGCCGCCTGAATTGGCAGCCTCCTCAATCGCCCGATTAATCGCAGGAGTATCGAGCGCCTTCCCATCGCCCGCAGCCCCGAACGCACGCACGTCGTACATACCCTGGCGCCCCGTCCGAGCCGCATCTTGCGCGGCGAACGCGGGAATTCCTGGCCCCATCAAAACCCCACTAGCGAATCCAATGCCTTTCAAAAACCCACGTCTCTCTCCTGATCGCATAAATGTCCTCGCCAAAAGGGTGCCCCGCCCTTCCCGCGTACTATGCGGGAGGGTGGGGGTTTTGACTCCCTGTCCGGTCCCCCACCTATCTCCCTCCCACTCGTCGCAGATAAAACTGGAAAAAATCCTCCGCATTCGAATTCAGACAAACCTGAGCATTACTCTCGCCCGGCTCCTCGCGCGTATACCCCTTCTCATCCACCCGAATGTGCATCCCCTGCACCGGGCACAACTCCGGCTTCAACACGAACACCAGTGTCATGGGATCGAACAAAGTCGGGGTCTCCTGCGCCCATAGGTGATACAAGATCGCAAGCTGATCGGTAACCGCCGTTCCCCGGGTAAACAAGAACGCGCGTTTGACCTCGTCCAGCTTCAGCTGCGTCGAATCCAGCGGCATCACGAATACCGGCACCCCCGACGCAAACAACTTCTGCGCCGACTTCACGTCATTCAGGATGTTCCATTCCGGAGAAGGCGGAACCGGCTCGTTATACCCGTAGTCGCCGTACCCCCGCCGGATCGATCCCCCCATGATCACCACCCGCTTTAGTTTGCGGAAGGTTGCCGCGTCCCGATCAATCGCCTCTCCAATATTCATCAGCGGCCCGATCGCAACCAGCGTAATCTCGCCGGGATACTTGCGAATCTGCTCCAGGAGAAAATCGGTCGCATCGCCGTGAGAGCTCCTGGCAAAGTGCCCCTCTTCCCCGTAGCGCCGTTGTGACATGGGAGTCTTGCCCGCCGGCTTTCCCGCCATCACCGGGATATCGGACCTGCCCACCTCCGCCAGAAAACGGTCGACGATCTTTGCCCGCGCCTCGGTCTCCGCGAATGCAGTCGAAATCCCCAGCACCTGCAATTCCGGACTCTTCACCGCCAGAGCGAGCGCAAAGGCATCATCCACGTCATCGCCCACATCGGTATCGATAATGACCTTTTGCGGCGCCTGCGCCCAGCCCGCGATTGCGCCCAGACACAAAATCACGCACGAAATCCGTTTACAGCTTTTCCGAATCCAGTAACCATTACCCATCATGACAAGTCTCCAGGATTTGCTCCGCCGCCGATCACAATACTCGATTCCCTTCACTCCGTTCCACTCGCCAGCCGGTTGAAACCGTGTTTCCGCGCCAAGGGCGTGTCTGCAGACCCACGCCTCAGATCGCGCCCCATGCGCTCTAACTCGTGTCGAATCAAGATCGGCAGTCCTGGCCCCCATCCTGCATTCCGAGATTGCGCCGCAAGTCGGCAGGAGGCAACCATGACCCGCATCAACGCAGGGAGCAACTTTCGAGAGACTAGCTTTCTGACTTGGAGCAACCACGCCAGCGCGCTGCTGTTCGCCGCCGTCCTGGTCATCTGCTCGATCGCTGTCGGATGTTCCAGCGAGAAACCCCAACCCGTAACCAGCATCAACCAGATTCCCATCGTACAGCCGCAACCCACGCCCGCAACGCCCGTGGCGCAGGTTGAGACCAAGCCCGCGCCGAAGAAGCCCGTAGTCCGCAAGCGGCCCGCCACCGTGAACTATGCGGACAAAACTTACGGCGTGACCTTCGAGTATCCGCGCCGCTATGCCATTGAGACCGGCGACGCAGCCACCCAGCTCATCATGTCCAACCCGATCCCGATGAACTTCGTGCAGCCCGGCGGAGTCGCCCTCGCAGCCGTCGAATTGCCCGAGACCAACTACGTCAATACGGACTTCTCGTCCGCATTCTTCAACGTGAGCGTGCACAAGACTCTCACCGCGGACGAATGCGGCCAGTTTGCCGTACCGCTGCCCAAGTCGGCGGCCAGGCCGGATTCAGCCCCGGCCTCTGAGGTGCAGCCGGACGCCGCCAAGTCCGAGATAGGAAAGACGGAGCTGCCCAGCGAAGCCGCGAAGCTGAACTCGACTGCTGCAACGCCGTCCAGCTCTGACTCCACCACGAAGACCGCCTCCGAGCCCACCAAGCTCCTGCTCGGCGATATGGAACTTCGCGCGACCGAGGCCGTCTCCGGCGAAGGTACGCGCCAGAGCGACTCCAAGTACTTCCATGTGTACCAGAACGGAGCCTGCTACGAGTTCGCTCTGAACGTCACCACGGACGCGAGCGAAGAAGGCTTGGTGAAACACGTAGACCGCGACAAGGTCTTCAACCGCCTGGAGCAGATCCTGGCGACAGTGAAGCTCAACTCCGTCACTCCCGAGGTGAAGGCCGAATCGCAACTCCCGGCCGAAACCCCGGCACAGGAAGCGAAGTGATCCATAGCCAGGGTGCCCCACCCTTCCCGCGTTTTCCGCGGGAGGGTGGGGATTTTGACCTTCCACGAGGAATGTCTCCGATGTCAATACAGAGTCCCGCGATCATCCCCGCAGCCGTACTCCGTTCCATCCTGCAAGCGATAGGCATGGAGCAAGTCGTGATCGATTTCCTCGCGGTCACGGCCATCGGAGCGGTGGCAGTTTTCTCCGCGATTCTTCTGGTCGGCATCCGCTCACTCCACCGAAAATAGACTCCGCCGACACAACTGGTGACCACCGTCACTGCCAGGCCGTTCCCGCCCCGATAAGCTCCCCAGTTCCTCACTCTCCAACGGAGATCAACTCGTGTCTTATCCCTGTTCCCGCAGAGCTTTCCTAGAAACTTCGGCCATAGCCGGAGCCGCCCTCGCCGGCACATCTCACCTCTCACGCGCACTCGCGGCGAGCGAACGCGAGTCCTCCGCGCTCCCCGCCGCGCCCGGCTTCCCGGTCGCCGACTATCACGTCCACCTGAGCGAGCGCCTCTCCATCGAGCAGGCCGTGAATCTCGGGAAGGAGCGCCGGGTACAGATCGGCATCGTCGAGCATCCTGGCCCCGGCTATAAGCTCAACTCCGACGCGGACCTCAAGCAGTACATCAACACCCTTCGCCAGTATCCCGTCCGCATCGGCCTGCAACCGGTCTATCCCGGCTGGTCGAAGGCCTTCTCGAAAAACCTGGTCGCCCAGCTTGACTACGTTTTAATGGACGCCCTAACGCTCCCCAATCCCGACGGCACCTACCTTGCAATCTGGCAGATCGACACCGTGGTCGACGACGGCGAAGCCTTCATGCAGCGTTACATGCAATTTATTGAGCAGGTGATGACAACCGAGGCCATCGACATCTTCGGATGGCCCACGTTCCTGCCCGCCCCCATCGCGCGCCGGTACAGCGACCTGTGGACCAAGCCCAGAATGCAGCGTATCGTCGACCTGGCGAAGTCGAAAGCCGTAGCCATCGAAATCAACGAATTGGCCCACGTCCCGGATGAAAGTTTCATCCGCCTGGCGAATCGGGCCAGCCTGAAATTCACCTTCGGCACAGACTCCCGCACCCCGCAAGCCGCCGCGCATCTCTACTACTGCTATCAAATGGCGAATAAATGCGGGCTCACGGAAGCAGACATGTTCGTGCCAGCCAAGAAGTCCTGAGCGACCACGCTGTGTAGGGGCGGACGCCCTCGTCCGCCCCGAGCGAAGCGAGTGCCCCCTGAGGGCGCGGTGGCATTGTTTCGAAGGTTCGCCGCCCAGCGGACTACCCCTTCTTACGAATCAAGATGTGCGTAGCATTCTCCCCCGCAACGGTGCGATCAACTCGAAACCCAAGCTGATCCAGATTGATGCCCGCAAACAAAGGCTCTCCTTCGCCCAGCAATACCGGCGACATCGCCAGATGCATCTCATCGATCTGTCCCGCAAGAAGATACTGCCGGATGGTCGACACGCCTCCGCCGATGCGCACGTCTTTGCCTGCAGCCGCTTCCCGAGCGCGATTTAAGGCCGACTCAGCCCCCTCCGTCACGAAGTGGAACGTAGTCCCGCCCTGCATAACGAGCGGCTTCCGCGCATGATGCGTCAGGACAAAGACGGGGACGTGATATGGAGGTTCGTCGCCCCACCATCCCTTCCAGGACTCGTCGGGCCATGGCCCGCGCACCGGACCAAACATGTTCCGCCCCAAAATCCACGCGCCGACATTCTCGAACGCCTGCTCAGCCATCTGGTTGTCCACGCCCCGCGATCCGCCGCCGGCCTCGCCATGCATCTTGTTCCACACATCCGTCTGAAAGAACCAGGGAAACATCTCAGGCCCACGCACCCCGAGAGGATTCTGCAAATCCTGCCGAACCCCAGCCCCGAAGCCGTCAATAGAAATGGAAAAAGAAGACACCCGAACTTTGCTCATGATGGTTTCATTTTAGCGTGATAGTTCCATCGTAAATGTGTAGGGGCGGACGCCGTCGTCCGCCCCGAGCGAAGCGAGCGCCCCAAACAAATGACAGGAGCAACGCTGATCCGGGTAACACTGCGAACCCGCGACACCGAGATCGGAAGGGCAAGAACGCAGCGCAAGCGTGGGGTACAGCGAAAAAGAAATACACCAGCCCGGGAAGGCCGTAAGGGAACTCAGTCCAACAGCGTGTCTGCCGCACCGCCGAAAGTCAAAATCTCTCGCTATCACCTACAGGAATCCCAATCCTTTGCAAACGACGCAAAGGATGCGCCATGGGAGATGTAGCTCCTAGCTCGAGATTTTGCGATAATTCCGTCAATGTTGCGCCTATCGTCCGCTCAACTTGATCACGCTCTCAGCGCCGTGCTGCTGCACGGATATGGTGATTTCTTCCCTCAGCCCCCCGAGTTGTCACTGTTAGTAGACAACTGGAAGACCTTTCGTGACGAACTTGCGAAGGTTGATTTGGATCTATACGAGGGGCAGGATGTTATATTCTCGTTCGCTCCAAAGTCCCGATTGAATGTCCGACGGGTCGCGCTGCTCCATCCATACGACCTAGTTTTCTACACGGCGCTAGTATTGGCATTACGGGACGGAATTTGCGCCTCGCGCTCGTCGGTTCGGGACAAGCGAGTCTTCTCCTATCATTCAGAAGGCGCCGGAGATGGAATACTCTATAACGATAACCCTGGGTATCGCGAATTTAGGGACGCTATCTCGCGTCGAGTAAGAAAAAACAAGGATTGCTACGTAGGTATAACCGACATCGCTGATTTCTACCCACGGATTTACCAACACAGGCTTGTTAATGCCCTGCAAGCAGCTTGTGGGGCACCCTTGCGTGATCACATTCGGGTTCTCGAAAAAATGCTAACCCGATTCTCCGAGAACGTCAGTTATGGCATACCCGTTGGCCCCGCGGCCTCCCGGCCTCTCGGTGAAGCCATTCTCATCGACGTCGACTGCACCCTACTTAGCTTTGACATCGAGTTCATGCGATTCACAGACGATTACGTTATTTTTGCAGATACACCGGAGGATGCAGAATACGGCATTCGGATGTTGGGTGAGACGCTATTCATGAATCATGGGCTCACGCTGCAAACCGCGAAGACCAAGGTACTGGATGGTGTCGATTACGTGGAACAGTACTTAATGACACATGCCAAGAAGGAGACTGAACAACGTAAACTCCTCGATCTCGTCGGAGACTATGATGAAGCTATCAGTTACGAGGATATGACACCGGAACAGAAACGAGAGGTTGATGCTATGAACCTCTCAAAGATGTTGGAGAATGCGCTAGCAAAAGACGAAATCGTTGACTTTCGAGAGGTTTCATTCATCTTAGGGCGCCTCTCTTCTCTGGAGAAGCCAGAACTCATTCCGATCGTTCTCGATAATCTCGACAGGTTGGCACCGGTAGCGCACTCGATCTCAGCCTTCTTCAGGAAGTTCTCAGATATGGACCGCGCAACCCGCAAGAATGCTGCGACCGCATTGCTGGATCCGATCCTCAAGGGGAGTAGGTACGCGTCTGAATATTATTCCGTGTGGATTCTGAGCATTTTTGCCGAGAATCCTGTATGGGATCATGCCGAGAGCCTCCTCAAAATCCTCAGGGAAACGCGCTCCGACGTGGTGCGGAGATTCGCCGCATTGGCCCTTAGTGCTTCGGGCACGAGGGCGCAGGTAATTCAGATCAAGCAATACTTCTCGTCTGCATCGTCACTCTGTCGAACCGCACTTATGTTGGCGTCTAAGCAAATGGGCAACGACGAGCGTAAGTATTTGAAACAGAGCCTACGGCTTCATGATTCGTTCGAAAAATTCTGCATAAGCACCTAACAGCGAGAACCTGGTACCTGCAAAAGGAAAAGGCCGTCGAGATTTCTCTCAACGGCCTTTATTTATGCCGGCAACGACCTACTCTCCCACACACTTTCGCGTGCAGTACAATCGGCCCTGCGGGGCTTAACTTCCGTGTTCGGGATGG
>DASREX010000027.1:0-3116 GCA_035651855.1 Candidatus Sulfotelmatobacter sp.
CGGGGCGGCCGTGTTGCTGGCTCTGCTGGGTATCTACAGTGTCATCGCATTCTCCGCCGCGCTGCGGACTCAGGAGATAGCCATTCGCCTGGCGCTCGGTTCTCAGCGCCGGGGCGTCATTCGGCTGGTTCTGGTGTCCGGATCCAGACTCGCCCTGGCCGGCTGCTTCATCGGAGCGATCCTTGCCGTTTTTGCTACCCGCCTGCTGCGCTCGATGCTGTTTCAGGTCGATCCGCTGGACCCGACAGTGATTGTGCTCGCGACCGCCTTTATCCTCCTGCTCGCGCTCGCAGCCTCGATTATCCCCGCCCGCCGCGCCGCTTCCATAGAACCCGTGGAGGCGCTCCGAACCCAGTAGCCCGCGATTCTGCGTCTGAGCGAGTCACCAACTCAGGTATCGGAGCAACGGCGCTTTCTGCAGTTGGCCGCCAATCAAGCGTGTCCTTTCGGTAGGCCTGCGTAGCTGATAGCTCTGGGCCGCAGAAGCACAGCCAACCCGCATCCATAGCCGGCGGTACTCGGGTCGCGCCTGTGGACATTCCAGAGGAGTCATGCTAATCTTCTATGCAATGTCCAGAGGAAGAGCCGCCGAAGTCAAGAGATCCGAAGTGCTGCAGGGCACGCTCGATCTGATGATCCTAAAGACCCTGCATGCCTTGGGCCCGCTACACGGCTTCGGTATCGCGCGCCGTATCGAGCAGGTGAGTGAAGACGTACTCCAACTGAATGAAGGTACGGTGTATACCTCGTTGCTCCGGCTCCAACAACAGGGCTGGATCGATTCCGATTGGGGTACGTCGGAAAACAATCGCAAAGCCCGGTTTTACTCGATAACGAAAGGCGGTATAAAGCAGTTGGCGCGCGAGACCGAAAACTGGACCCGTATCTCAGGCGTGATTGGTCGTGTATTGAGTCTCGAAGGATCGAAATAAGTGATTAATCAGATCGGCATTCTCGTCGCGAAACTGAAGCGGTTGTTAGGTAACAGAAATCCGGATTTCGAATTCGATCACGAGATGCACGAGCACTTGCGTCTGCTGACCGAACGATACATCCGCGCTGGAATGACGCCCGACAATGCCGATTCGGCAGCACGTCGCCAATTTGGCAATACGACCTTATTACGGGAGGAGCGCACGAAAATGCAAACCATCCCATCGATTGAGACGCTCTGGCACGATGTGCGATACGGGGCACGCCAATTCCGCTTAAATCCGTTGTTCACGACCGTTGCCGTCCTATCGCTTGCACTTGGCATTGGAGCGAATACCGCTGTTTTCACCTTACTTGACCAGCTTGTCCTTCGATTACTTCCAGTGCACGATCCGGAGCGGCTCGTAATGATCTGGTCAACTGGTCCCCACTTCGGCGGCAATGCAGGCGCACGTACAGCTTCTTATCCGATGTACCAGGATTTCGAGCGTAACGCCCGCGCCTTCGATTTTGTCTTCTGCCGATTTGAGACTTCGTCTTCGATTACCATCAACAGCGGCACAGAACGAGTCAACGCAGAACTAGTCTCGGGTAACTACTTTCAGGCCCTTGGTGTCCGGCCAGAACTTGGGCGGGTGTTCGCACCGGAGGCGGACGATCGGATCTACAAAGGGCACCCGTCGGTTGTGCTGAGTTACCAGTACTGGATGCGGCGTTTCGCTGGCGATCCGACAGTTGTAGGCAAGAAGATTCTGGTCAACGACTATCCGATGGAAATTGTAGGGGTGTCGGCTGCGGGTTTTGTCGGAGTGGACCCGGCCAGTTCGCCGGATATCCGTGTTCCGATTCTGATGACACCGGTGATGACTCCCGGGCGAGATGAGCTGGGAAACCGGCGCAGCCAATGGGTGCAGATCTTTGCCCGTCTGAAACCAGGGTACACGGTTGAATCAGCCCGAGCCTCTTTGCAACCATTGTTCCACCAGATCCTGCGTGAGGAGGCGCGAGAACCAGCTATCAGCAGGCGTTCCCAGCGTGATCGCGACCAATTTCTGACCCGCAAAGCATTAGTTGAGACCGCGGCCACTGGTTACTCAGGTCTACGCCAGCAATACTCAACAGCGCTCACGGTGCTGATGTGCATGGCTGGCCTTATCTTACTAATCGCGTGCTCGAATGTGGCCAGCCTGCTGATTGCGCGAGCCGCCGCGCGGCAGCGAGAAACAGCCGTGCGTCTGGCAGTTGGCGCAGGTCGCATAGCGCTGATCAGACAACTCCTCGTAGAAAGCATCTTATTGTCTTTAGCGGGTGCGGCGCTTGGACTGGGGCTGTCGGCAGCGGCGACGCGGGGGCTGCTGAGCATGCTGCCCGCGAATGGTGCAACACTGATGCTCCATGCACAGCCCGATGGGCGAATCTTGCTGTTCACCGTTGGCGTAGCTTGCGCAACTGCCTTGCTGTTCGGGGCGGTTCCGGCGCTGCAGGCCACGAGACTGGACCTGGTGGCTGCGCTGAAAGACCTGGCCGGCGCCGTGACAGGGGCCCGCGGCGCGGCAAGATTTCGAAAAGCGCTAGTTATAGCGCAGGTTGCTCTATCTTTCTTGCTACTCGTTGGAGCGGGACTGTTTACAAGGACTCTGATCAATCTAAAAGACACTCACACGGGCTTTGAGGGTGCCCAAAACCTAATCTCATTTCAGGTGGATCCAGCCAAGAATGGCTATTCGGTGGCGCGCACTCGTGAGTTCTACACCTATGCCCTGCGCGAAATTCGGGCGTTACCAGGTGTGAAGTCGGCCGCTTACGCGATGTGGCCTCTACTAAATGGACGTGAGTGGGACTTGACCGTCCTCGTACAGGGCCATCAGGCAGAGCAAGGAGAAGACATGCAGGTGTACTACAACCTCATATCTCCGGGATATTGGCACGCCATGGGCATACCGTTGCTGCAGGGCCGGGACTTCGACGAACGAGATCGGGTGGATGGCGGGGGCGATCCGCAACCGTGGAACGTGGCTATCGTCAACCGCGAATTTGCGGAGCACTTCTTTGGCGCGCAAAACCCAATCGGCAGGCGGATCGGGTGTTGTCATGGCCCTGGCACGACACCCTCGATCCAAATCGTGGGCGTAGTAGAGAACTCCTTGTTCGCCGGTCCCCGCGCCGGTGTGCGCCGGCAGGTG
>DASREX010000028.1:0-5952 GCA_035651855.1 Candidatus Sulfotelmatobacter sp.
TTTCCGCAGTTCGGGGCGCCCATGCCGATATGCGGACCGCTTATTGGCACATCGCGCTTCCGGTGGGGGTGGTAGCGGGCGGCATCATCCTGGTTGCGGCCACGGTTCTGGAGATCCGGCACTACCAGCAGAAAAAGACATTAAGCGCGATCGAGAGAATGGGCTGATGCGGCCGCGCATCGCCATTCCCATGCCGCACTCGACCGATCACGAGTACGGGCAGCGCGCGATTCCGCAATACGAATGCGCGGTTGAACTCGCCGGTGGACTGCCAGTCCGTATTCCCCTCGATCAGGCTCCGGCCGAAGTCAAACAGATCATCGAAAGGTGCGACGGCGTCTTGCTGCCCGGCAGCAATGCGGACGTGGATCCGGCGAAATTCAGGCAAGCGCTTTCGCGGCACTGCGCTGCCGCGGATCCGCGGCGCGAGGCAATCGACTTTCTCCTGCTCGACGATGCTTACGCGCGGCGCAAGCCTGTGCTGGGAATCTGCTACGGCCTGCAGAGTCTCAACGTGTACCGGCGCGGATCTCTGATTCAGCACATTCCGGATTTCCTGCCGGAAGCTGCGCGGGGCAAGGTAAATCACGGGGCCGGCAAAAGTGTTGCCATCGCGCACACGGTCGAAATCGAGCGGGGATCGACCTTGGCAGAGATCGTGGGAGAGTCCGCGGCAGCCAGTGCTCAACCTGGCATCGTCGTGCCGGTGAATTCCTCGCATCACCAGTCGGCGGATGCAATTGGCGAAGGATTGCGGCCGGTTGCGCGCTGCCCAGAGGATGGCATTATCGAGGGTCTGGAAGGGACCGCGCCGGACCATTTTGTCCTGGCGGTACAGTGGCATCCGGAGCGCTCTGTCGATCAGGATGAATATTCGCCGGCCATCTTCCGCGCTTTGGTGAAGGCTGCGGGATAGTCCAGTTGCCCGATGTCGTGGAATTAGCGGCCGGCGCCGAGGATTTCCTTGCTCTCGTCTTGCGCTACGGCGGGATAAGCTGCGGCTTTGCGGCGCCGCAAATCGCGCGGCAGTTCTGAGCGCAAGAGCCACAAACCGGCCGCCGCGGCTGCCCCCCATGTGATCGAGACCAGCGCCAGTTGCAGGATGTCGGCCAGGCGGTTTCCGCCGCCGGCACTTGTCAAGGGAATGGACTTGGCAACCTGGAAGCTGATGGCCGCGGCCATCACTGCCGCCACTGCTGCTTTGCCCAATTCCTTCCAGCGCATTTGGCCCAGAGGGACCAGCCCGCGATATTGCAGCAGCCCTGCCAGGGCGATCAGATTAATGCCGATCCCGATGTCGGAAGCCCACGCCAGACCGACTACTCCGAAGGTGTGGAACAAAAAAGAATAAATGGGGAGCGAGATCAAAGTGATCACGCTGACCGCGAGCATGGGAGTCAGCGTGTCGCCGGCAGCGTAGAATGCGCGCGCATAGAGTCCCTGCGCCGACCACAAGACCAGCGACAGGGAGAACCAGAAGAAATATACGGCGCTGGTCTGGGTGTCGGTGAAAAGGAATTTTCCGCGGCGGTACACCAGATCGATTAAGGGAACCGCCGCTACCATCATCCAGCCGGTTGCCAGCAGCGATGCCGCCGACACGCGGTAAACCGAGTCGTTCACCGTATCGGCGAATTCCTGGAGTTTCTTCTGATTGAACAGCCGCGCAAAGAACGGGAGAGACGCTTGCCCGGTCGCCTGTCCTAACACCGCGATGGGCACCGCGAAGAGACGCTTGGCAAAGGTTAGACGGGTGATGTCGCCCACGCCGCTGGCCGCGTAGTGGCGCAAGATCCAGTCATCCGCCGTTACCAGCGAAACCCCCAGCATCAGCGGGACCGATAGTTTTACCCATTCCCGGAATGCTGGATTCGTCACCTCGAAGGACGGCTTATACCCGGTGCCTATGCGTGCCGCCCCAATCACGCTGGCCAGAAATGGGCCGGCGAAGCTTCCGATTAACGCGCCGTAGGCCAGCGATTGGATCCCGAAATGCTTGCCGCCGATTACGCCCCCCAGGATGATGAAGATGTTGTAGATCAGTGGCCCAAACGCCGGGAAAAGGAACAGGCGATGGGATAAAAGAACGGCGGAAACTACGCCGCCCACGTAGAAAAAAATCTGCGCCGGCAGCAGAATGCGCGTCAGGTGAACGCAAAGCTCAATCTTGTCTGGCGGGAATCCCTTGACGAACCAACGGACGAATTGCGGTGCGAAGATTTCGGTGATGATTGTCCCGGCGATCATCACGGCTGTCATCACGCTGATGATGATGGAGAAAGTCTTCTGCGCGTCGGCATCGCGCTTTTCTGCGAGAAAGCGGGTATAGATCGAGATGAAGGTGATCGAAGCGGCGCCGCCGGCCACGATGTAATTCAGGAAGTCGGGTAGCGTGAAAGCCGCGACGTAAGCATCGGTCGAGCCCCCCGCGCCGTACGCCCACGCAATGTAGGCATCGCGGGCATATCCGATGACCCGCGACAGCATTACCGCCGAAATGAGCAGCAAAGTCGCGGAAAATGCCGTGTGCTGGTGCGACGGCCGGAAGAAGCGCAGCAATTTCCTCATCGAGACCCGAGTGGAGTGAAATCCAATCTTATCGGAAATCTCAACGCGTCAGTGTTGATCGACTCGCATCCTGCAAGGCTGAATCCGGCTTAAGCTTTCATGCCCTCTTCAGCAGTCAATGCCATGCGGGGCCATCAGGCCAGTCCCGGCAGCGGCAAGTGCGATAATTCTGAGGTGACTCCCGTGAATGCCGTGCAGACCCGCTCGTCCGTATTCCGCCGGTCGTTTCGCAAAGAATTTCCTGCCGCTGTCCGCGGGGACGGGGTTTATGTCTGGGATAGCGCCGGGGAAAAGTATCTGGATCTTGCCGGCTCGGCGGCGGTGAATCTCATTGGACACGGCGTACCGGAAATTTCTGCCGCCATGGCGCAGCAAGCCTCCCAGCTGGAGTTCGTCCATACCAGCCAGTTCACGACGCCAGTTGCGGAAGAGTACGCCGAACAACTGCTGGCCTTTGCCGGGGATCACTTCCGCGGCGGGGCGGTGTACTTCACCTGTGGAGGCTCCGAGTCGATCGAGACGGCGCTGAAGCTGGCACGCCAGTACCAGTTCGAGGTTGGGCAGAGCCGGAGATATCAGGTTCTGAGCCGTTCCCAGAGCTACCACGGGGCCACGCTGGGGGCGCTTTCCGTTTCGGGGAACAAGCGCCGGCGTGAGATTTACCTGCCCATGGTGCGTGAGTTTGCCCACATCGGGATGCCGTATTGCTATCGCTGTGACTTCGATTGTGCCGACGGTTGCCGGAATTGCGGCCAGCGATACGCGGCGGAACTGGAGCGAGCCATCGAGTCGGCGAATGGCCAGGCCGCAGCCTTCATCTTTGAGCCCGTGAGTGGAGCGACCCTGGGCGCCGTAGTTCCCCCGCCGGGATATGTTCCGGCGATTGCCGAGATCTGCCGTCGCCATGGCGTGTTGCTGATTGCGGATGAAGTCATGACTGGCATGGGTCGCACCGGCCGCAACTTTGCCGTTGAGCACTGGGACGTTCAGCCGGATATCCTGGTGGCCGCCAAAGGACTGTCGAGCGGCTATGCCCCGTTGGGCGCGGTGATCGCCAGCAGAAAAGTCGTTGATGCAATCGTTACGGGATCGGGAGCGTTCCTGCACGGATTCACTTATAACGCGCACCCGATTTCATTGGCCGTGGGACGCGCCGTGCTCCGCTACTTGCAGGGCAAACGCCTGGTTGAGGCCGCCGATTCGGATCTCAAAGCGAGTCCTGCCGCGGAGTTCAAGCGGGAGATCAGCAATCTGAGCGGAGAAGACTCGGTCGGGGAGGTCAGAGGCATCGGATTGTTGTGGGCCGTTGAATTTGTGGCCGACAAGAAGAGCAAGCGCCCCTTCCCCGCGGATCTGGGATTCTCAAGCAAGGTTGGCGCTGCGGCATTGCGGCGCGGGCTGCTGGTCTACCCGATGCAAGGCAGCGTGGATGGAACCTCCGGGGATCACATTCTTCTCGCGCCACCGGCGGTAATCACCCCAGAGCAGATCACGTGGTCCATGGATCAGCTTTCGGCCTCCATTCGGGAAGCCGGGCAACAGACCTGAATTCCGCGGAATGGGTCGAATGAGACTGAATTACGGCAGCGGAAGAGCCCTGGCAGTGCGAACTTTCTTCAGAATCGCGATCTGCCCGGCGTGATAGAGCTCATGCTGCACGATTCCGTGGAGCATATGGTAGAAGTCGTAGCGTTTTCCAGGGACACGGTCGCGCAGTCGTTCGTCGGGTAATGCAGAAACGGCTTTGACCAGGCGATCATGCATGTGCTTCGCTGCGGCGACCGCTTTGCGCCAGGCGGCTTCGTCCGGTTTCGTGACCGGAGGAAAATTAGCATCCCCGGAAGGCTGGCATTTCGATCCCCTGAGTCGAGTCAGGGCCGCTTCGTCCCAGGCAGCGACGTGCAGCAGAAGCTCCCAAATGCTGTGCACACCCGCCAGGGGTTTGGCTGCGGCGGTGACCGCATCGACGTCCTCGAGCAACTCCATCAAAGCCGGCCCATGCCAGGCACTTCCATAGAAGGCGCGCTGCAACTGATCTGCGATATCGGCGCACTCTCCGGACGCTTTTGATTTTTCTTTCATCGGCCTAATCTTTACCTTGGTCTGCAACAATGGTAACTCCCACCGCGTTGGCGGCATCGATCACCTTCTGCCCGTCCAGCAACAAGCACTTGCCAGCATCCACCGCCAGACACGTGGCCTGCGATGCGTGCATGACCTCGATAGTCTTGACTCCGATCACCGGCACGTCGAAGCGCATGTCCTGGTTCGGCTTGGCGATTTTGACGACGGTCAAAGCCCGGCTGAGAGTTGAAGCGTTTCCGTGCAGGGAACGCATGATCTGCCCGGCGCGCTCGATGGTCGCGTCGGTGCCCTCCATCGCCTCGACTGTCACGCATGCGGACTCGGCGATGACCACCGTCTGCCCGATGTCATGCCGCGCCAGTTCGCGGGCCACGGCGCGCCCATACTCGATGTTTTTACGCTCCGGCTCGTTTGGAGCACGCTGGGTCAGTATGCCTGGCCGGACGAGCAAAGGTTCGAGCAGCCAGGTAGATTTCTCCAGAGTGATTCCCTCATCCGCCAGAACCTTTGCCACCGCGCCGAGCAGGGAATCAGTGTTGCGGGTGGTCAGCGACAGCAGAAGCTTGGCGAGGCGCCAGTCCGGTCGGATGCTGGAAAAAATCTGCTTGTGCTTCACCTGTCCCGCCATGACCGCGCGACGGACACCTTCCCGCTGAAACATTTCAATGAGTTTGGAGAGTTCTCCCAACGAAAGCCAATGGATGGATGCCGCTCCGGAGTCGGAGATTTCGGGGAACGCCTCTTCCTTGATGGCGGCCACTACAACGTCGTAGCCCTGAGCCCGGGCGGCATCGAGCACGAGAAAGGGGAATTTGCCGTTGCCGGCAATCAAGCCGAGTTTCTCGTTCTGGGCAGGCATAGAACTGCGTTCCGTGGGAGCCGGAGTCAGTCTAGCACTCGTGGTTAAGGCGGGGCGGGGTCAATCAACGCTGTCGCTATTGCTCGTACGTTAACTACGCGGTTCGCTTTCGGAGGCGGGGGTTGTGGTAAGGCTCCCAGGTCTCGCAAAGGCGGCGAGACCTGGGGCACCCCTGGGTCATTCCTGTTGCGGAGGGCCTGCTGCTCGTAGCCTCCTATGTCGGTGTTCGATGCCTGGACGCGGGCGTTGCCGGCAAGCCCAGGGTTCCTTCGCCCTTGGCGTGGCCGCCCGGTTCTCTGAGGGTTGTGTTCTTCGGAGACTCAACTATGTGAGGGTCTCACTTGATAATCCCGCGTTCCGCCTTCTCGACGAAGCGGATCAGCATATCGACATCTTCGCCGCGGCCCGGCTCCGACTTGAGCTTTTCCAGGGCCTGCGAG
>DASREX010000029.1:0-19543 GCA_035651855.1 Candidatus Sulfotelmatobacter sp.
ATGGATGACAAGTTTCTGGCGCCCGCCGAGAAATGGCTGAAGCGCCTGGGCGCGGAAGTCGCGCCCCTGCAGATCACGCGGGGCGGCCCCATCATCGCGGTGCAGGTGGAGAACGAGTACGGTTCTTTTGGCAATGACAAGCAATATCTGGCACGCGTTCGCGATGCGCTGAAGGATTCAGGCCTGGGCGAGGCCATGCTTTACACAGCTGACGGCGGTGACCAGTTGCCGGCCGGAACGCTGCCCGATCTCCCCGCAGTCGTGAATTTTGCCCCGGGTGAGGCAAAAACTGAATTTGCCAAGCTGCGCAGGTTTCGTCCCGGCGCGCCGGTGATGAGCGGTGAGTATTGGGATGGATGGTTTGATCACTGGGGCGAGAAACACCATAAGACGGACCCGGCTCAGCAGCAGCAGGAACTGGACTGGATTCTGTCGCAGGGATACTCGATCAATCTCTACATGTTCCACGGGGGCACCAGTTTCGGTTTCATGAGCGGGGCGAATTGGGATCGCAAGACGTACCAGCCCGACATCACCAGCTATGACTACGATTCACCGGTGAGCGAGTCCGGCGAGTTGACGAAGAAATATTTTGGATTTCGCGACGTGATCTCGCGGCACAGCCCCGGGTTGAGCTTGCCGGAGCCTCCGGCGGCATTGCCGGTGATTGAGATTCCTGCTGTTTCCATGCCTGACAGCGCGCCGTTGTGGAGCAACCTGCCCGATCCCATCAGCGCGGAGGCTCCCAAGGCGATGGAGGCGTTCGGGCAATCTTTCGGATACATTCTGTATCGCACCAGGATCGAGAAGCCGCGCAGCGGCGATCTGGTGATCCGCGAGCTTCGAAGCTACGCCCGGGTATATCAGAACGGGAAGTTGATGGGAACGATTGACCGAAGAAAAAAGCAGGATCGTCTGCGGATCGACGCTCCGGCGGGCGCAGTCCTCGATATTCTGGTGGAAGGCGCCGGCCGCATCAATTTCACCGTAGAGTTACGCTCCGAGCGGCAGGGGATCAATGGGCCGGTAACTCTTGGCGGAACGGAACTAGGTAGGTGGCAAGTTTTTCCCCTGCCCATGGACGATCTTTCGAAGCTTCAATTCACAAAAGCAAGTGCCGAAGCGGCGCATGGCCCGTCGTTTTATCGCGGGCAATTTACCCTCGATCAAACCGGCGACACCTTTCTGGACACCCGCGGCTGGGGCAAAGGAGCGGTGTGGATCAACGGCCACGCGCTCGGGCGGTTCTGGAACTTGGGCCCGCAGCAGACCTTATACCTGCCGGCCCCATGGCTCAGGAAGGGAAGCAACGAGATTATCGTCTTCGCCCAGGATGCACCGAAACAGCTTTCTGTGCGCGGACTGAAGACGCCAGTGCTCGATCAACTGGGAAGAGAATAGCTGCGGGCTTATGCCTTCGCGTTCTTGTGCATGTCGACAGTGCTCCAGGTCTTGTCTCCGGCGTGGCAGAGATTTTCCAGAGCGCAGTCGGCACAATTGGGCTTGCGGGCATAGCAAAGCTTGCGGCCATGCCAGATGATCTGGTGTGAGAAGAGGATCCAGCGCTCGCGCGGGCTGATCGCAATCAGGTCGCGCTCGATTTTCTGGGGATCATTCTCCCGGGTAAGCTCCAGGCGGCGCGAGATGCGGTGCACGTGCGTATCGACGACCACGCCCTCCGCCTTTTTGAACCAGGTTCCGAGGACGACATTGGCGGTCTTGCGCGCGACCCCGGGGAGTGTCAGCAACTTTTCCATATCGTCGGGGACTTGGCCGCCGAAATCAGCAACGATCTTTCTTGCCGCGCCTACCACGGACTTCGACTTGTTGCGAAAAAATCCCGTGGAGCGGACATCCGGTTCCAGTTGCTCCGGAGTGAGGGCGGCGAAGGCCTGCACCGTCGGATATTTGCGGAAAAGCTCGGGGGTGACGCGGTTGACGTTTACGTCCGTGGATTGCGCCGAGAGAATTGTGGCTACCAATAACTCCCATGCGCTAGCGTGAGTCAGAGCGCAGGTTACGTCGGGGTACATCTGGTCCAGGCGCTTGAGAATCTCCTGCACCCGCTCGGGCGCGACCGGGTTATAGGCCTTGGCTTGCGCTTTCTTCGGCGCGGACTTTGACGCGCCCGTCCTGGCTTTTCCCGGTTTTGGGGCATTCTGGAATTTTTCCGCTTCCCGCCCGGCGGATGTTGTGGAGGCCGAGACGCGCATTGCGCGCACCTTATCCTGGCGTCCGGTTCGGGCGGGTTGACGGGGGGTTACTCCGCGGGGCATCCCTGTTGCTTCCTTTAGTGAACGATGGGCCTCATCATAGCAACGGACATTCGGCGATTGCCAATCAGGTGTGATTTTTCGTATTTATCTCTCGCACCCATTTCTCGCAAATTCCTCGAGAAATGGGGCACCCCTGCCTTTCACTTCTTACCATGAATGGAAAGGTCAGGCTTATGCATGGGCCCTCGGTAACCATGCCGGGAATTGACGCTCCCGCTAGCGCTCGGTAGTCTGGAGATAATCCGGATCAACCAGGAAAACCCATGGCAGTGAATTCCATTCAACTCGGGCAGGTATGGCGCAGCGACGCTGACGGCCAGGATTATCTCGTCACCAAGGTGTACACCGAAGTGTTCACGCAATATGCCATGCTGCGGCCCGCCGGCATCACCGCTCCTGAGGCCCCGACCGTGAGGGTGAAAGTCTCCAAAGGCCCGCAAGGCGCGAGCTTGCCGGGATATGCCTTCACGCAGGAGGGCTCGTTCTAGCCGGCTGCTTTTTTCCGTTACACTGATTGAAGCACTCAGTACCCGTACTCGGTACTCAGCCAGGCCACACGCTTTTGACTGAGTACTGATGACCGCGTACTGAGTACGCTTTTATGACTCAAAAAATCCTCGCACTCCTCTTTGTTTTCATCAGCAATGTAATGGTCGGAACCGGCTATGCCGGCATCGTGATTCTGATGGCAATCGAGTCGGCCTGTATTCCGCTGCCTTCGGAATTGATCATGCCGTTTGCGGGATACCTGGTCTCGCAGGGTACGTTCAAGCTGTTGTGGGCGGCGACGGCGGGCGCGATCGGCTGCAATCTCGGATCGCTGGTGGCCTATGAGATCGGATATTACGGTGGCCGCCCGCTAGTCGAACGTTACGGCCGTTGGATTCTGATGGGGCGGCGCGAGCTCGACTGGGCCGACCGCTTCTTTTCCCGCTGGGGATACCTGGCCGTCTTCGTGGGACGTTTGCTTCCGGTGATCCGCACCTTTATCGCCCTGCCTGCCGGGATCGCACGCATGCCCCGCGGACGATTTCATCTCTACACATTCCTGGGATCGTGGCCGTGGTGCCTGGGACTGGCCTGGCTTGGGATGAAGCTGGGAGAGAACTGGCGTGAACTGGGACAATATTTCCACAAGTTCGATGCCGTGATCGGGATCGTGATCGTGGCCGCCTTTGTCTGGTTTGTCTGGAGCCATTGGAGGCATCGGATCAACGAGCCCTCAGAGCTCAGCCATCCATGAGTTCAATATCGGCGGATTCGATGTCGTATAGCAGAAGGATTGTGATTAGCGTGGCCGCCTGCTTCGCGGTACTAGGCATGGGTGCGCTCACGCTGACTCTGCTGACGGTGTCTCACCAGCCGCAAGCGACTGGAATCGGCTTCTCATGGCGCGGCCTTACGGAATTGCTCACGAGTTCGATTGTTCTTGGTTGGGTCGCTGGAACGGCATGGTACTTTACTCGTCGCTGATGCTTCGGCGATAGTCTGCATCCTTCGTAACCGGGAGAAAACTTGTGATCGCATCGCGCTGCATTGCCGCCGCTGTGCTATGCCTGGCCATGTCCTTACCCTGCGCGCAGGCTCAGGCTCAAACTTCGGCCGCGTCCGACAAAACCTTTGTCGTCGAGTATTACTACAAGGCAAAGTGGGGACACGCCGATGAATTCCTGAAGCTGTTCAAAAAGAATCACTATCCCTTGCTCAAGAAGCAGGTCGAGATGGGGCGCATGGTGAAAGTCTGGATGGACCAGGCTCGCTACCATACCACCGAGGATGGCCGCTGGGACTATCGCGTCACCATCGTGTTCAAGAACGCCGCCGTGGCCAACGACCCGTTCGATGAGGACGCGCTCAAGAAGCAACTCTGGCCCGACCAGGAGACTTATAACCGGGAAGAGCAGCGTCGCTTCGAGATTCTCGACGCCCACTGGGATCTTCCGGTGAAGACGGTTGATCTGGAGAGCAAACCATAAAGCCGTTCACCACCGTGGACTCGCCTCTTTGGTGAGTGCTAGCTTTGGTCCAGCTTCAAGTAGTGGGCGATCAGCTTTTCGTACCACTTCCACGGCAGGATGCGTTTCATGGCGAGTTGCATCCTTGCATCGCGCCCAACCAGGTAACGCAGCCTGGGATTTGGATCCTGCGCGATGTCAACGATGGTTCGCGCTACTGCGCCAGGGTCGGCTTTCGGAAGTGTCCGGATTACCTCACGCATGCGCAGGCTGCGCTGGAAATTTGGTGACGTTTTCTTCTTTGCTTCTTGTGCCATCACCGCGCCGACGGTCCAGATGCCGGTATCGAACGAACCTGGTTCGACCAGCACCACTCTGATTCCCAGCGAGTTCACCTCCATGCGCAGGGACTCGCTCCAGCCCTCCAGTGCATGTTTTGCCGCGGAATAGCTGCTTATGCTGATGGATCCGTGCAGTCCTGCGATAGAAGAGATCTGAATGATGTGCCCGGAACGTTGCCTCCGCATGATCGGAAGCACGGCCTTGGTCATTGCGACTGCGCCGAAAAAGTTGGTTTCGAATTGCAGGCGCAGTTCTTCCATTTGGATGTCCTCGACGAAGCCGCCGACGGCGAAGCCGGCATTGTTGATGAGCACATCGATGCTTCCGTATTCGTGGATCACGGCATTTACAAGCGCGGGCATGGAATCGAAGTGCGTCACATCGAGGGGGCGAACGTCGATCCTGTCCGTGACCTCGGCGGCGGCTGCCGCTTGATCGAGCGGTTCGCGCCTGGCTACGTTGCGCATTGTAGCGATAACGCGGAATCCCGCCTTGGCCATTTCCACCGACGTCAGCAGGCCAAAGCCGCTCGATGTGCCGGTCAAAACAACTATCTTTTCAGCCATGGCTCTTGGTGTATCACAGGCAGGAAGAGACTGGAATCCGTCTTGCTGAAGTGGGACAATAATGCCAGGCCATTTGTTGCCACAGCAGCCGCGGGCTCGAAGGAGGTCTCATGCTGGCGACACGGCACCGGTTCCACCACAATCCCTATTTTCATTTTCATCCCCTGCATACTGCCTTCTCCGTTTTGGGAGCGCTCATTCTGTTCGGAATGCTGATCTGGTTCCTGGCAGTGCCGGCGCACTGAGGGCTACAACGGGCAGCAGAGAGGGCCGCGCGGGACATCTTTGTCCTGCCGAAGAGTCTTGCTCGAGTTCCGCCGCGTGATGCACAAACTCCGGAAAATATGTGAAACGTTCTTAAGCATTGCGACGGATTCCTTGATCGGCTTTATCGAAATTTGGAATTAGACAGCAAGTCCGCCAAATCGATAAGGTTGCAGCATGGACTCGCTTATTTCTGTTGAGGATTCAAACGTAGATGTTTTGCACGAGATCAGCGTTCGCCTCAATTCGGCGGACGGATTTCACGAAATCCTTAGCCGCGTCGTCGATTTCGCCTCCGCCTTGGTGAAGTGCGATTCCTGCCTGATATATGTCCTGGAGGATGACGAACTTGTCCTGCGGTCTTCGAAGAATCCGCACCCAGAGGTCGTAGATGGTTTAAGGCTACGCGTGGGGCAGGGAATTACGGGATGGGTGGCGGAACACCGCGAACCGGTCGCGATTGCAGAGAAGGCGGCGCAGGACCCGCGTTTTCAGTTCTTTCACGAATTGCCGGAGGACAGCTACGAGGCGTTCTTATCGGTGCCGCTGATGTGCCGGGGACGAGTCGTGGGAGTCATCAATCTCCAGCACCGGCAGCACCACGTGTATCGCCAGCATGAGATCCGCATGATCTCCACCATTGGATTCCTGGTGGGAGCGGAAATCGAACTGGCGCGCCTGGAAGAAGCCAACTCCTCGCTCGCCGAACAGTTGCAAACCCGTAAGCTGGTGGAGCGCGCCAAAGGCATTCTGCAGCGCGACCTCGGTCTCGGTGAAGAGCAGGCTTATCTAGCTCTGCAGCGGCAGAGCCGGCAGAAGCGGCGTCCGATGAAGGAAATTGCGGAAGCCATCGTCTTGAGTGATGACGTAAGAGGCAATTCGCAAGGGCAGCCAGCGTAGAATTCGGCTCGCGGATTGTCGGCGCAGACAAAATACGCAGGCAAACAAAGGGCGGAGAATCCCTGGGATCTCCGCCCTTTGCTGGTTCGTCAAAGACGCAAAAAACCTACGACAGTCCAACGCAAATAGTCGATAGGAGCGATTTCAAACCCCGAGTTGAGTTCCAGTTGTACGGTTCGCACTCTTAGCGCAGCTTCAGGCGCAGTTGGACTGCGAGAGCCGGGATGAGTGATCGCTGTGGGGCTGAACCCTCGCAACTGCTGGAAGGCCGCTGCGCGAATACACTTCACAGGAAGTAGGTCCCAATTGACGTTCGATAATCAGCAGGTTTCCGTCGTTAGACTCGGCCCGGCGATGGGTTTCTAATCTTGCTCCGCTGAAAAACGTCACCGGTGGGGACACTTTAAACAGCGATTCGCCGCCATAGAGTTCCAGACATTGCTCAAGGGTTCCGAAGAAGCACTGTCCGTGCCTGGAATTGCCGGTTTCCATAGGTCGCTCCTGCAGGGCACTCCTGCGACACCCTCCATTTCAGGAGGGGAATGGGTAGGGTTATTTCTTGACGATACCACGGGAAAATCCTTTGGCAAGTACTCTAAATCCTGTAGGCGGCTATTCGGAGGTACAGGTTTTTCCACAGCAGTTTCCCATTTTGGGCTGGTATTTGCCGCATGGGCAAGCGGTGTGAGAAGATTCAAGGCGTACGTTTTGGTGGCAAGCCACCGCCACCTATCCCAGGAGGAGGAATCATGTATCTGAAGCGCCCCGGAGTGTTCATGGCTGACTGGTGGGATGCGGACGGTCTCCGCCATCGTAAGCAGTTCTCGACCGCTTCGGCAGCGCGGGAACATGAGCACCGCGAAACCGCCCTCGCGCATGCCGAGCGCGCCAGCCGGGAGATGAAGCTGGCGGCCCGCAGCAGTGGCAGTAAACGGTCCTCGGAGAGGCGGGAAAGCAGCGCCATTGAACCGGCCAAGGGTAAGCTCGGGGTCATGATCCCCGGCATGGGTGCCGTCGCCACCACGTTTGTGGCCGGGGTGGAAGCGATTCGCAAAGGCATCGCCAAGCCCATTGGCTCGCTGACGCAAATGGGGACGATTCGTTTGGGCAAGCGAACCGACAGCCGCTCGCCCAAGGTGAAAGAGTTTGTTCCCCTGGCCTCGCTTGACGACCTGGTCTTTACCGGATGGGACATCTTTGAGGACAACATGCACGAAGCTGCCAGCAATGCCGGCGTGCTTGATTACCGGCTTCTGGAGCAGCTCAAACCATTCCTTTCCTCCATCACGCCGCGCCCGGCGGTGTTCGATCACAACTACGTGAGGAAGATTGACGGGCCCAATGTGAAGAAGGGGAAGTCGAAGATGGACCTGGCAGAGCAGTTGCGCCAGGATATGCGGGACTTCAAGAAATCGAGCGGGGCGACGCGTCTGATCACGATGTGGTGCGGGTCGACCGAGTCTTTCATCGAGCCTACCGAGGCGCATCAATCGGTGAAAGCGTTCGAGAAAGCGCTGCGGGAGAACGACGAAATGATTGCTCCCTCCATGATCTACGCCTATGCGTCGCTGATGGAAGGCGTGCCTTTCGCTAACGGCGCCCCGAACCTGACCGTGGACCTGCCGGTCATGCTCGAGCTGTCGCGCAAGAACGAGGCTCCGGTCTGCGGCAAGGACTTCAAGACCGGCCAGACCATGATGAAGACCGTGCTGGCGCCGGCATTCAAGGCGCGCCTGCTGGGGCTGAGCGGGTGGTATTCGACCAATATCCTCGGGAACCGCGACGGCGAAGTGCTGGATGATCCCGGCTCGTTCAAGACGAAGGAAGAGTCGAAGCTGGGAGTGCTGGAGCACATCCTGCAACCCGGTCTGTACCCCGAACTGTACGGCAACATATTCCACAAGGTAAGGATTAACTATTATCCTCCCCGTGGTGACAACAAAGAGGGATGGGACAATATCGATATCTTCGGATGGCTCGGCTATCCCATGCAGATTAAAGTGGATTTTCTCTGCCGCGACTCGATTCTGGCGGCGCCCATCGTGCTCGACCTGGTGCTGTTGATGGATCTCGCCCAGCGCTGCTCTGACCTGCGCGGGCTCGGCATCCAGGAGTGGTTAAGCTTTTATTTCAAGTCTCCCATGACAGCGCCCGGATTGTATCCCGAGCATGACCTGTTTATTCAGCTGATGAAGTTGAAGAACACTCTGCGGCATCTGAAAGGCGAAGAACTGATCACCCACCTGGGGCTCGAATACTACGATTAAGTCGAATCGCCCGCGCAGCCATGTTATAATGTCTATGGTCATACTGAGGTGACCATAATGAAAACCATGGCTGCGGGCGAGTTCAAAGCGCGCTGCCTGCAGGTGATGGATCAGGTGCACCGGAGCCGGACGCCGGTGGTGATCACCAAGAGAGGGAAGCCGGTCGCGAAGCTGGTGCCCCTTGAGGAAGTTCCAGAGCCAATGCTGGGGCGATTAAAGGGCCAGATTGAAATCCTCGGCGACATCGTCTCTCCCATCACTCCGCTGGAAGATTGGGAAGACCTGAAGTGATTCTTCTGGACACTCACGTCCTGGTTTGGATGACCACGGATCCGGCACGCCTTTCCCGGGCGGCGGAACGGGAAATCCGGAAAGCGCGTGGGACAGGCGGCTGTGCCATCTCTTCATTCAGTCTGTGGGAGCTTGCGCTGCTCTTCGAGAAAGGCCGGTTGCGGGGCTCGGGATCGATTGAAACCTGCATTCGCCAGATCACAGAAGACGCCGCGGTGCAGATATTGGAGATTACCCCTGACGTTGCGGCGTTGGCCACAATGTTCCCGGACACTTATCCAAAAGACCCCGGGGATCGCCTGATCGGCGCTACCGCGAGGAGCCTGGGCCTCACTCTGATCACGGGGGATGAAAGAATCCTGGCCAGTCCACTCATCCGGACCGTCTGGTAGTCAGCTTCCGGGTACTTTGCCCTACCCGGCTCAGGCGAGTTTCTTCTCCCGCTTGTACTCGTCGAACTTTTCCAGAAATCGATTGATATCCCGCTTCTGCAGATAGTAGGGAGTGGAAAGCCGCAGCTTGTGGGGATCGCCGCCGCGGATCCGAATCTTATGCGTTTTCCAGAGCCAGTTTTCCAGATCGCCGCGCTGTACCGGGGGGACGTTTACGCTGACGATTCCGCAGCGCAGGGCTGGATCGGGCGAAGTCCATGACTCCGCGCCGCGTCGAATCATTTCGGCCAGGATGTAGTCGGCCATCTTCCGGTGTCGCCGCTCGATGCGCTCCATGCCAATATCATTGGCGAGCTGGATGGAGGCCCGCAGCCCCCAGAGCGCGGGAACGTTGGAGCTGCCGATTCGCTGAAAGCGTTCGGCGCGAATCTTCTTGTCATCCCACCCCTCGGTGGCGATCGTATTCCACAGGCGATCGATCACCTCGTCGCGCACATAGAGAAATCCGGAACCCTTGGTCGAGAAGAGCCACTTGTGCGGGCTTGAGGAATACAGGTCGCAGCCGAGATTGCGCACGTTGAGTTGCATCATTCCGGGCACGTGGGCCCCATCTACCGCGGAGAGAATGCCTTTGGTGCGGGCGAGCGCCGACAGTTCTTTGGCTGGCAGAACGACCCCGGAAAAAGTAGTGATGTGGCTGAAGAAGAGCACGCGGGTGCGCGCTGTGATGGCGTCGTTGAACAGGTTCAGCACCTGCGCCGCGTCTTTTACCGGGCGGGGAAGGGTGACTTTCTTGACCACAATGCCGTAGCGTTTGGCTTTCAGGTTCCAGGGATGCTCGCCGCCGGGATGCTCCTGATCGGTCATCAGCACCTCGTCCCCCGGCTTCATGTCGACGCCGTTCGCGATGTAGCTGTTGGCCTCGGTGGCATTGCGCAGCAGGGCAATCTCGTCGCGGGTGCATCCCACAAATTGGGCGAGGGGATCGCGGAATTCGTTCCAGGCGGCATATCCCCAGATGGGGTAATCTTCCGGGTCGTGCTGGTCCATCTTTTCGGTGGAGTTGTATCCGTCAAAGATGGCGCGAAGTACGGGGGCGGGGCTGGAGCCGACAGTACCGTTGTTCAGGTAGATCTCATCCTCGGGGATGATGAACTGGCGGCGCATCTGAGCCCAATAAGCGTCTTCGTTGCTCTCGAGCAGGGAGTGATCCGGCAGAGGCGGCGCATTTTCTACTTGTGCGAGCAGCCTGCCCCGGAAGGCGAGAGAAGCCGCGATCCCGGAAGCGGCGGTCGAGAGAAACTGGCGGCGATGGAGCACGTGGACCCCCTGGATGTCGCCGCAGTGTACATCACGAAGGGCCACCCCTTGATACAAAATGGCTTAGCCGGGATAACCTGGGCGGGGTCGGGAGCGTCTAATAAATGGGTCAAGAACAACGACTTGGCCTTTCCCCTGCGGGCGTATAATCGGGCGTAAGGAGTACCCCTATGAAACTCAGATGGCTGGCAATTGCGATCGGATTGGCGGCGTTCAGTGTAGAGCCCTGGACGTTTGCCCAGACCCAGAATCCTGGCCAGAACTCACCCCAAAGCCAGGCTCCCGATCCGGACGCGGGGCAGCCCAAAGCCGGGGACGTGCAGAATGCCCCTAAGCAGAAGCCTGCCGCCCTGCCGACCCAGGACGATAGCCAGATCAAGCACAATGGCGGGAAGACCGACGTCGACGCCGTGGGCAACCGCAACGTCGGCTGCGGTCGCGGCGTAGGGAACTGGTACTCCGTGGAAGGGCAGGTGGCCCGTGGCCGGCAGTACGCGCAGCAGATCGAGTCGCAGATCAAACTGGTGAACGATCCTGTCATAACCGAGTATGTCAATCGCGTGGGACAGAACCTGGTGCGCAACTCCGATGCGCAGGTGCCGTTCACGATCAAGGTCATTGACTCCGACGTGGTCAACGCGATGGCGCTGCCCGGCGGATTCTTCTATGTGAATTCCGGCTTGATTCTGGCCGCCGACGAGGAAGCTGAAATGGCGGGAGTGATGGCGCATGAAATCGCCCACGTTGCCGCCTGCCACTATGGACGCGAAATGACGCGCGCCAATCTTCTGCAGTTGGCCTCGTTGCCCGCTATCTTCATGGGCGGCGCTTTGGGATATGGCATTTACGAAGGCATGGGACTGGGGATTCCGCTGACCTTCCTGCACTTCTCGCGCGGATTCGAGGCAGAAGCTGATTACCTGGGCATCGAGTACATGTACCGTGCCGGGTATGATCCGTCAGCCTTTGTGTCGTTCTTCGAGAAGATCCAAGCCATGGAGAAAAAGAAGCCGGGAACCCTGTCCAAGGCCTTCGACACGCACCCGCAGACTCCCGACCGCATCGAGAAATCGCAGGATGAAATCCGCAAGATTCTTCCTGCCAAGCAGCAGTACGTGGTCACGACTTCGGAATTCGACGAGGTCAAAGCCAGGCTGGCGGCGATCGAGAATAAGCACAAGCTGCTGGACGAGAAGGATGCCAATAAGCCCAGCTTGCGGCGTACTTCGAACACCACGGACAAGTCCGACGACAGCAAGAAGGACGATGATCGCCCTACCCTGAAGCGGCGTGACGATTCGAACTAGATAAGTTGTTTGAGGAACCGGCGGCCAAGGCCGCCGGTTTTTTTTGTCTCCTGTGCCCATGGTTGCCCCACCCTTCTCGCACTTTGTGCGAGAGGCTGGGGATATTAAACTCGCAAGCCCACTCCGCGAAGAGAACCCGGCCCTCGAAGGCACAGTAAGCCCGCAAATGCAGGGATCACCAATTCCCCGGGAATTACATCTCATCACTAGTGCCTGTGATCCCGGTCACAGATAGGACTTGGGGAACAACTTACGCTCGACTATGCTGTTATTACGGGCGCAAAAAAGGCGGACACGTACATGCCGGAAAATACACTGACCATCACTGACAATCGCACTAGTAAGACCTATACCGTACCGCTGGACAATGGCACGATCCGGGCGATGGATCTGCGGCAGATCAAAACCGGGCCCGAAGATTTTGGCGTGATGACCTACGACCCCGCGTATCTAAATACGGCGTCGTGCAAGAGCGCCATCACTTATATCGATGGCGACAAGGGAATTCTGCGTTATCGCGGATATCCGATCGAGGTGCTGGCCGAGCGCTGCACCTTTCTGGAAGTGGCTTACCTGTTGATGTTCGGTGAATTGCCGACCGAGAAGGAACTCAAGCAGTGGGTGTACGACATCACGCACCACACCATGCTGCATGAAACCACCAAGAAGTTCATGGAAGGATTCCGCTATTCGGCGCACCCCATGTCGATGTTCGTGAGCACGATTGCGGCGCTTTCCAGCGTTTATCCCGACGCCAAGTTCGTGCGCGATCCCAAGCACCGCATGCACCAGATCATCCGGCTGATCGGCAAGGTGCCGTCGATTGCGGCCATGTCCTACCGCCATAACGTGGGCTTCCCCTACGTGTATCCCGACAACGATCTGAGCTATACCGAGAATTTCATGAACATGCTGTGGAAGATGGTGGAGCCGAAGTACGTGGCGCATCCGGCGATTGCGCGGGCTCTGGACATTCTCTTCATCCTGCACGCCGATCACGAGCAGAATTGCAGTACCAGTGCGATGCGGTCGGTGGGAAGTTCGGAGACGGATCCGTACCTGGCCGTGGCCTCCGCCGCGTCGGCGCTCGCCGGCCCCCTGCACGGGGGCGCCAACGAAGAAGTCCTGAAGATGCTGGACGAGATCGGCACCAAAGACAACGTCCCCGCTTACATCAAGAGGGTGAAGGAAGGCAAGCTCAAGCTGATGGGTTTCGGGCACCGCATCTACAAGAATTACGATCCGCGGGCGAAAATCATCCGCTGGAGCGCGGAACAGGTGTTTGAGGTAACCGGACGGAATTCCAAGCTGGACATTGCCCTGGAACTGGAACGCATCGCGCTGGAAGACGAGTATTTCGTGAAGCGGAAGCTCTATCCCAACGTGGATTTCTATTCCGGGATTATGTACCAGGCCATGGGCTTCCGGCCCGAAATGTTCACCGTGTTGTTTGCGATCCCGCGGACGGCAGGCTGGCTGGCGCAGTGGGAAGAGCTGATGAACGATCCCGAGCAGAAGATTGCGCGCCCCCGCCAGATCTATACGGGACAGGGAGAGCGGGAATTCATCCCGCTGGATAAGCGCGTTCCTGTGCCCATCCCCGCGGACTACCCGGCCCGCTAACACGTAGCCCCGGACGCATTCGTCCGGGGCCGACAACAGAGTCTCGAGGGCGTGGATGTAGCGTGTAAGCTCAGCAGGCGCCGGATTTCAATCTCGCGAAGCTTCAGCTTCCTGCAGATTCAGGCGGTGTGCTTGGCCAATTCCGCCAGGCGTTCACGATGACGTTCCGGCGAAGTAATGACCTTCATCTCCTGCCAGTCGTAGGCGAATTCCTTCCCACAATCGAGACAGACGACGTAGGTTCCGGTCAGCGCGGCAGCCTGGGGGCGGCGTTTGGCGCGGCGAACCGTAACGGGAAAGCTATAACGGGAGTGTCTGCAGCCGAAAAGAGCTTCGACCAGTTTTGCGATCATAACCCACCTTCCATACCTGAGCGTGTATGCCAGACCTGGGTTGTACCGAGTGTGCGCCCCCTCACTACGACTGTGTATACGCGGCCACTCATTCACTTAGATTCACCGATCGCCAAAAGGGTTTAGGTTTTCCACAGGAGGGTGTTGCAAACGAGGGGCCGCAGTGGATGTAGTTCGATCCACGAGGCTTACTTCGGTCCAGGCCGGGAACAAACCTGCCTTGGAGTGAACTATTTTGCACTCCTGGTTAGCAAAGCGGCATGGCTGCGGGGGATCTGCGGCCGCGCGGCCACCGCAAATCCAGCACTTTCTGCGGCGCGCAGCTGGGAGTCGAACATCGCCGGCTTGACGTGTCCTCGCGGCTCCGCGAGCAGCACCTTACCTTCTGATCTCAAGGCTTGCGCGACCTCCGCGAAGAAGCGCGGTGCGTCTGGAAATTCGTGAAGCATGGCGAATGCGAGTGCGAAATCGATTTTGCGGCAGAGGTCGTCCAGCGCCATGCTCGCTGCGGACACCACCCGCGCGTCGATGCGATCCAGCAACCCGGCCCGGGCAGCGCGGGTTTTCAGCGTTGCGATCATCTTCGCTTGCACGTCGACCACAATCACGCGTCCGGATGGGCCAACAAGTTTCGCCAGCGGGATCGTGAAAAAGCCCATCCCCGGCCCGGGTTCGAGCACCGTCATCCCCTCCCTCACATAAGGGCTGAGAATCTTCACCGGATCCTGCAGCCACCGGCGCACAGGGCTGATGAGGAAATAACCAATCCACCACGGACACACGCGATGTGGCATAGCTGAATCGTAGAACGCCAGGGTCCACCAGGACGGGTGCGCCTACCAAGCCTGGGGCCTCATTCGATAACCGAGATGATTGTGTCGCGAAAAGGAAAGGGTACCGCAGGAGGTACGGCGATAGCGGAATGGGCAGAACTACGATGGTCTGGCGGCGTGGGCTACACGCTTTGCGGGCCGCGCTTTTTCTGCTGCTGGCACTTGGTCATGATCGCCGAGCGCAGGCGGCTGCGGAGATCGTCCGGCAGTTCATAGAGCTGGGAATCGCGATAGATTTCGATGGTTTTCTTGGTGGTGTCGCACACCACGTAGCAGTTGTGGCACCAGGAGAGGTGATTTTCTAACTCCACCTTGGTTTTTTCGTCAAGAACGCCGTCCAGATAACTGGTCAGCTCGTGAAGGAATTCAGAGCATTTCACTGGTTGCCATCTCCGCTCGCCACATCATTTTCCAAATCTCCAATTCTGGCACTGCTTTTCTTGTCATCGCCGTTCTCGCGCCTCTGGAAGTACCGGGTCAGGCGCTCGCGCAGTTGCAGGCGCGCCCGCAACAGCCGAGATTTTACCGCGGGCACGCTCAGTTCCAGCGCCGCCGCGGTCTCTTCCGTGGATAAACCTTCGACATCTCTCAGCACGAACACCGTCCGGAAGCCCGGGGGCAGTCCCTGGATGGTCTTGCTCAGGATCTCGCGCAATTCGGCTTGCGTGTACTGCTGTTCCGGATTCGGACTCCAGTCCGCAATTTCGCGGGGCAAGGAATCGTCTTCGGTTTTGATGTCCTCGTCCAGCGAAACGGTGCGCTCAGGCTTGCGCCGGCGCAACTTCATCAGCGCTTCGTTCACGGCGATCCGCACCAGCCAGGTATAAAACTTCGACTGCTCCTGGAACTTAGCCAGATTGCCGTAGGCCTTGAGGAACGCTTCCTGCACCACGTCTTCCGCGTCTTCGCGATTTTGCGTGATGTGCTGGGCGATCCGAAACACGTTGCGATCGTAGCGGCGGACCAGTTCTTCGAAGGCGCTATCGTCCCCTTGCTTGGCCGCCCGTACGAGCGCTAGTTCCTCGCTAACAGGCTCATCTAGTTTGTTTTGGATGGCTCCCATGGTCCCGGCGATTCAGTAATTTTGCCCGCTGTCGCAGCAACGTCACCAAGAATTCTCAGCGCCCGAATGACGACACAACGAAATCGGAACTGTTATTTTACTTGGTAACCAGCCGGATGGCGAATGGGATTGCGGTGGCCCACAACCGGAGTTTGCGTTACAGTTCCAAAAGGGCGGATTTATTCCCGAGAAACAGGTACCGAAGTCACCTTCTGCGTTCTGACAAGTGCCGTATAATCAGCAGTTAGGAACGTGTCACTTTGCGTACTTTCAAAGTGTGGCGCGGGAAACGGTCTTCTGAGAAATGGCGGACAGCAAGCAGCTTCAGCAAATCGTCGAGCGCGCGGTAGCGCAGGTTCTCGACCGCCAGTTCCCGAAGTTGCAATCCGAAATAGTGGAGCGCGTGTTGGCGGAGTTGCCCGCGCTGACGCCGCGCGCGGGCGCAGGCGCCGCCCCCGTTCCCAGTGGCCTCGTGCATTCCATGGCTGCGATTCATGCCGGGAGCACGCAGAAAGAAATCCTGCGCGCGTTGCTGGATGCGGCTTGCGGATATGCGGCGCGGGTGGCGCTGTTCGTGGTGAAAGCGGGAGCGGCTACCGGCTGGCAGAGCCGCGGCCTGGGCGAAGACGATGCGGTCAAAGATTTTCCTTTAGATATTGGCAGCGGGCCGGTGGCTCACGCCTATCAGAACCGGGTGCCTGCCCCGGCCAACATCGCCGAGATGGACCGTCGGTTCGTGAAACAGTTTGGCGGGCCGGAGAACGAGCAGATTCTAGTTCTGCCTCTCGTCCTCAAGGAAAAAGTAGCCGCGCTACTGTACGCTGACGGTGGAGCGACCGGCCTGCTCGACGCCGCTTCTTTGGAAGTGCTGGTGATGACCACCAGCGCGTGGCTGGAAGTGACCTCGCTGCGCAAGCAGGCGCAGGCCCACCGTGAGGCCGGGGACAGCGCGGCGGTCGAACCGCCTCCGCGCGCAATGCCAGTCCAGACGGTCAGCACATTTTCCGATCCTTTTGCCGCGCACACTCCCAGGCACCTGGCGAAATCTGCTGCCGAGCCTGAGCCGGCGGCCGAAGTGGTCGAAGTCGCTACCGGTGCATCGGCCAGCGCGGCGGCGGCTCCGG
The DNA here is from genome assembly GCA_035651855.1 of Candidatus Sulfotelmatobacter sp. Classification (GTDB taxonomy): domain Bacteria; phylum Acidobacteriota; class Terriglobia; order Terriglobales; family Acidobacteriaceae; genus Sulfotelmatobacter. The sequence continues at coordinate 16,877 of DASREX010000029.1, forward strand.
CCACCGATCCCTTTGCCGGGCTCTCGCCCGAGGACGCTGATACGCACCGCAAGGCCCAACGCTTCGCCCGCCTGCTGGTGGACGAGATCAAGCTCTATAACCAGGCCAAAGTCTCCGAAGGGCGGCGCAATAAAGATCTTTACGATCGCCTGAAAGAAGACATTGAGAAGAGCCGCGCCACCTTCCAGAAGCGCTACGGCAGCACTGTAGCGGGCGCCGGCGACTACTTCCAGAAAGAAGTAATTCGCAGCCTGGCGGAAGATGATCTTTCCGTGATGGGCGCGAACTTCCGCAAATAGGCTTACGCCGGGCGCTGGTTTGCCGGCGCGGCAAGCGGCATCAAATTCAGGGACGGCTTCGGCCGTAGGGGATTTACAGCAGGTTCTGGATCTCGGTTTCCCGGGCAAGTAAATAAAAGTGGTTCGATTCAGTCTCAAGTACTCGCGGATGCTCGCTTTGGCGGGCGGGCTGTTAAGCGCGACCTCCGGTGCGTGGCCCTTTCAAGCGGCAACGTCAAACCCGGATCAGGCACCGGTAGCGAAGACGTCGCCATCCTCGAAGAAAACGCCCAGCTCAAAATCCAGGGCAGCAGCGAAAAAGAATCCGGCGGGCAGCCGCAGCACGGCGCGCCGGCGGCGCCGGGTCATGTCGCCGCGCGTGCGCCGCATCCGGCAGGCCTTCGTCGCCTCCACATCCTTGCGGCCCATGGCGCAGCAATTGATCCAGGATCGCACTCCCGCCGCCTATGCCGGGGTCGAAGCCTTCGCCCGCGCCCACTCCAAAGAGGACGCGGGAGCGTTAGCCTGGCTGGCGGTGGGATACGCTCACGTCATCGATCACGAATGCGCGAAGGCCATCGATCCGCTGAACCGGGCTAAGCCATTGGCGGGAGATCTGGGCGATTACGTCGCCTATTACCTGGGAACCTGTTACCTGCAAACCGGGCGTCAGGCCGAGGGTATGGCGACGCTGGCGAATTTCAGCACCACGTATCCGGATTCATTGCTGGCGCGCGATGCTCATCTCAGCTATAGCAATGGACTGTTAAGCGAAGGCCGGGCCGCCGAAGCAGCCGACTTGCTGGAAAAAGACCGGCTGCCGGTACGATCCGATATCGAGCTCGCGGTAGGGAAGGCCTATGCGGCCCTGGGCCAGACCGTGAAGGCCGCCGAAGCCTTCAGCAACGTGTATTTCAACATGCCGACTTCGCCGGACGCGGACGCGGCCTACTCGGAGCTGACGAAACTCCGGGGAGCGCCCGCGACGACCACCGCCCAGCGCAAAGCGCGGGCAGAGCTATTGATAAAAGCGCGCCGCTTCGCTGACGCTGCATCGGAATTTGCGCAGCTGGCGATGCACGCTACTCCAGAAACTCGCCCGGAAGCGCAACTTGCCCTGGCCGATGCGTTGCACCGGGCGGGGCGCAACCGCGAGGCCAGGGGGGAACTGGCGAGCCTGCCGGGGGCGACTCCCGAACAGAGCGCACACCGCCTTTACATCCTGGGCGAGGTGGCGTGGGCAACCGATGACAATGCGACTTTCTACAGCATGGTGGACCAGTTACGCCAGTCCGCGCCCACCAGCCCGTGGCTGGAAGCGGCGTTGCTGTCGGCCGCAAACCTGCATCTGGTTCATCACGAATACGATCAGGCGCTCGACTGCTACCGGGAGCTGCAGCAGCGCTTTCCCAACGGATCGAAAGCCTCCTATGCGCACTGGAAAACGGCATGGCTGACATTGCGCCAAGGGCGCAGAGAGGAAGCCAGGAAGCTGCTGGAAGAGCAGATTTCGCTGTACCCCGGCGGCAATGAGGCGAATGCGGCCCTGTACTGGCGCGCCCGGCTGGCCGAAGAGGATAACCAGCCAGGCATGGCACGCGCCTTCTACCAGAAGTTGTCTGATCGTTATCGCAACTACTACTACGCGGAACTGGCGCGGGAGCGCCTGAAGAAGCTTCCGGAAGTCGCCGATCCACCCGGAGAGTTTCCCCTGCTCGATCGCATTCCGCCGCTCGAGCACGCCGAGAAGATAACTCTGACGGAAGCTCCAACGGATAATCTTCACCTGCAGAAGGCCAAGCTGCTGGGCAATGGCGGCCTGGTGGATTTTGCGGTCAGCGAGATGCAAGCCGCCGCTAAAGAGGATCCGGGCCCGTGGGCGTTGGCGGAAACTGCCCAGCTCTTCACCGACACCGGGCACTACGACCGCGCCATCGAAACCATGAAGCGGTCAGTGCCGAGCTACTTCGCGGTCGACATCGCCATGCTGCCGCGTGAGTACTGGGACGCCCTGTTTCCCCGGCCGTACTGGACGGACTTGAAGAGATTTTCCGAAAAGAACGGGCTGGACCCTTATCTGGTAGCGTCGCTCGTAAGGCAGGAATCGGAATTTAATCCTGTAGCAGTATCGCGCGCCAATGCGGTCGGTCTCATGCAGTTGCTGCCCAAGACGGGAAAAGTGGTGGCGCGACAGGAAGGCGTGAAGCATTACAGCGCCAGCCAGCTCTACCTGCCGGCGATGAACCTGCAATTGGGCACGCGCTACTTCCGCGGGATGGTGGACAAGTTTGGCGGCTCATTTGAACACGCATTGGCGGCTTACAACGCGGGTTCGGACCGCGTCGAGGACTGGATGGGGCAAGGCCCTTATCGCGATTCGCCCGAGTTT
>DASREX010000030.1:0-5295 GCA_035651855.1 Candidatus Sulfotelmatobacter sp.
GAACTCGCGCAAGCTGATGACCAGGCCTTCGCTCTCCCGGTGAAGCGAAACTGACTTCATCGCGATTTCCTTCTGCAGCGCCTGCTGCAGCTCCGACTGCAATGCCGCCAGGTTCGCCTCTTGCGAGGCGCCGCTGAGCGCGTCCAGCGGCGGAGAGGAAATGCGCCCCAGTTCCCCGGTGCGCCTGGCATTGTCGATGGCCTGTACCGTGCTGAACGGCATGGGATCGTCCACCGCCAGGGGAACCTGGCTGCTGGAAGCGGGGAAAACTCCGAGCTCCTGAAAGGCGACTTGAATCGCCATCGCCAACTTGCCGACCTTGCGCTGATCGACCTGGGCCGAAGCGTAGAGCACCACGAAAAACGCGAAGAGCAGGGTAATGAAGTCCGCGTAAGAGACCAGCCACCGGTCGTGATTGGCGTGGCCCCGCGAACGCTTCCGGCGAATCATCGGGGGACGCTCTCCTGCTGCTTCTCACTCGCGCTCTCCGCGTCGACCAGAAAGCTCAGCAGCTTGGTCTCCAGCATGTGGGGATTCATGCCTTCAAGGATCGAAGCCACGCCTTCCAGGGTCATCTCGCGGATGATCTGTTCGTCGCGGATGCGGATTTTCATCTTTCCGGCAATGGGGAGATATAAAAGGTTGGCGGAACCCACGCCGTAGATGGTGGCCACGAAGGCGACGGCGATGCCGCGCCCGACCTCGTCGATCTTGTCGAGATGCTGCATCACCTGGATAAGGCCGAGAACCGCCCCGATAATGCCAATGGTCGGCGCGAAGCCTCCGGCGGACTCGAAGACCTGCGGCACCTGATCCTCGTGTTCGGCCTGATTGTTGAGTTCCAGTTCCATGATGTTGCGCAGTTCCTCCGGTTCGGTGCCGTCAACCGCCAGCATCAGGGATTTCCGCAGGAAGGGATCTTCAATGTCGGGCAGATCGGCATCGAGGGAGACCACGCCTTCGCGGCGCGCCTTTTGGGCGTACTTTACGAGGCGGTGGATAATGGCCTGCGGATCCTGCTTCGGACTGACAAAAACGGAAGCCAGCCGGCGCACGGCCTGTAATACCACCGGCATGGGAAACTGCAGCATGACGGCGCCCAGGGTGCCGCCAAAGACAATCATGGCTGCCGTGGGCTGCAAAATCTGCCGGAGGTTTCCTCCCTCCAGCATCAGTCCGGCGATGATTCCTCCGATGGCCAGAATGATTCCGCTGAGGCTGGATTTATCCACGCTTACCTTTCCGGCTCATGGCTGACCGGTGCGGCGGAGCGTGCGATCCAGGCGTGAGCGCTGGACGCATCCCAGGTAAGAGATAGCCCCGCCAGCACCGAACGGCGGAATTCGACCACCCGGGCAAGTACCTCATCCGGCTTTTCAAGGACCAGGATCTTTTCTCCGGTGATGAGCGTGACCAGGGTATCCGGCGCCTGCTCCACGAACTTGATCAAGTCCGAGTTCACCGCCAGCGCTTTGTTATTCAAGCGGGTGAGTTGAATCATGCGGCCACCATCCCAGTCTGCGCCCGTGCAGAGATCCAGACTGCTCTGCGAGGCACTATCGGCAAGCCCGGGCCCGGGTTTAAGCGCCAGCGCGACGGAACGTTACTGCGGAATTACTGACGCTTTTGGGAAATCGACGCCAGGGTTAAAGCCGGGTGGGAATGCGCCGATGAACAGACAAGCAATTCGGGGTTCCGCGAGCGGCACGGTCAACAGCATCGCAGAACATCCTGAGAAAAACCTCAGGAGCAACCGAAAAAATCTGAAAGTAAGGAGCGACTTACCATGCCGATTGGAATCCTGAATAACATCGCGTCCCTTTCCGCAGAAAACCAGTTGTCCATCACCAACACCAGTTTGCAGAGCGTGCTTTACCAGCTCTCATCCGGCTCCCGTATCAACACCGGGGCCGACGATGCTGCCGGGCTGGCCATCGCCAACGGATTGCAGGCCAACGTCACGGCGTTGACCCAATCCGCGCGCAATGCCAATGACGGCGTGGGATCGTTGCAGGTGGCCGACGGCGCGCTGGCCCAAGTCACCACCCTGCTGAACCGCGCGGTCACGCTGGCCACCGAGTCGGCCACCGGGACAGTCGGCGACTCCCAGCGCATCGCGCTGAACGCCGAATACACCGCCATCCAGAATGAAATCGACCGCATCGGCAGCACCACCACCTACAACGGGACTGCCGTATTCAACGGCGCTTCCCAGAGCATCTTTCTGAGCGACTCGAATTTGAGCAGCCAGATAACGCTGCTGCCCATCGCATTGACTTCGTCCGGCCTGTTGGGAGCGGGCGGCGCCAGCGCGACTTTGGCAGCCAAAGGTGCGGTTAGCGCCGGAGACAAACTGGTCATCGCCGGCACTACCTACACCTTCGTCGCCGGCCCCCTGGTCGGTGCGGCCAAGACGGGGGCGACTGCGGCGGCGGTGAATGTTGTCCTCGACACCAGCACAAATCCGGTTACGAACCTGGAAAACACGCTGTCCAATCTGGCTGCCGCGATCAACGGCGGAGCCGGGGCAGGCACGCTCTACCAGGCCGGCGGAGGCGCGAACGTCAACGCCACGGCTGCGGCTTCGGGCAACACCATCAGCCTGTCCGCAACCCAGACCGGGCAAGCCGCGATCGCAGCTGGCGGAACGCTGGCCTCGACCGTGACCACAGGCGCGGAATTCGGTTTCCTCAACGGCGCCACTTTCTCCGCCGCGGCCGGAACCGATCTGCTCACCGCGACAGCGGCGCAGGCGGCCCTGGTCAACATCAATTCCGCCATCCAGGCAGTTGCCGGAGAGCGGGGCGCGATCGGCGCGGTAGTCAACCGGCTGCAGAGTGCCAGCAACGTGATCAGCAATGAGGTGCAGAACCTGACCGCGGCACAAAACGGCATTACCGCCGCGGACATCCCCTCTGCGGTCGCCAATCTTACCAAGTACTCCATCCTGGAGCAGACCGGCATCTCCGCTCTTGCCCAGGCCAACCAGCAGCAGCAGCTTATTCTGAAGCTGTTGCAGTAATTCGCGGGAGCGAGTTGGGGGAGGCGGGAAGCCGCCTTCCCCAGCCTCCGCTCCGGAGCTCGATATGAGCATCCATCCGGTACCTGCCATCGCCGCCCCCGATCTGCGATCGGCGCCGACCCACGATGCTGCTGCACGCGCCAGGATCGCAAAGCCGCGTCCAGACCCCGCGCCATCCGATTCGGGAAACTCGCCAATTCGAGAATCCACCCTCCCGCCGGCGAATACAAAATCCTTCGAATTACCGCGAGATGCAGTCCAAGTGCAGCGCGATTCGCAGAACCAGATCGTAATCAAGTATCTCGATGGATCTGGGAAGGTCATTTTTCAGGTGCCGAGCGCGCAGGTTCTGGCCCTGCAGCACGCCATCGAGCAGGCGCTGGAACAACAGGCGCAAAGCCGAAAAACGCCGGAGGCGCGACCGGCGGCCACTGAGGGAGGAATTCGCCATGCCCGTTAGCCTGAACCCCTCGAGCCTGCTGAGCGGAGAGGGACTGGACGTCGCTTCGCTGGTCAACCAGATTCTGTATCAGAAGAGCGGGCAGCTTTCCGACTGGGGAAGCGAACAATCGCTGCTGCGCGTCCAGGCTGGATTGTTAACTACGATGAATTCCGACTTAACCAGCCTTGCGGAAGCGGTGACCGCCCTGTCGGATCCGATGGGCGCCCTGACCGCGCAGGCAGCCGTCTCGTCGAATCCAGCAGTGCTCACCGCCACGGCGGACATGGCTGTCGTCGCAGGGACTCACAGCCTGGTGGTAAACACCCTGGCAACCGCCGGCGTGGTTTACACGGACAGTGTCGCAGGCGGCGCCAATGCTGCGATTTTGCCCTCCGGCGTAAACACGGCCGGGTTGCAACTGCAGATCGGCGGGCCGAGTGGCAGGACACTGGACATCCAGATTACTGCGGGCAGCAACGACACGCTCGCCACCCTTGCCAGTTCCATCAACCAGCAGAGCGCGGAGGGCGGCTGGGGCGTGCAAGCGGCGGTTGTCAGCGATGCCAACGGAGCGCGCCTCAGTATCCGGACCCAGGCGACCGGCATCCCAGGCGCCGTTGCAGTCACGCAGAACACGACCAGCCTCGCTTTCAGTCCCCCGGTGGGCGGTGCGAATGCCTCATTGACCATTGATGGCATCCCCTACCTCAGCACGAGCAATACCGTTACCGGGGCGATTGTGGGGGTAACGCTGAATCTCTCCAGCGCCGCGCCCGGCAGCCCTGTGCTGCTTACTGTAGGCCCCGACACGGCCAGGATCGCCGGCGCGGTGAATGCCTTTGTGGAGGCCTACAACCGGGTGATGACAGGCATCAATTCGCAATTCAAGGTTAACGCCGCCACCAACAGTGAAGGTCCGCTGGGCTCAGACGGCACCCTGCGCACGCTGCAGAGCATTCTTTTGCGGGACGTAACCCGCTGGATCCCGGGAAACAGCGGCCTGGTCAATCTGGCTTCCCTTGGCATCAACATGAATGACGATGGCACCCTGACGGCGGGCAGTACTCCTTCGGGGCAGAGCATGGGCCAGGTGCTGGCCGCCAATACCGCAGCCTTCCAGAATTTTTTTCAGAACGCCGCGGGCACCGGATTCGCCACTGCGTTCCATGCCGATCTGATGAAGTTGACCGATTCCACCCAAGGCCTGCTCACTCTCGATCTGGCGCAGAACAAGACGCAGCAGCAGAACCTAGCCGACACCATCAGCAACTTTCAGGATCAGTTGGCCGCCCAGCAGAAAGCGCTGACCAGCCAGTTCAGCCTGGTCAATGCGTCCCTGCAGGCCTACCCCGTGCTGTTGCAGCAGGTCACCGAGACGCTGGCCACGATGGATATGGGTTACAGCCGCGCCAGCGGCTCCAGCCATCCCGTCAAGACTTCAGGATTGTGATGAATCCAGGATTGTCGTATCGCGAAGCGGCGGTGGCGGGAGCCAATCCCGTGCGCCTGGTCATCCTGCTGTACGAGCAGGCAGTCGAAGATCTGCGGCGGGCCATTGCGGCGCAGGCCAAAGCCGACATCGAGGGGCGCACTCGCGAGATCAACCACGCCATTCAAGTGATCGGGCACTTGCAGGCTACGCTCGACAAGGAGCAGGGGGGAAAGGTCGCCGAAATCCTGCATCGCTTTTATGAGCAGGTGCGCGGCGGGCTGGTCGAGGCGCAATGCCGGCAATCGGTGACGCTGATCGAGCTGCAGATCACCCATCTGCTGCAGGTGCACGAAGCCTGGTGTGCGGTCGAGCGCGCCCTCTCCTCTTCCATCCCGCAGG